>JACRDI010000009.1 GCA_016218665.1 Desulfovibrio sp. | reverse complement strand
GTGAGGCTTCTTGCGCTCGAATTTAGCCTTACCCATGTTCAACCCCCTGGTGTCTGGTCTGCGGTTGTCGAGAAAAGATGTTGTGGAGCCCATGAACGGAATTGAACCGTTGACCTCTTCCTTACCAAGGAAGTGCTCTACCGACTGAGCTACATGGGCTTAAGCGTCGCTTAGGAGGCTCCGTTGGCGCGGACTGGAGCGGGAAACGAGACTCGAACTCGCAACCCTCAGCTTGGAAGGCTGATGCTCTAGCCAATTGAGCTATTCCCGCGTGCAGAATCCGTAGTCCCTGCGGCCAGGGACACGCCCTGCCTCCTACAGCGTTGCTTGCCGCGTAAAAGTGGTGGTGGGGGGTGGATTTGAACCACCGAAGGCTGACGCCGACAGATTTACAGTCTGTTCCCTTTGGCCACTCGGGAACCCCACCATTCACTGGAGCTGGCGATGGGACTTGAACCCGCAACCTGCTGATTACAAGTCAGCTGCTCTGCCATTGAGCTACGCCAGCGCGTGAACAAAGACGCATACGCGCTTCACCCACGGATTGCAAGGACTTTGTTCTCCCGGATGGCGCCGGGCCGTCCGCAATCCCTCGTTTCCGAGGCCGCTCTGTCTATTTTGTTTGCCCGGTCCTTGTCAACATGTTTTCCGTCCGTCGCGTAAAAAAAGTGCGCTTCCCTGCAAACTACCCTTTGACGAAGCGCCCATTCCCACCTATTTCCCCCCTGCCATGACACAAAACGCCACAACGCTGCCCTTTGCGCCCGACGCCCCCTGGCTGGCCCCCCTGGCCGGATATTCCGACCTGCCCTTCCGCACTTTGTGCCGGGCCTATGGCGCGGCCTGCTCGGAAACGGAGATGGTGAGCGCCAAGGGGCTGGTCTTCGGCGGTTTCGGCACCGAGCGCCTGCTGGCCACCACCGGGGCCGACGCGCCGCTGGTGGTGCAGCTCTTCGGCGCGGAGCCGGAGATCTACGAGCGGGCCATGCCCATCCTACTTGAGCGCGGCTTCACCCATTTCGACCTGAACGCGGGCTGCTCCGTGCGCAAGGTGAACAAGAGCGGCTCGGGCTCGGCCCTGATGTCCCGGCCGGACCTGCTCAAGCGCATCGTGGAGGTCATGGTGCGCGCCGCTGGCCCGGGCAAGGTGGGCGTGAAGATGCGCCTGGGCTTCACGCCCGGCGAGGAGAATTTCCTCGACCTCGGACGCGGGCTTGAAGACCTGGGCGCGGGCTGGCTGACGCTGCACCCCCGCACGGCCAAGCAGCTCTTCACGGGCAAAGCCCGCTGGGCGGCCATCGGCGAGCTGGCCCGCACAGTGACCGTCCCGGTGCTGGCCAGCGGCGACCTGTTCACAGCCGAGGACGCGGCCCAGTGCCTGCGGGAGACCGGCTGCGCCGGCGTCATGTTCGCGCGCGGGGCCCTCACCGACCCCATGATCTTCCAGCGCCTGCGCGACATCTGGGCCGGACGCGAGCCCGCCCCGCGCACCGCCGCCACCCTGGCCGAGGCGGCGCTCACGCACATCCGCTTCTGCCGCGAGCTGGACAGGACGCCGCGCGCCTTCCGCGCCCTGCGTTCGTTTTTGCCGCGCTACGCCAAGGGCTTCACGGGCATCCGCGCCCTGCGCAACGCCCTGCTGCAGTGCCGGGACTGGGACGAACTGGCGGCCACGGCAGCGAGCATCGCCCACCTGGAGGCCGAAGATGCGCCCCTGGACCACTCCGATCTGGCCCAGCTGTAGCGTCCGCCGCGCCCATCCCGGTTGACTCCCGCCCCGGCATGGGCCAAAGTACTGCTCGTTTCCCATATTTTCCAACCACATGCCGGCACATGCCGTGCACGAGGTCTCCATGGAAGTCGTTCGCGCCCGCCTGGCGGGCTTCTGCATGGGCGTGGGCCTGGCCCTCAAGAAGCTCGACGCCCTGCTTGAGGAAACCGACAAGCGCCCCACCTTCATGCTCGGCCCGCTCATCCACAACCCGCAAGTGCTGGAGCGCTATGCCCGGCGCGGCGTGGGGCTGGCCAGAACCACGGACGAGCTGCCCTCCGGCAGCAGGGTCATCATCCGCGCCCACGGCATTCCCCGCCAGCACGAGGAAGCCCTTGTGCAGCGCGGGGTGGAGGTGGTGGACGCCACCTGCCCCAAGGTCAAGCGCGCCCAGTTGCTCATCGGGGCCGAGGCCGAGGCGGGGAAAAGCCTGCTGCTCTTCGGCGAGGACGACCACCCCGAGGTGCGCGGACTTTTGAGCTACGCCGGGGCAGACGCCTTTGTCTTCGAAACGCGCGACGAATTGGCCCGGCATGTGCTGGACCCGGCCAGGAACTACTTCCTGGCGGCGCAGACCACCCAGGACCGCCAGGCCTTCATCCAGATCCAGGAGGAGTTGCGCGAGCGCCTGGGCGGCGAGCTGCCGGTGCTTGAGACCGTGTGCGACGCAACCCGCCTGCGCCAGGGCGAGGCCATCCGTCTGGCAGGCAAGTGTGACTGTGTCATCGTCGCCGGCGGCAAGGCCAGCGGCAACACGCGCAGGCTGTCGCAAGTCATCGAGGAACAGGGCACACCGACCATTCTTGTGGAAACCGTTGACGAACTGCGTACAGCTGCCGTACTACAATATAAGCGGATGGGCTTAACTGCTGGCGCCTCCACGCCGAAAAGCATCATTGACGAGATCGAAGCGTATCTCCAAGCCCTGTAGCACACCGAAAAGCCCACGCACGGAGCCGCAATGAGCGTAAACATGACCAACATCCTCCTTGAGGCCGGCACCAACGAACTGGAAATCGTCGAGTTCTACCTTGAGGAGCCCAATCCGTCCGGCGGGGAGCCTTATCGCGGCTATTACGGCGTCAATGTGGCCAAGGTGCTGGAGATCATCCGTCTGCCGCGCATCACCGAAATGCCGCAGGTCTCCCACCCCTCGGTGCTCGGCGCCTTCAACCTGCGCGACCAGATCATCCCCCTGGTGGACCTGAGCCTGTGGCTGCAGAAGAAGCGCAGCGAAAACGAGCCCCCCAAGGTCATTGTCTGCGAATTCAACAACGTCACCACCTCGTTCCTGGTCTCCGGCGTCAACCGCATCCACCGCATCAGCTGGGAGGAAGTGGAGGCGCCCAACAAATACATGTCCTCGCTGGCGTCCAACTCCATCACCGGCGTGGTGCGCCTGGAAGGCCGCATCATCTTCCTGCTGGACCTGGAGAAGATCGTGGCCGAGCTGAACCCGGAGCTGGGCCTGCGCTTCGACGAGAACGTGACCTGGGAGGCGGGCGTGCAGTACCGCGCCCTCATCGCCGACGACTCCACCCTCATCCGCGAGATGATCGGCGACCTGCTGCACCGGGCCAACTTCCTGGTGGAAAAAACCAACCACGGCGGCGAATGCTGGGACCGCCTCATGCAGATCAAGAAGATCGCCGAGACGGAAAACCGGCCGGTGACGGACTACGTGCAGGTGGTCATCTCCGACATCGAGATGCCCAACATGGACGGCCACAACCTGACCAAGCGCATCAAGGACGACCCGGTGCTCAGAAACCTGCCGGTGATCCTCTTCTCCTCCATCATCACCGACAAGCTGCGCCACAAGGGCGAAGCCGTGGGCGCGGACGACCAGATCAGCAAGCCGGAGATCACCCACGTGGCCAGGCGCGCGGTGGACCTCATCAAGACCCGCATCCGCGAGGCGGCCACCGCCTAGTCCGCGCGTCGCATCCGCAAAGCGAAACCGCCCGGTCCCTTTCGCAGGGGCCGGGCGGTTTCGTTTTGGCCGGGAAGGCTACCTGCCCATGAGCAGGGCGATGAAGCCGGGGTGGACGATGTCCACGGTCATGATGACCGTGAGCCCCATGACGATGACCACGGTGCCCCAGGCCACGGCGTTGAACACCGGGCCGTTGACGAAGTCGCCCATGAGGCGCTTGTCGTTGATGAGCCGGAGCATGAAGATGAGCACGAAGGGCAGCATGGCGCCGTTCACCACCTGGGAGATGTACATGATGGCGATGAGCGGGGCCTCCGGCCAGAGGATGGCCCCGGCGGAGCCGATGATGATGAGGGTGAAGAGCCAGAAAAACTGCGGAGCCTCGCGGAAGTCCTTGTCCACGCCCAGTTCCCAGCCCATGCCCTCGCAGATGTAGTAGGCCGTGGACAGGGGCAGCACGCAGGCCGCGAAGAGCGTGGCGTTGAACAGCCCCACGGCGAAGAGCCCGGTGGCGTACTCGCCCACCAGCGGGGTGAGCGCCATGGCCGCGTCGGCCGCGGTGTCGATCTTGATTCCGGCCTTGAAGATGGTGGCGGCGCAGGCCACCACGATGAAGAAGGCCACCACGATGGCCATGACGCAGCCCACGAAGACATCCAGCCGGGAGAAGGCGTAGTTCTCCTTGGTGATGCCCTTCTCCACCACGGAGGCCTGCTGGTAGAACTGCATCCAGGGGGCGATGGTGGTGCCGATGACGCCGATCATCATGGTGACGGACTCCGGCGTGACGATGACGTCGCTGGGGCGCGGCGCGAAGGTGGCGCGCAGCACCTCGGCCCAGTCCGGGCCGGAGACGAAGGCCGCCACCGGATAGGCCACGTACACCAGGCAGGCCACCAGGAAGACCTTTTCCACGATGCGGTAGGAGCCCTTGACGATGAGCAGCCACACGGCCACGGCGGCCAGCGGCACGGAGATGTACTTGCTGATCCCGAAGAGTTCCATGCTGGCGGCGATGCCCGCGAACTCGGAGACCGTGTTGCCCAGGTTGGTCAGCAGAAGGGCGATCATGACGTAGAAGGTGATCTTGACGCCGAACTTCTCGCGGATGAGGTCGGACAGGCCCTTGCCCGTCACCGCGCCCATGCGGGCGCACATCTCCTGCACCACCACAAGGGCTATGGTCGTGGGCAGCATCATCCACAAGAGCGAGAGCCCGAACTGCGCGCCGGCCAGGGAATAGGTGGTGATGCCGCCGGCGTCGTTGTCCACGTTGGCGGTGATGATGCCGGGGCCGAGCAGGGCCAGGAACATGAGCAGGTTCCGGCGGTTCAGCTTGCGCAGGGGTGCGGCGATTTTCGGAAAGGTCATGGGAATCCGCCTGGAAGCTAGAAGTTGCGGGTGGCCTTGTACTGCTTCCAGCGCAGGGCAAAGGGCATGAAATGTTCCATGATGTCGTCGGCGGTGACGATGCCGGCCATCTTGCCGTCGTCCTCCAGCACGGGCACGGCGGCGAACTTGTACTGCACCACCAACTCCAGCACGTCCTCCAGGGGGTCGTCCACGTGCACGGTCTTGGGGTTGCGGGTCATGATGCCCGCGATGGCCTCGTCGCCCCTGGAGAGCAGGATGCGCTTCAGGCTCACCACGCCGAGGAGCTGCTCGTCACGGTCCAGCACGTACATGTAGTAGATGGAGTCCATCTCCGCGCCCAGCAGGCGCACCTGGGTCAAGGCGTCCTCGGCCGTGGCCTCCGGCGTCACGAAAAGGAACTCGTTGTTCATGAGGCCGCCGGCCGAGTCGTCCTCGTGCTCCAGCAGCTCCTGCACCTTCTCGGCGTCCTCGGGATCCATCTGGGCCAGCAGTTCCTGGGCCTTCTCGTCGGGCAGCTCGGCCAGCACGTCGGCGGCCTCGTCGGGCGGCATCTCCTCCAGCACGTCGGCCGCGTGGGCGCTCTCCATCTGGGAAAGCAGGCGGCTGGAGTCCTCGGGCTCCATCTCGCCCATGGCCTCGCCGGCGGCCTCCACGTCGATGGAGTTGAGCACCGAGGACACGCTGCCATGGGGCAGCTGGGCCAGAATGTTGGCCAGGTCCGCGGGGTGCATGTCCGAGAGCTTGTCCCGCGTCACGGTGAGGGTCAGCTGGGTGAGGTTGGAATCAAGGGGCTGCACCAGCAGCCAGTCGATCTCCTTGGGGGCGAGCTGGCGGTGCAGAACGCCCCCCAGAAAATCCCAGGCCTTGAGGTAGCCCAGGCGGCGCAGGATGCCCCGGAAGCCGACATCCACCGCGGAGAGGCACAGCCCGCCCGCGGCGGTGGCCAGCTTCAGGTCGTTCACCCGCACCACGCGCGCGCCGTCCACGTCCACGATCTGCCTGTCCAGGATGTCGCGGCGCATGAGCACCTCGTTCGGGGCTTCGGGCAGGTCGGGCAGGTTCTCGGGCTCGCCGTGCAGGGAGACGATGACGTCGTTGAACATGGCGATGTCGCTGTAGGCCACGCGAAGCACGCGCCCCCCCTGCTTCACCAGCACGTGGTGCACCACGGGCAGGGGATCGCCCGGGCTCATGGCGACGTCGAAAAGCCGTCCCACCTCGCGGCCGGAACGGCTGATGACGCTGCGGTCCAGGACCGCGCTCAAGAAAAGGTCTTTGGCGTGCTGGCTCATGGCGGCCTCCCAGAGCGCGCTGGCGCGCGGCGATGAACGGAAAACACGAAAAGCCGGCAGCCCGCAACAAAGCGGACTCCGGTGGCCTGGGTGCCGCCGGGCTTCAGGGCCGGTCAGAAAAAAGACCGGCCACGGCGCGGCGGCGCGCTATTTTCGTGTATCCGTACTCTGAGACTGGGTCGGCTGGGTAGGCTCGGGGGTTCCGTCGAGACCCCGGCGCAGTTCGCGAATGCTCTTGCCGATGCTGGCGCCGAGCTGCGGAAGCTTGCTGGGGCCGAAGATGAACAGGGCGATGACCACCACCAGAAGCAGGTGCATGGGCTGGAAAAGCTGTCCGAACATGACGGTTCCTCCGTGTTCCCGTGGAGCGGACGGCCCGAGGCCGCATCCGGTTCATGGGAGGTCTTGCGCCGGTAAGTCGGCGTCATCCGGTTCGGGACGTTATCCTAAAAAGACAAGCAGTGAACCAGACAAGATGGCGAGCAGCGGGAAAGCGACCCGGCTGCCACACCAACTCCGCACCCCTTACAGGGAACCGTCGCCCCCGTCAAGCCGCATTTTGAGGTGCTGGTAGGCCTTGGCCGTGGCCACACGGCCGCGCGGCGTGCGCTTGATGAACCCGCACTGAATGAGGAAGGGCTCGTAAATATCCTCAATCGTTCGTGCCTCCTCGGAACAGGCCACGGCGATGGTCTTGACGCCCACGGGTCCGCCGCTGAACTGGTTCACGATGAGCGAAAGGATCTTTCTGTCCATCTGGTCCAGGCCGTGCGGATCCACGTCGAGCTTGTCCAGGGACTCCTCGGCCAGCTTCTTGTCCACCACGCCCTGGCCGGAAACCACGGCGTAGTCGCGGATGCGCCGCAAAAGGCGCCCGGCGATGCGCGGCGTGCCCCGTGAACGCCGCCCGATGGCCCAGGCCCCCTCTTCCGTCACCTTCACCCCCAGGATGCCCGCCGCGCGCAGCACGATGCGCGAGAGTTCCTCCGGCGAGTAGAACTCCAGGCGGAACACGCAGCCGAAGCGGTCGCGCAGGGGCGAGGTCAAGAGGCCCACGCGGGTGGTCGCGCCCACAAGGGTGAAGGGCTCAAGGTCGATCTTGACCGTGCGCGCGCCCGGCCCCTGGCCGATGATGAGGTCGATCTTGTAGTCCTCCATGGCCGGATAGAGGATCTCCTCCACCGTGGCGGGCATGCGGTGGATCTCGTCGATGAACAGGATGTCGTGGCGGGAAAGGTTGGTCAGGATGGCCGCCAGGTCGCCCACGCGCTCGAGCACTGGGCCGGAGGTGGAGACCATGTTCACGCCCAGTTCGCTGGCCATGATCTGCGCGAGGGTGGTTTTGCCCAGGCCGGGGTTGCCGGAGAAAAGCGTGTGGTCCAGGGCCTTGCCGCGCTCCCGGGCGGCCTGGATGAACACGCCCAGGTTCGCGCGCACGTCGTCCTGGCCGATGAAGTCGTCCAGGCGCTGGGGGCGGATGGTGTCGTCCGCGGTGCGCTTGGGGGCGTCGTCGCTCATGGGGCCTCCGGCTACGACCGCGCGGCGGCGATCTTTTTGAGGGCCACGCGAATGGCCGAGCTGGCGTCGATGTCCGGCTCGGCCTCGAAGATCTCCTTGACCATGGGCCGGGCCTCGTCCTCGGTGTAGCCGAGCGCCTTCATGCCCGCGATGGCGTCGAAGTACTCGCCCTGGGGCGCGCTCTGCGGCGTGGCGGCAAGGGTGGGCCCGGTCTTGATGCCCGTGACCTTGTCCTTGAGCTTCCACATGATCTCCCGCGCGGACTTGGGGCCGATGCCGGGCACCGTGGCCAGCATGTCGGCGTCCTCGCGCAGCACCAGCTCGCGCAGGTGCTCCGGCCGGAAGTGGGAGAGGATGGACAGGGCCTTCTTGGGCCCCAGCTTCTCGATGCCGATGAGCAGGCGGAAGAGGTCGCGGTCGTCCGCCGTGGCGAAGCCGTAAAGGTCGAGGGCGTCCTCGCGCACGATCATGTGCGTGAAGAGGCGCACCTCCCCGCCCTTCTGCGGGAGCAGGGCCAGGGCGGTGGAGGGCAGGGCCAGCTCGTAGCCCACCCCGCCGGGGGTGAGCAGCACGCAGCCCTTGCCGGAGAGATCCAGCAGGCGTCCTTCCAGGTAGGCGATCATGCCTCGTCTCCTCCTCAGCCGGCGCCGCCGCGCCCGGATAACCGGCGAAGCCGGCGCTCGTTGAGGTGGCAGATGGCGACGGCCAGGGCGTCGCTGGCGTCCAGGGCCCAGTCGGGCTTCTTCACGCCAAGGATCTGGGCGACCATGAAGGCCACCTGTTCCTTTTCCGCCCGGCCCACGCCCACCAGGCTCTTCTTCACCTGCGTGGGCGGGTACCCGGCAACGCAGAGGCCGGCCACGGCGCAGGCGGCCATGGCCGCGCCCCGCGCCTGGCCCAGCTTGAGGGCCGAGGCGGTGTTCTTGGACACGAAGACGCTCTCGATGGCGGCCTCGGTGGGGCCGTGGGCGCGGATGACCTCGGCCACGCGGGTGTAGATGACGCCCAGGCGCTCGGCCATGTCGCCGCCGCTTGGCGTGCGGATGGTGCCCACGGCCACGAGCTCGGCCCGGCCGGAGGCCTCGCGCACCACGCCATAGCCGGTGACCTGGCTTCCGGGGTCCAGCCCCAGCACGGCCACGGGCCCGCCCATGCTACCCCAGCTCTTCCATGATTTCGTCGGTGAAGTCGGCCGTGACGTACACGTTCTGCACGTCCTCGTTCTCCTCAAGGTTCTCCATGAGGGTCATGACCTTGCGGGCGGTTGCCGCGTCCACCGGGGTGAGGTTCTTGGGCACCATGGCCAGCTCGGAGTTCTCCGGCGCGATGGCGGCGTCCTCGAAGGCTTTCTCCACGGCGGAGTAGCTCTCCGGGGCCACGCGCACCTCGATGGAGCCCTCCTCGGCGATGACGTCGTCGGCGCCGGCCTCCAGCGCCACTTCCATGATCTGGTCCTCGGTGTACTTCGCGGCGTCGAAGGAGAGCACCCCGCGCTTGTCGAACATCCAGGCCACGCTTCCGGGCTCGCCCATGTTGCCGCCGCCCTTGCTGATGATGTGGCGGACCTCGGCGATGGTGCGGTTCTTGTTGTCCGTGGCGACCTCCACCAGCATGGCCACGCCGCCGGGAGCGTAGCCCTCGTAGAACATCTCGAAGAGATCGCCGCCGGCCAGCTCGCCGGTGCCCTTCTTGATGGCCTGGTCGATCTTGTCGTTGGGCATGTTGGCGGACTTGGCCTTGGCGATGACTGCGCGCAGGCGGGCGTTCATGACGGGATCGCCGCCGCCCTTGGCCGCAAGGATGATATCCTTGGTGATCTTGGTGAAGACCTTGCCCTTCTTGGCGTCGGTCTTGGCCTTGGCGCGCTTGATCGTGGCCCATTTGCTATGTCCGGACATGAATCCTCCAAAAAATATGTGATGTGGGGCCAACGGCCCCGAAACAGGAAATCTTACAGAACCTCGCCCCGAAAGCCAAGCCCAAGTATGAAGGTCTCCTTGCTTTCCGCCCTGGAGCTTTTCGGCTTGAATCCCCGCACCTTGTCGAAATAGGGCCGCAGCGACTCCTGGAAGCCCTTGGCGTCCGGCCCTTCGAAGATCTTGGCCACGAAGTTGCCGCCCGCCTTGAGCCTGCGCAGGGCCACGTCGCGGGCGCGCTCGCACAGCTCCAGGCTGCGCGCCTGGTCCGTGAACTTGTGGCCGGTGGTGCGCGGGGCCATGTCGCTCATGACGAAGTCAAACGGCAGGTGCGGCTCCATGAGGGCCAGAAGCTCCGGGCTGTCCTCGAAGGCGTCGTGCACCAGGAAGGTCACGTTCTCCGGGAACTCCTGCTCCGTGGTCTGGATGTCCAGCGCGAGCACGAAGCCCTTGGGCCCGGCTTTCTTGGCGGCGTAGAGCGTCCAGGAGCCCGGCGCGGCCCCCAGGTCCAGCGCCTTCATGCCGGGAAAAAGCAGGCCGAACTTGGCGTCCAGCTCCTGCAGCTTGTACACGCTGCGGGCCGGATAGTTTTCCGCCTTGGCGCGCTTGAAATAATGGTCCTGGTATTGTTTCATGGGGCTCGCTCATCTGTGGTGAATGCCGCCTCACTAGCGCAAAGCCGCCGGGTTGCCAAGGACGGCGTGCCCCCGGCCGCAACGGCCGCGACCCGGCAGCGGCGCGACCCGCCGATTCGGCGAAACGGGCGTTTGCCCTTGCGCCACGCAGCAAAGGGACGCGATGCGCCTGTCGCTTCAACGGCATGCCGCCCATGGCGCTGGCTGAAACGGAAGAAGCAACCCCGTGGCGCGGCACAGGGGCGAAACGTCCGGACATGGACATCGGCCGTAACGATGGGGGCGGACTGCGCGGCGTGGTCCGCCCGCTGCGCGATCAGCCCGCGCAGGAACCTCGCCACAGGCTGGCGCACCGCGCCGCGTGCGCAACAAGCCCCCGTCTTGCCGGAACGCGTCCCGCCAGCTATGAGGAGCCATGCCCGAATCGCCCGCCGCCCCCGTCGCCCCAAGGCCCAGCCGCCCGCGCGTGCTGGACGGCCTCGGCCTGCCCAAGACCCTGCCCTGCTCGGCCGCGGACTTCCTCGTCCTTGCCAAGGGCGGGCCGGATGTCACCCTGCTGGGCCTTGGCCCGGAGCCGGAGCGCCTGCCGCAGCTTCTGGCCGGGCTTGCGCCCAGCCTCGCCGCAGGCGCGGGCAGCGTGCGCTTTGTGGAATGCCCGGAGCTTGCGGCGCAACTGGGCGACGGCTGGCGCGCGCGCATCCCTGCCCATTTCGCCCAGGCCGGACCGGACGACACCGCCGACATGGCCCGCGCCTCCGCCCTCATCCTCTACCGCCCAGGCCCGCGCCTGTTCCCGGACTTCTGGGGCCCGCTGCTGGCCCGGCTGCAGACGGCCCGCTTGCCCTCCTCCCCGGCCGTGGACAGAAACCTCGTCTGGCTGCCTGGCGGCGAAACCGACCTGCTGCGGGTGGAGCTCAAGGAAGCCTTCGAGTCCCTGGGCTTCCGCGTGCGCATGGTGCCCGGCGAGGAGGATCTGCACAGGCTGCTTGCCGGCGGCGAGCGCCCGGCCCTCTTCTTCAGCGTGAATTTCAGCGGCATCGATCCCCTGGGCCAGGCCGCGCATCTGCTGGAAGCTGTGGGCAGCAGGGTCGCCGTGTGGTGCGTGGACAATCCCCTGCACCTGCTCTCCGGCCTGCGCGCCCGTTTCTGGACGCGCCTGCCCCTCTTCGTCACCGACGACTGGTTCCTGGGCCCCCCGCGCGAACTGGGGGCGTACAGCGTCCGCCACCTGCCCCTGGCGGCACGGGCCAGCCAGCTTGCAGCCCCGCCCCGCCAGCCGGCCAAGGCTTTCGCCGATCTTGCGCAGCGCCTCGTGTTCGTGGGCCGCAGCGCCTTCCCCGGCAAGGCGGACTTTTTCGCCGGGTGCGCCACTCCCGCCGCCGCGTGGACGGAAGCCGAGCGCATGATGGCCGCTGGCCACAGGGCGGACTTCGGCTGGTGGCTCGCGCGGCTGGGCATCGACAGGCTGTGGCCGGGCGCGGAGGTGCGCCGGGCGGGCTTCTGCGCCGAGGAGACGGGCAAAAGCTGGCGCGCCGCCTGCCTGAACGCGGCCCAGGCCAATCTTGGCGGGGCGCTCACGGTCTTCGGCGACGACGGCTGGCGGGAACTCTTGCCCCAAGGGACGGATCTGCGCCCGCCCGTGGACTACTACACGACACTGCCGGACATCTGCGCCAGCGCTGCGGCCTGCCTGAACTGCACCAGCCCGCTTTTGCCGCGCGGCCTCACCCAGCGGCACTTCGACGTCTGGGCCAGCGGCGGGCTGCTCCTCACGGACGCCACGCCCGGCCTGGACATCTTCCCGCCGGAGCTGACCAGGGACATCACCTTCCGCGCGCCGGAGGACATCGCCCCGCGCCTGCGCGCGCTCCTGGCCTCGCCCGACGGCGGCGCAGGCCTCAAGGCGGCATGGCGCGACGAACTGGCCGCCCGCCACACCTACGCACACCGGCTCAAGGCCGTGCTGGAGGCGTCAGGGCTCTAAGGTTTCCCCTCCCCGGCACGCAGAATGGACGACACGGGGCCGCGCGGCTTTCGCCACAACATTCTCGGGAGCACCGCGCGAGACGCGCTGTGCCTGATGCGCGGCGCACTGGAAACGACGCCCTTTCATCACGCACCAGACGTGGTGGACCAGAAGCGATTGACCAGACGCGATCGACCAGAAGCGATGCACCAAGCGCGACGCACCCGCTGCGCGCCCCTTTGCAGGAAAGCGGCAGCCCACCAAAGCTGAACGGCAGGCCAGCGCACAAGGCCAAGACATCACAGAGAATCGAGACGGGACGCAGCCTCAGCCCCGGCAAAACCTTGGCCGCCAGACCTGGGCCGTCAGGCTTAGGCCGATTGCTCTTTGAGCAATGGCAGCAACAAGGGGGCCAGGTGCCGGGCCAGGATGCCCGCGCCCTTGGCGTTGGGATGCACGCCGTCGGCCTGGAAGCAGCCGGGCTGGCCGTCCAGGGGGTCCAGGATATGCGGCATGAGCGGCAGGCCGAACTTCGCGGCCAGTTCCGCGTGCATGGCGTTGAAGCGCTTGACGTAGCCGTTGTTGAACTCCGGCGGGGCCAGGGGCACAAGGCCCGCCAGGTCCGGGTCGTCGAACTGGGGCGAGAAGAGGTCCGCCCGGGTGCGCCAGCCAGCCAGGAACACCTTGGCCCCCGCGCCCAGCAGGGCGGCGGTCATGCGCTCCAGCGCGGCGCGGGTCTCCTTGACCGGGATGCCCTGATAGCAGTCGTTGGCGCCGAACTCCAGCAGCACCGCGCGCGGCCTGGCGGCCAGCACCTCGTCCAGGCGCTCCAGCCCGTCGAGGGCCGTGTCGCCGGAGACGCCGAAGTCCAGCACGCGCACGTCCGGCACGTGGCAGGGGCCGGGCGCGGCGAACTCCGCCTCAAGCCGCGCCGGCAGGGCGTCGGCCGTGGCAAGGCCCCAGCCTGCCACCAAGCTGTCGCCATAGGCCGCCAAGACGATGCGGGACTCCTGAACTTCCGCAGGCTTCATGCCTAGCCCTTGGCGATCCACACGCCGATGGTCTTGACCTCTTCGGCCCAGCGGGGCGAGAGGCGCAGGCTCAGAAACTCGCGGTACACGCCGTCCAGAAGCTCCAGGCACTGCTCCACCAGGAAGAGCTTCTCCAGCACGCGGGCGTCCGGGTCGTCGTCCTCGCGGTCCTTGGTCTCGATCTTTGGCGTCTTGAGGCCCGAGAGGGAGAAGTCCGAATCCTTGATGGTCATCTGCCAGGCCTCGGGGTCGCGGTCGAAGCGCAACTGGGCGCGGTTGACCTTCTTGCCCGTGCGCAGGCCGGTGCGCGCCTCGGTGAGCTCGCCGCTGGGGCTCTTCACGGAGGCCGATTCCAGGCCTTCGCCGTCGCCGCCCTGGACGCTCAGGCGTTCTTCCATGCGCAGGTTGAAGGCCCGGCCGTCCTTGTCGGTGAACAGGCCGCCGCGGGCCTCGGTGGCGTGCCACAGCCAGGTGAGGAAGTCCTGGCCGAGGATGGTGCTTTCGCGTTCGGTGAGGGTGCGGTCCATGCTCGGGCTCCTACACGAAGGACGTGGGTTCGAGGTTCTCCAGGCGGGACACCACTCCCTCGCCCAGCATGTCGGCCGCCAGGGCGAAGGGGGTGAGCGCCTCAAGCTCCAGGCCGAAGGAGGTCTCGAAGAGTTCCTCGAACATGGCCTTGACCTTGGAATTGGTGGTCAGCAGCAGGATGCGGCCGCTCTGGGTGTTCCACACCACGTCGAACACGGCCGGGATGGGCAGGCTGCGGGCGCGCAGGCGCAGCATCACCTGGTCCTTGATCTCGCGGCGGCGGTCCTTGGAGATGAAGGCCTTGCCCTCGGCCTTGGCCTGGGCCAGCTCCTGCGAGAGGGCGATGAGGCAGTGCTTCTTGAACACGGCCGGGGGGATGCGCCGGGTGTCCAGCCGGAGGCTGAAGCAGACGTAGTGGCCCTTTTCCGGCGGGGACTCGGCCCAGTCCATGTCCAGCATGTTGTCCAGGTTGCACCAGCCGAAGGAGCGCTCGTCCGTGGTGGCGTCGATGTCCTTGAAGGCGTTGTCCTTGAGGCGCTGGGGAAGCTCGCGCCAGAGGGAGTCCTCGACGTCCCCGACCACGTGATAGCGCGTCAGGCCTAGGCTTGCGGAAAGTATGGGCACGGGAGCCTCCTTCGGGATTTCGTCAGCATGCGGGGCCAAGGGGTACCGGGAAAGCCGGCGTCTGTCCAGATGGGCCGCAAGCCCCGCGCCAGCGGCCATCGCCGGGGCCCGCCCCGGACGCGGCTCTTGCCAGCCGGGCTCCGCAGGGCTATGAACGCGGGCATGGGGTGGGGTCATGTCCCGCAAGGAGGATATCCCATGAGTACCGGTGCGGCTGAAAATCTGGCTGATTTCCTTGACGAAAAAACGCGCCTGGTGAAGGCCATCGAGGCCGAGGCCCAGGCGGTCATCCAGGGCAGGGGCGACCAGGCCGGGTATGAGGCCCTCATGCGCAAGAAGGCCGAGCTGCTGTCGAAAATCGCGGATGACGCCGCTCCGCTGGTGGCCGCCCTGGGGCGCGGCCTTTCCGACGCCGCGGCCGAGCGCCTGGGCGGCTTCTCCCACAACGCCGCCATGTCCCTCAAGGTGGGCAGCGTGTTCTTCATGTCCGCCCTGCTCTACCCGGACGACCACAAACCCGGCGAGCCCAACAACCTGGAGCTCTTCGCGGCGGAGGTCCGCGGCTGGGCGTAAGTCCGGGCAGTCACCCCCATGCGCAACATGTTCACCCCCTCGCGCCTGCGTCTGGCAACGCAGGCTGGATTCGCTTTGTTCCTGGCCTGGACCTGCGTGCGTTTCGTGGCCCATGTGCGCTGGGCCCTGGGCCACACCGACCTCTGGACCCCCAAACCCCCGGCCGTGGAGGGCTTCCTGCCCATCAGCGCGCTCATGGCGGCCAAGCGCCTGCTCTTCACCGGGTCCTACGATCCCGTCCACCCGGCCGGGCTGACCATCTTCCTGGCCATCATCGCCATGAGTCTGCTGCTCCGCAAGGCCTTCTGCGGGCAGCTCTGCCCGGCGGGGTTCATCTCCAACCTCCTGGAGCGCCTGGGCAGGAAGCTGGGCGTCATCTGGCAGCCGGGGCGGATAGGGCGAAGGATTCTGGCCGCGCCCAAGTACCTGCTCATGGCCGGGTTCCTCTACGTGGCCCTGAGCATGAGCGGCGAGGACATCGAGGCCTTCCTGCGCGCGCCCTTCAACTTCGTGGCCGACACGCGCATGCTGCTCTTCTTCCAGCACCCCTCCGCCCTCACCCTGGGTGTGCTGGGCGTGCTGGCCCTCGCCTCGGTGGTCATCCCGGCCTTCTGGTGCCGGGCGCTGTGCCCCTATGGGGCGCTCCTGGGGCTGTTCTCCTGGCTCTCGCCCGCGGCCGTGACGCGCGATGCCGACGCCTGCGTGTCCTGCGGGCGCTGCGCCAAGGCCTGCCCCATGGCCCTGCCCGTGGATTCCTCACTGCGCATGTCCTCGCCGGAGTGCCAGGGCTGCGTGGAATGCGTGAGCGCCTGCCCGGTGAAGGGCTGCCTGGGCGTGAGCGTGCTGGGCAAGCGCACGCCCTGGTGGGCCATCGCCGCGGGCAGCCTGGTCATCCTCATTGGCGCGTCCGCCGTCGCCGATTCCCTGGGCTACTGGCAGTCGCCCATTCCCGCGCCCATGGTGCGGCGCATGCACATGCTCATGATGGGCCAGCTGCCGGACTTCTAGCCGCCGGCGCAGAAAAAAGACGAACGCCGCCGGGAGCTGGTCCTGGCGGCGTTTTTTTTGCGAGGGGGGGACGGCGTCGGGCGGCTCTCCCGCGCAGGCCGGCGGTTTCCGGGCGCCCTGCCGTGTTCCGAAGCGCCGGGCGCGCCGAGGGTGGACGGCCGGCCCTCCTGACAATTCAGTGCGGACGGGCATCCCGGGCAGCCATCAGGCCAAGTAATTGAGCAGGCCTAGTAGTCGAGTAAATCCAGGCGCACACGCTTTGCCGGATCGGGCGGGCGGCGGGAGAAGCGGGCGAGGCCGTGGCCGAAGCTGGGCAGGAAGCGGAAGTTCCAGTCCCCCCCGGTGCCGAAGCCGTTGATGATCTCGGTCTCGATGCCTGCGCGCACCAGCACGTCGGCCTCGTCGCCCTCCAGGCCGGCCAGGGCGTCCAGGATGGCGGGCACCAGCCCGCAGGTCACGTGGCGCAGGTCGAAGGTCTGCACGGCGGCCTTTTTCTCGTCGGTCATACGGAAGGCGTCCTCTCGGCTA
This sequence comes from Desulfovibrio sp., assembly GCA_016218665.1. Classification (GTDB taxonomy): domain Bacteria; phylum Desulfobacterota; class Desulfovibrionia; order Desulfovibrionales; family Desulfovibrionaceae; genus Humidesulfovibrio. The sequence continues at coordinate 81,148 of JACRDI010000009.1, read as the reverse complement.
CAGGCCCCTGCCCGGCCGCTCCACGCGGCACAGGAAGCCCTTGAGGTATTCGGTCTCCGGCATGGCCGGGTGGATGGGATGATCCGCGGCCTGGTGGCACTGGCGCACGATGCTCAGCCGCACCCCGGCGTCCTTGGCGGCCCCGGCCAGCACCTTGCGCAGATCATCGCGCCCCACATGCTGGGAGCAGGAGCAGGCCAAAAGGAAACCGCCGTCCTCCACCAGCTCCAGAGCCAGGCGGTTGGCCGTGCGGTAGGCGGCCAGGCCCTTTTCCATGTCCTTGCGGCGCTTGACGAAGGCCGGGGGGTCCACGCTCACCAGGCCGAAGCGCCGGCCCTGGGCGCGCAGGTCCTTCAGCCCGGCCAGGGCGTCGGCCTCCAGGGTCTCCACGCGCTCCGCCACGCCGGAAAGCTCCGCGCTTCTGGCTGCGTAGGCAAGGGCCACGCCCGAGGCGTCCAGGCACAGGGCCCCTTCGGCCCCGGCCTTGGCGCAGGCCACGCCCAGGCCTCCGGCGTAGGAAAACACATCCAGCACCTTGCGTCCGGCGCAGAGCGACGCCGCCATGGCCCGGGTCTCGCGCATGTCGTAGAACCAGCCGGTCTTCTGCCCCCCGGCCAGGGGGAACACGAAGCGGCAGCCGTTCTCCTCGATGACGGCCTCGTCGGGCACGCTGCCGGCGGCCACTTCCACGCCGCGCGTGAGGCCTTCCAGCTCGCGGCCGGGCAGGTCGTTCTTGAGCAGGATGCCCTCGGGCGCGACCAGTTCGGTCAGCGCGTCGATGATCTCCCCGCGCAGGCGTTCCATGCCCGCCGTGCCCATCTGCACCGCGAGCAGCCCGCCGAAGCGGTCCACCACCAGGCCGGGCAGGCGGTCGGCCTCGCCGAAGCACAGGCGGTAGTACGGGGCGGAAAAAAGCGCCTCGCGCAGGCCGAGCGCGGCGCGCAGGCGGGCCCGCAGCAGCTCGCCGTCCAGGGGCCGGGTGGCGTCGTGGCAGTACACGCGCGCGGCGATGAGCGCCATGGGGTTCACGTAGGCCGAGCCCAGGGGCCGCCCGGAGGCCGACTCCACGCGGGCGCACTCGCCCGGCGAAAAGCCCGTGAGCGGCGACCTGGCCACATCGATCTCGTTGCTGAAGATCCACGAATGCCCGGCGGCCACGCGGCGGTCCTCGTTCTTGCGCAGCACCAGGGTGCGCAGGCCGTGGGCCGGCTTCTCAGGGTGCGGCGCGCTCATATGGGGCACGACCCGCGCAGGGTGAGCAGGCGCTGGCCGTAGGCGGCCTGGCCCAGGGAGATGCAGCCGTCGTTGGGCGGCAGTTGCTTGTGCGTCAAGGGGATGAGTCCTCTCTCGGCCAGGGCCTTGGGCAGCCCCTGGGCGAAGGTCATGTTCTGCATCACCCCGCCGGAGAGGGCCACGTGGGCGATGCCGTGCTTCTTGCCGAAGGCCTGGGCCATGTCGGCCAGGCCCTTGATGAGGCTGGCGTGGAAGCGCCGGGCCATGACCGGCACGGGGGTGCCCGCGGACATGTCCTTCAGCAGGGCGCGGAACAGGGTGTAGGTATCCAGCTCGCGCGGGACCAGGTGCGTCTCCAGCCGGTCGGGGTCGGTGCCCTTCACCAGCGGGCAGGGGTACACGGCGGCCTCGGCCAGGGGGATGGACAGATCCTGGGCGCGCTCCAGCACGATGGCCGCCTGGCCCTCGTAGGTCACGCGCTGGCACAGGCCCAGCATGGACGAGGCGGCGTCGAAGAGCCGGCCGCAGCTGGACGTGAGCGGACAGTTGAGGCTCTTGCGCAAAATCTGCGGCAGGAACGCGCTGGCCTGCTCGAACTCCGGCAGCCAGGGCCAGGCCGGGGCGCCATTCTGCGCGCTGTGTTCTATGTCCAGCTCCCACAGCATGGCCTGGGCCAGGCGCCAGGGCTCGTGCACGGCGGCCTCGCCTCCGGGCAGGCTGAACTCCGCGAAGTGGGCCAGGCGCTCGTGGTGCAGGGTGTCCGTGTCCACCAGCAGGCACTCCCCGCCCCAGATGGACCAGCTGGTGGAATGGCCCAGGTTGGGCTGCCCGGTGCCGAAGCCCGTGCCGTCCAGCGCCAGGCACAGGGCCGGGCCCATGTGCCTGTTCTCGGCCAGCACGGCGTGGGCGTGGGCGAAGTGGTGCTGCAGGGCGGCGGTGGCCACCCCGGTCTTGCGGACCATCTCCTGGGCCACGCTGGTGGTCAGGTAGTTGGGGTGCAGGTCGCGCACCACCAGTTCGGGCTCGGCCTGCAGAATGTCCTGGAAATGCTCGGCGATCTCGTGGTGGAAGCCCAGGGTCTCGATGTTCTGCATGTCGCCCAGGTGCTGGCTCACAAAGGCCTGGTCGCCCTTGGTGAGGGTGAGGGTGCACTTGAGCTCCGGCCCGACGCCCATGACGCAGGGCCCCTTCAGCGCCAGGAACACCGGCTGCGGCACGAAGCCGCGCGCCCGGCGCAGGTACTGGGTCTCGCCCGTCTCCGGCAGCACGCGCAGCACGGAGTCGTCGGTGCGGATGAGGATGTCGCGGTTGTGGCACATGAAGATGTCCGCGACTTCCTTCAGGCGGGAGAGGGCCTCGCGGTTGCCCAGGCAGATGGGCTCGTCGCTCACGTTGCCGGAGGTCATGACCAGCGCGGGAATCGCGCCGGGCCTCTCCTGCCTGAGCAGCCTGGCGTAGCGCTGAAAAAGCACCAGGTGCAGGGGCGTGTAGGGCAGCATCAGGCCCACGTGGTCCACGTCCGGGGCAACGGCCTGGGCCAGGGGGGATTCCTGCCGCTTGCGGCAGAGCACGATGGGCCGGACCGAGCCCTCCAGCCAGGCCTCCTCCGCCGGGGTGACCTCGGCCAGCAGGCGCGCGGCGTCCACATCGGGCGTCATGACGGCCAGGGGCTTGTGCGGGCGTTTCTTGCGGCGGCGCAGCTCGCGCACGGCGGCCTGGCTGGTGGCGTCGCACACCAGGTGGAAGCCGCCCAGGCCCTTCACCGCGGCGATGCCCCCCTGCATGAGGATGGCCGCCAGGGTGCGCATGGCTTCGTCGCGCCGGGCCACCACCGTGCCGGAGCGGTCGGACAGCCACACCTGGGGCCCGCACACGGGGCAGGCGTTGGGCTGGGCGTGGAAGCGCCTGTCGCGCGGGTTCTCGTACTCGCGCTGGCAGTCCGGGCACATGGGGAAGCAGCCCATGGAGGTGTTGGGCCGGTCGTAGGGCACGCTGCGGGTGATGGTGTAGCGCGGGCCGCAGTTGGTGCAGTTGGTGAAGGGGTACAGGAAGCGGCGGTTGGTCTTGTCCAGGGTCTCTGCGCGGCACTCCGGGCAGACGGCCACGTCCGGGCTGATGAGCACGTCGTGCCCGGCCCCGCCGGTGCTGCGGCTGATGGCGAAGCCCCTGGCCCCGGCCTCGGGCTCCACCCCGTGGGCGGAAACGCGCAGGATGCGCGCCAGGGGAGGCTGCTCGGCCTCCAGGCGTTTGGCGAACTGCTCCAGCTGCCTGGGCTGGCCCTGCACCTCTATGACCACGCCCTCGGGCGTGTTGCGCACGTGTCCGGCCAGGTCGAGGTCCTCGGCCAAGCGAAACACGAAGGGGCGGAACCCCACCCCCTGCACCTGGCCGGTGACGATGAATCTGCGGCGGACGTCGGCGCTGGCCATCCCTGCTCCTGTACAAAAAACGAGGACTCCGTAAGCATCCCGGCCTGCCGATCAGGCGTGTCTGTCCTGATAGCCAAGGAGGGCACCATATGCAAGGCCGGGGTTTTCGCGCCCGCCCAGTTCGGCTGGGCAAACCTTCAGGCCGGACCTTCAGGCCAGACCATCCGGTCAGTCGGGCCGGTCAGCCAAGCCGGCCAGTCGGGCCGGTCAGCCGGACCGCCCGCTCCCTTCCCATTTGGTCCGCCGGCTTGGCCGGTCAGCCGAAGCGATGCAGCAGGCTTTTGAGCCGCCCGCGCACGAAGCGCAACGGCTCGAAGCGCATGGGGTCCAGCCGCTCCTGGATGACGAAGCCTGCGGCGTCGAAGTCCCCCGGCGCGTCCAGGGGAAATGCCGCGCTGGCCGGGTCCGCCCCCTGAATCCCGCGCGAGAGGGCCGCGGCCCAGAGGGGCACGGTACCGGGCGTCTGGCCGAGCAGCGAGAAAAGCACGGTGTCGAGGGCCATTGGAACGGCCGACGCCCCAAGCAGGCCCAGGCGGAAGGGCTCGCCGCGCACGGGCCCGCCCCGGTGCATGGCCACGATGCCGTCCACCAGCGCGAGCGCCGGCGGCAGGGCGGCCATGACATCGAGCACCATGGATTCCATGGCTCCGGGAGTCTCGCCCAGGCGCATGTGGGCCAGGGCCTTGCGGCAGCCGCACACGCAGCCGAAGAGGTTCTTGACCCCGGCCGTGACGCGGAACTGGCCGTGGGCCTTGAGCCGCGCCACGCTGATGATGCGGTCGGCCTCCAGGGCCGTGCGCGAGACGCCGATGCTCCCGCCGCGGGAAAGGGCCAGCGGCTCCGGCCGGCCCAGGCTCGCCACGCGCAGGCCGAGCCCGCGCAGGGCCTCGTCCATGCCGCAGGCGCGGGCCACGCGCTCCGCGCTGCCGAAGGCCGGGGAGTCGGCCACGCGCACCCGCGCCCCGCAGTCCAGCAGATGCGCGCACACGGCCCGCACGGTCTCCGCATGGGTGCAGGAGAGCCGCGCGTTCCCGCTGGACACGAGGTTGGGCTTCACCAGCACGCGCGTTCCCGGCGCGAAATCCGCCCCGCAGGCGCGGAACAGCCGCTCCACGGCCGCCTGCAAGGGCTCGCGGGCGTGATTCTCCTGGCGCAGCAGGGCCACGGGGATGCGGGACGCTGACAAATCTTGGCTCATGCTCCCTGCGGTAGCCCGAAGCCGGGCGGCTGGCAAGGCCGGTCTTGCGGTCCGCCGCACCAGTGGGCATGATGCGCCCCGGAGGGCGCATGAGCGGCAAGCACGAAGAGGGAAAAGACATGACGGAAGCGCCGCTGGTGCGCCTGCGCGGGGCCAGCGTCACGCGCGGGGAAGCGAAGCTGCTGGACGGCGTGGACATGAGCCTGCGGCCGGGCGAACGCGTGGCGCTGCTGGGCCCGAACGGCGCGGGCAAGACCACCCTGCTGAAGCTGCTGCGCGGCGACATCGGGCCGGACCTGGAGCCCGGCAGGAAGCCGGAGGACATCCGCACCTACGACCTGCCCGGCGCGGGCGGCCCGCAGGCCACGGCGCTGGGCCTGCGCCAGCGGCTGGCCATGGTCTCCGGCGACATGCAGGACCTCTACGCCCGCAACGAATGGCCCATCACCGCTCTGGACGCGGTCATCACGGGCTTCTCCGACACGCCCCTGCTCTACGCCGCGCCCAGGCCGGAGGAACGCGCGGCCGCCCTGCGCGCCATGGAGGCCCTGGGGCTCTCGCAGCTCGCGGACTTGCGGATGGCGAAGCTCTCCACCGGTCAGGCCCGCGCGGTGCTGCTGGCCCGGGCCCTGGCCTGCGGGCCGGACGCGCTCTTCCTGGACGAGTGCCTGGAAGGGCTGGACGCCCCGGCCCGTGCGGCCTTCCTGGCCGCCTTGGACAGCACGGCCGAGGCCCGCCCGCGCCTGGCCATGATCTTTTGCAGCCACCGGACGGCGGAGCGGAGCGAACTGCCCGCCTGCCTCACCCGCGCCGTGGCCATGGAGGGCGGGCGCATCGTGACGGACGGCCCCCCGGACGCGGTGCTGGCACGGCTGGAGGCGGCCGTATCCGCCGGATTGCCCGGCGCCGGCCCGGCGGACGCCGCCCTGCCCTTCGCCCCCCCTGCCCTGCCGGCGGATTTCCTGGCGCGCATCTCCGGCGCGGACGTGGTGGCGGAGGGCGGGACGCTGCTCTCCGGCATCGACTGGACCATTCTGCCCGGCGAGCACTGGGCGGTGCTGGGGGCCAACGGCGCGGGCAAGACCACCCTGCTCTCCCTGCTGGCGGGCGAGGTGTGGCCCTCGGCCCTCTCCGGCCCGCCGGGCCGCGTGGAGTACGGCTTCGCGGGCGATGGCGAGACCCTGGACGAGGCGCGCAGGCGCATCGGCCGGGTGGGGGCCGCTCTGGACCGCGACTACGGCTGGAACCTCGCCGTGCGCGAGGTGGTCTGGTCCGGCGGCTTCGGCAGCATCGGTCTGTACGCCGAGGCCGGGCCGGAGCTGCGGGCGCGGGCGGACCGGCTCATGGACTTCTTCGGGCTGCGGGCCCTGGCGCGCAGGCGTATCCAGACGCTCTCGCGCGGGCAGCTGCGCAGGGTGATGCTGGCCCGCGCCCTGGCCGGAAATCCGGCCCTGCTCCTGCTCGACGAGCCCATGGCCGGACTGGACCCCAGGGCGCGCAGGGCCGCGCGGGGGCTCTTTTCGCGCCTGGCCCAGGCCGGGGTGCCGCTGGTGATGGTGACGCACCATCTGCGCGACCTGCCGGAACAGGTGAACCGGGTGCTCGTCCTGGAGGCGGGCAGGATCGTGTTCTGCGGGGAGCGGGCGGAGCACGAAAAGAAACAGGCGGCCCGCCCGAAGGGGACCGCCTGCGCGAAATCGTGAGTCGTGCGCTCTAGCTGCTCTGGCTGATGAAGCGGCTCTGCTGGAGCGGGGTGGGCCGCGTGGCGCGGCCGTAGCCGGCGTGGCGCTTGCCCTCCTGGTCGGCCCGGCGCAGCTTCAGGCTGATGTCCTGTTTGAGCCTGTCGGCCTCGTTGATGATCCGGGCCTGCAGTTCCTTCAACTCAATCAGCTTCGCCAGCAGTTCGTCCAGGCTCTGGTCGACCGGGCTGGCCAGGCTGTCCTCAGACAGCGCCTCGGAGATGATGGAGTCGCGCCCGAAGGCCAGGGCCTCGGCCTGTTCCACCTCGCCTGCGGCCAGGTGCGCCAGTTCCTGGCGCCCCAACTCCAGGGCCTTGTCCAGCAGGAGGAACGCCGGGTGCATGGCTAGGCCTTCCCGGAGGTCCGGACGTCCTCGCGCAGGAGCGCGACGACCTTCTTCCAGCGGTTGACCGCGGGCAGGAACTCGTATTCCAGCAGGTCGGCCAGCAGGATCCAGTCCTCGTTGGCCAGCACGTCGGTCATTTCGGAGAACAGGCCGGAGAGCTGGTCGCTGGCCTCCAGGAACTCCTTGTGGTCCTTCAGGGCGAACTCGCCGCGCAGCACGCTGACCATGCTGATGAAGTCGCGGGTCACGTCCAGCAGGTCCTGATAGGTCTCCAGGGCCTCGGCGTCGTCGGCGTTGCGGAACAGCTCGGCCACGCGGCTGGCGCCCTCGCCCATGAGGGACACTACCTTGTAGAGCTCGCGGGTGATCTCCACCGCGACCTCGCCCACGCCCAGGGTGCGGATGTCCACGCTCTGCACGTCGCGCAGGTCGATGTCCTCGGCCTGGTGGGGATAGATCTCGGAGAAGGGCTTCTCGTTGACGTACACATCCGTCACCACGCGGTCAGACAGGGCCCCGTCCTCCATGACCTTGACGAAAACCTGGTCGAGGTTCTGAAAGTCGGTCACGTCCATGTCGTGTTTGCGTCCATCGATGAGAATCATATGCTCCCCTCCTTGGGTGGTCTTCCGCAGGCCCTTGGCCCGGCGGGTGTTTTTTTCTGCCTACGCCACTTTTGCAAATCACGTACCACCCGCGACAGATTGGCGGATTTTTCCCAAAATCTCGGCATAACGCCTTGCCAGGGCAAGAATTCCCGCCAAATCGAGACCGGGCCGCTCGGCTTCGAAGGTCCACAGGGACGCCAGCAGGGCCAGGCGTTCCTGCCCCTCCAGCGCGCCGCGCACCCGCTGCCAGGTGGCCAGGAACTTGGTCTTCATGGCGGGCAGGGGCTCACGGGCCAGAATTTCCCCCTGGCGCTGCAGCAGGACAAGCAGTCCCACGGCCTCGTCCACCGTGCGGGCAAGCGCGGCCGAAACCTCGGGCGAAAGCCCGGCCGGAGCCGCGGCCTTGGGCAGGGGCTCGCCGTCAAGATATGGACGGTACAGGGCGCGTTGCAGGCGGATGAACCGGGTGCGGTCCTCGCCCTCGTGGCCGGAAAGGCTTTCCAGGTCCAGCAGGCCATCCGCTCCGCGCACCGTGCGCCAGACGCGGGCTCCCGGCACGGCAACGCCCGCCGGATCATCGCCCGCGAGCATGGCCAGGGCCATGTTCAGCACGCCCGCGGGCTCCACCGCGCGGCGGCAGGCCAGATCGTTGGGGCAGGCCGCGCCGAAGGCGCAGGGGTGGCATGGCCCCTCGGCGGTCCGGCAGTCCGGCTCCAGGTTCACGCTGCCGGGCAGCATGGGGCCGGTGTCCCAGGGCTGGGCCGTGCAGAGAAAGATCGCCAGACACGGCACGCCCAGGCCCGCGGCCAGGTGCAGGGTGCCGGTGTCGTTGGTGATGAGCAGCGAGCAGTTGCACAAGGCCGAGGCCAGCTCGCGCAGATTCGTGCCCCCCACGAGGTCGGCGACGGATTCGGCGACCGGGGCCGGGCACGCGGCCTTCAGGCGCTCGGCCAGGGGTCTCTCGGACGGGGAGCCCACCAGCACCGGCGCGTAGCCCGCCTGGACAAGCCCTTGCGCCGCCTGGGCGAAATATTCCACCGGCCAGCGGCGGCGGTCCTCGCTGGCGCCCAGCTGCAGGGCCACGAAGCCCTTTTCCGGGGCCCGGGGCACAAGCGACAGCAGCCGCTCCCGCGCGGCCGCCCGCTCCCCGTCCGTGGGCCCGCGCAAAGGCGAGGCGCCGGCGGGCAGCTCCGTCCGCACCCCGGCGATGCGCCGGAACATGTCCACCACATTGAAGGGGCTGGCCCCGCGCGACACCCCGGCCTGCTGCAGGAAGGCCGCCCAGAGGCTGGAATCGGCGTTGAAGCCGAGCTCGTCCATGACGAAGCCCCGCGTCCGCTCCGCCGCCCCGTCCTCGCCCCTGGTCATGGCCAGGGTCATGGCCAGCAGCCGCGCCGGCTGCGAAGGCGTCAGATTGATGACGACATCCGGAGGGAACTCCGCGCGCACGGCGTCGAAGAGTTCCCGGTGGCTTGCCAGTGCGCCGCGCCAGTCGGCCTGCAGCCGCGCCAGCAGCCGCCCGCCGCGCAGGGCGAACAGGGCGTCCACGTCGCGCATGAGCTCCGCCGCCGGGGCGAAGTTGTCCAGGCAGACGAGGCCCACGCGGTGCCCGTCGGCCGCCAATCCGCTTATGGCGGGCTGGGACTGGAGGAGGTCGCCCAGGCGGGTGAGGTTCAGCACAAGGACGTTCATGCGCGCTCCATCGGATGTTTCTGCCCGGAGCTTAAAGCAAGAATCCTGCCGGAGCCGGTGGCCGCCATCGCCAGGAAGACTCTGCGGGGAGAGACCCCGCCGTTTTGCCGCTCACCGCGGCCCCTGCCGCTCGCCGGCGGCGAACGGCGGAAAATCGCGGGTGAATGTTCAACCGGCGCAAATGGTTGCTCACCGCCTGAAACCCGCCGTTTGGCGAAAGAGGCTGTCAATGCGGGCAAAAAGCCCTTTACAGCTTGCCTCACGCAGGGCGCGGAAGCCCGGACGCGAGAGGGGGTCCGGGATGAATCCCGCCACCAACGTTCAATCAGGAGGAAGCGACATGAAGAAAGACGCGCAGACAATCATCGACTCGCCGGAGTTCCGGAGCCTGGTGGCCAGCAAGGGCGCCATCTCCGCCATCCTGACGATCGTCATGCTGGGGGCGTACTTCGGCTTCATCCTGGTCCTGGCCTTCAACAAGGCGCTGCTCTCGGCCATGCTTTCGGAAGGGCTCTCGGTGGGCATCCCGGTGGGCCTCTTCGTCATCCTGCTGGCCTGGGGCCTCACCGGCGTCTACGTGTTCTGGGCCAACGACAAGTACGACGGCGCAGTGAGCCAGATCCGCCAGGGTCTCAAAAGGAGCGAATAATGGACCAGTTCACCACCACCATCGGGCAGCCCAACCTCACCAGCATCCTGTTCTTCTTCGTGTTCATCTCGGTGACCATGGGCATCACCTACTTCGCGGCCAAGCGCACCAAGACCACGGCGGAATTCTACACCGCCGGCGGCGGCATCTCCGGCTTCCAGAACGGTCTGGCCCTGGCGGGCGACTACATGAGCGCGGCGAGCTTTTTGGGCATCGCGGGCCTCGTGTCGCTGAAGGGCTATGACGGCCTCATCTACTCCATCGGCTTTCTGGTGGGCTGGCCGCTCATCATGTTCCTCATCGCAGAACCCCTGCGCAACCTGGGCAAGTACACCTTCGCCGACGTGGTGGCCTACCGCCTGAGCCAGAAGCCCATCCGCATCGCGGCAAGCGTCGGCTCGCTCATGACCGTGTGCTTCTACCTCATCGCGCAGATGGTGGGCTCGGGCTCGCTCATCAAGATGATGTTCGGCCTGCCGTACGAGGTGGCCATCGTGTTCGTGGGCGCGGTGATGATCGCCTACGTGCTCTTCGGCGGCATGCTGGCCACCACCTGGGTGCAGATCATCAAGGCCGTGCTGCTTTTGGGCGGGGCCACGGTGCTCGTGCTCATGGTGCTTTCCAAGTTCGGCATGAACCCGGTGAGCCTCTTCGCCGCGGCCCAGGCCAAGTATGGCGACAAGGTGCTCGCCCCCGGCGGCCTTGTGGCCAACCCCTGGGACGCCGTGTCCCTCGGCCTGGCCCTCATGTTCGGCACCGCCGGCCTGCCGCACATCCTCATGCGCTTCTACACCGTGCCCGACGCCAAGGCGGCCCGGAAGAGCGTGTTCGTGGCCACCGGCTTCATCGCCTTCTTCTACATCCTCACCTTCATCATCGGCTTCGGGGCCATGGTGCTCGTGGGCCAGGACGTCATCACCGGCATGGACAAGGGCGGCAACATGGCGGCCCTGCTTTTGGCCGAGGTCACCGGCGGCACCATGTTCCTGGGCTTCATCGCGGCCGTGGCCTTCGCCACCATCCTGGCCGTGGTGGCGGGCCTGACCCTTGCCGGGGCCACCACCCTGTCCCACGACCTCTACGTGAACGTGTTCCGGGGCGGCCGCGCCAACGAGCAGGAGGAAGTGCGCGTGGCCAAGGCCGCCACCCTGGCCCTCGGCGTGCTCGCGGTGGTCCTTGGCCTGGCCTTCAAGGGGCAGAACGTGGCCTTCATGGTGGGCCTGGCCTTCGCCATCGCCGCCAGCGCCAACTTCCCGGCCCTGCTCCTGTCCATCACCTGGCGGGGCTTCAGCACCTTCGGCGCGGTGTGCTCCATCGTCACCGGCACCACCCTGGCCGTGGCCCTCATCATCATCAGCCCCACGGTGTGGGTGGACATCCTGAAGAACCCGGCCGCGGTGTTCCCGCTCAAGAACCCGGCCCTCATCTCCATCACCGGCTCCTTCGTGGCCGGCTGGATCGGCTCCATGATGAAGCGTGACGAAGCGGCCGAAGCGCGCTATGCCGAGCAGAAGGTCCGCAACTACCTGGGCGTGACCGTGGAATAGCGCCCGCCGAGACAACAGCTCCCCCCGCCGCGGCGATTGCTGGGCGGGGGGAGCCCCATGCCGGGCCACGCACCCCGGAGGACGCGCCCCATGCCAGACGCTCCCGACACCGCCCCGGCCACAGCCTGCCCTGCCGAGCCCACTGCGGCCGAGCCCACTGCGGCCCAGTTGCCCGATCCCTTCCTGCGCCTCACCGCCGGCGACGTCTCCTGCCCGGCCCCGGTCTTCGTGGAGGCCGCCGCCAGCGTGGCCGAAGCCGCGCGCGCCATGGCCAGGGCCGGGGCCACCGCCGCCCTGGTGAAGCTGCCGGAAGGGGCCCTGGGCATCCTCACCGAGCGCGACGTGCTGGTGCGCGTGGTGGCCGCCGGGGAAGACGCCGAAACCCTGCCGGTGGAGCGCGTCATGAGCGCGCCGCTGGTCACCGTGCGGCCCGGCGACCTGCTCATCGAGGCCTTTTCGCGCATGGTGCGCCACGGGGTGCGCAGGCTGGTGCTGCTGGACGGCGAGGGAAGCCCCAGGGGGCTCCTCGGCGAAGGCGACATGCTGGCCGCTCGCGGCGAGAGCCCGCTGGCCCTGGCGGCGGAAATCAACACCGCCGCGGACGAGCCGGGCCTGGCCCGGGCCTTCGGCCGGCTGCGCCGCCTGGCCGAGCGCTCCGTGGCCGAGGGCATCGGCTCCGAGGCCGTGGGCCGGCTCATCAGCGAGATGCACGACCGCATCATGTCCCGCGCCTGGGGCCTGGCCCTGGCGCGCATGGAGCGCGAGCGCGGCCCCGCCCCGGCGGCGCACAGCGTGTGCGTGCTGGGCAGCCAGGCGCGCAGGGAGCAGTACCTGGCCACGGACCAGGACCTGGCCCTGGTCTTCGAGCTCATGTCCGGCGGGGCGCACCTGGAGAACCGCGCGGGCGCGGCGCAGTGGTTCGCGGAATTCGGCGCGGAGCTGACGCGCATCCTGCTGGGCCTGGGCTTCCCGCCCTGCCCCAGGCGCATCATGCTGGACAACCCCGACTGGCGGCGCAGCCGGGAGGCCTGGCTGGACCTGGCCGACGCCGCTGCCGAGCGGCCCGACGCGGACAGCGTGGTCACGGCCTCGCTCCTCTCCGACCTGCGGCCCCTGCCCGCGCCCCCCGGCTTCGCCAGGGAGTCCGGCCCGGACCCGGAGCTGGGCGCGCGCCTGCGGACGGAGCTGGCCGCGCGCTTCCGGGACGGGGCGCTTTTGCTCAAGTGCATCGCCAGGGAGGCCGCGCGCTTCGCCCCGCCCCTTGGGCTCTTCGGCGGCCTGAGCCTCAAGAAGGACGCCGGGGGCCGGGGCAGCGTGGACATCAAGCGCGGCGGGGTGTTTCCCGTCACCCAGGGGGCCAAGGCCCTGGCCCTGCTGCACGGCCTGGCCGAAACCGGCACCCTGGAGCGCCTGGACGCCCTGGCCCGCGCGGGCGTGCTGGAACGGCCCCTGGCCGAGGGCCTGCGCGAGGCCTGCTCCCTGCTGCAGACCCTGCGCATGCGCGCCCAGGCCAAGGCCATCCGAGAGGGGCGCGAGCCGGACAACCTTGTGCGGCCGGACGAGCTGGGCCGTCTGGAGGCCGAGCGTCTGCGCGCCGCCTTCAAGCTGGTGGCGGAGCTGCAAGGCCTGCTGTCCACCTCCTTCGCCCTGCACCTGCTGGGCTGAGGCGCCCGCCGCCAGGCCAGGCGTCGCAAGCTTGCCATTTCCCCTGGCATTGCCTACGGATGGACAATGGACCCGCGCGAATCGCTGCCCATCATCTTCTGCTCCAATCCCAAGACCAAGGTCATGGCCTATCTGCTCACGCTCATCCTCATCACCATTTTTTCCGGCGGGCTCTCCGGCTTCGTGTTCCTGCTCATCCCCCTCGGGCTCGATGTCTACGGCGCCTTCCTGGTGAAGGACAACCACAAGGCCTTCCAGGAAGACGTGCTGGAGAACCTGGAGGCCGAGTGCCTGCGCGCCTGCGGCATCGACAAGAGCCAGCCCCACTATCCCTTCAGCGAGGTCGGCGGGCAGATCGCCCACTGGATGCTCCGGGATCTGAAGGCCGAGGCCTCCTTCACCGTGATGGCCCCCAAGGAGGACTTCGTGGTCATCGCCAGCCGCAAGGGGCGCATCTTTCCGCTCAAGGGCTACTCTCCCGTGGCCTACCAGACCGAGGACGCCGGCACCCGCGACGTGTACTACGCCGACATCAGCGCGGTGGAGCTCTCGGGCAGGGTGCTCACCATGGCCATCGCCGGGGGCGAAAGCGTCTCCTACACGGGCCAGGGCGACAAGGCCGCCCTCGCGGCCGAACACATCAGGAGGAACCTGCGCGAGTTCAAGTCGCGCCGGACCACGGGGGAAAACACGTAGTTCCCGGCGTTTTGCCGCGCTTTCCGCGCGGAAAGGTTGCGCGACCTCCGGGGAACCGGTATACACGTATCGCGGACCACAACCGTGTGACCTGAGGTGAACTGCCGTGGCGCACCCGCAAGACCAGCTGCCCCCCCTGCGCCTGAAAGGCCTGGGAGTGATTGGGCTTCTGCGGCTGTTCAGCGCGCTTATGCTGCTGCTGCCGGTGCTGCCCCTGTCGCTGTACTGGCTGGCCTCGCACCTCGACGGCCTGCCTTTCAGCCTGGAGTGGCTGCTGATCATCTGCCTGGCCCTGGCTGTGGTTTTCTCCGCCATCATCGGCCACACCATCGCCCGCACCATCCTGGACCCCCTGCGCCTGCTGGTGCAGGGCGCGGAAAAGATCCAGGACGGCGAGTACGGGCACATCATCGACCCCGCCGCCACCCGGGACGCGCCCATGGAGTTCAAGCAGCTGGTGCGCGCCTTCAACCGCATGTCCACCACGTTGCTGGAGCACATCCAGACCATCCAGACCACCTCGCGCACGGACCAGTTGACCGGCATGTACAACCGCAGGCACCTCATGGCCGAGGGCTACCGCCTGCTGGGCGTGGCCATACGCGCGGGCAAGCCCTGCTCCTGCCTGATGATCGACATCGACCACTTCAAGAACGTGAACGACACCTACGGCCACCCCGTGGGCGACAAGTACCTCGTCCACATCGCCGGGTGCATCACCTCGGCCATCCGCGAGTCGGACATGGCGGCCCGCTACGGGGGCGAGGAATTCCTGGTGCTGGCGCCCAACGCCTCCCTGCAGGAGGCCCGCACCCTGGCCGAGCGCATCCGCCAGGCCGTTGCCGCGGCCCCGCTCAAGCTCGGCCAGGTGACGTTGAACAACACGGTCAGCATCGGCGTGTCCGAGTACTCCGAGGAGCCCCAGTTCGGCGCCAGCGTGCTGGAGGACATGATCGAGAAGGCCGACAAGGCCCTGTACCGGGCCAAGCTCTGCGGCCGCAACCGCGTGATGACCTGGCCCCTGCCGGAAGACCCGCCGGGGTGTTCCTGATTCTTCCCGCCCCGCCTTGCGCCCGGCCGGCCTATGGCCTACAGTCCCCGCTCAGGCGGGGATGTCCGCCTCTTTTCGTCTGATACCCAATCCGCCCCCTTTTGGAGCCCCAATGCGCTACGAACTCCGCCTCATGGACACCCTTTCCGGCGTCGGCTGCTTCGCCGCCCACCCCGGCCCGAACCTGAGCTTCTCCGAAATGCTGGAACACCTGCGCCAGACCCCCCTGGACGACTTCATGCACCAGCACCTGCTCTTCAAGCTGGGCGAGCACCGCACCAGGAAGGTGGAGAAGCTCATGGAGGAGGTGCGCCAGGGAACGACCATCACCGAACCGGTGCTTGGGGCCCTGCTTTTCGAGGCCTGCCTGGGGCACGAACGCTTCGCGCATCTTTTGCCGCGCATGGAGGAACTGGACGCCGCCGAGCTTGCCCGCCACACCCCGGCGGTGCACATCCGCTCGCACCGGCTTGCGGACCAGCCCCTGCACAACGCCTGGACCATGCGCATGCAGCTGAACATCGTGGCCCACGAGGCCCTGGCCGCGCCCGGAGAAATCGGCCTGGAGGCGCCCTATGCGAAGGACGCGCTCCCGAAAGGCCCGGCCGTCACCGCCGCGCAGGTGCGCGCCCGCCTGGCGGGCAAGCTGCCCCCGGCCAAGGCCCGCCGCCCGGCCACCGAGACCTACGCCCACGCCATTGAGCGCCTGGAGGCCAAGAACGTGTTCCTGGGGCCGGAGATGGCCCACAAGGCCTCCCTCTCGCCCGTGGCCCTCTTGCGCATGTGGCTGGTGGACGTGACGGTGAAGAGCGGGGCCATGGCCTACAGCCTCTCCGGCATGCAGACCAGCTACGGCCGTGGGCTGGACATGGAGTCGGCCCGGGCCTCCTACAGCATGGAGGTGGCCGAGCGCGTGTCCTCCTACGCCAGCATGGGCGCGCGGGGCGTCATGGGCCTGGCCAGCGACTGCCCCATCACCCGCGGCAGCCTGGCCGAGGTTTCCGCCAGCGCCCGCACCCTGGACATGGACCGCGTGCGCCTGGAGGTGCCCTACACCGGCCAGACCATCCACTGGATGCCCGCCCAGGAGCGCTTCGAGGGCGGCCTGCGGCCCTGCCTGGTGCCGGTGCAGTTCGTGTATCTCTTCGCCAACCTGGAGGAGCAGAGCCTGTTCAGCGCGCTGGGCTCCACGGGGCTGGCCTCGGGCAACACCATGGAGGAGGCCAAGGTCCACGCCCTGGGCGAGGTCATCGAGCGCGACGCCGAGGCAGTGACGCCCTTCGACCTCTCCCGCTGCTTCCGCCTGGAGGCCGCCGACGAGCGCGTGGCCAGGCTTCTGCGCGACTACGAGGACTGCAACATGCACGTGTGGTTCATGGACTGCACGCCGGAGTTCGGGGTGCCCTGCTACAAGGCCATCGTCACCGGCCGCCACGGCGACGTGAACAAGGGCATGGGCGCCGGGCTCTCCGGCCCGCGCGCGGCCGTCTCGGCCATGACGGAGATTCCCTACCCCTTCCCCGGCCCGGCCACGCAGAAGGCCCCGGAGGGCCTGCCCGTGCGCAGGCTGGAGGAGCTGCCCGACTTCTCCACCGGCAGCGCCGAGGGCGACCTGATGGTGCTGGAAGAGCTGCTTTTGGCCAACGGGTACCCGCCGGTGTACGCGGACCTGACGCGCAAGGATCTGGGCATCCCGGCGGTGCGGGCCATCGTGCCGGGGCTGGAGTGGGTGTCGGACTTCGACCGCTTCTCGCGGCTGTCGCCCCGGCTGTACGCCAACTACCTGCGCCAGTTCGGCGAGCTGTAGCCCGCATTCATTGACGCGCAGCCCAGGCAGCATGTAGGACAGAGCCCGCCCGCCCGGATGGCGAAACTGGCATACGCAAGGGACTTAAAATCCCCACATCTATATCTTTATTTGTGGGGCGAGTCAAGGAATTTGGCAAGTAACACACCGTGCTTCAAGGATTTTTACGGACATTTTTTCTGAACAAAGCAGCCACAAACGGCTGCATTCTTGAGCAGACTGCGGACTGCGGCGCATACGGCATCGGCGCTGCCCTGAACGACTCGATCCATACAGAGCAACAGCGTGCTGCTCTAACGATAAACGCTGTACGAGAAGGGGGCCACAAGGCCCCCTTTGGCTTTCCTGGTGGATGCTTCAGGTTCAGGTCGAGACCATCATCTCTAACCAACTCATTGATAAAAACTGATTGGCAACGTGAGAGGAATATGGATATCACTTTTCGCCAGAGCAGAAGAGGTCATGTGGGAAAGTGATGAATTCCCTCAGTGAGAAGGAGACTCCATGGCGCGACGCAAATCGTTCACCAAACGGGACGCGCAGGCAGTTGCAGGACTCGTCGCGTTGGTTGTCCAGCTTGTCGTCTGGGCCTTTACGGCAACCTTCTTCATCTTGCGGTGGCTGTTTCAAACAATTTCCGGCCTCCTCGCCAAACGGGCGACCGCCACGGCAGTTGCCCAAGAGGCGGCCGCCGTTGAACCAACGTTCCAGTTTTCGCCTGTCGCCGAGCCCTACCGCCAGCCAATCCCGCAGTCGCGCGCAGCGGCGCAGCCCGGGCAGTCGAGATGGATACCCGCCAATGAGACCGTCGAGGTCGCAGGCAGGATCATTCCCGGCGGCATGCTCTACCTGGGATCCGGCCTGTGCGGGGTGGGAACAGACTGGAAACCGGAGCCTGCGCTGGTGGATCCCAAGCTGTCAGCCCGCTTGAGCGATATATGGCTGGGTGAAAGTCGGCTGCCCTACTGGCCATCCTACAGCGAGGCCTCGCCTGAAGCCCGAGGGGCATACCTTCAATGGTTGGAAGGCGGGCGCCAAGCGCCCGAAGCGGACACTGGCTACGTATTCCTCTTCTTCTACGGTTTGGAGCGCCGCGTTTTCCATGACGCGGAACGCGATCCGTCGCTCCGCTCGGAATTCCCGGCCATTGAGGCTGAGGTCCGCCGCCTGCTGGACGTATACGGCGGCAACCACTCCTTCCGAAGCTATGCCTCCTCCCTGCTGGACGCCCTGTCGTGCTTCGCCGCGGCGGCCCAGGAGACACAAGCCGCAGCACCCACGGTTGTGGCCGGCATCTTTGGCCTCTCGGCTCCGCTGAAAATCGGTCTGGGCCGCATGGTGGCGGAGAAGCGCCCCATCCCGGCCGACTGGGCCTTTGCGTGGCTTCGCTCGGACCCAAACATCCGGCTCCGGACGCCGGCCCAGCGCTGCCCGTCTGAGTTTCAGCTCCTGTTTTCACAAGCCTATGCAAAGCGGCATGGCCAGGGCATGGTCCTGTCGGAGAACAAGACCCGCCTCAAGATCGTGCACCGGTTCGCCAGCCCATCTTTCCACGGAACGGGCGGAACAGCTTCCCTGCATGTCGATCTCCCGGACGTGTCCGTGTTGAGCGCGCCGACAAAGCAGCTCCAGGCTATCGCCGATGAATGTATGGCGGCGCTCGACAGCTACAGCCGCTTGCTCGGGCGCTCGTCCGACCTAGAGAACTCTGCGGACGCACTGGCCGAACTGCCGTTTGCCGCCTGGCCGGAGAAGGCTGCGGCGCACCTGAATTCCCTGCACACGGAGGCGCAGCAGGCGGGACAGCCTTTGGTGCGCGCCTTTTCCGACGTGTTTCGCACCCTGCCGCCGTGGCGGCAACTCACGAAGGCACGCTTTTCAGCCCTGCTTGCCAGATTGGAAGAAGGCTCCATAGGGTTCGAACCTGACACTCGCCACGGCGGCGCCCTTCCTGAAACAGACGCCCCGGTAGTACTTTTTCACAACGATGCGGGCAGCGGACCAATCACCAAGCACTACCACGCCGCGGCCTTCGCCATGCGCATCGCGGCTTCGGTCGCGGCGGCGGACGGCGTCATCTGCGACAACGAGCGGACCCTGCTGGCGACCCAGGCTCAAAATTGGCATGGCTTGAACGCGGCCGAGCGCATCCGCCTAACGGCGCATGTGGCCTGGCTGCTTGAGGTGCGTCCGGGCGTGAGTGGACTGAACAAGCGCCTTGACGGACTATCCGGAGCGGAAAAGGAGTCTCTTGCCCGGTTTCTCGCGCTTGTGGCCCTGGCGGACGGCGTGCTCGATGCCAAGGAAGTGCGGGCGCTGGAGAAGCTCTACAAGAGTCTCGGCCTTGAGGCAGGCGTTCTGTACAGCACGCTGCACGCTGCTCCTACGGCGGGCCATGGGGTGACGGACGCGCCGGTGGCGGTGCGCCCGGCCCAGGCGGCGTCCGGCTTCGCCATCCCGCCCGAATCTTCGGCTCCGTCTGCCCCCGCAAGCGTCTGCGGCTTCACGCTGGACATGGCCAAGGTGGCGGCCCTGCAAGAGGAAAGCGAGCGTGCCGCAGCCATCTTGGAAGCGGTGTTCGCCAGCGAGGAGCCTGCCCCGTCACCCGAGTCCGAGGCACCAGACGAGCCGGATGACGCACAGGTACAGGAAGAGACGTTCCTGGGACTGGATGCGGCCCACTCGTCCTTCTGGCGGGTGCTCTCCGGCCGCGACTCCTGGACCCGCGCCGAGCTTGAGGAGATCGCCCTGGAGCGCGGGCTGATGCTGGACGGAACGCTGGAGCGGCTGAACGAGGCTGCCCTCGACGCCTTTGACGCCCCGTTCTGCGAAGGCGAAGACCCGGTGGAAATCAATGCCGAAGCCAAGGAAGGAGCGGTGCAATGAGTGCGATTCGGGCCAAGGACAGGGATGCCGTAGTTCAGTCGCTGCGCGCAGGCGTCGTCCCCAGGACGGGCCTTCACCTCGTGCAGGTGGGACGCGCGCGCGAGGTCGCCTCGCTGCTCGACGACATCGGACGCATCGCCGATGGCAGCGCCACCTTCCGCGTCGTCGTGGGTGAGTACGGCTCGGGCAAGACCTTCTTCCTGAACCTCGTGCGAACCATGGGCATGGAGAAGAAGCTGGTTACGGCGAACGCCGACCTGAGCCCCGACAGGCGGCTGCACGCCACGGGCGGCCAGGCCCGCTCGCTCTATGCGGAACTCATGAAGAACCTTGCCACGAGAACGCGTCCGGACGGCGGCGGTTTGGCGGGCGTGGTGGAGAAATTCGTCTCCGGGGCCATGACCGAGGCCAGGACCAACGGCGGCAACCCCGAAGAGCGCATCTACGCCAAGCTCGACCAACTGTCCGAGATGGTCAACGGCTACGACTTCGCGAACGTCATCGCCGCCTATTGGAAGGGTTTCGAGTCCGGCAACGAGCAGCTCAAGGCCGACGCCATCCGCTGGCTGCGCGGCGAGTTCTCCACCAGGACCGATGCCCGCGGCGCGCTCGGCGTGCGCACCATCGTCGACGACGCCTCCTTCTACGACCAGTTGAAGCTCATGGCCCGGTTTGTCCGGCTGGCCGGATATTCCGGGCTGCTCGTCTGCCTGGACGAGATGGTGAACCTTTACAAGCTCCAGAATTCCCAGGCCAGGAACGCCAACTACGAGCAAATCCTGCGCATCCTGAACGACGCTTTGCAGGGAGGCGCGGAGGGACTGGGCATCCTACTCGGCGGGACGCCGGAATTCCTCCTGGACACACGGCGCGGGCTCTATAGCTACTCGGCGCTGCAGTCACGCCTGGCGGAAAACGCCTTCGCCCGGGACGGGCTGGTGGACTATTCCGGTCCCGTGCTGCGGCTCGCCAGCCTGTCGCAGGAGGAACTGCTGGTGCTGCTCCAGAAGCTCCGCCACGTCTTCGCCGGTGGTGAACCGGAAAGGTATCTGCTGCCGGACACGGCGCTGCCTGCCTTCATGGAGCACTGCCACAAACGCATCGGGGAGGCCTACTTCCGCACGCCGCGCAACACCATCACGGCCTTCATCAACCTGTTGGCCGTGCTGGAGCAGAATCCGGGCGTCGACTGGCGGGATTTACTGGGCCAGGTCGCCGTGGAGCAGGACAACGGCGCGGCCGCCGAGCAGGAGGCCGGTGCGGGCGGAGAAAGCGATGCCGACGAACTCGCCAGCTTCAGGCTCTGATGCAACCTCCGGCAGCTTCGGGCTGCTGGACGAGCGCATCCGCCGCTGGGTGTACGACAGCGGCTGGACCGAGCTGCGGGACGCGCAGGAGCGGGCCATCCCCCCAATCCTGAAGGGCGAGCAGGACATCATCATCGCCGCGTCCACGGCCTCGGGCAAAACGGAGGCCGCGTTCCTGCCGATCCTCACGCGGATGCTGGCCAATCCGGGCAGCCTGGTCATCGCGGTATTTCCTCTCGTTGCGCTCATCAACGACCAGTGGGGCCGCCTGGAGCAGCTCTGCGAACAGCTGGAGGTTCCGGTCACGCCCTGGCACGGCGACATCTCCAGCGGCCCCAAGAAGCGCTTCCTGAAGTCGCCTGAAGGCTGCCTGCTGATCACGCCGGAGTCCCTGGAGGCCTTGCTCATGGGGCGCGGGCACGCCCTGGCCGGGCTCTTCTCCAAGCTGCTTTGCGTGGTGGTGGACGAACTGCACTCCTTCATCGGTGCGGAGCGGGGCCGGCAGCTGCAATCTCTGCTGCACCGCATCGAACGCGCCCTCGGCCGCCGGGTCCAGCGCATCGGCTTGTCCGCAACCCTCGGCGACATGGCGCTCGCGGAGCGATACCTGCGCCCGGACGCGGCCCTCCCGGTGCAGACCATCGTAAGCCGCGACGGCGGCCAGGAGCTGCGCGTCCTGGTCAAGGGCTTCCTGGAGAGGCCGCCTGACCTCTCCAGTGATACGGAGAAGGATGACGGGCAGAACTGCGTTGAGGCCATCGCGCAGCATCTCTTCAAGACGTTCCGCGGCAGCAACAATCTCGTCTTCCCCAACAGCCGCAACCGGGTCGAGCTGCTGGCGGACATGCTGCGCAGGATGTGCGAGGACGCACGCGTTCCCAACGAATTCTGGCCGCATCACGGCAGCCTCTCGCGAGAGATCCGGGAAGAGACCGAGGCCGCGTTGAAGCACGGCGACCGCCCGGCCACGGCCATTTGCACCAGCACGCTTGAGCTGGGCATCGACATCGGCTCCGTGCAGCGTATCGGCCAACTCGGACCGGCCCCGTCCGTCGCCAGCCTGCGCCAACGGCTCGGCCGGTCCGGGCGGCGCAAGGGCGAGCCGGCCATCCTGTTCTGCTACGCTATCGAAACCGAGTGCAAGGCCGACAGCCCGCCTTCTGACCTGTTGCGGGAGGGGCTGGTGCAGACCATCGCCCAGATCCGGCTGCTTGTGCGGGGCTGGTACGAACCGCCCGTCATTTCCGGCCTGCATCTCTCCACCCTGATCCAACAGCTCCTGTCGCTGGTGGTCCAGTCCGGCGGCATCACCGCCGCCAAGGCCTGGTCGCTCCTGTGCGGCACTGGCCCCTTTGCCGGGGTTGAACAGCAGGACTTCGCGTCGCTTCTGCGCGAACTTGGCAGCAGAGAGGTGCTGATGCAGGACTCGTCGGGTCTGCTGCTGCTTGCGCCCAAGGGCGAAAGGCTCACCGGCCACTACAGCTTCTACGCGGCCTTCGCCTCCGGTGAGGAGTTCCAGGTGGTGACGGCTGGCAAGGCCCTTGGGACGTTGCCTGTCACCAGTCCCCTTGAGCCAGGCAGTTACATCATTTTCGCCGGGCGTCGCTGGCAGGTGGAGTCGCTTGACATGGAGCGCAAGACCATTCTCGTAGCTCCAGCCAAGGGTGGGCGACCGCCGGTCTTCGAGGGCGGCGGCGCTCTGGTCGGCGACGGCGTGCGCAAGGAAATGCGGCAGGTGCTGCTGGAGGACGCGCCGGTCCCGTTTCTGGATGCGGCCGCCCAGGAGCTTCTTGAGGAGGCGCGCGCCAACTTCCGGCGGCTCGGCCTCGCACAGTCCTTGATGGTCGAAGGTGAGCACCACGCGCGCGTCTTTCCCTGGGCCGGGGACATCGCCCTGCACACCTTGGCGATGCTCCTTCGGTACTGGGGCCTTGAGGCGCAGCAGGAAGGTATGTGCGTGTTGGTGAAGCAATCGGGATCGTCGTCATTGACCGGGGTGCTGGCTGAACTATGCCGTCGTCCCTTGCCGCAGCCCCAGGAGCTTGCCGCAGGTGTGCTCAACAAGCAGCAGGAGAAGTGGGACTGGCTGCTTCCCGAAGGGTTGCTTGCGCGAAACTTCGCCGCGCACAACCTCGACCTTCCTGCCGCGGCGGCGGTCCTTGGCCAAGTGGTGGGCAAGACCTAGGCCACGTACAAGCAAGGCAGAAAATTTAACTGGGTGCCTGCGCCGCGCGCCATGGCCCGCCCTTTGCCATGTCGTGACCGTCAAGGTGGATATGCTATCATGCCACTAGGGAAGCGGAAACATTCAACTGGAGAAATTTGCCAGCCAGTGATATCGGTTCCCGAAGTAGAGGGGCATGCCATGGCAACTGCGGAGCACATTAAGTCGCTGATCCGGTCACATTGCGACAACGACAGGGAGCGTTTTTTCGCTATCGCTCTCCAGGTCGCCGCGCATGAGGCCAAGCAGGGGCACGCTGCTGCCGCTCACGACATCCGAGATCTGGTCGACAAGGCCAGAGCGACCCCTCGGAAGGTTATCCCCTTCAATCGTGAATTTTCAGACCTCATCCTTGCCGCGACCCCGTCATTCAGGATTGCGGATATAGTCCTCGCGGACGAGAAACGCCAACGCATCGACCGGGTCATCCGGGAATATCGTAAGCAGGACAAACTGCGTAAGCACGGCCTCTCCAACAGGCGCAAGATTCTTCTTGCCGGTCCGCCTGGCACAGGTAAAACAATGACTGCCTCAGTCCTGGCGGGCGAATTGAAGCTCCCCCTATACACCATTCTTATGGATAAGCTGGTGACCAAGTTCATGGGAGAAACCAGCGCCAAGCTACGGCAAATTTTCGACATCATCCGCGCACAGCGTGGTGTGTACCTTTTTGATGAATTTGACGCCATCGGCGCAGAGCGCGGACGTGGAAATGACGTGGGAGAAATGCGCCGAGTCCTGAACACCTTCCTCCAGCTCATTGAGCAGGACGACTCGGATGGTTTGATCGTCGCCGCTACAAACAATGCAGCCATATTGGACCAAGCCCTTTTCCGTCGATTTGACGACATCCTTTACTACGGGCTGCCATCACCAGATGAAGTGCAAAGCCTCATTGCCAATCGACTGGGAAATTTCAAGCCGAAGCAAATCTCCTCCAGGGAGCTCACCAAGGCCTCGAAAGGCCTCAGCCATGCCGAGATCGGTCAGGCTTGCGATGACGCGATAAAGAGTGCCATATTGGCTGACAGCAAGTCAGTCACTGCGACATCCCTGAAAAATATGCTTCAGGAACGCCGCTCTGCGTATGGGCAAACCAACAGCACGCTACGGGCATGAGCGAAGAAAGAACGCATATATTCCTTGCTGCTCCTGCTGAAACCACACTGTTTACAAGCACAGGCAAGGGGAGGGGTACCCCAACTTACCCCCCACGTGACCGGGTCCATCATGGCTCGTTCATTAGGCAGCGATTGGAGCAGGCTTGGGAGCAAGCAAAGCAAGCACGCGTGGCCCGGACCGCCGTAGCCGTCCCGACTCGGCAAGGCACCTACCTCGAATTCGAAAGCGCCCCCAGCTGCGACCTGAAAACGGAGAGTTTGGAGAATCTGAAAAAGGGCATCCGCCTGTTGAATGTGCGAACAGAGACCCCCGTCACGCCGATCGATGGCGTGGAGCCTGCACCTGTCACCAAAGCAACGGTGTATCTTCCTGCCGGGACAGAAGGATTTTTCATCGAACGGGTCCGGCAGTATTTGGAAGAAGAATCACCAAAGTCTGATAAGCCGAAGAATCGGGAACTGGTTGAGAGTGTGGAAGATATCCACTTGGCCTTGGCAGAGGCACTTTGGACCGACGACAAAACGCTCTTCCCGGGGAATGATCCTGTCGTTTGTGAAATCTGGCTCCTCGGCGATGCTCCCGATGTGGAAGCCACATTTCGGGCAGCCGCACAGCGGTTAGACATCCCGGTACAAACGGGCTCTCTCCGGTTCCCTGAACGCACAGTGGTGCTAGCCAATGTCAACCGGGAACAACTAGGGTCGCTGCTTGCCTCAAGCGACTGCTTGGCTGAATTTCGCCGAGCAAAGGAGACACCGGGGTTCTTGACTGGCCTTCGTAACGAAGAGCAGGTCGCATGGGCGCAGAGCCTTCTGGACCGGCTGGAGGTCAACCCGGGAGCAGGAGTTGCGGTCAGTATTCTGGACACAGGGGCAAACAACGGGCACATGCTCCTCGCCCCCATTTTGGAGGACGCAGACCTCCATGCTTGCGATCCAGATTGGGGAGTGCATGACCATGATGGACACGGCACCCTCATGTGTGGACTGGCAGGTTATGGCGATCTCCAGTCGGCCCTCGAAGGCAACGGCACCGTTTCCGTCGGCCACATCCTTGAGTCTGTGAAAATCCTTCCTCCGAACGGCCAAGAAAACGCCCAGAATCTCTACGGGTATTTGACTTCCCAAGCCACAAGTCGTGTAGAGATCAAAGCCCCACAGCGCAGGCATCTCTATTGTCTGGCAGTAACCAGCGATGATGGTCGCGACCAAGGTAGACCAACCTCCTGGTCCGCCGCTTTGGACGCACTAGCATCGGGTCTAGATATCGGGCAGCTTGCTCCAGGAGCGGTTGCCCAAGATGTTGAGCAAGCCTCCGTCGAGGGTGAAAAGCGCCTGATCATCGTTTCTGCAGGCAATGTGGACCCGAATGGGTGGGGGGATTACCCAAACAGCAATCTGCGCAGCTCTGCGCAAGACCCTGCCCAGTCCTGGAATGCCTTGACCGTAGGGGCTTATACGGAAAAAACTTTTTTGGCGGACCCAGACCTTGAGGAGTATCGCCCCATAGCGTCGAGTGGTGGGCTTTCGCCCTTTAGCTCCACCTCACATGCCTGGGATCAGAAGTGGCCGTGCAAGCCCGACATCCTCATGGAAGGCGGCAACGTGGTGCGAGATGGCAGAGGGTTCTGCTCAACCTGTGATGACACCTCATTGCTCTCAACGAGCCATCAACCCACAAGGCATCAGTTCGACACCATCCATGCCACAAGTGCTGCCACCGCACAGGCCGCGTGGATGGCAGCACAAATTCAGACACAATACCCCCAGGCGTGGCCTGAGACCGTTCGAGGCCTGATGATTCACTCGGCGGATTGGACCGAGCAGATGCGGCAGTCCTTCCTGGGTTCCAAGAGCAAGACAGAATACGCCCAGCTGCTCAAAGTGTGCGGTTATGGCGTCCCCAATCTGCAACGCGCCCTATACTGTGCATCGAACAGCCTCACCTTGATCGCGCAGGAAACCCTTCAGCCATTCGACAAGAAAGAAAACAGGGCCGAATACCGCACGAGGGACATGCATCTGCATGAACTCCCGTGGCCGAAAGTGGTCTTGGAAGGCCTGGGGGAAGCGGAAGTCACCCTGCGAATCACCTTGTCGTACTTCATTGAACCGGGTCCAGGCGAAGTGGGATGGAAAGACCGCTACCGCTACCAATCCCACGCCCTGCGGTTCGACCTGAACACCCAGTTGGAAGACAGACGGCAGTTCATGATTCGCCTAAACAAGGCGGCCAGGGACGAAGGAGAAGAAGCTGAGACTACTAGCGGGAGTGACCGCTGGCTCATCGGCAAGAATGGGCGTTCGAAAGGATCCATTCATTCTGACATTTGGAAAGGTCCGGGAGCACAGCTGGCAGCATGCAACCTGATAGGTGTCTATCCGGTCATCGGGTGGTGGCGTGAACGCGCTTGGCTCGGCCATTGGAACAAATCTGCACGATACTCCTTAATCGTCTCCCTGCACTCGCCAGAGCAAGACGTGGACATTTACACTCCAGTGGCTCTGGCGGTGGAGTCGACCGTAACGGTTCCAGCCTGGTAACCTTAGGGCTGCAACAGCAGGCGCGACTCCGCCAGCCCCAGCTCTGCCAGTAGCATCATAGTAACCCACGGATACTATTGAATTCTATTTTTCCCGATCTGGAGCAACGTCTAAATTAATCCCGCACCAAATGGACCAAAGAAAGAAGCCCCCCTCATTTCCGATCTTGCGATGGCGGTCTAGTCGGCCTTAGAGGCTATTGCTCCCCCTTCCCTAAAGACCTCTGCGGACTCTGGCCGACGGGGTCCCCACCTTGTGTTGGCCCCACTTTGAACACTCGTTTGCCATGCTGCCCTACCCCAGACCGAAAACATCTGGCTACTAGGCGACCTGCGATCGTGTCTGGCGCTGAAACAATGAGACAAAATGGGGCCGCAAGGCCCCCTTTCTTTGTGCCGTCTCGGTACGGCAAGAGTATCTTTCAGCTAGTCATTGAAGCCGCTTGACGAAAAGGAATCGTCGAAGCCGCTGCTGGACCAAGCATCGTCGGAGCTACTCGACGAGAACGAGTCGTCGAAGTTTGTCGTGCTGCTCAACCAGTTGTCGTCGGACGAGCTTGAAAAGCTGTCGTCGTGGTGGGTGGGATCAATGAGCGTACAGTGGTAGATATTATCCAGCTCGTACGCATACATTGGGTCCGTCCATCGGCTCGTATCCGTGCTGGTATCCGACTTGTAGCCGATGGATACGGGGCTGTCGTCCATCATTCTGCTGGTTGGCCAGTTGTCGTCGCTCAAGCTGCACGAGCTTTCGTCCATCAAGACGCTTGTGCCGAAGATGGCGCCAGAGGTGTGACTGTCGTCCGAGTCCACGCGAATTGGCGCGTATACCTCCGCATCCGATTCCTGGCCACGCTGGCGCAGAATTATGATGGCTATGAGAAGGCCGCTGCAGATGAGAATCCAGTCCATGGTTTCTCCTTATGTTTTGTGCGTTTCGAGAAACATTTCATAGCACAAAGCCATAAGCGAGCCCAGGGAAAAGTGATCAACTTCAGCATATTGGGCAATATTCCCTACTCACAAGGTAGCCACCCGGGGCACGTCGCAAACGCCAAAGTACTCTGCGCGTTTCCGATGCCAAGGCCCTCACGTCAGCGTGGCTGGGGACACGGAAGCGGACCGGCACGCTCCCCACAGCATCTTTGATTTGAGCCCCCCGCCGGAGGCGAAACATCTTCGACCGTCGCCCCGCTAGCGATGCGCTGCACGAGCAAGCGGCGCGTGGCAAGGCGCGGCGTAGCCGCCCCTGGAAGGGCTTGCCTTGCCGCGCGTCGGGCTCGTGCTACCGTGTACGTTGCGATGGTCTAGCCGAAGAGAACACGAAAAATATCTTTCTTTGAACGCCGAGACACTGTGCTGAAGTCAAGACCCCGAAACCGTCATTTCGTGAATTTCTGATCTAGATTTTTCTGCGAGAGTTCGAGAGATCGTGATCCCTTTTGACCTGCAACAAGGAGAGGACTCATGATCGACGAACTCGCCCTCGTCACACTCAAGAAACCCATCATGCTGCCTGGCCTGTCGAGGCGCACGGGGAAGCCCTGCCGGGCAGTGAACACCCGGCAAATCGTCGTTCGCCGGGAAGGCTACCCGCTCGCAGTCGAGGGCTGTCTCGACCTTCGTGGCGCACCGCACCGCACGGCGCTGCGCGTCATCATGAAGGTGCAGCGTGGGCTCGTGCAGCATGCCGAGTACCTGCCGCCAAGCCACGAAATAGCCGCAAGCCTGACGAGCTTGCCTATCGGCATCGACATGAGCCTTTCCGATGTGCCGAGTGTATACTACTCGCTTGCCTCCTTCGACGCCGTTGAACTGATAGGGGGCTGGTCCGACACGCTCGGCAACGTCACCGTGCAGATGCGCCCGATCTGCGGCTTCCTCGCCCCACGTGTCGACCCCATCGTGGCGCCGTGGCGGCAGCTCGGGCACCTGTGGCCGAACGGCCAGTTCGCGCGCCCAGGCGGTTCCGAAATCGTCTCGTTTGTCCGGAACGCTGGGGTTGTCCTCGCGGGATTTCTTCCTGCTGCGCTTATCCGCGAGACGGAGGAGCGTTTCACTTGCGCATGGGGTACTGGCTGGAAGCCGGAGCGTATCTCTGAAAGCTCGCTCCGCTTCGCATCAAAGGTAGCCGAGCAGTACCGCCAACGTAAGTACGTTGATTTCACGCCCGCCCTGGTACGGGAAGCGACCAAGAGCGCCCCGGTGCGACCTTTCGGTGCAGCTTGGGATAGCCGCCGCAAGCCGGAATCGGCTCGGCAGACTTGGCGTAATGGCTACTCTCAAAACGGGAAGCTCGTAACAAATGAGGACTGGACGGTGGCCCAGTTTTTCATTCGCACAGAAGCGCCAGGGGCGCCGAGAGTTGGCGAGAACGTAGTGGAGCGCTAAGAAAGGGCGGGGGGAACCCCGCCTTTTCGCTTACTCATTTCGTATTTTGCTCTTTGGCCTCTTTTTCGAGCTTTCGTTGCACGATAACCGCTCGGACACGGCTCGGAAGCACGCCGGCAGCAAGCGATGCCTCAATCATTCTGGCCTCATCATCCTTGGCGTGCAACACAGCGAGCATCTTAATATTTGACTGCTGCTCATTCATACAATCTTCTGCTTCCCCGAGGCGCTTTGCCCAAGCCACGTCATCAGCTGCTTCCCTGAGACGCTTCGTTGCTGCCGCCCAAAAGCGGATGCCCTGCTTCTTCTTGGTCCAGAGCGCGCTACCCAGTATCGCTTCGACTTCGTCGGCTGGGCGCTTGGCCAATGCCGTCACAAGGCAGCGGCGCCCGGCTACGTCCTGCCGATCTCCATACGAAACAGCCGAAGCCATGAGTTGGGACACAACTTCCGGATCAACTTCACGCGACGCCTTGGCAGTTGAAGATTGAGCCGCGCCTGCCGCCGGCACGAACGCGATGAGTCCTTGAGGTGCGGGCTTCCGCTCAAGCACAACGCGGTCGCCTTGAACCTCGCCAGAGAATAGAGATTCAGGCAAGCGAAGCGACAACTCTGAGATTGCGTCAGCAAGACACCCCTTCAGTCCCTCAATCTCTGTGCCAGCGGCATTGGCCAGGCTGGCCGTGCTGACAGAGCCCGTGCCATCCTGCGGCATGTCACGCTGAATTTGTGCCGCGATAAACGCTGTTGGCCCGCTTATGCCCATTTGAAATCTCCTTTTGGCTGTGATGCAGACAGTACACACCACGGCAAGGCGGCAAGGCAAGTGCCCAGAGCGGGGTATGAGAGAGCCGTGAGCTAGTCGCCGGTTCAATTGGGGGTGCCGTAATTCGATGGTTAATCGGCCGTGAGTGGGGCTGGCGGCACGTCAAGGGCGTATGTGCCCGCAACGACACCTCCCCCAGGCTCTGGAGGTCGATTAGATGCGTGCCCGGGCCAAGCCGGAGCCCAACGCGCGCGCGTAAGATTCTTCCTTTTCTTCTTTTCTTAAATCAAGAAGGGTTTACATATCCCGTTCCGATCCGTTCCGATGTCTTTATTGTATTCGCCTTTGCCTTTCGCGCGCGCGAGGGCGCGCACGCGTTAGACGAGAACCCGGAGCGGAACGGAGCGGAACGGAATTCGTCGCCATCCTGATTATCTAGAAATACCGCTGGACAAAGCCTACTCTTTCCCCTGCGCGACCTCGGCATCCCAACGGAGAACAGACACCTCCGCACAAACTCCCTGCGTTCCCCCATGTAACCGACAAGACCTACAAGTCCTCCAGGGCGAAACGAATCGGCAGCAAGAGCCAGGACACAGCAGGTTTCCCCACAAGCAGCGCCGGCTTAAAGCGCCACTTCCGCATGGCCTCCACAGCCGGCACTTCGAAGACTCCAGGGGGTTCGGCAGATTGGACGAGCATTTCGCGAACGTTTCCTGCGGCGTCGATTTGGACCCGCAGGATCACCCGCCCGGTGATGCCTCGCCGCCGCGCCTCCTCAGGATAGATCGGCTTCACCCGCTTCACGGCCACGGGCATGCTATCCACTGTCGCGCCGCCCTGGCCCGCGCCGTTGCCGGGAGACATTCCTCCGCCAGCCCCTGCGCTTCCACTGGTTCCCGTTTCGTTACCTGTCCTTCTCACACTGCTTTCTGTCGAAACTGCGGCAAGCGCAGTGCGCGAATCCGCTTGGCCCGCTTCAGGAGCACGGGGGACGGGGGTCAGGTTGGGACGCGGACCTGGGCGCATCGATGGATGCGTCTGCTTTGGTTCCGGACCTGACGCGTCCTGCAACGGCGAGACTATCCCCGCCGTGCGCTCCGGCACTCTCCGCGAAACCCACAACCAAAAACGGCGTCAATCCCGACGCCGACATGGAGGAAAGCGTCACAGCCAGGGCGCAGCACAGGAGCAGATGCACACCGGCGGAGAGGAACAGGCCCGCGCCACGCCCATTCGAGAACGGACGCTTGCCGGAAGGCGGCGCTTGGGTTGGCCGACCGCACATGGCGTTCAGTCTCGCCGTGGGATGTTTTCGTTCGAGAACGGCAGCAGCACGCCCGCCCCACTGCTGGACTGGCAGAGTTCGAAGCCGCAGCCGTACACGGGTTCCAGGCGTTGCGGCGAGAAGACCATTGCCGGTGCACCCTGGCAGACGACCCTGCCACCATGCAGCAGCGTGGCCTCGTCAGCATAGCGCGCGGCGAGGTTCAGATCGTGCGAGGCCAAGACCGTGCAGACCGCGTGCGCCTTGCGCAGCCCGGCCAACAGTTCAATGACCTGGAGCGCGTGCGCCGGATCCAGGCTGGCGGTGGGCTCGTCCAGCAGCAGGACGGCCGGCTCCTGGCACAGCGCCTTGGCGATGAACGCGCGCTGCAACTCGCCCCCGCTCAGGCGTTCCAGGCGGGCGTCCGCCAGGTGGGCGACCCGCGCGAGGTCCAGGGCACGGCCCACGGCCTCCCGGTCGCTGCTGGTCTCCAGGCCCAACAGGCCTTGGTGCGCGGTACGCCCGAGGAGCACGAGTTCGCGCACCGTGAGGGGAAGCGTTCCGGGCAGACTCTGCGGCAGATAGGCCACAGCCCTGGCCCGTTGCCGGTGAGAGTAAACGCCGAGGGGACGCTCAAGAAGCTCCACCGTTCCCGCGCATGGGCACAGGATGCCGGCCAACAGGCGCAGGAGCGTGGTTTTACCCGAGCCGTTGGGGCCAATCACGGCGTGAATTGCTCCCGGCCGCGCCGCCAGAGATATGTCGGCCAGGATGGTCGTGCGGCCGCGGGCGAAGCACAGCCCGCGCGCCTCCAGCGCATGGGCGGCGGTCATGCACGCCTCCCGGCCAGCAGGGCCACGAAGGCCGGCGCGCCAAGCATGGCCGTCACCACGCCCACCGGCAGCTCGCCCGAGGCGGGCAACGCGCGGGCCAGCGCGTCGCACAGGGCGAGGTATGCGCCGCCGCCGAGCACGCAGGCCGGCACGAGCAGACGGTGGTCCGCGCCGACCACGCGACGCA
This sequence comes from Desulfovibrio sp., assembly GCA_016218665.1. Classification (GTDB taxonomy): domain Bacteria; phylum Desulfobacterota; class Desulfovibrionia; order Desulfovibrionales; family Desulfovibrionaceae; genus Humidesulfovibrio. The sequence continues at coordinate 48,963 of JACRDI010000009.1, read as the reverse complement.
GGGCGTGGGGCGTCACCAGCCCGATGAATCCGAGCGGGCCGCACACTGCCACCGTGGCGGAAACCATGACTGTGGTGGCCCAGAGCAGGGCGCTGCGCACGGCCCCCACGGGCAGGCCCATGGTGGCGGCAGTCTCCTCGCCCAGTTGGAGCACGTTCATGCCGTGCGCCAGGACCAGGACCACGGCCAGGCAGGGCAGCACGACCACGGCCAGGAGCAGCGCGTCCGCTGGCGCGTGGGAACCCAGGTCGCCCATGAGCCAGAACACCACCGATGCGATGAGATGGTGGGGCGAAAGCGACACCAGGAACAGGATCACCGCACCGCAGAAGGCGTTGACCGTCACCCCGGCCAGGAGCAGCGTGTCCCGGCCCGAGGCGCGCAGGGAACGGCCCAGGGCCAGCACGACGGTCAGCGTCAGCAGCCCACCGGCGAAGGCCGCGGGGAGGCGCAGGGCCAGGCTCCCCAGACCGAACACCAGCGCGGCGATGGTGCCGATGGCCGCCCCGCCGGATACGCCCAGGATGTACGGTTCGGCCAAGGGATTGCGCAGCAGGGCCTGGAAGACGAGCCCACCAGTGGAGAGGCTGGCACCGGCGGCTAGGGCCAGGAGAAGGCGCGGCAGGCGCAAAGAACGCACCAGCGCAAGCGTCATGGGGTCGCCGGCCCCCATAAGCGCGCGCAAGACTTGGGCCGGGGCGAGGGTCGTGGAGCCCAGACACAGGGCAGCCAGGCAGCAGAGCGCCAGCGCCGGGACGAAGAGCGCCAGAATGACAGCCAGACGACATGAAAAGCTGCGAGGCACGGGCAAGGTCATGGCCGGTACACTCCGAAAATCTCGGGGTGGATGATGCGCGCGAGCGCTTCCAGCGCTTCCGCAAGACGCGGACCGGGCCGCGCGAAGAGCGCCGGGGCCACCGTATACAAGCGGTGATCGCGCACGGCAGGGATGCGCGGATCATCCGGCCAGCCGGCCATGCCCTGGTCCTGGCCCAGCATATCGAAGGCCACCACCACTTCCGGGGCCATGGACATCACCTGCTCGGCGGAGAGCTGCGGATAGGCGGGGTCGGCCGGTGCGGCGTTGTCGCCCCCGGCGAACGCGATGAGCTGGCCCAGCAGGCTCTTCGGCCCGGCGGCCACGATGCGCGGGCCGCTCACCTGAAACAGCACGCGTGGGCGGCGCTCCGCCTGGGCGGCGCGCAGGCGAACGGCCTCCATGCGCGTCCGCAGGTCCGCCACCAATGCCTCGGCCCTTTCTTCCCGCCCGACGGCGCGGCCCGTGGCGAGCATGGAGCCGAACAGCTCCTCAAGATTTCCTGTGGCCATGAGCACCACGGGAATGCCGAGCTCGCCCAGCCGGGCCAACGTCTGCGGCGGCGTACCGTCCTGCACCGCGATGCAGAGGTCCGGGCGCAGGGCCAGGACGCGTTCCAGGTCCGGCCGGGCGTAGGAACCGACGCGCGGCAGATTTCTCGCTTCCATCGGCTCGTCGCTGTGCTCGGCCGTGCCCACCACCAGGCCGCCCGCGTCCAGGGCGAAGAGCAACTCGGCTGCGCTGGGCGCGAGGCAGACCACTCGTCTGGGCGGCGTACCGGAGGCCGGACGGCCCTGGCCCGCGTCGGACGAGCAGGCGGCCAGCAACAGGACCATGAGAAACGCGATGATGTTTTTCACGCCCACGGCCCCTCCCAACGTGGTCCATTGGTGGCATACCATTCCAGCGAAGCGGCCAAGGCCTGCATCACCGCACGGGCCGTCAGCTCCCCCGCGAGCACGTGCTTGCCGCAGTAGGCCGCCTCGCGCCCGCCCAGTGCCGCCACGGCCACCGCGTCCGTGCCGGTGCCCGTGGCTGGCAGCCCTGTGGTCCGGCTGGTGACGCCCATGTCCTGGAGCACCGCCGCCTTGGCCTCGGTGATGGTGATCACCGCCTCCACCAGCGCCGCCGGAGGCAGGCTCGCGCCCAGGACCACGATGATGTTGATAGTGCCCGGCGGTGGCGCGGCTGTCGGCATGTCGCGACACTCGGCCGGGTCCCCGGCGCGGCGGGCGTTGGTCAGCCCGGCGGTGACCGCGGCCAGCACGGCCAGGCCGTCCTCCTCAAGCCTTGCCGTGCGTATGGATTTCATGGAAGCGGCGGTCATCATGCCCAGTGCCGCCCCCTCCCAGCCCTGGACCGAACAATACTCCCGCAGGGTCGTCTCGGGCACGGGGAAGCGCAGGCTGTCGCCCGCGAGGTTGGCGTCCACGCGCAGGTTGAGCACGTGCCGCGCCACGCCGAGGCCGCCGCCGAGCACGCAGGAGCCCAGCACCGGGCAGGGGCGACCCAGGTCCAGATGCAGGTGTTCGTCCGTGGCGACCAAGCGGATTTGCTCCATGACGATGCTCCGGCGGGGGCCGAGAGCCGGCCCCCGCGCATTGGTTTGGCTAGAAGCTCCACTCCACGCCGCTGTAGAAGTTGCGCGTGGGCATGGCGTAGTAGGACGTGTTGCCGAAGGCCATGGTGGTGTAGCAGGAGTCGAAGAGGTTGTTCACCCCGGCGTAGACCTTGAACTTGTCGATGGTCCAGGTGAGCTTGGTATCCACCACCGTGTAGGACCAGATGGGCGGCAGGGTGTTGGCAGCGTTCACCTGCTTGGAACTCACGTAGGTTCCGGTGACGTTGAACAGGAGCGAGGGCAGGATGTCCCAGTCCGCGGCGAGCTTGGCCGTGTGCTTGGGCACCAGCGGCACGGTTGTGCCAGGCTGGTCGAACTTGGCGTCGACGTACGCGTAATTGGCCCTGAGCCCCAGCACCTTGAAGGGGCGGTAGCGGAGCTCGGCCTCTACGCCCTTGCGGATGACGTCGTGCTCGTAGTTCGAGTTCAGCCCCCAGGCGCCCTTGCTGCCGTCGTACCAGATCTCGTCGCTGGTGACGGAGCGGAAGACCGCGAGGCTTGCCTCCATGTTATCCATCAGGCCTGCACGGGCGCCGGCCTCAAGGCTGCGGCTCGTCTGCGGCTTGAGGGTTCCGGTCTGGAAGTTCAGCTCGTCGACAGTGGGCGTGCGGAAGGTGCTGGCGTAGCTGGCGTACAGGCTGGCCTTCTTCGTCAGGTCGTAGACCAGCCCCAGCTCATAGGCGCTGTTGTTCCAGTTGTTGGTGGGGATGTCCTCGCCGTATGCCTCGTAGCGGTTGTACCGGTAGCCCAGCTGAAGGGAGAGGTCCTGCACCAGGGTGATGGCGTCGTGGGCGAACGTGCCGCCGCTCCAGACGTTGCTGCTGTTGCGGTTGGTGGCCAGGGACCCGGAGGTGTAATAGGAGCTCCAGAAGTCGCCGCCCAGGCGCAACGTGTGCTTCAGGCCGAGCAGGTCGAAGCCGGCGGTATAGGTGAGGTCGGAGTTGGCTGTCTCGTCATTGATCCTGTACTTGGTCGTGCCGTAGGCGTACGGATTCTCGCGCGTACGGTAGCCCAGGTGGTAGTCAAGCGCGCCCAGCGTGTCGAGGTCGAGCTTGGCCCCGGCCTGGATGCGTCCGTCGGTGGTCTGGCCCCAGTCGTTGGGGCTGCTGGTCATGCGCCTGGCGTCGCGCGAGAGCGCGTCCGCGCGGCTCACGCCTCCGGGCAGACCGTAGCGGTCCTCGTGGTAGGCACTGGAGAGCGAGAGCGTGAGCGCCTTGTTCACATCCCAGCCCAGGCTGCCCAGCGCGTCCTGCTGCCAGAGCGCGCCGTTGGCGCGGTAGCCGATGGTGTCGCTGGTGGAGGCAGCCAGACTGCCGAACACAGACCCCTCGCGGCCGCGCACGGCGGCGTTGTATTTGGTGGAATCATAGGAGCCGTAACCCGCGCCGACGCTGCCGGAGAACCCATTTGCCGCATCGCCCTTGCGGGTGATGATGTTGATGACGCCGCCCACGGCGCGATCGCCGTAGACCACGCCGCCCGGGCCGCGCACGATCTCGATGCGCTCCACCTCGCTCAGGGGCACGGTGTTCAGTGGCGCGGCGGCCATGTCCACCGGGGTGATGCGCTGGCCGTCCACCATGACCAGCACGTTCTGGGCGGCGAGGTTGCCCTGGCCGCGCAGGTCCACCAGCGAGTTGCGGTCCGTGCCGAAGTAGTTCTGCTGGCTCACGCCCACTTGGCGCGCCAGCAGGTCGGTGATGCTGTTGCCGCCGGAGCGTTCGATCTCCTCGCGGGTGATCACCGTGACGTTATGCGGCACCTGCCGGATGGGTTCCTCGACACGACTGGCGGAGACCACCACCTCGTCCATGACGTAGCCGGGAGAAGTGGCGTTGGCCTGGCCGTCATCCTTGGCCAGGGCTGCAAGGGGTAAGAGGGTCAATAGGAGCAGAACACAAAGGGAAATGCGCACAAAAAAACCTCCTGCTTCAAGAATTGAAGTGGAGGCTCCGAGGAGGGTGATGGGCGAACGTCCGCACGGACAGCTTGGACGCTGTGCCCCCGGCTTGTACCTCGAAGCCGAAGCAACAGGCTTCCAGGCAGGTCTCCCGGCTTGAGGATCGTCCTACTTGCCGCACCTTCCCAGCCCCTTGCAGGGCCAGTGGTTATTTGCGGCGTTCGTCCCCTCTCACGGTTGCGGGCCAGCGTCGGTCTTGCACCGAACTTCCCTTTTCACGTCCGCTTGCGGCGGACGACCTGAAAGCGACAATACCCGCGCCAGATTTGGCGTGGATTTTTTGCGTAGCGTGTCCAGTGAGTTGCTGTCAAGGAACGCTTCGTCCAGAGCGGTCTCAAGATTTTTTCTAGGAATTTATCTCCGCGCTGGATGCGAGTGTATTCATCTTTGAAAGCAGCTGGTTATGTGCGGACAACGTCTCCCGCCGTTATGTGTCCTCTTGCAAATTCAGGTGGATGCGATTGTCCTGTGGATTTGACTTCGCCCGCCTCCGGCTCCATATACGCAACTGAGCTGGTGCCCGGACATGTCCGGGTGAAAAGGGAATCCGATGTAAGTCCGGAACTGCCCCGCAGCGGTGAACGGGAACGAGCCCCCACATTGGGACACTGGCGCAGGCCGGGAAGTCCGGGGGCGAGGAAGGCGGCCAACAAGCCGCAAGCGCCCGCAAGTCCGAAGACCTGCCCGCTCCCGCCAGGACGTTCGCGTCCCGGCGGTGTGACGCGTGCGCCTCGTGGGAGGGCGATGCGGCAGTTCTGACGGGCGTATTCCCTTCGGCTGCTGGTTTCGACCCCCGCGTCATGGAAACCTCGAAGCAGCCGGAGAACAGCATGCCCCAGACCGCCCAGCACCTCGACCACGCCCCCGCCAGTCCCGAACCCAGCGCCCCTGCGGCCATCCTCACTCCGCTGCGGCCCATCGCTCCGCCCGCGCAGGTGCGCAAAAGAAGCGGCGAGGTCATCGTTTTCGACGCCGGGAAGATCCGCTCGGCCATCCGCCGCGCTGGCGCGGCCACGGGCGAGTTCGACGACGCCGAGGCCGGACTTCTCACCGCCCAGGTGGTCAAGGTGCTCTCCCACCGCTTCTCCGGCCGCGTGCCGGACATCGAACACATCCAGGACTCAGTGGAGCAGGCGCTCATCTCCGCCAACCACTTCGCCACCATGCGCGCCTACAGCGTGTACCGCGAGCAGCGCGCCAAGCTCCGCCAGGACAAAAAGACCGTGGTGGACGTGGCCGCCAGCATCAACGAGTACCTGGACCGCCAGGACTGGCGCGTCAACGCCAACGCCAACCAGGGCTACTCGCTGGGCGGGCTCATCCTGAACGTGTCAGGCAAGGTCACGGCCAACTACTGGCTCAACCACGTGTACCCGCCGGAGGTGGGCCGAGCGCACCGCGAGGGCGACCTGCACATCCACGACCTGGACATGCTCTCCGGCTACTGCGCGGGCTGGTCGCTGCGCATGCTCTTGACCGAAGGCCTGAACGGCGTGCCCGGCAAGGTGGAGGCCAAGCCGCCCAGGCACCTGTCCAGCGCCGTGGGCCAGATCGTGAACTTCCTGGGCACGCTGCAGAACGAATGGGCGGGCGCGCAGGCCTTCAGCTCCTTCGACACCTACATGGCGCCGTTTTTGCGCAAGGACAGCCTCGGCTACGACGAGGTGCGCCAGTGCATCCAGGAGCTCATCTACAATTTGAACGTGCCCTCGCGCTGGGGCACCCAGACGCCCTTCACCAACCTCACCTTCGACTGGACCTGCCCGGAAGACTTGCGCGGCCAGCACCCGGTCATCGGCGGGGAGGAGATGGCCTTCACCTACGGCGATCTACAGGCCGAGATGGACATGATCAACCGCGCCTACATCGAGGTGATGACGGCCGGAGACGCCAAGGGCCGCGTGTTCACCTTCCCCATCCCCACCTACAACATCACCAAGGATTTCCCCTGGGACGGCCCCAACGTGGACCTGCTCTTCGAGATGACCGCCAAGTACGGCCTGCCGTATTTCCAGAACTTCCTGAACTCCGACCTGACGCCCAACATGGTGCGCTCCATGTGCTGCCGCCTGCAACTGGACCTGCGCGAGCTGCTCAAGCGCGGCAACGGGCTGTTCGGCAGCGCGGAGCAGACCGGGTCGCTGGGCGTGGTCACCATCAACTGCGCCCGCCTGGGCTACCTCGCGCGCGGCAATGAACGCGACCTCATGGCCCGGCTGGATGCCCTGCTCGACATCTCGCGCACGAGCCTCGAAATCAAGCGCAAGGAGATCCAGGCGCGCATGGACGCCGGGCTCTTCCCCTACACCAAACGCTACCTGGGCTCCCTGCGCAACCACTTCAGCACCATCGGCGTCAACGGCCTCAATGAGATGATCCGCAATTTCTCCGGGGATGCCGACGACGTGACCACCGAGGCCGGCTACGCCCTGGCCGTGCGCTTCCTGGACCACGTGCGCGCGCGCATGACCGAATTCCAGGAGGAGACCGGGCACCTGTACAACCTGGAGGCCACCCCGGCGGAGGGTACCACCTACCGATTCGCCAAGGAGGACCGCCGCCGTTTCCCGGACATCCTCCAGGCGGGCACCGACGAGCAGCCGTACTACACCAACTCCTCCCAGTTGCCCGTGAACTTCACCGACGATCCCTTCGAGGCCCTCTCGCGGCAGGAAGAGTTGCAGCGCAAGTACACGGGCGGCACGGTGCTGCACCTGTACATGGGCGAGCGCGTGTCTGACGCGCGCGCCTGCCGCGAGCTGGTGCGCCGGGCGCTCTCGCGCTTCGCCCTGCCGTACATCACCGTGACGCCGACCTTCTCCGTGTGCCCCAGCCACGGCTACCTGGAGGGCGAGCACAAGGCCTGCCCCACCTGCGCCGGGGAGGGCCGCGAGCAGAACTGCGAGATCTGGACCCGCGTCATGGGCTACTACCGGCCGCGCTCGGCCTTCAACATCGGCAAGAAGGGCGAGTACGACGAGCGCGTGTGCTTCCGCGAGCCCATGCGCAGCGCGGGCGAGCTGCCCGCGTGACATCCGCCGCGCACAAGGGTGAGGCCGCCGACGTCGCCACCGACGCCGCCACTGAAATCGTCGTGGGCGGCCTCACCCCCTTAAGCACCTCAGACTGGCCGGGCATGCTGGCGGCCACGGTGTTCTGCCAGGGCTGCGCCTGGAACTGCCCCTATTGCCACAACGCCGCCCTGCGTCCCTTCGGACCGGGCGAAAGGACATGGCCGGAGGTGTTGGCCTGGCTCACGACGCGGCCCGGCCTGCTGGACGCGGTTGTGTTCTCCGGCGGCGAGCCGCTCCTTCAGCCGGGCCTGGCCGAGGCCATGCGCCAGGTGCGCGGCCTGGGTTTCGAGGTGGGGCTGCACACCAGCGGCATGGCCCCGCAGGCATTGGAGCGCGTTCTGCCTTTGTGCGGCTGGGTCGGCCTGGACCTGAAGGCCCCGCGCCGGGCCTACCCGCGCATCACCGGCGCCCCAGGAAGCGCGGAGGACGCCTGGGCGAGCCTGGACCTGCTGCGGGAATCCGGCATTCCCTTCGAGCTGCGCACCACCTGGCATCCGGCACTGCTGCCCGAGGACGAACTGCTGGAACTGGCAGGAGAGATCGCCGCCGCCGGGACGCCGCTGTGGGCGTTGCAGGCCTTCCAGCCCGAGGGCTGCGCTGATGCTAGTCTTGCGACGGCTGGGCGGGCGCGGGTGGACGAGGCGCTCGTGGCGAGGCTGAGGGCGGCGCTCGGGGCCGGGCAACAGCTTATCATACGAAACTAGGCGTCAGGTGCGCAGGGTATGACCGATCGGCAATACAAGCTCCGACGCGTGCACGAATGAATTTTGCGTGCGGGCTGTACCGAGGCCCTTCTCCGTATTATATTGGGGTCAATATCTTAACTCCCGGAAGGGAAAGGAGACGGCCATGAAGGGCGACCATGAGCACAGCCACGACCATGCGCACGAGCACAGCCACACGCATGAGCATCCGCACACGCACCCCGGCATGGGCGAGCATTCGCATCCGCACGAGCACACCCACAGCCACGAACACCAGCATGAGCATAAGCATGCGCACGACCACGCCGAAGGCGCGGGCCATGTCCATGAGCACACGGGCGAGCACGGCCCGCACGACCACGAGCACCAGGGCCACGCCAAGGAACCGCACGACCACAAGCACTAGGGACCGGGGGGCCTGCCCCCTGCCACGCTACCAGGACAGCGTCTTGGTGTTGTCTTTGAATAGGGCCGGGCCGGTGATGTCCGGGCTGGTGAGCTTGGCTCCGCTGATGAAGTCAGCCTCGGCCACGCCGAACTTCTTGCTGCACATGGGGCACACCAGCACGGTGCCGCCCTTGGCGGCGATGCCGGAGAGGAGCTTCTGCTGCTCAGCGAACTTGGCGGCGTTCTTTTTGCTCGCCACCAGAACGGCGTGGTCATTCAGGTACACGGTGAGCGGGTGGCCGCGTTCCATCTGCGCCTGGCCGAAGCTGATGGCCATGAGCGCGCGGTGCGGGTCGTCGCTGGTGAGGTTGATGAACAGCGGGTCGCTGGCACCGGCCAGGGCCGTGGACGAGACAAGGAGCAGGGATAGCAGGGCCAGAAGCTGGATGGTTTTGCGCATGGGAGCCTCCCTATGGATTTGCCTCATTCTCTATCTGACAAGCGGTGTTGGCACAAGCCCTAAGGCGAGGTCTCCAGCACCTCTCGGCGCAGCACGTCCACCAAGTCGCGGGCCTTCAAGTCCTCGATGCGGAAGTACTGCGCGCCCATTTCTGCGGCCAAGCCTTCTGCCAGGCCGAAGCGCACCAGCCCGGCCTTCTCCACATCCACCACGAGTGAGCGGATGCGCGGGTCGTCCGCAATGGCCCGCGCCGCTTCGCGCGACTCCGCCACGGGCTTGCCCCCGGCAAGGCTCACGTTGGCCTTGCCGTCGGAGATGACCACCAGCACCGGGAAGCTGGCCGGATCGCGCCGCAGTTGGCGTTCCAGCAGCTCGTGCCCCAGGGACAGGCCATGCACCAGCGGGGTCTTGCCGCCCGTGGGCAGCTCCTCCAGGAGCTTGTAGGCCAGGTCCACGCTGCTGGTTGGCGGCAGCAGCACCGAGGCTCCCTCGCCCCGGAAGGCCACCAGCCCCACCTTGTCGCGCTTCTGGTAGGCGTCGAGCAGGAGCGACAGCACCGCGCCCTTGGTCTCCACCATGCGGCGGCCAGCGCCCATGCTGCCGCTGGCGTCCACCACGAAGACGATGAAGTGGCCCATGCGCTTCTCGCGCACGCGCTGGCGCAGGTCGGAGGAGCGCACCAGCACGGCGACGCCTTCGGCGATTTCAGCCGGCGTGACGAGCTTCAGCCTGCGCGAGCGCTGAAACGGCGCGGCGGCACGCAGGGTGGCGTCCAGGGCCAAGTCCGTGGGTGCCGAGTTGTACCTGGCCTTGACGTAGCGCCCGGACTTCTGGCTGGTGCGCGAGCGCGTGCGCCTGCCCGAACCCGTGCGCACCACACGGTCCTTCTTGTACACGATGGGCTTGACGCGGAAGGCCGCGCCCACGGGGAAGATGGTCTCCAGGGCCAGCGGGGCGGCCTTACCCTCCTGGTCCGATTCGCCCGATTCGTCTGATTCGTCTGATTCGTCCGGCGGCGACTCCTCCAACTCGCCTTCCTCCTCGCTGGCGCGGGCATCTTCTGGCTGTGATTCGGCCTGCTGCGGCTCGGGCTGTTGCGGCTCCTGTTCGGGCTGCTCATTATGCTGATGTTCGTGGTCGTGCTGTTCTTCCTGCTTCTGCTCCTCCTGCTCCTCCGGCTGTTGTGGAGGCGGCGGCGGGGGCATGCGGCGGCGGTGCAGCAGCACCAACTCGGCAGCCTCGTCCAGGTCGGCCTGGCGAACGTCCTCGCGCCCGGCCAGGGCTGCCAGGGCGCGGGCGGTAAGGCGCAGGGCGATGTCCGCCCGGTGTCCGGCCACGCAGGCCTCCAGGCACAGCTCCGTGGCCTGCCTAAGCAGTGGGGCCGGGATGCGCACCAGCGGCAGGGCGCGGCGCGCCTCCACAATGGCCCGCGCAGTCCGGCGCTCCTCCTCAGCCCATGAGGCGGCGAAGCCGCCCGGGTCGGCATCGAAGGCCTCGCGGCGGCGCAGCACCTCCATGCGCTCGTCCAGGTCCAGGGGCGCAGCCACCTCCACGCACAGGCCGAAGCGGTCCAGCAACTGGGGCCTGAGTTCGCCCTCCTCCGGGTTCATGGTCCCGACCAGGATGACCTGCGCCGGATGCCTAAAGCTGACGCCCTCGCGCTCCACCACGTTCTCGCCCAGGCTGGCGGCGTCGAGCAGGATGTCCACCAGATGGTCGGACAAGAGGTTCACCTCGTCCACGTACAGCACGCCTCGATGGGCGCGGGCCAAGAGGCCCGGCTCAAGCTGCTTGCGTCCGTGGCGGATGGCTGCTTCCAGGTCGAGCGAGCCGGACACGCGGTCCTCGGTGGCCCCCAGCGGCAGGTCCACCAGCCGGGCGGGTCGCCAGTCGGTGGGCGAAATCTCGCCCTGGTGCAGGCGGTTGGCGCATTCAGGGCAGTGCGGTCCCTCCGGGGCGCAGGAAAATGGACAACCGCGCACCACTTCGATATGCGGCAACAACGCCGCCAGGGCGCGCACAGCGGTGGACTTGGCCGTGCCCTTCTGCCCGCGCACCAGCACCCCGCCGATGGACGGGCACACGGCGCAGACCATGAGCGCGCGCCTCAGGCGCTCCTGCCCCACCAGGGCGCTGAAGGGGTACACCTGCGGTCTAGCGGGCAAGGCCCTTCTCCATGCTCCCGGCCAGCGTATTTTTGTCCAGGCCGATGTCCTGGAAGGGCTTCTTGCGCATGCGGTGCGGCAGGGCCAGCTCGGCGGCGCGGCCCACGTCCTCGCGGGTGGCGATGTCGCGCCCATCCAGCGCGGCCAAGGTCTTGGCGGTTTTCATCATCACCAGGTCCGCCCTATGGCCGTCCACGCCCATATCCACGGCGATTTGGGCCACCAGGCGCAGGAGTTCGTCCGGGAAGCCCACACGGGGCAGCAGGGCGCGGGCGCGCTCCACACGGTCCGCCACGGCCTGTTCCTTGTCCGCCCAGGCCTGGGCGAAGCCCTCGGGGCTGTCCTCGTAGGCCGCGCGGCGCTGCACCACCTCCACGCGGCTATCGATGTCCAGAATGCCCTCCACCTGCACGCACAGGCCGAAGCGGTCCAGCAGCTGGGGCCTGAGTTCGCCTTCCTCCGGGTTCATGGTGCCCACCAGCACGAAACGCGCCGGATGGCTGAAGCTTACCCCCTCGCGCTCCACGGTGTTCACTCCCATGGCGGCGGCGTCGAGCAGCACGTCCACGATGTGGTCGTCCAAGAGGTTCGCCTCGTCCACGTAGAGGATGCCCCGGTGCGCCTCGGCCAGGATGCCCGGCTCGAAGTGCTTCTCGCCCTTCTTGATGGCGGCTTCGAGGTCCAGGGTGCCGAGCACGCGGTCCTCCGTCGCGCCCACGGGCAGGTCCACCACGCGGATGCGGCGGCGACTCGCGGTGAGCGCATCGGCCTGGGCCTTGGCCGCGCATGCCTCGCACAGATCTGCACCGCCGGGATTGCAGGCGAAGGGGCAGCCCTCGGCCACGTCCATTTCCGGCAGCAGGCTGGCCAGGGCGCGCACCGCCGTGCTCTTGGCCGTACCCTTCTCGCCCCGGATGAGCACGCCGCCCAGGCGTGGATTGACCACGTTGAGCAGCAGGGCCTCCTTCATAAGCTCCTGGCCCACAATGGCCGAGAAGGGGTAGGCGAAGTTGTGGTTCTTCAAGGTGTCTCGCTCCGTATGTTTAGGCGGGCTTGGCCTTCATGGCCCGCATCATCTCCTGCCACTGCTCCACGTCCTCGGGCCGCATGATGTCCACGCTGCCGCCCTGGAAGTCGCCCGTGACGTCTCCCATGCTCTCCTCCAGCCAGCCCTCCATCTCCAGGTAGGACTCCTTGAGCGCGTCCAGCACTTCGGGGTCGGCCTGCCACAGCCCGCGCGACTGGGCCTCCAGGAGCCTGCGCCCGATCTCCTCCAGCGCCCAGGGGTTGTGCTGGCGGAAAAACTCGCGGTTCTCCTCGTCCATGACAAAGGTCTTGGCGATGTCGTCAAAGATCCAGTCATCCACCTCGCGGGTGGTGGCCTCCCACCCGTACACGCGGCCCACGCGCTTGCTGATGTCGCCCGCGCCTTTGTAGCCATGGCGCTTCATGCCCTCGATCCAGGCGGGATTGAGCAGCCGGGTGCGCACCACGCGGCGGATCTCGTCGGCCAGGTCGCGCACCTGCACGCGGCCCGGCTCGCGGGTGTCGCCGTAGTAGCCCTTGACCTCGCCGCCGCCGAATTGCCGGGCCGCCGCCGTCATGCCGCCGTGCGTTCCGTAGTAGCCGCAGCAGTTGAACAGGTCGTGCTCGTCGCTCACCACCTTGTTGTAGCTCACGTCTACGGTGGACAGCGCGGCCTCCAACTGTCTGGGCCGCTGCTCGCCGAACACGCCGCGCCCGTAGGCGTAGGAATTCCAGTAGACGAAGATGTCCGCCAGGTCGGCTTCGGTCTGCCAGGCCGAGGCGTACACGGCCAGGTTCACCCCGGCCTGGTAGGTGCCGGGCTTGGAGGAGAACAGGCGCAGGGTGGATTTCCTCCACGCCTCGTCGCCGCTCTCGCCGGATTTCTCCAGCGTGGCGCGGGCGTGTTTGCGCACGTAGTTGTCCTCGTCGGCTTCCTCCAGGCAGGCGACAAAGTGGATGGCCTCGTCAACGAGCGCCATCTGCTCCGCGAAGCTGTCGCGCAGGAGGCCCGAGACGCGGATGGTCACGTCCACGCGGGGCCGCCCCAACTCGGCCAGCGGGATGACCTCGAAGCCCTTCACGTGTCCGTTGCCCTTCCACACCGGGCGCACGCCGATGAGGTGGAAGATCTGCGCCATCCCCTCGCCGTCGGCCCACATCATGTCGTTGCACATCCAGAACATGGCCACGTTCTCGGGTACGCGGCCTTCCTCGCGCACATGCTTGTCGATGATGGCGTCGGCCAAGCGCATGCCCACCATGTGCGCGGCCCGCGTAGGCAAGCGGCGTGGGTCGAGCGAGTAGAAGTTCCGGCCCGTGGGCAGGATGTCCTCGCGCCCGCGCGTGATGATGCCCGACGGCCCCGGTTCGATGTAGCCCCCGGCGCAGCCTTTGAGCAGCGCGTCGATTTCCAGGGAGTCGTCCACGCGGCGCTTCACGTCTCGGATGCGGCGGAATATGGCGGGCAAGTCGTCGGCAGAAGCTCCGTCCACGAGGCGCTCGCCCACCATACATTCTCTCACAAAGCCCAGCACAGCCTGAACGAAGCCTTCACTGTCCGCACAGGCCAGCGCCGCGCCGCAGCACTCCCGGCCCAGGCGCTCCACTTCGGCCAGCAGCTCAGAGTTGCTGACCTTCAGGCGCTGATCCACGGCCCCCGGCTCAGCCAGCAGGGTGTCCAGCTCCAGGCCCAGCATGTGGCACAGGCTGCGGCGAAGGGACTTGGGGGCGTCCGCGTCGTAGCGCAGGATGGACCAGAGGAAGGCGTTCAGGCGCTCGCCCTCCGGCGCGCCGCCGAACACGTGCATGCCGTCGTCGTGCTGCGTGCCGCGGATGAGGTCCAGGGACTCGTGCAGGGCCGTGGCGAGCCGGCCGAAGTCCATGTCCGCCCCGCCCCTGATGGAACTGAGCAGCTTGGCCTTCTCGGCCACGTCGCGCACCAGGTGCTCCAGCATGTGGGCGCGGGTCTTGTCGGAATCCTTGGCCTGCTCCCATTCGGCCAGGTGCCGGGCCAGCTCGTCCAGCTCCTCGTACAGTTCGGTGTGCGTCAGCGCCGTGGTCATGTGGTCCACCAGCGCGGCGTAGCTGCGGCGCTTGGCGATGGTGCCCTCGGGCGGGTTGTCGGCGTTGTAGATGTACAGGTGCGGCACCTCGTGCAGGGCCAGGTCCGGCAGGCAGGAGGCGGACAGGCCCACGCTTTTGCCCGGCAGGAACTCCAGGTTGCCATGGGTGCCCACATGGATGAGCACGTCCGCCCCGAACCCCTCGGTCTCGTCCTGGAGCCAGCGGTACGTGGCGATGTACTGGTGCGGGGGCGGGATATCCGGGTCGTGGAGAATCTTGCACACCCGGCCGTCACAGCGCGGCCCGGCGCAACCGCGCTTGGGCTGCACGCAGATGGCCGCGTTGCCGTAGGTCACGCCGGTGATGACGATCTTGCCCTCGTGGAGCATGGCCGGGGGCACGCCGTTCACCTCGGCGCCCGGCGGCTCGCCCCAGGCCTCGGCGATGCGCGTCCGAACTTTCTCCGGGTAGTGCCGCCACCAGGAAAGGTACGTGCCGAGCGACAGCCGGGCCAGCGCCCCGCCCTTCTGCACGATCTCGTCCACGGTGGTCCAGCGGAACTCGGAAACAGCCTTGCGGGCCATGATAGTCTCGATGAGTTCGGCTCCGCTCGCTGGCGGTTCCACGCTATAGCCCTGTTCCTTCATGGTCGCGAGTATCCGCGACACGCTCTCCAGGCTGTCCAGCTTGGCCGCGCCGCCCACGGTGGCCTCCACCGAGGCGCAGGGGTCGTTGTGCAGGATGAAGGCGACCTTGCGCTCGGCCACAGGCTTCTGCGCCAGCCGGATGTACGCCGCCACGCGCCGGGACAGGCGCTGGCTGCGCTCGGCCACGGGCACGCGGCGCTCCAGGCTGGCCCCGGTGGCCGCGCTCTCGTACCGGCTGCCGCCGCCCAGGTACATGGGTTCGATGACGCCCTCGAACTCGGGCATGGCCACGCTCCAGGCCACCTCGCTGCCTAGGCCCTGCGGGTCGTCCTGCCACTGCTCCACGGACTTGGAGGACGAGAACACGGGCTGGAACACCGGCACGCCCAGTTCCTTCAGCGCCGCCACGCCCGAGGAGGCGACAGCCGCCCCCTTGTCGTCAGCGGCGTCCTCCTGGTTGCCTGCGCCGCTGCGCGTGTGGCCCAGAAAGAAGCTCACCAGCTTGATGACGGCGGATATCTTCGGCACGTCCGGGGCCAAGAACACCTCGCGCAGCCAGGCCAGCGCGCCCTTGTTGCCCAGGCCGTCATCCTTGATGGTGTTGGTGAAGATGGGGATGACGCGCAGGCCCTGCTCCTCCAGGTCGCTGATGAGCAGTTCCTCCACTTCAAGCGTTTCACCCACCCAGTAGTGGCGGCCCACCACCAGCCCCACCCAGGGGCCG
The DNA here is from genome assembly GCA_016218665.1 of Desulfovibrio sp. Classification (GTDB taxonomy): domain Bacteria; phylum Desulfobacterota; class Desulfovibrionia; order Desulfovibrionales; family Desulfovibrionaceae; genus Humidesulfovibrio. The sequence continues at coordinate 33,314 of JACRDI010000009.1, read as the reverse complement.
TCGGCCATGGGCCGCCCGGCGCAGTGACTGGAGTACCAGGCCAGGTATTCCGGCAAGCTGGCGAAGTGCCGCCGCGCCCCGGCAGATGTCGGCATAGCGGGATGCCACAGGCCCTCCCAGGGAACCGGGGCCGGTGGCGGCGCATCCAGCTCCGTGTATTCCGGCCCGCCGAACTCCCGCGCCAGGGCCTTCAACAGGTTCGCCACGTTCTGGATGCCGCCGAAGGTCATGTAGCGGTGGGCGTCCTGCACCAGCTCCGGCCGGGCGGTGGAGAGGCCCCAGAGCGAGGGGTCGTAGCTCAGGCAGACCGTGGGCACGCGCTTGCCCGCCTCCTTCAATTCCGGCTCCATGTCGTCCCAGAACGGCTCCGTGGCTCGATACAGGAAGGCCGCGTCTGAGCCACGCAGGTCGGCCAGGGCCTGGGCCTGGCGCTCCGGGCTGTCCTCCAGGCTCTTGGCCGGATACAGGCGCAGGGTGAGCCAGGGCAGGGACTCTGCCGCGCGGGCCAGCCCTTCGGCGTGGCTGTTCCAGACAATGGCGGTGATTTTCATGGTCCGGGCCTCCCCCTCGCACAAAGTTAGAATATCCAGGCCACGCCAGCGGTGTAGAGGCTGCCGGGAGCCTGGGTACTTGAGGTCTCGCGCACGCGGACATCGAAGAGGTTGGAGACCTCAAGTGAGAGCTCCAGCTTGGAGGTCTCAAGCTGGAAGGCCTTGGCCAGTCTCACGTCCACCACATCGTAGTTGCCGTAGACTTGGCTGTTGGCCGAATTGTTGTAGATGCGGCCCACGCGGCGGTTCACCACGGAGGCGTTGAACAGCTTGGGGTCGCTGAAGGCCAGGCCGATGGAGGTGGTCATGGTGGGCGTGCCGGTGATGCGCTGCCCCACGTAGGTTCCGGTCATGAGCTTGGGGTCGCACTGCTGGTGGTTCAGGAAGCTGCGCCAGTGCTCCAGGAAGGTGTAGGAGACCTCGCCCTCGAAGCCGCCGGTGTCCACGGTGCCGATGTTCTTCTTGTTGTAGACGTTGGGTCCGGTGCTCACCAGCACGTTGTCGATGTAGTCCACCGCGTGGTTCTTGTAGACCGTGAGCGAGATGCGCAGGTCGTCCAGCGGGGTGATGTCCACGCCGCCCTCAAGGGAGCGCATCCGTTCGGGTTTGAGGTCGGTGTTGCCGTAGTAGGTGCTGGTGCCGATGCGGCTGGCGCCGTAAAGTTCGTTCAGAGTGGGGGCGCGGAAAGCCTCTCCGAAGGCCGAGCGGAAGGAGAGCCAGTCCACGACGTTCAACCGCGCGCCCACGCGTCCGGTGAGGGAACGCAGGAGCGAACGGGCCATCTCCCGCCGGGCAACAGTTGGCTGTTGCTCGGCATAGCCGTTGAACAGACTGGTGTTCTCGTAGCGCACGCCCGGGGTGATCAGGAGGCGGCCGTCAAACAGATTCAATTCGTCTTGCAGGAACGCGCCCCAGACCTGGGCATCGCCTCCGGCCGAGCCATAGTTGTTGCCCGCCATGCCGTAGTTGTCATAACGACGGTCATAGCTGGTGCGCTTGATGTCCAGCCCCGCGCTCAGGGTGTTGCCCAGGCCCGCGTCCACGGTGGCCTTGACGCCACCCTGGTAGTCACGCTGGTAGGCCGGGGATTCGCCGGTCTTGGCCATGTTGTTGTACGGCGCGCTGCTGCTGGTGCCGTCGTAGGTTGAATACTGGTAGGCGCCGGAGGCGTACGCCAACACCTCCCCCCCCGTGAATTTCTTGGCGTAGTTCAGGTCCGCCTGCTTCTTGGCCATTTCGAAGGCCGTGAACTCGTGCATGAAGTTGTACATGCCCTGGTTGATGAAGTGCCCATGCATCATGTTCAGGGTCAGGCCGGAAGTTTTGTCGATGTCGTAGGTCACCACGCCTCGGCCCCAGTCATTCTCGCTGCGCAGCTTGTCGGAGTTCGTGGCCGCGCCGCTTTTGTAGACCACCTGGTCGCCGGGGATTACCTGATAGCCATCGGTTCCACCTACCGTGGCCGAGCCGTAGAAGCCCCAGTCGCCCTCCTTGCGGGAGTGGGAGGCCGAGGCGCTCATGGTGTTCAGCGAGCCGTACTTGGTTTCCAACACGGTCTTGCCGTCGGCCTCGGTGGGCTTGCGGGTAATGATGTTGATGACGCCGCCCATGGCCTGGGAGCCGTAGAGCGCGGAGCCGGGGCCACGCACGATCTCGATGCGCTCCACGTCGCGGGGGTTGATGAAGCTCCATTCGAAGTCGCCGTTCTGGCCGCCCGCCTGGGGGATGCCGTTGAGCATCACCAGGATGCGTGCGGGGTTGCTGCCCTGGCCGCGCATGATGACGCGGTTGTAGGTGCTCGACGAGAGCGGCCCGCGGGCGTTGTACACCTCGACGCCGGCGGCGTTCTTCAGGATGTCGATGGTGGTGGGGGCCACCATCTGGTCGATCTGCTCGCGGGTGATGACCGTCACCGCGTTGGGCACGGCGTCCACGCGGGTCTCGTGGCTGGTTGCCGTGACCAGAACCTCCTGGAGCCGGGTCCCCTTGGAGGCCGATGGCGTGCTTGTGGCGTTGTCGGCCGAAGGGGTTTCCGCCAGGGCGGACCCGGCAACGGTAAGGTACAGCGCAAGGCAAAGCAGAAGCGTTTTGAAGTGCATGGACTCTTCCTCCCGGAATCGTATTCTTTTCAAGCCCGGCCGCCCACGGCGGACAGAGGGAATAACATGGCGCCAGCGCCCGTCTGCACACGCAGCACGTCCACGCCATAGGCTTCACGGATGAGCGCCTCGGTGAGCACCTCGTCGGGCGCACCCTCGGCCAGCACACGTCCGGAGCAAAGCAGAAGCGCCCGGCTGGCGTAGCGCGCGGCCAGGTTCAGGTCGTGCACGGCCAGGATGACTCCGGTGTCGCGTTCCTCGGCCTGCGCGCAGAGCAGGGTCATGACCTCCAACTGGTGCCTCAGGTCCAGGCTGCTCGTGGGCTCGTCCATGACCAGCAGGCGGCTCTCCTGGGCCAGGGCGCGGGCCAGGGCCACCTTCTGCCGCTGGCCGCCGGAGATCTCGGAGAACTCGCGCTGCGCCAGTTCCTCCAGCCCCAGGAGCGACAGGGCCTCCCAGGCCGCCTCCAGGTCCTGCGGCCTTGGGCGCCAGGACAGGTAGGGCCTGCGTCCCAAGAGCACGGCCTCGAACACGGTCATGGGCAGACGCGTCGGCACATGTTGCGGCACAAAAGCCAGCAGTCGCGCGCGCTCGCCGGGCGGCACGGACTGGAGCGGGCGGCCGTCCAGCACCACCTGGCCCGTGGGCTTGAGCGCCCCGGCCAGGCAGCGCAGGAGGGTGGACTTGCCCGCGCCGTTCTGGCCCAGCACGGCCAGCACCTCGCCGGGTGCCAGGGACAGCGACACCCCGCGCAGCACCTGGCGGTCCGGGTAGTCGTAAGAGATGTTCCGGGCTGTGAGCATCACCAGAACTCCCGTTTGCGCCGGATGAGCAGCGCGAAGAAAAAGGGCACGCCCAGGAAGGCCGTGACGATGCCGATGGGAATCATGTGCGGGGCGAAGAGCGTGCGGCCCAGGCAGTCGGACACCAGCACCAGCAACGCGCCTGACAGGGCCGAGGCCGGGAGCAGGAAGCGGTGGTCGCCGCCCACCATCATCCGCGCCAAGTGCGGCCCCACCAGCCCGATGAAGCCGATGACGCCGGTGAAGCAGATGGCCCCAGCGGTCATGAGCGCGGCCAGCAAAAGCGCGGCCAGGCGCAGCCGGTCCACGTTGACGCCCAGACTGGCGGCCATCTCGTCGCCCGCCAGGAGCAGGTTCAGGTCCCAGCCGCGCAGGAAGAGCAGCGGCAGGGCGGGCAGAATCATGCCTGCGGCGATGAGGATGTCCGTCCAGGAGGCGCGCGAGAGGTTGCCGAAGCTCCAGAACACGATGGCCTGGATCTGCTGCTCCGTGCCCAGGAACTGCAAGAGCGAGGTTCCGGCAGAGAACAGGAACATGATGGCCACGCCAGCGAGCACGAGGGTCTCCGGGGTGGCGCTCTTCATGCGGGCCACGCCCAAAATGAACAGCGCGGTGACGAGCGCGAAGCCGAAGGCCCCGCCCGCCACGGCCCATTTGGCAATGGCCCCGGCCAGCACGATGCCGAGCGCCGCGCCGAAGCCCGCGCCCGAGGCCACGCCCAGGGTGAAGGGCGAGGCCAGCGGGTTCTTGAGCACGGCCTGGGTCACGGCCCCGCCCACGGCCAGGCCGGAGCCCACCAGCAGGCCCATGAGCACGCGCGGCACGCGCAGCTCCCAGAAGATGACCCCGTCCAGCCCGGTGCGCAGGGTGTCGCGCAGGCCGGCGGAGCTGCTGCCCACGGCCAGGGAGACCACCGCCGAGGCCGCCAGCAGGGCCGCCAGAACCAGGATGCGCGCCGCGCGCCTGCCGGTGAGCGCGCCGTAGGCCTCCACGCCCGTTTTGTCCGCCGCCACCTGCACGCCTAGTGCTCCGGGTGCACGTACACGCCGCGCCAGGGTCTGCCCTGGAAGCGCTCAATGAATTCGCGGTGCCACTGGTTGGGGTCCAGATCCGAGCAGGTGTCCGGGTGCAGCCACTTGGCGATCCAGGCGATGCCCACCACGCTGGCCGCGCCGCTGGTGACGTCCGTGGTCATGAGGAACACGCGCCCGGCCTTGCCCGCCGGGGTCTTGGCCCAGCCCGTGCGGGCCAGCAGGGAGGCGCGCTGGTCCACCATGCCCTCCGGGCCGTCATGGGTGTAGCAGCCGTTCTGGGAGCTCATCTTTACCACGGCCCAGGGCTGGCGCTCCAGCACCCACTCCGGCGACACGGGGGTGTTGGCGGGCTGCATGGCCTCGGATATGTTGCGCCCGCCCGCGAACTCCAGGCGCTCGTGCATGCCGGAGCTGTTGCCGCAGGCCGCGAAGTCGGAGTAGCCCTCGATGTACACGTCGGGCCTGCTTTTGCTGGCGGCCACGCGGCGGGCCACCTCGTCCATGCGCACCTTGAGCCAATCCAGGTATTCGCGGGCCTTGTCCTCGCGCCCGAAGATGCGGCCCAGGCCCTCCACGTCGCGCGGCAGCGCGGTGATGCGGTACAGCTCCAGCCGCAGCACCTGGATGCCCGCGGCGCGCATCTTCTCGTCAAAGCCGGGGCCGGGCGAGTTCTGGTAGCACAGCACCAGGTCCGGCTTGAGGGCGGCGATGGCCTCCTCGTCGGGCGCGTTGAACTTGCCCACGTTGCGCGCCCCGGCAAGCTCCGGCCAGTAGTCCGGGTTCTTGGGAATCCAGTCGGACACGCCCACCACGCGGTCGATGACGCCCATGAGCCGCAGCAGCTCGGCGGCGTTCTTGTTCAGCGTCACCACGCGCATGGGGTTGCGCTTGACCAGCACCTCGTGGCCAGTGGCGTCGGTAACACGCACCCCCTGGTCCTCCGCCACTCCGGGCTCACCCTTGCCGCAGCCGCAAAGAATCAGCAGCGTCAGAACCGTGGCAGCCAACGCCGCGCCAGTCCTGCGTATTGTCCTGTGAGTGTTCTTCCCTGCGAGCATGTTTGCCTCCCCGTGTGAACCGCGCGGAGGCATGCATACCAAATCACAAAACGTAGCACAAGAGACTTTTCAAGAATTGAATCGTATGCTACTAATGCATTCGAATTTGAAACGCAGGAGATATGCGTGTGATAGTTCTTGAAGGGCTCGCGAAGAGCTACGGCGCAAGGAAGGCGCTGTCCGGGGTGGACCTGCACGTGCGGGCCGGGGAGCTATTCGCCTACCTTGGCCCCAACGGCGCGGGAAAAACCACGACCATCCGCATCCTCACCGGTTTAACCCTGCCGGACGGCGGGCGGGCGCTGGTGGGCGGCGTGGACGTGGCACGGGAGCCGACGCGGGCCAAGGCCCTGTGCGGGGTGGTGGCCCAGGCCATCAACCTGGACCAGGACCTTACGGTTGCGGAAAACCTGGAAGTGCACGGGCGGCTGTTCGGCATGCCTGCGCCGCTGCGCTCCAGCCGGGCCGGGGAGGCGCTGGAGCGGCTGGAGATGGCCGACCGCGCCGCCTCGCTGGTGCGCGAGCTGTCTGGCGGGCAGCGCCGTAGGGTGATGATCGCGCGTGCGCTGATGCACGAGCCGCGCGTGCTGTTCCTAGACGAACCAACCGTGGGCCTGGACCCCTCCATCCGGCGCACGCTTTGGACGGCCATGAAGCGCATCCGCGAGGGCGGCACCACCATCCTGCTCACCACTCATTACATTGAGGAGGCCGAGTTTCTGGCCGACCGCGTGGCCTTCCTGCACGGGGGCCAGGTGGCGGCGCTGGGAACCCCGCAGGAGCTCATGGCCGGGTTGGGCGCCTGGGCCGTGGATGCGCTCAATGGCGAGGGCATGCGCACGGATTACTTTCCGGGACGCGAGGAGGCGCAGGCCTTCGGTTCCACCTTGCCAGGACCGTTCACCCTGCGCCGCGTGAACCTTGAAGACGTGTTCCACAGGGTGACCGGGAGGAAGCTGGCATGATCCAGGGCTGGAGCGCGGTCTACTACCGCGAGGCGCTCTTGATGCGCCGCCGCGGCCCCAAGATGCTGGCCACCATGTGTGTGTCCCCGCTGTTGTACCTGCTGGCCTTCGGCTGGGGCCTGGGCGAGGTGGCGAGCCACGCGGGCGTGCCCTACCTCCAGTTCCTGGTGCCGGGGCTGGCGGCCATGAGCAGCATGACCCAGGCCTGGTCCGTTGCCGGGGAAATCAACGTGGCCCGGTTTTACTGGCGCATCTTCGACGAGATCCAGAGCGCGCCCGTAGCCCCCGGCGGTTACGTGCTGGGCGAGGTGCTGGCGGGCATGACGCGCGGGCTTCTGGCCTCCGCGCTCACGGTGCTGCTGGGCGCGCTGTTCGGAGTACACCCCTGGTGCGGCCCGGCGTTCTGGCTGGCGCTCATGCTCAACAGCTTCTTTTTCGCGTCGCTCGCTGTGGGCTTGGCCATGCTCATCAAATCCCACGCAGACTAGGCCATGCTCACCAGCTTCGTCATCACGCCCATGGCCTTTTTGGGTGGCACCTTCTTCCCGGTGGAACGCCTGCCGGACTGGGCGCAGGGGCTGCTCCTCTGCCTGCCGCTGACACACGCCTCGCGTGCGGCCAGGGCTGCGGCCACGGGCGCGGAGCTGCCGCTCACATCCCTGGCGCTGCTTGCGGCGGCTGGGGTCGGAGCCTTCCTGCTCGCCATGCGCAACGTGGCCAGGGCCAGGGACTGACGCGGGAGAGAGGATGGACGAGGCCGCAGTGCTCATCCAAGCCATAGAGGGCCTTGCTGAAACGCAGCCTGTTCGCCGCCAGCGAGCGCGCCTGCGCCTGCCGCTCATTGGAAGGTCCGTCCGCGTGCGGACCCTGTCCCTGGGCGTCTCCGCCGTGCTGCATGCTCTGTTTCTCGGTGCGCTGTTGTGCGCCAAGCTGGCCGCGCCCCTCCCGGTTCCCTTGCCGCTGGTGGAAGTGGAGTTCGTGGAGATAGCCGGAGCCAAGGGCGGCGGGGGCTCGCCAGGCGTCACGCAGGCTCTGCCCGCATCGCGGGAGGCGGCCCCCGCGCCAAAAGCGCCGCAGGCCATGGCCATACCCGATCCGGCGGCGCGCCGAACCGAGGCTCCCCCAGTTCCGTCCGCACCGCAGGCCGCGCCTGTAACGGCGACGGGAACGGGTGCGCCCACAGCCTCAACCGGAGGGTCTGGCGGCGGCACGGGCGGCGGTCAGGGCGGCGGTCAGGGAACGGGCTCCGGCCAATCCGTCGGCAGCGGCACGGGCCAGGGCGGAATCGCCGTGGACCGCATGCCCGTGGCGGTGAAACGCGTGAAGCCCATCTATCCCATGAATGCGCGGCGGCGCGGCATATCCGGCCAGGTCACGCTGCGGCTCTATGTGGACGCCGAGGGCGGCGTGCGCGAGGTGCTGGTGCAGGCGGCGGAGCCTGCGGGCGTGTTCGAGGAAAAGGCCGTGGAGGCCGCCCGCAAGTGGCGCTTCGAACCGGCCGTATTCAAGGGCGCTCCGGTGGGCGTCTGGATGACCCTGCCGGTGCGCTTCGCGCTGGATGGGCGCTGAGCGCCGGCCAAGGCTCCGGCTGCCTTACGCAGCAGCCGGGGTTTTAGGCCCTTTGCCTTCGCCTTACTCCCCCAGCACGTAGGCGAATATGAGCGGGGCCACGATGGAGGCGTCTGAATTGATCATGAAGCGCGGGGTGTTGGCGTCGAGCTTGCCCCAGGTGATCTTCTCGTTGGGCACGGCCCCGGAATAGGAGCCGTAGCTGGTGGTGCTGTCGCCGATCTGCGCGAAATAGGCCCAGAAGGGCGTGTCCTCGCGCTCCATGTCCTGGATGAGCATGGGCACCACGCAGATGGGGAAGTCCCCGGCAATACCGCCGCCGATCTGAAAGAAGCCCACGGGAACTTTGTGCGCGGCCTTGTTGATGTACCAGCGCGCCAGGTGCTCCATCTGCTCCGTGCCGTGGCGTATGGCCCCGTGATGGGGCAGCTTGCCGTGCATGACCTCGGAAACGAAGATGTTGCCTAGCGTGCAGTCCTCCCAGCCGGGGGTGTAGATGGGCAGGTTCATCTCCTTGGCGGCCAGCACCCAGGAATGCTCCGCCGGGACCTGGTACAGTTCCGCCACGCCGGGTTCGTCCAGCAGGGCGTAGGCGAATTCCCAGGGAAACTTCGGCTGGCCCGCCTCCGCAGCCTCGCGCCACAGCCGCGCCATGCGCGCCTGCACCTGACGGAACACGCCCTCCGGGATGCAGGTGTCGGTGACGCGGTTGAAGCCCTGCTCATACAGGGCGTGCTCGGCCTCGGGCGAGAGGTCCCGATAGCCGGGCACCATCTTGTATTCATTGTGGTTGAACAGGTTGAACAGGTCTTCCTCAAGGTTGGCTGCGGTGCAGCAGATGGCGCTCACCTTGCCCTGGCGGATCATCTTGGCGAGGCTCACGCCGATTTCGGCGGTGCTCATGGCCCCGCCCATGGTCAGAAACATGGCCCCGCCCTGGTCCAGCAGGTCGCGCCAGGCGCGCGCCGCGTCCACGGTCTCGCGCGCGTTGAAGTGGCGAAAATTGTGCTCCATGAATGCGGAAATGGACGACATCGAATTCTCCTGGTCTGATTTGTTGGCCGGTGTTGTTCAGAAATGGGCGCTTGCTGCGTCGGGAGCGGAGCCCTGGCCATACGAGAGCGCGCGCCTTCTCGCGGACGGAAGGGGGAGCACGGAGAGATTGGCGCCCGCCGGCCGTTTGAGCACTGCCACATGCAGGAAGGCGTCGCGGCCTAAATGGACGGAAAAGGACACGGCGATCTGATGATCGTCCGGCCGCATGGCAAGCAGCTGCTTCCACAGCAGTTCCGCCCCGCAGGTCAGGATGAGCGGCATGGTCATGACCATGCCTCGCGGGGTACAGGCCCAGCCATGCTCCGCCAGCCCGGCGCCCAGCGCCCTGCGCAGGCTCCTGGTGCCGATGGGCTTCTCCGGGCATTCGCTGAGCCAGGCGTGCGAGACGCCCTCCAGGGTTTGAAAACTCTCCAACAACTCGCGGATGCGCTTGTCCGCTCCCTGGAGCACGAGCACGGACAGGCTTATGTGCCCATCCAGACGCGACCGGTTCTGGGTCAGGATGAGACCCGCGGCCTTGCGCTGGATGTCCGCCAGCCTGCCCGTCAGCCCCTCGCGGTCCAACTCGTGGAGCACGGAGAGGACGGTCACGGACCGCTCCTTTGCGGATCGTCTTTGCTCCACCTGCAAGCCCGCCTGCACCAGGTGCCTCAAGGCCGAAGTCATGGTCCTGCGACCGCTCTTGGCGCGGAACCGGTCGACCTGCTCCAACTGTTCGGCGTCGAGGCGGAGCCAGAGCGCTTCATTGTATCGCATCACTTTTCCTTCTGCTTGGACCACGCGCAAGCCACGGAGGCTAGAAGCTCAAGTGGTAGTTCGCGTATGCGTTCAGTCCCGGCTCCCGGTAGACATTTCCGCGCGCGGTGGTCAGGAAGTTGGTGTACGAGGTGTTGAACAGGTTGTTGACGCCCAGGGTGAACTCGTGCTTGAGCCCGGCGGCATCAACCTTGTACCCGGCACGCGCGTTCATGACAGCCCAGGATTCGCTGTGCTCCGTTCCGGCCGGGGTGTTGTTCTGCTCCAGCGCCCACTGACTTTCTATGGCCCACCACCAGGGGCCAATGGTCTGCTTGACGCCGACGAGACCGGAGAGCGGGGCCACAAACGGCAACCATGTGGCGTGGGTCTCGTCACGGCCGTAGGTGTACGCTGCGTTGGCATAAGCCATCCATCCGCTGGCGAAGTCCCACTCCACGGACTGCTCCACCCCGATGAGCGTGGCCGAGCCGATGTTGGTCATCTTGAAGTTGCCGCCGCCCGTGGACTCCTTGGTGATGTAGTTGTCCACGGCGTTGGCGAACAGGGCGGAGGTTGTCCGCAGGGTCTCGCCCGCACGCTTGAGCGAGAGTTCCACGTAACGCGATTCTTCAGCCTTGAGGTTCGGGTCGCCGTCCTCGAACTTGCCGCCGCCCAGGGCGATGTGCTTGTAGAGCTCCAGGATGTTCGGAGTGCGGTAACTACTTGCGACGATGACGCTTGCACTCCAAGGATCGCTGAAGACCCAGGTCAGCCCCGCGTGCGCGCCCCAGTTGGCGTCGTTCTTCTCGCCGCCGGAGCCGGATATCGCCGTGCCGCCGCCATTGGTGATGTGTACGGAATCGGCGCGGCCGCCAAGATTGAGCGTCCAGGCCGGCGCGAGCTTCCAGTCGTCCTCGGCGAACACGCCGCTGGTGAGCTGGCTGGAGTCGGGCACGGGCATGGCGAAGGTGCGCACGCCTGCGGTGCTCATCACCTCGGCGCGTGAGCGCATGTCCCAGTTGGAGGCCTCGGCCCCGGCCACCAATGTGTGGTCGCCAAGTGCAAAGACATTCTTCCAGCGGCCGTTCAGGGTCTCGTGCGTGCCCGAGGGCTGCTGCCAGGCCACCGTGCCGCTGGTGTAGTTGTCGATGCGCGGATAACGGGTCAAAAGCTGCCAGGAAAGATCCAGGCTGGATTCGGTGAGGGCCATGCCCTTGGGCGTCCAGGTGTGCACAAGCTGGAGCATGCGCCGGTCGTTCTCGCGCAGGGTCACGTCGGCGTTGGTGGGCAAGCCCTTGGAATTGCCGCCCGGTACGCCGATCTGGTCGCCGTCCATGGACTGGTATTGCAGCATGGAGCTCTGCTCGTCTGTCCATTTGAAGGCTCCGGCGATCTTTCCCTGCCAATCCTCGAACTGCGTGTTGTTCACCTTCTGTCCGCGCCCGTCGAAGTAGCTCGCGCCCTCCCGCCAGCCGCCGGAGGCCATGAACCAATAGCGTTGATCCGAGACCGACAGGTTGCCGTAGAAATCCGGCCCCTGGGGGTTGGTCGAGTACTTGGCGTTGCCCTCGCCGTGGATCTCCTGCTCTTTGGTGAAGCGCCCCTTCTTGGTGATGATGTTGACCACGCCGCCGATGGAGCCCGAGCCGTAGAGGGCGCTGATGGGCCCTTTCAGGACCTCGATGCGCTCGATGTCGTTCTCGTTCACCACGCCGAGACGGCCGTTGATGTCCGTGGTGGTGTTCACACGCACGCCGTCGATGAGCACCACGACCTGGTCGCGGCCCAGCCCGCGGATGTTCACGTCCGCGCCCCAGGGCGAATCGCCGTTCTTGGTCACGCCGGGAATGCGCGCCAGAGCGTCGGCCACGGAAGTGGTGCCGTTCTCCCGGATGTCTTCCTGCGTCACCACGCCGATGCTGCCGGGAGTTTGGCTTGCCGGGGCGGGTATGCCGCGCGCGGTGACGAGGACCTCGTCCAACGTGGCTGAAGCCGCGGCAGCGAGGCCGGGTGCGCACAAGGCGCAGAGCAGGCAGAGCGACGTGCAGACGGATCTCAGGCGCGAGTATTTCATGAGGACTCCTACAGGACCACGGATTTGACGCGTACGTCTTCGATCATGCCGAGCCGGCCGGCCAGGGCGCCGATCTGGTCGGTGGTGGCGCTGACGACCAACGTCAGCAGGCTTCGGCCTTGGCCGCACTGCGGCACGGTCATGCGCGCAACGACCAGGTCCGGAAAGGCGCAGAGCACCTCCTCAATACCGCCGCACACGGCCTTGGCGTCGTCAAAAGCCAATCCGACCAGGCCGATACGTTGGGGAAGCTCAACCACGCGGAACACCTCACTTCGTGTTATTATTTTTTATTTCGTAGCACCATCATTCACGATTGGCAAGCGCATGACTCGATAACCAGCAAGAATTTAGCACAAAGCCAAATTTCGCAATCCAATACGTTGCACAATTATTAATTTAGTGACACCAACAGTTAACACCGAGCCGCCAGGAGGAGTCATGATCCGGATTCATTTTCCAGGTGCAATCTGCCTCGCTATCGCCGCACTGCTCTTGAACGCCAGCCACCCCGCTCAAGCCGCGGAGCCAGCCCCCGTGCTGCTGCACCACGGAGAGCGCTTCCTGCGCATCGGCAACCTTGGTTTCGCCAAGGCCAACTACGACAAGCTCATCGCCAATTACGAAGGCACTCCGGAGGCGGCCGAGGCCCACGGCGACCTGGGCGTCATCGCCGCGCGCCAGGGAGATGACGAGCTTGCCGTGGCCGAATATGAGAAGGCCATCGCGGGCGGCTTCGAACTTGCGCACTTCAATCTTGGCCAAGCCCTGCTACGCCAGTTGGATAAGGGCGGCGACAAGGCGCTCAAGGACCGCGCACGCGCCGAGTTCCTGGCCTTCGACGCCTACCTGAAAAGCGGCAAACCGCGACCGCCCATCCTCGCGTATTCGATGCCGGAGGTGGAGACGGAACTGGCGGACGCCCTTAAACGCTTGCAGTAGTGGGGAAGCAACCCTCGGCTTCGGACTCATCCTGTCCTCAGGCTGCGGCAAGTGATGGCCCCGTGAGGGGGCTCAGAGGGGGCCTATGCCTTCAGCTTGATGCCCTTGGCCTTGAGGGCCTTCACGCCAGCGCTGCGGTCAAAGTAGTGCGTGTGCAGCAGCAGGTGGGCTTTGTGGCCGGTGGGGCCGTCGTGCAGAAAGCCGTCCTTGGCGTAGAGCTTCTGCACCATGGCATTGTCCTGGGATTTACGTGCTTTGTAGAGCTTGGGGTTGGAGTCGGCCGCGTACACGCCGGTCTGGCGTTTGGTCACCAAGTCAAGCTCGGCAGCTTCGGCCTCGGTCACAAGTCCGGGGGCCGCGGTGGCCACGGCGGCAACGGCGGCGGCGGCTCCGGCCAGTTTCAGGAAGTCCCGGCGGGTGCAATCGGTATTGTCACTCATGCTTGTCTCCTTCTCGCGCAGGCTTAAGCCTGGGCCTTCATGGCCAGGCGCTTGTTGATCTCGGCGAAGACCTTGCTGCAGCCATTGTCCGCCGTGCGTACGGACGGGTTCAGGATCTGGCCGCCGCCGTTCACGCAGCCGCCAGGGCAGGTCATGATCTCGATGAAGTGGTGCGGGCTCTTGCCGGCCTTGACCTCGTCGCAAAGCTTCTTGGCGTTGTCGAGCCCGCTGGCCACGGCCACGTTGACCTTGCCAAACTTGGGCACGTCCACGCTGGCGGTCTTGATGCCCTCGTGTGCGCGCACGCCCTTCAGGTCCACGTCCTTCAGCCTGTCGCCGGAGAGCACCTCGTAGGCCAGGCGCAGGGCCGCCTCCATGACGCCGCCGCTGGTGGCGAAGATGGTGGCTGCGCCCGTGGCCTCGCCCAGGATGGGGTCGGCGGCCTCGTCCTTCAGGTTCTTGAAGTCGATGCCGGCCTTCTTGATCATGTACGCCAGCTCGCGGGTGGTGATGGTCACGTCGGTGTCGCGGTAGCCGCTGGCAGCCAGCTCCGGGCGCAGACCCTCGTACTTCTTTGCGATGCAGGGCATGATGGAAACGGTGAACATCTTGCCGGGGTCGGTCTTGGTCTGCTTGGCGCCGTAGGTTTTGGCCAGCGCGCCCAGCATGCCGATGGGCGACTTGGCGCTGGACAGGTTGGGGATAAGCTCGGGGTAGAAGGCCTCCACGAACTTGACCCACCCCGGACAGCAGGATGTGAACTGCGGCAGCGGAGCGCCATGGCTGGGCTTCTTCACGCGGTTCAAGAGCTCGGTTCCCTCTTCCATGATGGTCACGTCGGCGGTGAACTCGTTGTCCCAGATGAGCTTGAAGCCCAGCTTGCGCAGGGCCGCGTGCATCTTGCCGCCCACGTGGGTGCCGGCGGGCAGGCCGAAGGCCTCGCCCAGGGCGTAGCGCACGGCCGGGGCGGGCATGGACACCACCACGGTGTTGGGGTCCTTCAGGGCCTTGAACACCTCATCCACGAAGGAGACTTCCTCGTAGATGGCGCCGTAGGGGCAGTTCACCAGGCATTGGCCGCAGTTCACGCAGGCCGCCGGGTCGAGCACCTGGCGCTTCTCGTCCTTGCCCACGGGCTGAATCGCGCCGGTCTTGCAGACGTCGTCGCAGGTGCCGCAGGCCTGGCATTTTTCCGCGTCAACCTGCACGAAGGAGAACTTCGTGGGGTCGATGTTTTTCGGGGCGCTCCCCTTCATCATAACCTTTTCCATTTCTTGCATAATGCACCTCCAGATTGTGTAGACACACTGCTCCGGGCACGTCGGGCACCACGCACCAACGTGCTACAAAATTTAAAAATGTGGCATAAAAAAGTGATAGACAGAAAAATTGTGTCGTGTCAAGCAGGGGTTCGAAGAAAGACGATGGGTTGGCCGCTTGAGCGGCCGCAAGAGGAGGACGGATTCGCATGATTCCCGAGAGCGGATTTTGGGGGATGATCCTTGGGGCGACGGCGGGCGTACAGGCGGTGCTGGCGCTGCTGTTGCTCATGAGCCTGTGGAGCTGGGGCATCATCGTCCATAAGCTCATCACATACCGCCGTGCCGCGCGGCAGTCTTCGGCGGGCTATGCAGCTTTCAGCGAGGCGAAGGATCTGGTCTCTGGCCTGCGCGCCATCGGCGACGAGGAGGACTCGCCGCTGGCTCGCATCGGAAGCGCCGGTGTCGGTTCCTTCCGCAAGCTGGAGCAGGCGGACATGTCCCCTGCGCACAAGCGCAAGCTCGTCTCCGACACCCTGCGCCGGGCCTTGCGCCGGGCAGTAAGCTCCGAATTGAAGCAGCTCTCTCGCTCGCTCTCCTTCCTGGCCACCTGCGCCAACGCCGCGCCCTTCATCGGTCTCTTCGGCACAGTGTGGGGCATCATGCACGCCTTCCACTCCATAGGCCTGTCGCAGTCCGCCGCGCTGGCCACGGTGGCCCCGGGCATCTCCGAGGCCCTGGTGACCACCGCCATCGGCCTGGTTGTCGCCATCCCGGCCACCATCGCCTACAACTACCTCTTGGCCATGCTGGGCGAGGTGGAGACCGAACTGGTGAACTTCGCGGGCGCGTTCCTGAACCGCGTGGAGCGCGAGGTGACCTGGGGCCATGGCGCCAGGAAGGACGGCTGACCGTGGGCGCCAACGTGGGCGGCGCGGGCCGTTACATGGCCGAAATCAACGTCACGCCCTTTGTGGACGTGATGCTGGTGCTGCTCATCATCTTTATGGTCACCGCGCCCATGTTGACCCAGGGCGTGGACGTGGACCTGCCCAAGACGCGCAATGTGCGCACCCTGCCGGCGGGCAGCGACCACCTCGTCTTGTCTATCAGCAAGGACGGCGGCATCTTCCTTGACGAATATGGGGTACCCTTCGAAGACCTGCGCAACCACCTCCAGAACTTGGTGGTGGCCCAGAACAAGCAGCTGTATCTGCGCGCGGACAAGCGCGTGACCTACGGCGTGGTGGTCAGGGTCATGGGCGAGATAAAGAGCGTCGGTATCGAGAAGCTCGGCGTGGTGGCAGAAAGTGACGAGGTGGGGGCCGTTAGGGCGATGTCCCCGAAGTGAAGTTGTCATGGTGCGTTGAACGGAAAAGACGGCCCATTGCGGGCCGTCTATGAATCGAGTGGGAGTTGCAATTGCGCCTTATTCGCCAAGCAGCCGGTTTCATGGTCCGGCTTGTTGGCTTGGCGATGATGGGCCTAGCGGCCTGCCAGGTGAGTCAGAATGGCTCACATACGATGTTCTGAGCGGGCGGTGATCACCTGCCCCTCCGCCATCTTCCCTCGCCGACCTTAGCATACGCCATGGCAGGTCGGTAATTGTTCCTCTCCTGGCGAAGCACAAGGCTCCTTGCAAACAGGCGCTTCGCGAGTTGGGCTCTGAACGTCATGGCCGTCGCGACCAACTGTGCGATCATGCGGTTTCCTCCTTTCGGCTGCTGGTGACTTTCATACTCATGAAACCACACGGCGCTTCCCGTTCGCAATAGTCGGAAACCAAATCGAAAAGATACTTCCAAGGTTTCTTCTTTGGACTCCAGAGCCGCAGGTGCAAGCCTATTGGCGCTGCACCACCGTACGGCATGGCGAGTGATTCCGCGTGGAGTACGCCCAGGAATCAGAAAAGGACAGAAAGGGGTAAAAGGATGATGCGGAGAGCAGTCATAACCGGCAATAGCGCACGCGCCGCCATCGGTCGTAGCGTTTGAGTACGAGGAGCAACCGTCACGTCCAGCTCAATGGAAGCGAGAGCCGCACCGGCAGTCAGGGCGAAGTATCTTGCCCGTAGCCCTCGAACCCAAGCCAGCAACCAAGCGTGTTTTGCCTGGATACGTGCCCCGTCGCATGACGCGAGGACTTGCACGGCAGCCAGAAGTCTGGATCTGATTGGGAATGGGGACAAAGCGAACCGGGGGCGTAGGACCGCCGATGGCGCTCGCTACCTTGAGAGTATTCTTGTCTGAACGCGCCAGAGCACCCCGCCAGCAAGACACTAACCACCTGAAATAAGAAGAGTACGACCAATCACATGAAAGGTTGGAACCACCACGCAGGCGGTGGGCGTTGCGCGTTTCTCACGAACGCTACGCCCCACGGCCTGGCCGATGCCTATGCGTACAACAAACGGACTACGCGTTCCGAACTTCTTCGATAACCGAGACTTCCTTCGCTTCCTCGTATTCCGCAAGCACCTTCTCTGCGGCTTCCATCTGCGTATCCAGCCAGTCAGAAAAGTCAGGCTGCAGGGAAAACTCCCAGGGGCTGTCCTTAAACCGTGCCTTGATTTTGTGATAGCGGCTGCACATCGCCTGGCTGACCTTGATGTTCAGCTGCGCATCAAGCTTGACACTTTTCTTGAAGATACTCATGGCGTTATCCTTTTTGAGGTTGCGGGCGCTGCCCGATTCTCAAAGAGGCTATGCCGGCTAAAACGCTCAGCGCAAGGATCCCGACTAGGCTTTTTCTCCTTCTTGTATTTTTCTCATGCGGTGGCTGTGACCCTCCTCTGCTCGGGGGGATACCGACTGGCCATGTTGCCCCATCACATCTGAGAGACGAGCGTCGCGGCCCAATACGAAGCGGGCTGATCCCTTTCCCACCACGGCGCGCCACAGAGCATGGTCAAGGGAACGCCAAGCGTGATCTTGACCATGAGCGCGTCGTACAGCCTCTGTCGGCGAAAGGGAGCGTTCCGCGTTGCCTTTTCGAGCGCGCATTCACCTGCGCACCATGACCGCTCTCTGTCGCGCGCACTCTTTCTCTCCGATCCTGTCCGCGAAGCTTCCGCCACAGTCCGGTTTTGTTGACTGCCCCTGCGTCAACAAAACCGGACACATCGCAATTCTTCCTGGTTTCTCCTGGCCCAGTTTGCTGCGAGCCCTTCTCGTGTGGCACGCTTCCGATGCCCAGATACATCATTCGGGCTTCGGAGCCGCAGGCTCCGTGAACGGCCGCCTGCTCGACGGGATGGCTGAAACGCCCAAGAAAGTGTTCGAGGTGACCACGAAGTCGCCTCATTGACTCTCCCCGCTCGCGAACTGCGAGCAGAACCACCGGACGGTCCTGTCCGAGACCCAACTGCAGGAGGAGACGCAGCGCAACAAGGACCGGCGGAGTTGCTACCGCCGGCGCCAGGACAATCTCTGGCGCACATGCCGACAAGCTCGGCGCGCGAGCCTGGCTCGCAGAAAGAGCACACTACTCAACGAACCAGGCGGCGGCGAAACGGATCGGACCGGGAGGAAGGACGAGAAGATGGGAACGAACAGGTGGCCCAAACAACTCCACTCACAGGCGGAGGCGCTCCTCGGCGGCATCCGCGCCATCGGGCGCAAGAAGGGCGCAGTGGATCAGCGGTTCATCCGGGGGCTCGGCACGTGGAACGTCTACCGCCGCGACATCCATCGCTTCGTCGAGTTCCTGGAGCGCGCGGGAATTCGTGATGTTCGCCAGGCACAACGCCTCTCCGACCTTGTCCGCACATACATCGCAGACCGAGGCCAGGCACTCCGCGACGCTGGCGGCTCGTTCCAGACGATTGAACGCGAGATCTCGGCGCTCACGAAGCTCTCCCACGCGCTCGATGTGTACGCGGAGCGCCATGGAGGCGAGTCGGCGGCGGACATCCGCGTCGTCCTGGCCGAGGAGAAGGCGCATTGGCGCACGGAACTGGCGGCGCGTTCCGGCGGCTACACGACCCGCTCGTATCCTGACCCCGTTGGCCTTTACGCCGCCATTTCTGATGCTGGTCTCCGGCTCCAGGCCAAACTCATGGGCGAGACGGGCTGTAGAGCGGAAGGCGTGGGCGCACCGGCGCGCGGCAGCAACCCGCTCACGTCTGAGAACTTGCTCGGCATGTGCACGGAACCGATCTCCGGCACCGCCGCCGGGCGCATCGTCGTCACCGAGAAGGGGGGCAAACAGACCGAGCATTTCGTGCGACCGGAGACATACCGCGAGCTCGAAGAGCACATTGCGGAGCACGGCCAACTCGCATCACCGTACCGTACGTTCCTGCGTGCCGTTGAAGTGGCTGCAAGGGAGACAGGGCAATACGCGCCTGGCAGGGGAACGCACGGCCTCAAGCACAGCTTCGCCCAGGCGCGGATGCACGAAGCCATTGAGGCCGGCTTGTCGTACGAGCAGGCGAAACAAGCTGTGGCGAACGAGATCGCGCACAACCGCCTCGACAGTGTCGATATATATATAAGGTAAGTCGTGCCGAAGCGCGCAACGCATCCATCCGGTCTGCATACCGCCAAGGAGCGGGCTCGTGCACTGCGCTGGCTCGCTGGCCTGGCCGAGTCCGACCGCGAGCGCATTCTCACCGACGCCTTCGCTGCTTGTGCCGCCGCCGCGTCTCCAGGCGAGGCTTCCCTTTCAGCGCCGCCGACGCCATATGTTGCGTTGCTCGGCGCCATCCGCCACTTCGGCTTCGACACGATCCGCCGTCGCGGCTTTCGGGCCGCTAGGTCGGAGCAGTTCGCGGACTTTCAGCGTGTGCGGGAGTCCCGCGCCAGGAACCTGCGCGAAGAGCGGCCCTCCCCGCTTCGCGACAAGCTGCTTCACCGCTGGGCCCTGGTGCGCGAGCTTCACGTTCAGGGCCTCGGTTTCCGACTCATCGCCCGCTACTTCTCGAAGCAACTGCGCATCCAAGTCTCCCCGTCGTACCTGAGGAAGATTTGGTCCGAGTTGGAATCCGCCCAGGGCCGCATGGAACTTCGCACCCGAATCTGAACTCTCCGTAACCCGCAACTCCAGGCAAGCCGGGAAAGCCGGTCTGCTTAGCTGGAACACTACCTTCAGTTTTCGGAATGAGGAGTGACCAGCTCGCCGTATTCCTCCAGGTTTGAGGCGTTACCTGCGGAACGTAACGGCTCCCGCATCGAATGTCTTTCAGACGCCCCGCACGCCCCGCTCAACCAACCAGCGCCCCATACGCTTGCCTGGGCGAGCAACCACCAGCTTAAGCAAGCCCAATTCTCAACGGGGCGTCAGGTCCAGAAGACATTCTTGATGGCGTGCAGGTAATCTTCGGCGAGAACACTTCACCCACCACTCTAGGCTTTAAATACTTAACCTCTTAAAATGCAACGTTTTAATAGAAATAACAAAGCAGCAAAATATCTTGACAGACGACGCGATGCTACTATATACAAGGGCGTAGGCGGCACGACAAAAACCAAGCCGTCAAAAATAGGAGAGAACATGCTCTGGACGTCAGACGAGACACGGCGCGTTTTTGAGGACGAGTTCGGCCCCGACTTTCTCGACGGCATGGATGCCCCCGAGGACATTGAAAGACTCGTGGACTGGCTTGTCGAGGTGTGGTTTGGGCACATGACAGGCGGGGGCGATTACCCTCCGGGCTCCCGGCTCGTGTTTGAGGCAATGGAGGCGCTCACCGAAAAGATAGACTTCGTGCAGCTCGCCCGGGCGTACCGTGTCCGGCAGCTTCGCGGAAAGCCCAAGATCATATACATTGTCCAGCGCCTGTCCGATGGCTGGATTCAAGGGGCTTATGCTGATCGGGACGACGCATTCGAGGTGTGCGACAGCCCCGACTGTTGCGTGCGCGAAGTTGAATACCTCGCGGCCTTCGCAGGTGATCTCGACCTCCCTATCGCCCGCCCCGCACAACTGCCGCAGGAATCCCACTTCGATTACAGCATCGACTCGAACGCGGCCCAGGAGCCGTTCGACGAGTATGCTCATTGCGGCTCCTGACACGGTATCCCGCATGTTTCACGGGACACCCCCGTGGAACATATCGGGCGATTGTGCCTGGCTACATAACTCAAGGAGTCCTTATGTTTTTCAATAATGACATTCAACGCGTCCTGGACATGTTTGACCTTCACCGCCTGCTCCCGGAGCACTACCCAGAGTTTTTCCGAGTGTTTTTGACGATCGCACAAGGGCCCAGGGGCCAGATGGACTTTGTGGAGATCCAGACCAGGGTAATGCTCCCACAGACTTCAGCTTCCCGCATTTGTTATATCCTGGAGGAACGTGGGCTCATCTCCATCACTATTGCACCTGGGGATAAACGCAGAAAGCGGGCAGCGCTTACACAAGCTGGCTGCCGGACACTGGGAGAAATAATGCGACGTGGCCTTGATATCGCACAACGAATGGTGAGGGAGCACTGCGACACCTCCAAGATGATCCCGGTGGAAGGCCAGTGAAATATCAACATGAAACCTTCAGGCTGTTTTCAAGGCGCAACCGTGGGTCACCGAATAACAAGTCTGAACCGTCAACATCATCATGGCGAACATCATTACACTGGAGGGCGAATATGCAGATTGAAATAACCTGATGAAGAAGCAATGAAGAAACTATTATCGGCACGACAAGAAAGCAAAGCGTTTGCCAACTACAACCAGGAGAAGACGAATGCAAATTGAACACATCGAGTACGTTCCACTTATTGTCGCTGGGTTCAAACGGTTTAAGAAAATCGTTCGGTTCAATGCACAGTTTGAAGACGGCTATGACACAAGAGATATGTCTGATGACTGGTACGACTTTGCGCAGCTCGCTGACGCTCACGAGTGTTTCTTTAACGATCCCCACTGGTACGGCGGGAAATGCACGAGATGGAACATTTGGCGCCCTCTCTGGCTCCACATCGGTGAAGATGGCTGCCGCCGAGTTTCGAGTATCTATGCATACGACGACGCTGCTCACTATGAAGAATTCTGGCAAGCAGTTTGCGATTGTTACTTTGGACGTACAATAATCGCAACGGCAAATGACCGCAATGACGACATTGCAGCATAAGGATATCTCCACATTCCTATACGAATGATGGAGCAGGCAGAACGGCCTTGCCGACGACTGTGGTAGCAATGGAGCGTTAAGGCATCCCAATCGCCATCAACATACAACAAGGAGACGATATGAAGGCAACAAACCGCACCTACCATACTTTCGAGATCGGCGACATCCACTTCCAAGGCTACGGCGATATGAAAACCTGGGAAGCTTACAAAGACAAGGGCGACTGCAGGCTCTGGTGCGGCGATGTCCAGTTCCACAAATCGACAACATCACTTGTTGCGAGCCGTGTCTGCGAGAGGATTCTCGACGGTGTCGTATCAAAGAAGGACAGGAACGCGATGTTCGGACGGAGTGGACGCGGAATTCTCTGCGATGACGAGTCTCCGTGGGCCACGCGCCACGACAACACCTACGATGGCGACAACTAAACCAACTGGAGGTTCATCATATGTTCTTCGCACCTCAAATCTGCGCCGCGCTGCGCTGGCAGAAGCAGCATCTGCCCGCGTCGGCCACTCCTTGTCTCATGGCCCCGTTGAAGCAGCTTGGGCCCCTGGGTTCGGCAGAGGAGACACGCAAAGTTGACGCACAAAGGCTCGCGTGTGTTTGGTGAACCAATGCGTCAGTCCCAAATCGCACAGTAGAAATGAGGGAACATGTCGATTCGCAAACATCGTGATGGGAAATGGTTGATTGACGTGACCGTCGACGGCAGACGCAAAACCACCGTCCTCCCGGCGGACACGCACAAGGACGATCTGGAACTCGCCGAAACGCGACTCAAACTTGAGCTGCTGGAAACTCGGGCTGCCGAAACCCACGCCGAGGTCGAGCAGAAGAGTGGCCGGGGCTGGACATTGGAACGAGGCTATCGAAACAGCCTCCAGGTCAGGCCGAAGTGGAAGAAGCCGGAACAGATTGCGAACTGCGAAAAGCAGTGGCGCGTCGTCAGCAAGTACATCTCGCCGCGGCTCCTGCTCGCTGAACTCGATACGGAGCGCCTCGACGAGTTCGTCCAGGAAGTCATGGATGACCGCCCGATCACCGGCAGCACGGTCAACCGCTATCTGTCGTTCATCAGTGCGATCCTGACAGACGCCGCGGACCGCCACAAGCTCACTCATCTGCCACACATGCCCCGGCAAGAAGAAGGCGAGGGCCGCATCCGTTGGCTTACCGAAGAAGAGGAGGACCTTTTCATGGCCAAGGCGCTGCAGATGGAATACCGCGAAGTCGCCGACGCCGCCAAGGTCTTCATCGACAGCGGGATGCGCATGGGCGAACTCTGGACAACCGAGGCCTGGCAAGTGGACTTCAACGCTGGCGTGCTCATGTTGACCCCGGCGCAGACAAAGACAAACCGTGGCCGCGCCCTGCCCCTGACCGATGCAATGGCTGCAGTGTTCAAGCCAAGGGTTGCCAGAGGTGGTTTGGTTTTCCCAGAGTTTTCGACAGAAGGCTTCCATCGCAAATTCGTGAAGATTTCGAAAGCGGCTGGTCTGGATCATGTCATCCCGTACACTTGCCGACACACGTGTTGCACCCGGCTTGTCCGTCGCGGAGTGCCACTGTTCGCTGTGGCAGAGCATATGGGACACTCGAACCTGCAGACGACCCGCAGGTACGCCCACTTCGCCCCGCAAGATAAAGACACCATCCGGCAGGTGTTGCAGGGCGCGACTTGGGGAGCTGCAGTGGCCTCGCAGGGGATTGTTCCGCAGTAATCCCCTTGCCGAATTTCGGTTGCGCCAGGGCTGCAGAAAGTGTAGCAAATGGGCTCGCCGGGGTGGTGGAAGGGTCTACACATGAGACTTAAAATCTCACGGCCTTTCAAGGCCTTGCGGGTTCAAATCCCGCCCCCGGCACCACTTGCTCAAGGGACTTAAAATCCCTCGGCCCTCGGGCCATGCGGGTTCAATCCCCGCTCCGGGCACCAAAAAGAAAAGGCCCCGCCGGCGAACGACGTGTCGCGGCGGGGCTTTTGTTGCTGCTGGCGCGGGGCGGCGCTAGCGGCCCTTGCGGGTCCTCTTGACCCGGTACATGGCCTCGTCGGCCTTGTGCAGCAGCACATCAAGGTCGGTGGCGTCCACCGGGTACACGGCCGCGCCAATGCTCACGCCCAGTTCCAGGTCGCAGGACTCGAAGCGGTACGGCCGGCGCACGGCCGCCTCCACCCGTTCCGCTTGCGCGCGCGCGCCGTCGAGGTCCTGCACCTCCGGCAGGATGATGCCGAACTCGTCGCCGCCAAGCCTGGCCACCGTATCGGACTGGCGCGACGCCCTGCCCAGGCGCTCGGCCAACTCCCGGAGGGCGGCATCGCCCGCGCGGTGCCCGTGCTGGTCGTTGATGGCTTTGAGCCCGTCCATGTCCAGATTCAGGATGCCCAGGCGCGCGGCCCTGCGCTGCGCCAGCGCCATGGCCTGCCGCAGCCTGTCGTAGAACAGGGCCCGGTTGGCCAGGCCCGTCAGGCTGTCGTGGGTGGCCCGGTGGTACAGCTCGCTCACCTCGTTGCGCGCGGCGAAATACGTGGCCGAGGCCACCAGTTCGGACATGAGCTGCAGGACGGCGATGTGCTTCTCTTTAAAATACGAGACCTGCCGCGAGGCGAGCTTGAGCACGCCCACCGCGGAGTCCTGGTGCACCAGGGGAGCCACCACCATGGACCGCAGCCCGACCGTGCGGCAGGCCTCGCGGTCCACGCGGGGATCGGTCTCGGAGTCGTCGCAGACGAGGATTTCGCCGGTCTCCACGCACAGGCCGGAAAGGCTGCCCGAGCCCTTGAGCCGCAGGCCCAGCTGTCCCTGCGCCATGCCCGCGGCCGCGCGGTAGACCATCTCGCCGCCCTCCGCCAGTTCCACGATGGAGCCGGCCGCGCCGGTGAGCGCAAGCAGCCGTTCCGCCACCAGGTCCATGACGCTGCCGAGGTCCTGTCCCTGCCGGACGATCTCGGCCTGCGCGCCGATGATCTGGGTCAGCACTTCCGGGGAGAGGGCGCTCTCCACAGTCCCGTTGTCCATCAATCCCCCTGCCCGGCCCCAGCGCCCGAAATGTCCGCGGCAGCGATCGTCATGCCGTGCGAGCAATCTTTCAGGATTCATACCGTGCGAGTCGTTTTTCAGGACTCATGCCGCAATCTTCCGCCGCAATCAAGGGAGGCAGGGCTGGTTTTCCCGCCTGGACCGGGCGTTCCCGCGCTTTTGCGCCAGTTCCGTCCGGCGGTCTGGCTGGCAACACATGGCTGGCGGATCGGTACGATTTGTGAGAGACTTCGAAAAACAGTCGGAACGAGCCCAAGGCGGTTCCCTCCCGCTCCGGCCGCAACAACCTGGCGCGCATGTTCACACGCCTCCAAAACGCCATTGCCGCGCACCCGCTGCGTTCTCTGCTGCTGCTGGCCGCGCTGGCCGTGCCGCTTGCCGGCGCCGCGGCGTTCATCCACGCCGACAGGGAGCGCCAACAGCACCTCGACACGTCCCTGGCGGCCGCGCAGGAGGCGCTGCGCGCCGACACCGAGCAGGTGGCCGAGAAGGCCGCCTACCGGTTCTCCATGCTGCACGACCTGACCGAGCTGCTGGCCTCCGCCCCGCAGTGGCCCGACTTCATCGCCCACCCGGAAAAGGCGGCCCAGGCCAACGCGCGCGTGGTCGAATACACCCGCAAGCTGCACCTGCACCGGGCCATGCTCATCAACGCCCAGGGCATCTGCGTGGCCTCCAACGACTTCCAGTCGCCGGTCAACCTCATCGGGGTCAACCTGGGCGACCGGGAGTACGTGTCCGAAGGACTGAAGGGCAACACCACGACCCAGTTCGTCGTGGGGCGCGTGTCCACGGTGCCGGGCTTCCATTTCTCCGCGCCGGTGCGCGCCGGCGGCAAGGTCGTCGGCGTCCTCGCCCTCAAGCTCGGCCTGTCCACCCTCACCGAGCAGATCAGCCTGTATTCCGGCTTCGTCACCGACAGCATGGGCGTGGTGGTCCTGGCGGACGACCCCAGGCTCATCCTGGCGGCCATCCCCGGCTCCAGGGCGCTGCAGCTGGACAAGAAGGCCTCCCTGTCACGCTACCAGAGGGAGTCCCTGCAGTCCGTGCCCCTGCTCCCCCACAGCATCGGCGGCAGGCCCGCCTACCTCTACGGCCCGGACCGGGAGCCCAGCCTTGTGCACGTGGCGCGGCTGCCCAAGGAAGACCTCGTGGTCTACGGGGTGCAGGGCATACCCAGGCTGCTGGCCGAGGCGGAGCAGACCTACCGCCTGCACCTGGCCTTCACCTTCGTCGGGGTGTTCATGGCGCTGCTGCTTCTGGGCGGCAGCGCGGTCTACTTCCTGCGCGACAGCGTCCAGCGCAGGCGCCTGGCCGAACTGAACCGCGAACTGCAGGATCTGGCCGAGCGCGACCACCTCACCGGCTGCTTCAACCGGCGGGTGTTTGATCACATGCTCGAAAAGGAGATCCTGCGCTCCGAGCGCAGCGGCGCGCCCTTCTCCCTGGCCTTCTTCGACCTCGACTCCTTCAAGGAGGTCAACGACACCTACGGCCACGCCTTTGGCGACGCCATGCTGCAGAGGGTGGCGGCGACCTTCCAGGGCGAGCTGCGCCGGGTGGACATCTTCGCCCGCCTGGGCGGCGACGAGTTCGCCGTGCTCATGCCCGGCGCAACGGAAGCCGCAGCCGCGGAGATCATGGCCAGGATCCTGCCCAAGTTCCAGTCGCAAAGCCCGCAGCCCGAGGACGACCAGCACCGCCAGGGGTTGAGCATCGGCGTGGCCGGCTGGCGGCCGGGGCTGCCCTCGCTGCAACTTTTGCGCAACGCCGACACCGCCCTTTACGCGGCCAAGCACTGCGGCAAGGACCGCGTGGTGGTCTTCAGCTCGCTGGACTGCGGGCCCGAAGGACTGCGGGGCGCTTCCGGAGAGCCCCCCGCGACCTGACGCGCATCCGCAGGACCACTTTCGCGGGGGCACGTATTGCCACCGCCGCCCGTGTCGGGGTATTCTCCGCAAAATCGAGCAACATCCGCGCGCACCGCCTGCGCAAGCCAAGGAGCTGACCATGGACGACTCCCTGCAGTCCCTCGACCAGGTACGGACTTCGGCCATCGACATGGCCATGCGTTTCGGTCCCAAACTCTTCGTGGCCGTGCTCATCCTCGTGGCCGGCTACATGGTGGGCAGCTGGGCCGGCAGGCTGCTGGACCGCGTGCTCCAGAAGCTGGCCCTGGAGCCCCCGGTGCGCTCGCTTCTGGTGCGCATCGCCCGGGCGCTCATCCTGGCGCTCTTCGGCGTCATGGCGCTGCAGAACCTGGGCATAGAGCTGCTGCCCCTCATCGCCGGCCTGGGCGTGGCCGGCGCAGGCGTGGCCCTGGCCATGCAGGGCATTCTGGGCAACGTGGCCGCGGGGCTCACCATCATCTTCACCCAGCCCTTCCACGTGGGCGACTACATCTCCATCGTCAAGGAAGAGGGCGAGATCCTCGACATCAGCCTCTTCAGCACCACCCTGGGCCACGCCGACCGCTCCAAGGTGATCATCCCCAACCGCAAGATCGTGGGGGAAATTCTGCACAACTACGGCCGCGTGCGCCAGCTGCACATCTCGGTGGGCATCTCCTACGACGCGGATGTGGAAAAGGCCCTGGGCATCGTCCGCGGCATTCTGGAGGCCAGCCCCCGCGTGCTGAAGGAGCCCGCCCCGGTGCTGGGCGTCTCCCAGTTGGCGGACTCCAGCGTGAACATCAACGTGGCCCCCTGGGTGCAGGTGCCGGACTACGGCCCGGCCACCAGCGAGATCAACCAGGCCATCCTGGAGCGCTTCCGCCAGGCGGGGGTGGTCATTCCCTTCCCGCAGCGCGAAGTGCGCATGCTGGGCTAGCGGAGCAGACGCAGCAGCAGCCCGCAGTGCGGCGCCTCCAGCCGGCCGGACGGTTCCGGCCGGAAAATCGGCGTTTCCAACGCTTGTCAGCCGCCTTCGGCGTTGCTAGATTGTCATCGCGGGCCCCGGTGTCATCGCCGGGGCCCGCGCCATATCCCCGCCAGTCGAAAGGTAGGCCCCCGTATGTGCGCCCTGTGGACCAAGAGCAATCCGGACGAGGAGGTCGCCGCGCGCAACCGCCGACTCGTGCGCGACACCATTGAGGACATCCTCGACCAGCGCGCCAAGCTGCGCATCAGCTTCGACTCCCACGTCACCAACATCAAGGAGATCACCGGCGTGCTGGCCAAGGTGGGGGGCTCCGGCCTTGCAGTGGAGGTCTCCTCGCTCAAGAGCGCGTCCAAGTCCTGGGAGGGCATGGGAGTTTCCTGCTACTTCCGCGTGCGCGACCGCGAAGACCCGGAGCACTCGCACTTCTTCACCTTCAAGAGCCGCGTGGAGTCCGTGAGCGTCTCCCCCGCCGGGCTGGTGTACTTCCTGCTCACCCCGCCGGAGACCATGGAGCACGCCCAGCAGCGGCGCAGCGTGCGCGTGGGGGCGGGCCCGGCGCGCCTGCCGGCGGTCATGGTCTGGCGGGAGCTGCCCCAGGGCGCCAACGTGGCCGGGACTCCGCCACTGTTCAGCACCCAGGACAGGGACCAGGGCCGGCTCAAGGTGGACAACATCTCCACCTGCGGCATCCGGCTCGTGGTCCAGAACGCGCTGCTGACGGAAAAAGGCCTGAAGCCCGCCCAGGGCGAGCGCTACTCCTTGTACTTCAAGGCCATGGAGGAGCAGGAGGAGATGGAGAAGGCTTTCCTGGCCAACGCCCTGCTGCGCAACGTCTTCTACGATCCCCAGGCGGGCGAGACGGCCCTCGGCCTCGAATTCGTCGACACCGGCGCGCTGGACAAGGAACGCAAGCTGGTCTGGAAACCCCTCAGGGACAACGTGCTGCCGGAGATCAACGCCTTCATCTTCAAGTGGAACCTGCTCGACTTCTACCGCGACAAGCGCGTGGACGAGGGCGGCCTGAGCTGATTCCGCGCCCCACCGTTTCTAGAAGCTCCAGCGGCAGCCGAGTTCCAGGCTGTGCGCCTGGAAGCGTTCGCGCAGCATGCCGGAGTAGCGCAGAAACTGGGTGAAACCCCCGGTCTCGCGGTATGTCAGCCCGGCGCGCAGGGTCAGGCTGTCCTTGGGACCGTCGTCCCCGTAACTCTGGAAGCCCTCGGCATAGCCGCTGAAGGAGGCCCGCAACACCCGGCTGTCCAGCGGGGTCTCGCGCAGCCAGCCCGCGGCGGCCTCCGGCGCGAGCACGGCCCCGTCCGCCAGCTCCACCCGCCGGGACAGGGCGAGCTCCGCCCCGGTGCGCAGGGTCTGGGCCGTTGCCGCGCCAACGTCCAGGTTCAGGTCTCCCGCGCCGGTCTCGCGGAAGGCGTTCTGCCGGTGCAGCACGTAGCCCAGCTCCACGCTGGGGCTCAGGGTCCATCCCCCCTCGCCCTCCTGCAAGGCGATGCGCCTGCCCGCGCGCAGCCGCGCCGAGCCGCCGCCGCCGTTCTGGCTGGACCGCGCCACGCGCTCCGTCACCGCGGTGCGGATGCGCCGCCGGGCATCGGTGAAGGCGGCCTCCAGATCAAGGTCGCCGCTGGCGAAGTATTCGCCGCTGTTCCAGAAGCCGTAGCCGGAGAGGCTCAGGGTGCTGGTGGCCGCGTCCCCGCCGTCCTGCTCCCAGTC
Source organism: Desulfovibrio sp. (assembly GCA_016218665.1). Taxonomy (GTDB): domain Bacteria; phylum Desulfobacterota; class Desulfovibrionia; order Desulfovibrionales; family Desulfovibrionaceae; genus Humidesulfovibrio. The sequence goes on along the minus strand of JACRDI010000009.1, from coordinate 4,015 downwards.
GAGGGCGGTGCGGGCCAGGCCCAGCCCCAGGCCCAGGACAAGATCCGGCCCCACGCGGCGGTCCGCCCCGGCGTGCACGGCCGCGGTGGCCGCGGTGTAGGGCGTGCCGCCCCTGGCGTTGTCGCGCAGGTATTCCCCGCCGCCGCGCAGCCACAGGCTCCAGTCGTTCCAGCGCCCCTGCCGCTGGCCCAGGCGCGGCAGCACGGCCGCAAGCTCCTCCGGCCCGCCGCTGAAGGCCAGGAGCACGGGTTCCGCACTTCCGGCCTCCTGCCCGTCCTGGCCATCTAATCCCAGGGCCAATTGCATGCCGCGCGCATCCAGGGAAGCGGCCTGCAAGGCCGTTGCGCGCAGGCTCACCGCGTTCAGGGCGCTGAAGCGCGCCGGGGAGAAGCTGTCCATGGCCTTGCCCACCTCGGCCGTCTTGCCGGTGAAGGACAGGGTGTCCAGGGCGTTGTACACGCCCTCCAGGTCGCTGCCCGGGCGCGGGGCCAGGCCGTCCATGTACGCGCCCATGCGCGCTCCGGCCGGTGACGAGCGCGCCGCATAGCGGTAGGACAGCACAGGCGCATTGGCCAGGGCCTGGGCGTTGACGTAGTTGCCCGCGGGCAGCCAGCCGTCGGCGGGAATGTCCCCGGAGGGCGGCTTGCTGGCCATGAGCCGGTTCTGCAGCCCGCCTCCGTCGCCCCAGCCTGCGATGGGCGCGGCGATGCCCGTGTACAGCGCGTAGCCCGTGGGCACCACCACCTGGACCATGTTGGTGGGCAGGGCGGGCAGGGCGAACGTGTCGCGTATCTGCGCGGCGGTGAGCCCGCGTATCTCGCTGGCGCGCATCATCCACGAGCCCACCGCGCTGGACGGGTTGGTGGCGTCGGTGGGGTTGTAGAAGCGCACGAACTGCTGGGTCTGGGTCAGGCGGATGAGGGTGACGCCCGTGCCGGAGTCGAAGGGCGGCGTGCCGCCCAGCACGGCGTTGATGGTGGCGGGCGCATACACGCCGGAAGGGTTGGCCGTGTCTCCGACGAAGGTCCCCACGGGCTGGGCCAGGGTGCTCCAGTCCAGGGCGCGGGCGGGCGCGGCCGCCAGCACCAGCAGAAGCAGCAGCTGCGCCCACGCGGCGGCCCGAGCCGCCCGGAACGCAGGCGAAGCGGAGCGGCGGCGGCGGGGCGGCCTGCGGCGGGGCGGCCTGCGGCGGTGCGGACGGGGCAAGCGGACCTCCTGACATGCGGGCCTGACATGCGGGCCTGGCACGCGGGCCTGGGCTATGGACTTGTCCGGCCCACAAAACACGCTTACCATGTCCGCGTCAACAAACGGAAAACATGAGGCGGCGGCATGCGGAAAAACGAAACGGACAGGAAGCGGCGCGGCAGGGGCGAAGTGCTCGCCTCGGCCGTGCTCGTCATCGGCCTGTGCCTGGCGGCCTGGCTGTATGTGGCCGATCCGCTCGCCCCGCAGGACGGCCCGGCGCGCTTCGAGCTGGAAAGTGGCGGCGCGCAGGCCACGTCGGAGTGGGATTCCCGCGCCTACCGCAGGAGCGTCGAATACCTTACGGGCAAGCAGGGCGTGTTCTTTGCGCAATTGCGGGAGCAGGCGGCGGGCCTGCTGCGCGGCACGCCCCTGGCGCTCATCGTGGCCGGGGCAACGCTGGGCGCGGCGGCGCTCATCCTGCGCGCCACGCGGGACCAGGACAGCTAGAGCGCGCTCCGGGCCACATCGCCGCGCACCGGCTGGCTGGCCTCAAACGCCGCGCCCCAGCGGCACAGCTGATCCAGCACGGGCAGCACGCTGGCCCCCAGGTCCGTCAGCGCATACTCCACCTTGGGCGGCACCTGCGGATGCACGGTGCGCAGCAGCAGGCCGTCGCCCTCAAGCTCGCGCAGCTGCTGGGTCAGCATCTTTTGCGTCACGTTGGGCATGGAGCGCCGGAGCTCGCCGAAGCGCCTGCTCTGCCCCGAACGCAGGTGCCAGAGGATGATGGGCTTCCACTTGCCGCCGATGACCTGCAGGGCCAGCTCCACGGAGCAGAAATAGCGCCTGCCCGCGCAGCATCGTTGTTCGGTGCACGTCCCGGCTTCGGTTCCCATGCCTTCCTCCCTCGTCCGCATCGCGGACCTCACGCGTGTCTCCGCGCCGGGATAGCAACCCTCAAACGCCCTGGCAAGCCCGTAATCCCGCTATACTCCACGACCGTTTCCCTGCCGATACTACAGCACGGAATTGTGCCTACTTGCAAAAAAGCCGGTACAGATGGAAAAGACATCACCGCCCGGCGGTCTCCCCCTTTCCCCACACACCAAGGAGCACACAATGGATCTCATCTGCGTGGACAAAGAGAACTGCCGGCGCGACGGCATCTGCATGGCCGCCTGCCCCGTGGCCGTCATCGAGGCGGACGCCGAGGGCTACCCCGTGGCCGCAAACCCGGACAACTGCATCGACTGCGGGCACTGCGCGGCCGTCTGCCCCCACGGAGCCTTGTCACACAGCCGCCTGCCCGCAGAGTCCTTCCTCCTCCTCCCGCGCGAGCGCGCCGGGCTGCCGGAGCTCACGAACCTGATGAGGGCCCGGCGCTCCGTGCGCCAGTACAAGGACGAGGCCCTGCCGCGCGAGACCCTGGCCGGACTCCTTGAGGTGGCCCGCATTGCGCCCACGGCCAAGAACACGCAGCAGCTCGGCTACATCGTGCTGGAAAACCCCGCCACGACCCGCACCTTGGGAAAGGCCATCGGTGACTGGCTCGCCACCGTGCCCGGCATGGAGCGTTACGCCCGCCTGGCACAGAGCGGCCGCGACTTCGTCATGCGCGGCGCGCCGCATGTCATCATCGCCCTGGGCGACGCGGACAACGACTGGCGCGAGACCGACGCCGGCATCGCCCTGACCTACGTGGAACTGGCCGCCGCGGCGCAGGGGCTGGGCGTGTGCTGGGCGGGCATTGTGCACCGGGCCCTGGCGAACAACCCCGGCCTCGCGGCCATGGTCGGCGTGCCGGAAGGCCGTGCCGTGTGCGGGGCGCTGATGATCGGCGCGCCCAGGCTGCGCTACGCGCTGGTGCCGCCCAGGAAAGCGGCGAAGGTGAGCTGGCTGTAGGGCGTCCGCAAAGCCATCTTCGTTGGCACTATTCCAGACGGCACCCCTTCCCCCAGTATGCAAAGATGCCGGTTCCGCATGTGCGGAACCGGCATCTTTGCCATGCGGGTCCAGGGGGTGCATACCCCCTGGCGGGGTGCAGGGGCGGCGCCCCTGCGCATTTCCTTGCCCTACCTACCTGTCGCAGCCGCAGAAGCCGGAGTAGACCACGCGGTCCACGTACTCGGCCTGCTTGCCCTTGTTCCAGCGGGAGACAGGGCGGTAGTAGCCCACGATGCGGGTGTAGATCTCGGCCTCGGCCCCGCAGGTGGGGCACTGCTCGTGCTCGCCCTGGATGTAGCCGTGGTCCTTGCACACGCTGAAGGTGGGCGTGATGGACAGGAACGGCAGCTTGGTCTTGCGGAAGCTGGTGACGATGAACTCCCGCAGGGAGGCCACGTCGGCCACGCTCTCGCCCAGGAAGGTGTGGAACACGGTGCCGCCGGTGTAGAGCGGCTGCAGCTGGTCCTGGTGCTCCAGGCAGGTCAGCACGTCCTGGGAGTAGCCCACGGGCAGGCAGGTGGAGTTGGTGTAGTACGGGGTGCCGTTGCCGCTGGTGATGATGTCGGCGTAGAGGTTCTTGTCGATCTTGGCCAGGCGGTAGCTGGTGCCCTCCGCCGGGGTGGCCTCCAGGTTGTACAGGGTGCCTGTCTCCTCCTGGAAGCGGCTGGTGATGTCGCGCAGGCGGTTCAGCGTCCGGCGCATGAGGCGCATGCCGTTGTCGGTGTCGATGCCCTTGCCGATCAAGTTCAGGCAGGCCTCGTGCCCGCCCAAGAGGCCGATGGTGGAGAAGTGGCCGCGGAAGCCGTTCTTCAGGTAGCGGCGCGTCCAGGGGAACATGCCGCGCTCCAGGTTGTCGGTGATGAGCTTGCGCTTGAACTCCAGG
>JACRDI010000008.1 GCA_016218665.1 Desulfovibrio sp. | reverse complement strand
TCTGCAACGCCCCTTTGTTGAGTCTATCTCCCGAAGCATGGACAGGGCTGTGGCGCCGAGGGCGTTTCTGGGCATCGCCGGAGCCATTCCCACGTGGATGCTCGAATCCGCCGGCTTCGCCACCATAACCCTGGCCCTGTATGTCCGCGTGCGCTTTTGGGACGCCGATCTGCCAAGCATCGTCTGGGCCTGCTCAATGTTGTTTCTGACCGCTTGGCGCGTGCTGCCTTCGGTGGGCAGGGCCATGCGCTACCTCGTGCTCATGCGCGAGACGCGCGCTGCGGCCATTCCCGTGCTCCAACTTCTGGAATCGTTTGAAGAGGTTGCTGAGGAGCCAGAGCCCGACACCGCTTTCCGCTTCGAGGAAACGCTCAGTCTCCAGGGGGTGTCGTTCCGTTACGCGGGCAGCCCGGAGGACAGCCTCAAGACCCTGGATCTCGTTCTGCGGAAAGGGGAATTCCTCGGCGTAGTAGGCCGGTCCGGCGCGGGCAAGAGCACCTTGGCGGGCGTCTTGTGCGGGTTGCTGGCGCCCACTGCCGGAAAGATGCTTGTGGACGGCGAGGAGCTGACGCCAGCGCGGCTGGCGGCGTATCGGCACATGCTCGGCTATGTTCCGCAAACGCCGTTCCTGCTTGACGGCACCGTGGCCGAGAATGTGGCTTTGAGCCGCTGGGGGAATCCCGTGGACCGCGAGGCCGTGCTGCGCGCATGCAGGGCTGCGGCCATGGATTTCATCGTCTGCGATCCCGGCGGCCTGGACCGGCGTGTCGCCGAGGTCTGCGCGGGGCTTTCCGGCGGGCAGGTGCAGCGGCTTTCCATCGCCCGGGCCATTTTTACCGATCCGTCCTTGATCATCTTCGACGAGGCCACGAGCGCCCTGGACCACGCGAGCGAAGCCGCAGTCAAACACACCCTGGAGGGGCTGCGCGGCAGGGTGACCTGTGTGCTCATCGCGCACGGGACCACTTCCCTTGCCGATTGCGACAGAATCGCCTGGCTTGAGGACGGCCGCCTGCGCATGCTGGGCACCCCAGCGCAGGTGCTGCCGGAATACCGGGAACACATGGCCGGGCCAGGCAAAGTCGAGGAAGCGGAAAAAACGGCGCAGTAGCCGCCCGCCCGGGCTCACCTCGTTGACTGGTTTTGGGATTGTGTGTAGAATTTTTCGTTGTTGTGTGCGCAGTATGTTCTTTTGCTTCTGAGGAAACGGTGGTGTTGCAAAATGGTGTGAGAGACCTGCTTGGCTTCGCCATATGGAATTGTTTTGTCTCTGCGGACACTTTCTGTTTTGCGTGAGCGTGGCAAGGAATGAACAGTGGGCGATAGAAAGCGCATAAGGATGGGGATATGACAGGATGGTGCGATGGTGCTCGCCGCTGGCTGTTGGCGGTGCTTCTTGGGCTGACGCACTATGGCATCTTCATCTGGTTTCGAACGCACGACATCTGGAACGTTGGACAGGAGACCTCTCCGAGCTTGATATTCGCCTGGACGCTGGGTCGGCTCGGCATGATGCTGTGCCTGGGGCTTGGCTTCCTGAGTCTTGGGCGCTTGGTGCTCGCCTTGCACTGGCGCAGGGTTGAAGAGCTGGGCGTACTTGAGCGGATGCTCGCGTGTTTCTTTGTCGGCACCGCGGTGTTGCGCATGGCTATGTTCGGCCTGGGTCTCGCATCCGCCTACACGCCGGGAATTGCCCTGGGGCTCACGCTGCCTCTCGTTGTTGCGTTCCCTCTGCTTTTCGACGTGCGCCGGTTGTATTGCGAGGTTGCGGATTCTTTGCGGGCCAAGGCCCTGGAGAGCCTGTTTGTCTTGGGGCTTTGTCTGTTGGCCGCTGTCATGCTCGGCTTTGTCTATTTCGGCAGCTGCCAGTATTCCTTCGATGGCGACTACCTGACGCATTATGGCCCATACTACGAGTCTGTTGTGCGAAACGGCGGTCTCGCTCCAAACGATGTCTGGTACCAGTACTTTTATTCAAAAGGCGCAGGGCTGTTTTACCTGAGCATGTTGCTGACGGACCGTGCCGGTCCGCTGCTCATCTCTTTCATGCATCTTTGCGCCGCCACGGCACTGCTGTTCGTCGTGATCCGGCGAGTGAGCGGAAGTCCGCTCTGGGGTCTGTCGGCTGCCGTGTTCATGCTGGGCATGATGGCCTGGCCCGTTGATGGCTTTTTCGTCAAACACCATTGCGAGATCAGCGCCATCATCCTTTTTGTGACGGTTGTTGTGGTGGGTATGACTGCGGCGCGGCGCTTCGGGAACCTCTTTCTGACCTTGGCTTGCCTTTCGCAGGCGAGCCTCATGCTGTATTCGTTGCAGGCAGGCGCATATACGCTCATTTTCGCGGGATGTTACGGCCTGAATTCCCTGTTCCGGCGCGACGGGGGCAAGTTCCTTCGCTATTCACTTGTGATTGGGCTGGGCGTCGTGGTCGCCTGCTCGGCCTTGCTGCTGAATTACCAGCTTACCGGACTCTACGAGATCACGCCCTTCAGGCTGTTTTTGCGCTTTTGGAATCAGGAGATCTTCAGCCGCTGGGTCAGTCCCTACCTCATGTTCTACCTTTCGGAGGGGTCCAGCCCGGACCTTGGAACCCTCGGCTTCTCCGGCATGCTGCAAAACATCTTCATGTACGGACGTCTGTTCCGCTTGGAGAAGTTCTTTTTCGTCAAACCGTTCTGGCTGCTTTCCCTGCCCATGCTGGCCTTGGGCTTCTGGGGCTGGTACCGGAAGGCCAACCCGACTCAGGCTGGTGCCGACTTTTTCGGTTTTCTTCTGCGCCCGGCCGTGCACAACGGCGAACGCCGCCGTCTGGACCAGGGCCTGAGTCTCCCTTTGCCGTTCGCAGGGGCCGAGGTCCTGGTCCGGGGGATCGCAAGCGATAGCCTCGCGGATACCCGCAAGAATCTTCTGCGTTATGTGCTTGTTCCGGCCTTCGGCATGTGTCTGCTGGTCTTTCTGGTCTTTGCCTTGGTCAGCCAGCCCATTTCAATATTCCGCGCTTCGGAATTCGTGTCCATCTACGTCACGCTCTTCATCTTTTCGGTGCTCATCATTTGCCACTCCATGTCCTCAAGCCTGCTGGGCTACCGGCTGCTGGGCGTGATCGTTCCGGTGGCGTTCGCCCTGGTGGCGTTTTCCTGGACAGTCGAGGCCAGCAAGGGGGGGAAGGTGACTCGCCCCTTGAAGTTTGCGCTGGGCATGCTCCAACCCAACGAGTTGTCCCCGGCCGAGCCAGGACTCCAACAAGTCTACGGCCAAGTGCGCAAAGCCAGTGGCGAGAACAGTCTCCTGGTCTCGTTGAATCTCAACGTGGACTTCGGGCCGCTCTTTCTGCAACATCCCGGCATTATGACGGAAGTGTCTTACTCATTCGGCAACCGGTGGCACGAGGTCGTGTTCAATGAGCCTGAAGATGCCATGCGCGCCTGCAAAGAACTTGGGATCAACCACTTTCTTGTGGATCTGCAGGCACCGTTCTTCGGCGCTTTGCCGTTTTCCCCGCTGTTCTCCGATGAATCGCTCCGGACGAATTTCCGCATCATCTGGCAGTACGGCAAGCGCTACCTGCTTACCTGGGATGAAGAACGACGCCCCATGTCGGATGAATTCCTCGAGGAATGGGCGATCAACCAATCCCGTGCAATGCCGACTGTCATGAAGTCTGAGTCTGACTACGGACGAGCGCTTTACGAGCAGGTTCGCTATTTGTACGAGCTGAATGGGCGCGCGACGCAGGGCATCGTCCGGCCAAAGGATCTCAAGAGGGTAGAGGGCTGGCAGTAAAATTGGACCTCAACGGCAGGCCGGATGAACCCTCGTGGCGTGTTTGCCGTTACCTGTGCAGCCATGGTCTGCCTGTTTGGTCCCGCAAGGCGCGGCCCCGGTTCCGGCAACTCTTCTTATGCGGGCAAGCGTTGCCCCAATGGTTCGTGCATCGACAAGGACACCAGAGGGCGGCGTCTCGACTGATGTCCACGCGTTGACAAAGCCTGTTCCGTCCTCCTTCTTCCTGCAGTGTTGTCCTGTGACGCGGCAGCCGCGGGTGTCGTCCTGTTGCTGCGCCCGGCGATGCGCTGCGCACGGCCGTTCTTCCTGTTTCCGAAACCATGGTTTGCCGCACGCGCTGGGTTTCTCCTTTATGTTCTTGCATCTCCTGTAGTCATGACGCTGCCGTTTCCGTCCCGTTCAGCTCGGCGTTGGCGGTCCGGAGCCGAAGACTGTGTCCCGCTTCGTTGCGCGCAGGGTATCGTCCAGGGTTCGTTTCACTCGGAGCCTGGATCGATCCCATTGCGGCGTGGCAGGGTTTTTTCTGTGCAGAGGAAACGCCCAGGGCTTGACGTCTTGCCGCTCTATACCCCCCTCGGTATACTTGCTTTCTACGTAGGGGTGTGCTTTAAACGCAGCGCGTTGATTCGTTCTCCCCCCAGACGGCAACGCGAAACTGAACGCTTATTGGAGAACCCTGGGTTCTGATGCGCACAGAGTGTGGCCGCCCCATCCTCTTGCGATTCGGCCTCATGACGTTTCGGGTGTTTTGTCGGTTTTTTTCACCATGGGAGTGTTGATGACCTCGACTAAAAAGGTTCTTCCCTTCGACCAGCTGGCCAAACTCGCCGCCGCGGCCAAGGGCAAACAGCGCATCGTGCTGGCCCACGGCTGCTTCGACCTGCTGCACATCGGGCACATCCGCTACCTGCGCCAGGCCAGGGCCATGGGCGACCTGCTCTTCGTCACCATCAGCCCGGACCGTTTCGTGGACAAGGGGCCGCACCGCCCGGCCTTCAACGAGAGCCTGCGGGCCGAGGCCATCGCCAGCCTGGACTGCGTGGACGCGGTGGCCGTGAACCTCTGGCCCACGGCCGAGGAGACCCTGCGGGCCATCAGGCCCGACGTGTACTGCAAGGGCTCGGACTTCAAGGACGCCAAGAGCGACACCACGGGCAAGCTGCAGGCCGAGGAGAACGTGGCCCGGGAGATCGGGGCCGAGATGGCCTTTTCCCAGGACGTGGTCTTCAGCTCCACCAATCTCATCAACCGTTTCCTGTCCACCTTCCCGGAGGAGGTGCAGCAGTACCTGAACGTGTTCCGCCTGCGCTATTCCGAGGCCGACATCGTGAGGGTGCTGGACGGCATGAAGGACTTGAAGGTGCTTGTCCTGGGCGACACGATCCTGGACGACTACCATTACTGCAACGTCATCGGCTCCTCCAGCAAGGAGCCGGTGCTGGCGCTGAAGCACGGCACGAGCGACCTTTTCGCCGGGGGCGTGCTGGCCGTGGCCAACCACCTTTCGTCCTACGCGGCGGACGTGCGGCTGTTCACGGTCATCGGCGAGCAGGGCGGCCGCGAGGCGTTCATCCGCGAGAGCCTGGCGCCGGAGGTGCGGCCGCACCTGGCCCTGCACAAGGGTGCGCCGACCATTGAGAAGCGCCGCTACATCGAGAGCTATACGCTCAACAAGCTCATCGAAATCTACCACATGGACGATTCCGGCCTGCCGGCCGACGACGACGCGGAGTTCGTGGCCGCCGTGGCGGCCGAGGTGGCGGACTATGACCTGGTCATCGCGGCGGACTTTGGCCACGGGACCATCTCCCCGGCCATGCGCAGGATGCTGGAGGAGAAGGCCAGGTTCCTGGCCGTGAACACCCAGGCCAACGCGGGCAACCGGGGCTTCCACACCATCGGCCGCTACCGGCGGGCCGACTACGTGAGCCTGGCCGAGCCGGAGATGCGCCTGGAAGACCGCGACCTTGCGGGCCCGCTGGTGCCCATCATGCAGAAGGCGGCCAAGCGCCTGGGCACCAAGGCCCTGGCCGTGACGCGCGGCAAGAAGGGCTGCACCATCCACACGCCGGACGAGGGTCTGGTGGAGGTGCCGGCCTTCGCCCAGAAGGTGGTGGACCGCATCGGCTCGGGCGACGCCTTTTTCGCCATCAGCTCCCTGGCCGCGGCGCTGAAGGTGCCGAGCGAGGTCATCGCGCTCTTGGGCAACGTGGTGGGCGGCCTGGCCGTCGGGGTCATCGGCAACAAGAAGGCCATCGACCGCATGAGCACCCAGAAATATCTGACCTCGCTTCTGAAATAAGCCGCCATGGGTACGCGCCACCGCCTGTTCGACGTAAGCCGCCTGCGGCTTTTGCCCGTGGCGCAGCGCAGCCACGACCTGAACTTCGCCCTGGCCGCCTGCCCGGCCAAAAGCCCGCCGACGCCCGCGGCCAGCGTGCGCCCGGCCCTGGCGGCCGTGGCCGAGCGCCTTGTCTCGGCCAGGCGGTCGGGCTCGGCCCGGGTGCTGATGATGGGCGCGCACGTGCTGAGAAGCGGCGTCCAGCCCTATCTCATCGACATGCTGCGCCGGGGCTTCATCAGCCAGATCGCGGTGAACGGGGCCTGCCTGATCCACGACTTCGAGCTGGCGCTTCTGGGCGCCACCACGGAGAGCGTGGCCCGGTACATCAAGGACGGCCAGTTCGGGCTGTGGACGGAGACCGGGCGCATCAACGACATCGTGGCGCGCGGCAACGCACAGGGCCTGGGCCTGGGCGAGAGCCTGGGCCGGGAGCTCGCGGGGGGCGGCTACCCGCACAAGGATCTTTCCCTGGTGGCCGCGGCCTACGAGCTGGGCGTGCCGGTCACCGCGCACATCTCCATCGGCCAGGACATCATCCACCAGCACCCGAACTTCGACGGCGCGGCCTTCGGCGCGGCCAGCCACCGCGATTTCCTCATCTACGCCGCCGGGCTGGAGAAGCTTGAGGGCGGGGTGGTGATGAACTTCGGCAGCGCGGTGATGGCCCCGGAGGTGTACCTGAAGGCCCTGGCCATGGTGCGCAACGTGGCCGCGCAGGAGGGCCGCGAGGTCCGCCATTTCACCTCGCTGGTGTGCGACCTGCACGACCTGCCCGAGGACACGCGCGCCGAGGCTCCCCGGGGCAGCGCGGCCTATTATTTCCGTCCGTGGAAGACCATGCTTGCGCGCACCGTGGCCGATGGCGGGGAGAGCTTCTACTGCCGCGCCCGGCACGACGAGAGCGTGCCGGAGCTTTGGACCGCCCTTGGCCGGATTTGAGGCGGGAAAAGCCGTGCCGAGTTGCGTTCGGCCGTGTACTGGACTAGTCTTTGCACAAATTCGACGTTCCCCCGAAGCCCAGCGTGAACCTGGCCGGAGGCGTTCCGGCCTCAAGCATCTGAACAGGCCGACCATCTGAACAGGCCAAACATCAGCACAGGACAGACACCATGAGCGACATCAAAACCGTTTTCGTCACTGGCGGCGCAGGCTATGTGGGCGCGCTGCTCGTTCCCAAGCTTCTGGACGCGGGCTACGCCGTGAAGGTGCTGGATCTCTATCTTTACGGCGACGACGTCATTCTGGGCGGCAAGGGCGACCCCAAGCTGACCGAGATCAAGGGCGACCTGCGCGACGTGAGCCTTTTGGAAAAGCACCTGCCCGGCTGCGACGCGGTGATCCACCTGGCCTGCATCAGCAATGACCCGAGCTACGAGCTTGACCCGAACCTGGGCCGTTCCATCAACTACGACGCCTTCCTGCCCCTGGTGGACATTTCCAAGAAAAACGGCGTGAAGCGCTTCATCTACGCTTCCAGCTCCAGCGTGTACGGGCTGAAGGACGATCCCGAGGTCACCGAGGACCTGCCGCTTGAGCCGCTGACCGACTACTCCAAGTTCAAGGCCATGTGCGAGGAATACCTGAACGCCGCGGCCACGGACGACTTCACCGTCACCACCATCCGTCCCAGCACGGTGTGCGGCTACTCTCCGCGCATGCGCCTGGACCTCACGGTGAACATCCTGACGAACCACGCCATCAACAAGGGCCAGATCACGGTGTTCGGCGGCGAGCAGAAGCGCCCGAACCTGCACATCGAGGACATGTGCGAGGTGTACCTGTTCATGTTGAAGCAGGACCCGAAGAAGATCCAGAAGAAGATCTACAACGTGGGCTACGAGAACTACAAGGTGAAGGAGATCGCCCAGATGGTGAGCGAGACCCTGGGCGGAAACATTCCCATCACCACCACGCCGACCAACGACAACCGCAGCTACCACGTTTCCAGCCGCAAGATTAAGGAAGAGCTGGGCTTCGAGCCCAAGCACACCATCCAGGAGGCCATCCTGGACCTGAAGAAGGCCTTCGAGGCGGGCAAGCTGCCCAACAGCTTCGACGACATCAGCTACTACAACGTGAAGCTCATGCAGGCCATCAAGCTGAAGTAACCCCCTGGATCTGATGGCCATGCCCGATTCCTTCGGCCCGGTCATCGGGCTCGACCTGGACAACACTCTCGTCGGCTACGACGAACTGCTCTGCGACCTGGCGGTGTCGGAGGGGTATCTGCCCCCTCCGGCCCCGCCGGGCTCTTCTCTTTTCCTGGGCAAACGCGCCCTGCGCGACTGCTTACGCGCCAAGGGCGAACACGGCGAGCAGGAGTGGCGCAAGCTCCAGGCCCTCATCTACGGCGCGCACATGCCCCGCGCGCGGCTCATGCCCGGCGTGGCGGAATTTCTGGAGCGCGTGCGCGCCCTGCGCGCGGCCGGGGCCCGGTTCTCCCTGTACATAGTGAGCCACAAGACGCGCCAGGCCAACAACTACTCCGATGGGGCCGACTTCCACCAGGCGGCCATGGACTTCCTCTCGGCCAAGGGGTTTTTCGAACCGGGCACGGGGTTGCACCCCGGCCACGTGTTCTTCGAACCCACGCGCGAGGCCAAGGTGGCGCGCATCGCCGCGCTCGGCTGCACGCGCTTCGTGGACGACCTGGAGGAGACCTTTGCCGAGCCGACGTTCCCGGCGGGCGTCGCGCGCATTCTGTTCGACCCGGCGGACGATGCGGCGGCGCAGCCCGGCGTGACGCGCCTGGGCACCTGGGCCGAGGTGGCCGACGCCCTGCTGGAAGGCCTTGCGCCTGCCGCCAGTGAAGGTCAGGACCAGGGCCCGGACTTCGCCGCCCTGGCCGATGAGGCCATCGCCTCCTGCCAGCGCATCTACGGCGGCCGCAATTCCCGCGTGTACCGCGTGCAGACGGCCAGCGGGCGCGTGTTCGCGGGCAAGCACTACCACCAGCACCAGGACGATCCGCGCGACCGCCTGGGCGCGGAATGGCGGGCGCTGGCGCTGTTGTCGGCCGATGCGCGCCTGGCGCCTTTCGTGGCGCGGCCCGTGGCCCAGGAGCCCGGCCAGGGCCTGGCGCTGTATTCTTTTCTTTCCGGCGCGCAGGCCAGCACCACCCCGGCCACGCAAGGCGACATGGACGCCTGCCTGGAATTCCTGGACGCCCTGCGCGGGCTTTCCTGCAACCTGGCGGCCGATGTGGCGGAGCGGATTCCGCCCGCCTCGGAGGCCTGTTTCTCCCTGTCCGCCCTGGCGACCAACCTGCGCGCCCGGCTGGACGCGCTGCAGGACGTGCCCCGGGAGGCCTGCCTGGGCGCGGAGCTGTCGCAGTTCCTCGCAGCGGAGCTCATCCCCCTTCTGGACACAAGCCTGACGCGGGCGGCGCAGCTGGGCGACCCGGCGCAGGAGCTGCCGCAGCGCTGCCGCACGCTTTCGCCCTCGGACTTCGGCCTGCACAACGCCCTGCGTTCCGAGGCGGGCCTCTGTTTCGTGGACTTCGAGTATTTCGGCTGGGACGACCCGGCCAAGACCCTGTGCGATTTCCTGCTGCACCCGGCCATGGACTTGCCGCAGGATCTGCGCCAGCGCTTCGCCAGCGGTTTCCTGTCCCGCTTCGCCGGGGCGGATTGCGGCTTGCCCAGGCGCGCGGCTACGGTGTATCCCCTCTACGCAATCAAGTGGTGCCTCATCCTGCTGAACGAATTTCTGCGCGGGGCCGACGCCCGGCGGGTGTTCGCGGCCGGCGCGGCGTGCGCGGCCGACGACGCGCGCGCCCGGCGCGAAGCCCAGCTGGCCAAGGCCCGCGCCATGCTCAACAAAGCGAGGACGACCCATGCGGCAGACTGTCTGCGTTGATACCCAGCCCGGCGGGCTGACGCCGCTCGATGCGCGCGGCAAGAAGCTGCGCCAGGACGTGGTGGACATCTTTGAACATTCCCGGCGCGGCCACGTGGGCAGCACCTTCTCGCTCATGGAGATCGTGCTCGTGCTCTACGACGACATCCTGCGCATCGACCCGAAAAACCCCGCGGACCCGAAGCGCGACCGCTTCATTTTGAGCAAGGGCCACGGCTGCCTGGCGCTCTATGTGGTGCTGGCGGACAAGGGTTTCTTCCCGGCGGACGAGCTGTGCCGCTTCTGCGCCTACGACGGCATTCTGGGCGGCCACCCGGAGGCGGGCAAGGTGCCCGGGGTGGAGGCCAGCACCGGGGCCCTGGGGCACGGGCTGTCCATCGGCGTGGGCATGGCCGTCTCGGCCCGCATGGACCGGCGCGACAGCCGCGTGTTCGTGGCCATGGGCGACGGCGAGATCAACGAGGGCAGCGTGTGGGAGGCGGCGCTCTCCGCCGGCAACCGCGGGCTGGACAACCTTGTGGCCATCGTGGACTACAACAAGCAGCAGTCCTACGACACGACCTTCGAGGTGCAGAACCTGGAGCCCCTGGCCGACAAATGGCGGGCCTTCGGCTTCGCCGTGCGCGAGGTGGACGGCCACGACCTGTGCGCCCTGCGCGCCGCCTTCGGCGGTTCGCCGATAGAACCGGGCAAACCGACGTGCATCATCTGCCACACGGTGAAGGGCAAGGGCTACGCCCCGGCGGAGAACAACCTTTCCTGGCACCACAAGAGCAAGTTCACGGACGAGGACATGGCCGGGCTTTACGCGGCCTTTTCCACGGAAAAGGAGGGTGCGTAGATGCGCGGCAGATGTCTGAACATGGTCCACAAGCTGGCCAAGGCCGACGAACGCATCGTGTTCCTGGGCTCGGACCTGGGCTTCGGCACCCTGAAGCAGTTCCGCGAGGAGCTGCCCGAGCGCTTCATCATGGAAGGCATCAACGAGGCCCACGCCATCGGCATGGCCGCGGGGCTGGCCTTTGACGGGCGCATCGTCTACGTGAACACCATCGCCACCTTCCTCACGCGGCGCAGCTTTGAGCAGGTGGCGCTGGACCTGTGCCTGCACAAGGCCAACGTGCGGCTCATCGGCAACGGCGGCGGCATGGTCTACGCGCCGCTGGGCTCCACGCACTTGGCCATCGAGGACATCGCCATCATGCGCGCCCTGCCGAACATGGCCATCGTGGCCGTGGCCGACGCCGAGGAGATGGAGCGCCTGATGCCCCAGACCGTGGACTGGCAGGGGCCGCTGTACATCCGTCTGGCCAAGGGCTACGACCCCATCGTGTCCGACCCGGCCATCCCCTTCGTGCTCGGCAAGGGCATGGAAATAAGCCGGGGCAAGGACGTGCTCATCGTGGCCACGGGCGTGACCCTCGGCCCCGCCAAGGAGGCCGCGAAACTGCTGGCCGAGACGGGCGTCTCCTGCGGCATTCTGCACATGCACACCATCAAGCCGTTCGACACGGAGCTTTTTCTGGACATGGCCCAGTCCCCCGATGGGGGCGTCAAGGCCGTCATCAGCGTGGAGGAGCACACCATTCTGGGCGGCCTGGGCAGCGCCGTGGCCGAGATCCTGGCCGAGACGCCCTTCGCCCGCCAGCCGCGCTTCAAGCGCCTGGGCATCCCGGACGTGTTCCCGGACAAGTACGGCACCCAGAACCAGCTCATGGCGCGCTACGGCATCGACACCAAAACCATCGTGAGCACGGCCCAGGCCCTGCTCGCGTAAGCGACAACAACAATCTCCCGCAACGCACCGCCAGAACCGGAGGACAATCATGGGACAGCTGCGCAACTTCGTCACCCCGCTGCACAAGGCCACCGCGCGCGACTACATCGGCCGCATGGTGGACGAGAAGGTCAAATGCATGCTCAAGGCCAAGGAGTATGAGTTCGACTACTGGGACGGCGACCGCCGCTTCGGCTACGGCGGGTACAAGTACATGCCGGGCCGCTGGGCCCCGGTGGCCAAGGCCCTCATCGAGACCTACGGCCTCAAGGCCGGCAGCCGCGTGCTCGACGTGGGCTGCGGAAAGGGCTTTTTGCTGCACGAGATGCTCATCCTGGAGCCGGGCCTGGAGATCGTGGGCTTCGACATTTCCGAGCACGGCCTGGCCTCCAACACGGACGAAGTGAAGGCCAAGGCCACGCTGTTCCGCTACCGCGCCCAGGACGCCCTGCCTTTTGGCGACAAGCACTTCGACCTGGTCATTTCCCTCGCCACCCTGCACAACCTGCGGATCTTCGAGCTCAAGACGGCCCTGGCCGAGATCGAGCGCGTGGGCAAGCAGGCCTACGTGATGCTGGAGAGCTACCGCAACGAGCAGGAGCTGTTCAACGTGCAGTGCTGGGCGCTGACCTGCGAGAGCTTCTTCGACACCGCCGAGTGGATCTGGCTGTACCGCCACTTCGGCTACACCGGCGACTACGAGTTCATCTACTTCGAGTAGGCAAGGAGCCCCGCATGCAGATCAAGAAGACCACCGCCGCCATCCTGGTGGAGCAGAAGAAGCCGCTGGCCGTGGCGGAAATCAGCCTGCCGGAGGAACTTTCCTTCGGCCAGGTGCTGGTGAAGATCCTCTACTCCGGCATCTGCGGCGCGCAGCTGAACGAGATCGCGGGCGCCAAGGGCCCGGACAAGTTCCTGCCGCATTTGCTCGGCCACGAGGCCGTGGCCGAGGTGCTGGAGATCGGCCCCGGCGTGAAGACCGTGAAGCCGGGACAGCGCGTGTGCCTGCACTGGCGCCCGGGCACCGGCCTGCAGTGCGACCCGCCCAAGTATGACTGGACCACCCCTTCTGGTCGGCAGGTGGTGAACGCCGGCTGGGTCACCACCTTCAACCGCCACGCCATCATCAGCGAGAACCGCATGACCCCGGTGGCCGAGGACTTCGATCCGCGCCTGGTGCCGCTTCTGGGCTGCGCCGTGACCACGGCCATGGGCGTCATCAACAACGACGCCCACGTGAAGATCGGCCAGAGCGTGGTGGTCTTCGGCGTGGGCGGCGTGGGGCTCAACATCGTGCAGTTCGCCAGCCTGGTGGCCGCCAACCCGGTCATCGGCGTGGACCTCTCCGACGAGAAGGCCGAGATGGCCAAAAAGTTCGGCGCCACCCACGCCTTCAACTCGAAGAACGTGGCCGACATCGCCGAGGAGATCAAAAAGATCGTCGGTCCCGGCGGCGCGGACGTGGTCATCGACACCACGGGCAACGCGCGCATCATCGAGCTCTGCTACGAGCTGACCCACGCCGACGGCAAGACCATCCTCGTGGGCGTGCCCACCAAGGGCGACAAGGTCAGCATCTACACCCTGCCCCTGCACTTCAAGAAGGTGCTGAAGGGCTCCGAGGGCGGCTCCTGCCTGCCCGCGCTGGACATCCCGCGCATCATCGATCTGGTGAAGGTGGGCCGCGTGAGCCTGGACGGCCTGGTGACCCACGAGTTCGATCTGGAAGACATCAACGACGCCCTGGACCTGGTGCGCACCGGCCAGGCCGGCCGCGTGCTCATCAAGATGTAGACCGAGGACCCCATGGCCAGGAAGAAGACCCGCGAGCCGCAGTACCAGGAGACCATCGCCATTGCCGAAAGCCAGGGCCTGGCGCGCTTCGGGCTCATGAGCAACCAGGTGTGGCACGACGACCCCAAGCGCATCGTGTTCCTGCTCTCGCGCTACAAGTTCGTGGCCAAGATGCTCTCGGGCAAGAAGCGCGTGCTGGAACTGGGCTGCGCCGACGCCTTCGGCTCGCGCGTGGTGCGCCAGGAGGTGGAGAGCCTGCTCTGCACCGACTTCGACCCCGTGTTCATCGAGGACGCCAGGAGCAGGCCGCATGGACCCTGGCCCATGGACTTCCGCGTGCACGACATCCTGGACGGCCCCGTGCGCAGCGACGATCCCGAGGCCCCGGACGGCAGGTTTGACGCGGCCTACACCCTGGACGTCATCGAGCACATCGAGGCCAGGCACGAGCGCACCTTCGTGGGCAACCTGGCAGGGAGCCTCACCCCGCAGGGCGTGCTCATCGTGGGCATGCCCAGCCTGGAAAGCCAGACCTGGGCCTCTCCGGCGAGCAAGGAGGGCCATGTGAACTGCATGTCCGGCGGGCCCTTCAAGACGTTGCTGGAAGACTTCTTCCACAACGTGTTCCTGTTCTCCATGAACGACGAGATGGTCCACACGGGCTTCACGCCCATGGCCCACTATCTCATCGGCCTGTGCGTGGGGCCGAAGTGAAGACGACGGCCGGGGATGTCTGCACCCTGTGCGGCGGCCCGGCCAGGGCCGTCTCGCCGGGCGCGGCCTTCTCCGGTGTCACCAGCGACATCAAGCCCTGGCCGCGCATGGGCGCCATCCTGTGCTGCGAGGCCTGCGGCCACGTGCAGAAGCGCCTGGACGGGCAGTGGCGCGCCGACGCCAAGGCCATCTACGACGATTACGTCATGTACCACCTGAGCGACGGGGCCGAGCAGGTGGTCTTCGATGCCGCCGGGGCCAGCCCGCGCACGGCCAGGCTCATTGAAGGCATGTCCGCCGCCTGGAGCCTGCCCGGATCCGGCAGCCTGCTCGACGTCGGCTGCGGCGGCGGCGCGTTCCTGGCCGCCTTCGGCAGGGCCATGCCCGGCTGGAAGCTCTTCGGCCACGACCACTGCGCCCAGCGCAGGGCGGAAGTCATGGCCGTGCCCGGAGCCTGCGGCTTCCACTGCGGCGCGCTCACGGACGCCGCCGCGCAGGACGGCCCCTTTGACGCCGTGAGCCTCATCTACGTGCTGGAGCACATGCCCGAGCCCGTGGCCGAGCTTTCCCGCCTGCGCGCCCTGCTCAAGCCCGGCGGCACGCTCATGGTCATGGTCCCGGACTTCGCCCAGAATCCCTTCGACCTGGCCGTGGTGGACCACTGCGGACATTTCTTCGCCGAAACCCTGGCCCGCGCCGCCGAGCTTGCGGGCTACGAGATCGTGGCCCTTGGCCGCCAGTGGATGGCCAAGGAGGTGGGCCTGCTGGCCCGGCCCAGGCCGGGCGGCGCGCCGGCTCCCAAAGACGGCGACCCAAACCAGGGCCAGGCCCTGGCCCGGACCTCCCTGGACTGGCTTTCCCGCACGGTGGCGGCCGCCAAGGAGACCGCTCGCGCCCTTCACGCGCAGGGCAGGCCCTTCGCCCTCTTCGGCACGGCCATCGCCGGCAGCTGGCTGGCCCAGGAGCTTGCCGGCCACGTGGACTGCTTCGTGGACGAGGACGTTCTGCGCTGGGGCAAGACCCACCTGGGCCTGCCCATCCTCGGCCCGGCCCAGGCCGCGCCCGGCACCGGCCTCTTCCTGGGCTTTCCGCCTGCGCTGGCCACAAGCATCGCTGAGCGGCTGACCCAGGCGCACCCGCACCTGACCCCGCTGCTGCCCCCGGAGCAGCCATGAACGGCCGTCCGGCAGGGGTTGCCTTGACGGCCCTTGCGCGACTGCGGTAGCACTGCTGCGACCCGCCGCGCCCACAACACTTTTCCGGCAAGCGAGCCCTCAATGACCCAGCCCGACCCGCACAGCCAGCCCGTCCCGCTCTTCGCCCATGAGGTCGATCTCACGGTGCTCGTCACCTGCTACAACGAGCGGGACCTCATCCTGGACACCCTGCAGGAGCTGACCGGAGCGCTGGCGGAGTGGGGCGGCAGCTACGAGGTCATCGTGGTCGACGACTGCTCGCCCGACGGCTCCGGCGAGATGCTTGAGCGACACCTGGCGGCGAACCCCCTGCCCGGCGTGCGCCTGGTGCGCAACGCCAAGAACAAGGGCCTTTCCAAGAACTTCATCGACGGCGCCTACCTGGGCCGCGGCCGCTACTACCGCCTGTGCTGCGGCGACAACGCCGAGAGCCGCAAGGCCCTGGTGCACATCTATCGGCAGATCGGCAAGGCCGACCTCATCATCCCCTACCAGGTGCAGGAGGAGGTGCAGGGCAAGCTGTGGCACAGGCGCCAGATATCCCGCCTGTTCACAACCCTGGTGAACCTGCTTTCGGGCAACAGCATCCGCTACTACAACTCCCTGCCGGTGTTCCTGCGCGAGCACGTGGTGCGCTTCCCGCCTCAGTCATATGGCTTCGGCTTCCAGGCCGACATCGTCACCCGCATCCTGGAAGAGGACGTCACCTTCCTCCAATGCCGGCACCTGGGCCCGCGGGATCTGAAAGGCAAAGACTCCACCGCGCTCTCCACGCGCAACCTGCTCTCGGTCATCCACACCTTCGTGGAGATAGTCATCCGTCGCCTGCGCCGCGTCATGTATGGCAAGGGCATGCCGCGCGCGCGCGAGGTTCGCGGCGGGGACTAGACGCCCGCCCCGTGTTGCCTCACCTCCGGTTTTGGGGTAGTTCTGCTCCCGCCGCATGATTGCGGCGCAAGACCGCACGCGCATCGCAAGGGGACACTGTGGACGCCATCCAGAACGGCCTGATCTTTGGCGGCACGGGGAAGCTGGGCACGGCCCTTTCCCACGCCTTTGCCGACGGCTGGAACCTGCGCGCCGTGGGCGGCAAAGAGGTGGACGTCACGGACAAGGCCGCCCTGCGCGAGCTCATGGCCGCCGCCCGTCCGCGCGTGGTCTTCAACGCCAAGGTCATCGGCGGGGTGGACGCCTGCGAACAGGCCCCGGGTCTGGCCTACCGCATCAACACCCGTTTTCCCGCGCACCTGGCCGAACTCTCCGAGGAACTGGGCTTCACCCTGGTGCACTTCAGCACCGACGCAGTGTTCCCGGACTGCGCCCCCGGCCGCGCCCACACCGAGTCCAGCGTGCCCGCCCCCCTGAACGCCTACGCCCTGAGCAAATACGGGGCGGACTGCCTCATCCCGGCCATCACGCCCCGGGCCTACGTGCTGCGCCTGTCGGTGCAGTTCGGCGAGCGCCCGGCGGCCACGCAGTTCCTGGAACGCATGCTGGAGCAGGCCCTGGAGGGCGCGCCGGTGCTGCGCGTGGCCTCGGACGTGGTCTGCTCCCCCAGCTACAGCCTGGACGTGGCGCAGCGCGTGCGCGGCATCCTGGAGGAAGGCCTGCCCTGCGGCCTGTACCACCTGGCCAACGCGGGCCAGGCCTCGCTGTTCGAGCTGGTCTTCGCCGCCGTGGAGATGCTCGGCCTTTCCACGCGGGTGGAGCCGGTGCCTTCCGCCACCTTTCCGGCCCAGGGCCGCAGGAGCCGCATCACCCCCCTGGCTTCGGAAAAGATCCCCGCCCTGCGCCCCTGGCGCGAGGCGCTGGCCGATTTCTGTCAGACCTTCAAGGCCGCGCGCGCGGGAGCCCGGTGAGCGTCCTCCTTTGGGGTTTGGCGCTGCTTTTGGGCGCGCTGCTGCTGCACGTGCTGCGCTGGCGGGCGCGCCTGCCTCAAAACCAGCTGGCGTCCCTGCTCAAGCTGTTCATCGCGGTGCTGTTGTGCTGGCTGGCCGCCAACGCCATCCTGGGGCTGGCGGGCATTTCCGCCCTGGGCCTGCCGCTGGCGCCCGTGCCCTGCCTGCACGCGGCCCTGCTCTATTTCTCCGCAGCCCTGGCCTACGTGGTGCTCTTCACCACCATCGACGCCGACAGCCCGTCCATCCTCATCCTGCGTACGCTGGACGCGGCCGGGCCCGAGGGCCTGACCGACGAGGAGCTCTTGCGCCGCACCGGCATGGAACGCTTCTTCGCCTCCCGCCTGGAGCGCATGGAGGCCGATGGCATGACCGTGCGCACCTCGCAGGGCCTTGTGCCCGGCGGCAAGGGCGGTCTGCTGCTGAGACTGGTGCTGCTCTGGCGGGCCATCATGGGCGCGCCCAGGGAGCTGTAGCATGGACCGCGAACTGCTGCTGCTCTGCCTGCCCCTGGCCTCCTTTGTGGCGGCCACGGCCTCCCAGGCGCTGTTCTACAGGCTGAAGCCCTCGCTCTCGCTCTCGTACCTCGCGGCGCTTTTCGGCGGGCTGGCCTGCCTTGCGGCGCTCACGGCGCTGCTGCCCCCGGCAGACGTGGCCGCCGCCCCAGGGGAGGACATCGCCTACACCCTGGCCAACCTGGGGATCTACCTCGGACTGTGGCTGTGCTTCGTGGCCGTGGTGGGGCTGTCCATCTCCCTGCGCATCCGCATCATGGCCTTCCTGAAGGACAGCGGCCGGCCCCGCACCGAGGCCGACATCGAGGCCGCCTTCCAGAGCGAGCTGCTGGTAAGCCAGCGCATCGACAGGCTCATCGCCGGAGGGCACCTGCGCCGGGAGAACGGCAGGCTGTATTCCTGCGGCACTTGGCTGACCAAGGTGGCCCGCTTCAACGCCCTGGTGAAGCGCTTCCTCACCGGACAGGTGAGCGAGTTTCACGGCGGCGGGTAGCCGGCGCATTGACGCCGCCGCGCCCCGCCGATTATGAGGAACAGTTCGGACCGGCTGAGCTGGCGCGGCAAGCAATCCAAAGGACCACGAGTGAGCGAAGACCAGGCGACTTTCCCCGGGCAGGAGCAGCAACAGAAGGCCGGAGCAAAGAAGGGCCGGCGAGCGCTCTTCTTCGCACTGCAGGCCGTGCTCTCGGCCGTGCTGGTGTACCTCGTGGCGCGCGGGCTCAACTGGTCTTCCCTGGCGGAAATGGCCGGACGCCTGAGCCCAGGCTTCTTCATCGGCGCAAGCCTCCTCTCCATCCTCATCACCGTGCTCTACACCGCCCGCTGGCAGCAGGTGCTCCTCTCCATGGGCCACCGCGCGCCGCTCTCCGGGCTGACGCGGCAGAACTTCGTCGGCATCTTTTTCAACAACTTCGCGCCGTCCATGCTCGGTCAGGACGCGGTGAAGACCTACTACCTCGGCCGCGACATGGGCTATGTGGCCGCGGGCGTCTCGGTGCTGGTGGACAAGATCCTGGGCCTGGGCGGCATGACCGTGCTGGGCGCCGCGCTCATCCCCCTGCTGGGTCTCTCCGGCCCCATGTTCACCGCCGCGCTCACCGCGGCCCTGCTCTTCTCGTTGGCGGCCGGGCTGGCGCTGCTCTCCATGCGCCTGCCCATGGAGCGCCTCATCCCCGGCTTCTTGGCGCGCTGGTCCCTGGGGCAGCGCATCGTGGAGTTGGCCGCCCGCAGCCGGGCCAACGCGGGCAGCGCGGTCACCTTCCGCTCCCTTGCGGCCAGCCTCGTCACCGTCATCGTATGCATGGGCCTCACTGCCTGCATCTACGCCTGGTTTCTCACCGAGGCCACCGGCACAACGCCTGGGCTGGCGCAGCTCATGTGCGCCCTGTGCCTCGTCTACACCGTGGCCAACCTGCCCGTGAGCGTCAACGGCATCGGCCTGCGCGAGCAGGCCCACGCCCTCATCCTGGCGGGCCTGGGCGTGCCGCTTGAGGCGGCGGTGGGCCTGTCGCTTTTGCAGTACCTGTTCATGACCCTGCAAAGCCTCATCGGCTGGGGGCTGTGGATCACCCGGCCGCGCAGGGCCGAGGCTGGAGCCGTACAGCCATGAGCCCGGCAGCGAGCGAGCACGCACGCACCGGCCTCCACCCGCTGCTGGCCTTGTGCGCACTGGCGCTCTGCGTGGTCGGCCTTGATCTGCTCCTGGGACCATACACCCTGGTGCGCTTCCACGACGCCTTCGACAACGCCTTCTTCCACGAATACTTCCAGGCGCGAGAGATCCTGGCCAACGGCCTGTCCTTCTGGACGGACAAACTGGGCGGGCTGCCGTCCTTCGCGGGGCTGTACCCGCCCTATGGGCCGCTGGCGCTGTACTCCCTGGCCTTGCCGCCCTGGCTCCTGGGCACGGTCATCGACGCCACGGCCCTGGCCCTCTCCGGCTACGGCATGTACCGCCTGCTGGCGGACTTCCTCGGCGCGGACAAACGCGCGGCGCTGCTTGCCGCCATTCCCTTCGCCCTCACGGGCTATTCCTACCAGTCGCTGACCTTTTTCAACTTCTTCCCGCTGTTCTTCATGTTCGCGGCCGATGTCTCCGGGCCGGGTACCTGGCGCTTCCGCCTGCCCCGGCTTCTGGGCATGGCCCTGCTGGTCCACGGTTCCATGCCCGTGGTGACGTTGCCGGTGTACTCTGTGCTGCACCTGCTGCTGGTGCTCGCCTTCGACCGCAGCCCCTGGCGTAGCCGGCGCATCGCCGCGGCCTTCCTGGTCTGGACGGGCTACGCCCTGTTCTTCGCTCCCACCCTCGTCAGCCTGCTGCTGTACGCCCCCCTGTCCAACCGCATCCTGACCGCGCCCGCCACGGGATTGGCGGCGGTTCTGGCCGGGCTCAAGAGCACCTATGGCTACAGCCTCTCCATCTGCCTGCCGCTCAGCGCGGCCCTCTACTTTGCCTTCGACGCCCGGACCAGCGGCGACGTGCGCAAGGCGCTGCTCCTCTGCCTGGGCCTGGCCGGAGCCATCCTGCTGTCCTCCGACGCGGCGAAGCCCCTTTTCGGCAACACACCGCTGAAGTACGTGGACTTCTACCACTACAGCGGGGCCCTCATGGTGGCCCTGCCCATGCTGGCCGGCCTTGGAGCCAGCCACCTTCTGCGCGGGGGAGGGGCCGTGTCCTGGAAGCGGGCGCTCGTGGCCCTGACTTTAACCGCGCCGCTGGTCTCCACCGATAATTTGCTGCTCAAGGCCTGCATGCTCCTGTTCCTGTTGGGCGGGGTCGCGGCCATTCAGATGGCGCAGCCCGGTGCACAGCAGGGGGCGGGCGGTGGCTCCCGCAGGCGTCTGGCCCTGGCGGCCGGCCTGTGCGGCCTGGGGCTGGCCGCGGGCGTGGCCCAGATGCAGACCCTGCTCATGATGGACCACAGCTTCGTGCCCTACGCCAAGGGCTTTGGCCACCACAGGACCCTCTCGGACCTGGCGCGCGCGGCCGCCCGCGAGCCCTTCCGCGTGGCCTCGGTCAACCTCTCCCCGGCGGTGGCCAAGAGCCACGGCCTGGACACGGCGGACCTGCTGACCCAGATATATTCCCGCCAGTACCGCGACTACCTGGAGGCTGTCGTCGGCCCCCAGTTGGACACCCCGGAAAAGCGGCGGCTGTTTCCGGAATGGGCCTACCGCGAGGCCTTCCTGGTGAAGATCACGGACACCCTCACCACGCGGCGCTTCCTGGTCTACAACAAAAACGCTCCCACCCGCGCAGACATGTGGAATCTGCCGCTGTTGTGCGCCATGAACGTGCGCTACCTGCTCTCGCCCAGGCCCGTGGAGGGCCTTGCAGACGGCCCGGACGCTCCCGCCGAACTTGAAGCCGTGGATAACGGTCCCGGCGCGCCCCTGGCGGCCCTGGTGGGAACCAGGGTAGACGGGGCCTTGCGCCTGCCCGTCTATGTGTACCGCCTGCGCCACAGCTTCCCGCGCGGCTGGCTCACGGCCGGAGGTCAGGTGTTGCCCGGCGAGGGCGAGGTGCGTGCCGCGCTGGAGTACGAGACCGTGGCCTCCCTGGCCTCACGCGCGCTGCTGGCCGAGGCCGACGCCGCAGCGCTGCCCGCCGCCCTGCGCCTGCCGCCCGCGGCCCCGGCCCAGGGCACGGCCGAGCCCGAAGCCCTGCCCCTGACCAGCCGCAGTGACGGCCGCTACGAGTGGGCGGGCAGCATCGCCGCTCCGCGCCTGCTGGTGGTGGCGAGCAACTACCATCCTGGCTGGCGGGCCACCGTGAACGGCCAGAGCGCCCCCGTGCTGCGCGCCAACCACGCCTTCATGGCCGTACCGCTGCCCCAGGCCGGGCCCGTGCGCGTGCGCCTGGAATTCACTGATCCCGTAACGGTCAAGGCCCACGCCCTGACCCTTGCGGGCCTGCTGCTCATTTTCGCCTGCGGGCTGCTGGGCACGCCCCCTTCCGGCACGTCTTCCGGCTCGCCCTCCGGCACGACCGGAAACAGCGGCAGCCCGCCCCAGGCGACCTATCCAGGGGCCACAGCCGCTCCAACGGTCCAGAGGGACGCCGTGCGTCTGGCCTCAGACTTGGTCTGGCGCCGCGCCCTGGCCTGGGGCGTTGCGGGAGTGCTCGTGGCGGGCCTGCTTTTTGCCCTGCTGCGCGCCGTGAAGGAACCGGCCGACAGCCAGCGCCTGGTCTGGTTCATCCTGGTCAAGGCCACGGTCTGCGGCCTGCTGACGGCTCCGCTGGCAGCTTCGCTGCTGCGCTGGCTCGTGGCCTGCGACGATCCCGCCTCGGCCAGCAAAGGAGGCCCCGCATGACCGAACGTTTTGCCACCGCGAGGGCCCCGTTGCTGACCTTGTTGTTGTCTGTTGCGCTTGCCGCGCCAAGTGTCTGCGTGCCCGCCGCGCAGGCCGCCGCCACGCCGGCAAAGCCGCGCGCCGCAGGCCCCGCAGCGCCCGCGCCCAGGCCCGCTGGCCCCCTGTCCCTGTGGAGCGCCGAGCAGCTGGCCGAGCCGAAAGACCCCGCCCAGGCCAAGGCCGAGCGCGCCATGCGCCACCTGCCCCAGCCCGACGCCAACGCCCCGGCCCGCACCGCGCCCGTGGAGTCCGCACCGCGCCTGCCGGACGCCTGGCGCGGCATCATCCGCAGGGTGCAGCTGCCCGCGGGCGACAAGCGCGTGGCCCTCACCTTCGACCTCTGCGAACGCGCGGCCACGGTGGCGGGCTACGACGCGCGCCTGGTGGACGCCCTGCGCGCGGCGAACGCCAAGGCGACGTTCTTCGCCGGGGGCAAGTGGATGCGCTCGCACCCGGAGCGCACGCTGCAGCTCCTGGCCGACAGGCGCTTCGAGTTCGGCAGCCACAGCTGGAGCCACGCCAACATGGAGGTGGCCCCGGCGGAGTTCCGCCAGCGCCAGTTGGACTGGACCGCCGCCCAGTACGAATTGCTGGAGCAAGAGCTGGACCGCAGGCTGACGGCCAAGGGAATGCCCCCCATGGGCCGCGGCCCCATGCGGCTGTTCCGCCTGCCGTTCGGCCGGGGCGGGGCCGAGGTGGCCAGGCTGCTGAACCACAACGGCCTTGCGGTCATCCAGTGGGATGTGGTGGGCGAGGGAGGCCACGGCAACGCCCAGGCGCGCGCCCAGGCCATCGCCGACGCCGTGCGGCCGGGCTCCATCGTGCTGCTGCACGCCAACGCCGTGCCCAAGGACACGGCCGAGGTGCTGCGCAGGCTGCTGCCCCTGCTGGCGCGCAAGGGCTACGCCACGGCCACCGTGAGCGAGCTGCTGGCCACGGGCCATGCGCAGACCGTGCCCGAAGGCTTCTTCAGCTTCCCCGGCGACAACGCCATCTACGACGACATGTTTGCGGCCTGGGGCACGGGCGAACGCCTCAAGCCCTCGCCCAAGCACCCCTGAAGGGCCCCAAGGGGGGATCAGGGATAGCGCGGCCGGGTGCGCACCAGCTCCAGGAAGCCCGCCGGCCCCCTGTCGCGCAGGATCTCCCCGTTCTTGCGCCAGCGCTCCACAAGCGACTCGGGCAGGCCGGGATGCTCGCAGGGGAAGTCCGGGCACAGGCCGCAGAAGTCCATCTCCCGCCGCAGGGCGCATTCGCGCACGCCACAATGGCCCATGAGGCAGCCGCCGTCGCGGCAGCCCTTGCACAAGCCCTGGGACAGAAAACCGAGCACCTCCGCGAAGGCCTCGTAGCGGCCCAGGGCCGGGTTCATGGCCGCCATGCGCTCGGCGTAGCTGCCGAAGTTGGGGCCGAGAAGGTCGCGCAGGGCGCGGGCGTGGTTGCGGATGGCTCCGCCGGCGAAGGCCAGGCAGCCGCCGCAGTACAGGCCGCACGGCGCGATGAGCCGGAGCAGCTCCGAGCGGGAAGGGAGCACGGGCAGTGACATGGCTGCCTCCTGGGGGGATTGCGGTTGCCCGATGGTACGCGAAATCCGCCCGCAGGCCAAGCCCGGCGGAACGATATTCGGAAGTTTCGTGAGTACTCAGCCCGGCATTGCTGGAGCCGGCATCGTCTCGGCCGGGCCGGACCGCTCGCAGGGCAGGGTGACGAGGACCTTGGTGCCCTGGCCGGGCCGGCTCGTGATGTCGATATCGCCGCCCAGGGCCTTCACCGTGCCGTAGCTGACGGAGAGCCCCAGGCCCGTGCCCTGGCCCACTTCCTTTGTGGAGAAGAAGGGCTCGAACACGCGGGGCAGGTGCGCGGGCAGGATGCCCTGGCCCGTGTCCTCCACCTCGATGTGGGCCTCGTGCCCGCGCGCGCCGGCGATGAGCCAGAGCTGGCCTCCGGCGGGCATGGCGTCGAACGCGTTGTCCAGGATGTTGCCGATGGCCGTGGCCAGGTCCGCCCCGGGCAGGCCGGCGGGCGGCAGGGGCAGGCCGGGCAGGTCGGGCGATATGGCGCGCACCAGGTTCACGCCCTGGGCCTCGGCCCTGGCCTGGCGCTCGTCCAGCAGCGCCGCGAGCACCCGGCCCAGGTCCAGGGTTCCTCCCGCCGCCAGCGCGGCGCAATCCCCGCGCTGCCCCTGGGGCCCCTTGCCCTGGCACAGGCACAGCAGCTTGGAGGTGATCTGCTTCACCCGCTGGCCCTGCTCGCGCATCTTGGCCACGCTGGAAAGCATTTCCGCCACGGTGGAGGCCGTGGCCTCCGGCCCCTGGGCGGGGTCCTGGGTGGGGTCCTGGGTGGGCCCGGCCTTGAGGCCCGCCTCAAGGTCGTGGGCCAGGTCCTCCAGCCAGCCGGCCAGGCTGACCATGGTGTTCACGGGGTTGTTGATCTCGTGGGCCACGCCCTCGGCCATGTGGCCCAGGGCGGCCATCTTGGCCGTCTCGGCCATGCGCTGCCCTTCCAGGCGTTCCTCGCGCCGCTCCTGGGCGCGCAGGATGGCCTCGGCCAGACGTTCTATGGGCACGGGCTTGACGAGGTAGTCCGTGGCGCCGAGCTTCATGCCCTGGACGGCCGTGGCCAAGTCCTTCTGCCCGGTGAGCATGAGGGCCTCGGCATGGGGCTTGAGCTTCTTGAGCTCGCGCAGGACGCACAGC
Source organism: Desulfovibrio sp. (assembly GCA_016218665.1). Lineage (GTDB taxonomy): Bacteria > Desulfobacterota > Desulfovibrionia > Desulfovibrionales > Desulfovibrionaceae > Humidesulfovibrio. The sequence continues at coordinate 279,745 of JACRDI010000008.1, read as the reverse complement.
CCGTCGATGCCGGGCAGGTTCACGTCGAGCACGGCCACGTCGAGCTCGTGCCCGGCGGCCAGGCGCAGGGCTTCCTCGCCGTCGTAGGCGGTTTTGACCTGGAAGCCCCGCGCCGCGAGCCGTTCGGCAAGCAGATCCGCGAAGTCGCGCTCGTCGTCGACGAGAAGGACGGCGTTCATGCGGCCGCCCTACTTCTTGTCGCCCTCGCGCATGACCCGGTCGGCGTCCTCGTGGTCGTTGGCCTCGGCGAAGGTGGCGGCCACCATGGCGTCCTCCATCTTCTGGCGGTAGGCGCCCTTGATGCTCTTCACCAGGCGGTCGATGTCCACGGGCTTCTTGTGGTACTCGTAGGCGCCCAGCTGCATGCAGACTTCCTGGTCCTGCTCGCTGCCGTGGCCGGTGAGCACGATGACCTGGACCTCCGGATGGGACTTCTTGACCTTGCGCAGCACCTCGACACCGTCGATGCCGGGCATGCGCAGGTCGAGCACCATGACGTCGGGCGTGCCGTCCTTGATCATCTCCAGGGCGGTCTCGCCGTCGTGGGCCACATCGGAGCCCATGTCGCGCATCTTCATGCGCTCGGCCAGGGTGTTGACGAAATTCTCCTCGTCATCAACCAGCAGCAGCTTGATCTTCTTGCTCATGTGCACTCCTTGTTTGGCGCTTGCGCGCCATGTTCCGGGGACCGCGGACGGCAGGGCCCACGGCCCCCGGCTGGCTTTTGGCTAGGCTTCCGCCAGGCCGTAGGCCACGCGCACCCCGGAGAGCCCCACGGATTCCAGGAATCCGCAGGCCTGGGGCGGCGGGGAGAGCCGCTTGGGCGCGCAGCCCATCAGCTCCCTGGCCTCCTCGAAGCAACCGGCCTCGGCGAAGGCGGCGGCGGCATACATGTCCGACACGCCGACCTTGCACTCCGTCACATCGGCCATCCGCATGGCCTCTTCCCGCTCCCCGGCCTCGGCAAAGGCCAGACCGGCGAAGCTGTCCTCAAGTCTTTTGAGCATTCCGAGCATGATGTCCTCCTTGGCTTCCGCCGCGGCGTGCACTCCGCGTCGGACCTGTGTGAAGTCAAGCTGCTACTGGAATGCTACTCCTCCTGAACCAGAAATCAAGTACCCCCCCGCAACGCCGAACCGCGCAAGCCTAGGCCTGGGGCTTGGGCAGCGAGAGCACCACCCCCTGCCCGCCGGGCCCGGCGGAAACGCCGGCCCCCAGGGCGCGCGCGCGGCGCTCCAGCTCGGCAAAGGGCTCCTGCCCGCGCAGGGCCTCGTAGCCCGGGCTGTCCAACCGCAGCACGGCCAGGCCACCCTGCTCCTCCACGGAGAGCATGAGCTGGCTGCCCTGGGGCAAAAGCGCCAGGGCGCAGTCCAGGGCCAGGCCGGCCCGGCCCATGAGCTCCAGGGCGCGCAAGGAGGTGCGCAGACCTGTGCGGCCAGCGGCCAGCACAAGGTTCACGCGTTTTCTGGCGGCGTCGCGGCGGTACAGCCCCACCAGGGAGCGCATGGCCTCGTTCACCTCGGCTCCGGCCGGGGTGGCCTCGGGCGCGTGGGCGCAGTAGTTCAGCTGCTCGGACAGGGCCATGCCGCGCTCCACCTGCTCGGCGAGCACGCACAGGCCCTTCTTGAAGCGCTCCGCGTGGGCGAAGCCTTCCCCGCCCACGGCCAGCAGATCCTCCATGAGTCCCCCGGACTCGCGGATGGTGGCCAGGATGTTCTGCATCTCGTGGGTGGCCCCGGCGGTAAGCCGCCCCATGAACAGCGCGTCGCGCATGATCTTTCCGTCCCCTTGGTCTCTTTTCGCCTGCCGGGCCGTGCTAGCCCAGGTTCGCGGCCTTGCCCGCGTAGTCGATGGCCGACTCCATCTTCTCGATGAGCGTGTCGATGTTCAGCGGCTTCATCATGTAGTCGAAAGCGCCCAGGCGCATGCCCTCGATGCCGTCGCGGGTGCTGCCGTGGCCGGTCAGGAGCAGCACCTGCACGCGGGGGTTGCTGCGCTTCACGCGCTCCAGCACCTCCAGGCCCTTTATGCCGGGCATGAGCACATCGAGCACGATGACCTGGGGTTCCTCCTGGGCCACGGCGGCCAGGGCGGATTCGCCGTCAAAGGCCACGCGCGGGGTGATGCCCCGGAGCTCCAGCCGCTCGGCCAGGGTGGTGATGAACTCGTGCTCGTCGTCCACGAGGAGAATCTTCCAGTCCTTCTTGTTCATGCCAGTGCCTCGCGCTGCCCCTTGGGCAGGGTGATGGTGAGGGTGGTGCCCACGCCTTGCGTGCTCTCGACGGAGATCTCGCCGCCGAGGCGCTTGATGATGCCGTAGGTGATGGAGAGCCCCAGGCCCGTGCCCTTGCCCTTCTTGGTGGTGAAGAAGGGCTCGAAGATGTGCTTCAGGGTCTCCTCGCTCATGCCGCAGCCGTTGTCGGCCACGGAGACGCGCACGCCGTCGCTCTCCGGCCGGGCGGTGACGGTGATGTTCCCGCCGTCGGCCACGGCCGCCAGGGCGTTGTTGAAGAGGTTCAGGAACACTTGCTGCAGCTGGCTGCGGTCGGAAACGATCCTCGGCAGCTCGGGGTCCATGTCCAGCTGCACGTCCACCTTGCGGTGCATGGCCTCGTTGGCCAAGAAGCCCGCGGTCTCGCGGATGAGCTCGGAGAGGTCCAGATCCTCGATGCTCACGTCCATGCGGCGGGCGAAGCCCAGCATGCGGTGGGTGATGCCCCGGCAGCGCTCCACGGCGCGCAGCACGCTTTCCACCTGGGCCAGCAGCTTGGCCTTGGCCGGGAAGTCGCCCTGCATGTCCAGGATGTCCTTCATGAGGCCGGTCTTCTCGTTGATGATGGCCAGCGGGTTGTTCACCTCGTGCGCCACGCCCGCGGCCAGCCGGCCGATGGAGGACAGCTTCTGGGAGTGCTCCACCTCGCGCAGGGCCAGCTCGCGCCGGTCCTCGGCCTCCTTCATGCGGCGGATGAGGGCATCGGTGACGCGCATGGCCGCGATGAGCACCACGGCCACGCCGGCCACGAAGATGAACAGCAGGTCGCCGCGCACGGTGTACCAGGTCTTGAGCGAGCTGGAGCGCGGCTTTACCGCCATGAGGACGAAGTCGGCGTCGGGGAAGTAGGCGTAGGCCAGGAACACCTCGCGCCCAAGCGGGTCGGTCATGTTGACCACCGTGGGCTCGTAGGTCATGGGCGGCAGGGGGAAGCTCACCTTCTCCAGCACCTTGCCGTAGTTGTTGGAGCTGGTCTGCATGAGGCCCTGGCCGTTGACCAGGAAGGCGTCGGCGTCGGGCTCCAGGCTCATGCTGGCGATGATGCGCTCGAACTGCTTGGTGTCCAGCGTGGCGCGCAGAATCCAGGTGCGGCCGTCCTCGGTCATGTGCTGCACGGCCACGATGACGTGGGGAAACTTGCGGAAGCCCATGAACACGTCGCTCACGTACTTGCCCTTGAGGCGCACCTCCTGGAACCAGCGCTGGTCGGCGTAGTTCTTGCCCTGCAGGGTGTAGGGCCCCACGTAGTTCACCTGGGTGCCGTGCTCGTCGATGAGCCCCAGGTCCACGAAGCCCTCGAACTCGCGCTTCATGACGCTGAAGATGCGCGCCAGCTTCTGCTGGTCGGCCAGTTCCTGGTAGGTGTAGGCGCTGGCGATGAGGCTCACGGTGCTGGTGCGCTCGGCCAGGAAGAGCTCGAAGGAATTCTTGGTCTTGTTCACCAGCACGCGCAGGGGGTTCTGGATCTCCCTGGCCATGGCGTTCTGGTGCTCGTAGTAGTTCAGCACCGCCATCACCGAAAGCGGGATGAGCGTGGCCGCCACCATGAGGGCGATGATCTTGCGCCGGAGCAGGGTGTAGCGCTCGGGGCTCACGGCCTCGTCCACCTCGCCCTGCAGCTCGCGCAGGGGGTGCTTCAGCAGATCGGCAAGCTTACGCATGGCCGCCTCCGCCAGCAGCTGGCAGCTTGGCGCCGGGCGCGCCCACGGGAAAGAGCATGGCCCCGCTCTCCAGGCTGCCGGAAAGGTAGCGGGCAAGCGCGTCCTCGGCCAGGCCGGCTATGCCGTCGATGACCTCCAGGCGCTTCCAGCGCAGGTAGTGGTAGTGCTCCTCCTCCATGCCGCCGGTGATGACCACGGAGACCTCGCGGTCCAGGATGAGGTCGCAGAGGTCGTCGGCGCTGGAATGGGCCAGCACCAGCTCCTGGCGCTTGGCCTCGCGGCCCTCGGCGTCCAGGGTGACGAGGAGCACTTCGCTGGCCAGGTCGAAGCGGGGAGCCACTTCGTTGCGGTACAGGGTGACGAGGATCTTCTTGCTCATGGCCGCCCCCTACGCCTTCTGCCGGTCTGTCGGCTTCCGGGCGGCGGACTTTTTGACCGCGCCGGGCGTGCCGGATGTGCCGGCCTTGTCACTGGCCGGAGGAGGCACAACCCCCTGAAGCCCCGAAGGGGCCGAAGGGGCCCCCGCGGCAGCGGGGGCGGCGAAGCGCACGTGGGGCGGCAGGTGGGCGGGCTCTATGGTCTCGCCCGCGCAGACCATGACCGCGTACTCCACCATGTTGCGCAGCTCGCGCACGTTGCCGGGATAGTCGTAGGCGGAGAGCAGGGAGAGGGCCTCGTCGGAGAAGCCCAGCACCTGCTTGCGGAACTTGGTGGCGAAGATGCCCAGGAAGTGCGTGAGCAGGAACTGCACGTCCTCGCCGCGCTCGCGCACGGGGGGCAGGTGCAGGCGCACGGCGTTCAGCCTGTGGAACAGGTCCTCGCGCAGCAGGCCGGCCTTGACGAGGGCCTCGGGGTCGCGCCCGGTGGCGGCCACCACGCGCACGTTGAGCCGCATGGGGCGCTCGCCCCCGGCGGGCACCACGGCCTTCTCGTCCAGCAGGCGCATGAGCCGCCCCTGCTGGGCAAGGGGCATGTCGGCGATCTCGGAAAGATAGATGGTGCCGTTCTGGGCCAGCTGGAACTTGCCGGGCCTGGGCGCGGCCCCGTCCGCCTGGCCGTCGGCCTGCCCGCTGGCGGGTCCGGCCTGGCCGAAGAGCTCCACGTCGAGCAGGGCCTCGGGCATGGGCGTGGCGTTCACCCGCACGAAGCTTTCCCGCGCGCGGGGGCTGGCCCGGTGCAGGGCCTCGGCCAGCAGATCCTTGCCGGTGCCGCTCTCGCCGGTCAGCAGCACGGTGGCGTCGCTCGCCGCCACGGCGGGCAGGATGCGCAGCAGGTGCTCCATGGGCGCGCTGCGGCCCACGATGGCCCCGGGGCCGGCGGTGCGGGTGAGCCGCCCCTCCAACTCCTTCAGGGCCGAAAGATCCTCGATGACATCGAGGGTGCACAAGAGGCCGCCGTCCTTGTCCAGCACGGGCACGCTGGTGAGGCGCACGGGCACCTTGCGGCGGTGGCGGTTGATGATGGTGCCTTCCCGGCTTTCCGAGGGGGGGCCCTCGCCGGATTTGGCGGCGTCGCCCGCGGGGCAGGCAGGCCGGCCCGCACCCTGGCCGCCCAGGCCCGGCTGGCAATCCTTTGCCGGGCAGTGGTGCAGGCAGAAGCTGCCGCGCAGCACGTGGCGGCAGGGCACGCCCGCCACCTCGGCGCTCACAAAGCCCGTCAGGCGTTCCAGCACGCTGTTCAGGAACAGGGTGCGCCGCTCGCGGTCCAGCACGGCCACCCCGAAGGGCAGCTCGCGCAGGATGCGCGGCAGGTCGGCCCGGTCAAGCCCGGCGGCCGCCAGTCCGGCGAAGGGTTCCAGATATGCGTGCGCTGCCACTGTGTTGTCCACTTTGGTCTCCTCCAGGAGGGGGAAGTACGGCGGGGAAGGACCGGCCGCACCCCCCTCCGGAGAAGGAGGTAAGGAAGGTCCTAGTGCGCTCCGCCGCCCACGATGCCGGACGCCGCCACGAGGAGCACGAGGATCTCCGCCAGGGCGAGGGCGGCGAAGATCTTCTCCCCGCGCTTCAGGTAGGCCGGGATGAGCGGAATGTAGCAAAGAATGGTCATGCCCGCCAGGAGCACGATTCCGATGAAGTTGAGGAAGTCGCCCTGGCCGACGAGGGCCACCCAGCCCCAGCCGTGGGGCACGTTGCCTTCCTTCAGGTACACGCCCACCGGCTGCGACCACAGCTGCGGGATGCGGTCCAGGGGCACGTGGGGGGTCAGAATGCCGGTGACGTAGACCAGGTAGGTGACCAGCATGAGGGCCAGGCCGCCCCAGCAGCCGTAGAAGAGCATGTTGGCGTAGGTGACCTGCTCCGGCGAGGCCTTGCCGGTGTGCTTCGGGGTATTGCTCATTTTCGTTCTCCTTGATTCGTGCAGCGCCAGGGCGGGCTACATGCCCAGGCCTTTCATGAGGGCCTTGCCGCCGGCAAAGAGCAGCACGCCGATGACCATGTAGCGGATGAAGGTGGGCTTGGCCTTGGCAAGCAGGCGCACGCCCACGAAGGAGCCGAGCATCAGGCCCACGATGGACGGGATGGCCATGAGCGGGATGACGCAACCCTTGTTCAGGTACACCCAGGCGGCGCTGGTGTCGGTGATGGACAGCAGGAACTTGCTGGTGCCCACGGCCACCTTGAGCGGCGCGCCCATCATCAGGTTCAGCACCGGCACGTTGGCCCAGCCCGCGCCCAGGCCGAACATGCCGGCCATGACGCCGATGATGATGAACATCAACAGGCCGGGCAGGGTGCGGTGGGTCTTCCACTCGACGAGCTCGCCGGTGGAGGGGTCGTTGTAGGCGCCGTTCATGCCGAGCGCCAGGCCCACGGCGTCCTGCTTGGTCACCACGGGGTGCGCGGTGTTCTTGCTGGTAAGCAGCAGGATGGCGATGAACATGATGGTGCCGCCCAGGCACAGCTGCACCACGTTGGTGGGCAGGGCCATGCCCAAAAACGCGCCCACGATGGCGCAGCTGGAGGCGATGAGCGCCACGGGCAGGGCCAGGCGCAAGCTGGCGAAGTTGCGCTTCAAGAGGCCGGGACCGGCCGCCAGCGCGCCGGCCAGGGCCACCATCAGGCCCGCGCCGCGCACGAAGTCGAGGTGGAAGGGAAAGAAGCCGCTCACCAGGGGCACGTAGAGCACGCCGCCGCCCACGCCCGCCAGCACCGCGATGATGCCCAGGATGAAGCAGAAGAACAGCAGCACCACTGGCCACACCCACCAGGCCACGCCGGGCTGGCCGCCCAGCTGGGCCGCCGCCTGGGCAACCTCGGCCGTGGCGTTCGCCGCGGCCCCACCCTCGGTGGCCGCGCCGGAGGCAAAGGCGGCCACGGCAAAGAGCAGCACGCCGGACAATACAAACAGGGCGATTTTCGCCGGGAGACTCAGTCGATCCATCTTCATTCCCGCTCCTCTGAATCATCTCAGGATTGCCCAGCCTGCCTCGCCAGCCACTCGGCCCGCGCAGTGGACGCCCTCCCTTCATCAAGAAGCGGGCCAACTGCTAACCGTTTGAAATCACAACTTGACCCTTTCCCTGGCCCGGTGTAAACGGCAAGAAATTGCCGCTCGTGCGGCAAGGACTGGCCGGAAGGCACGTTTTCGCCGCAGGATGGGCCGGCACGTTCCAGCCGCAAGGCCAGTCCGGCGGCAGGCTCCCCCCTCGGGGAGCACCCCGCCCGCTCCCCGGCGGCCCGCGGACCCAGGCGGCACAATGCTTCAGGAATTCCAGAGGTTGCACGGACGATGATGGACCCGCGCGCATATGGCGGCAAATTCTTGCCGCAAGAGCTGGACGCCGACCCCGAAGCCCGCGCAGCAATGCACGAGGCCGGCCTGCTCTTCCGGTCCGAGGCCATGCGCGCCCTCTACCGCGTGGCCATCCAGGTGGCCGGCAGCGACGCCCCGGTGCTGCTCACGGGCGAGTCCGGCACGGGCAAGGAAATCTTCGCCCGCCTCCTGCACACCTTGAGCAACCGCAGCGGCCGGCCCTTCGTGCCCGTCAACTGCGGCGTGCTCTCGGGCGAGCTCTTCGCCGACAAGTTCTTCGGCCACGAGCCCGGCGCCTTCACCGGGGCCACCCGCCTGCAGAAAGGCAGCTTCGAGCTCGCGGCCGACGGCACCCTCTTTCTGGACGAGGTGGGCGAAATCCCCCTGGCCAACCAGGTGGACTTCCTGCGCGTGCTCGAGGAACGCACCTTCAAGCGCCTTGGCGGCGACAAGGACCTGGGCTTCCGCGCGCGCATCGTGGCCGCCACCAACCGGTCCCTGCCGGACATGGTGCGCGCCGGGCGCTTCCGGGCGGACCTGTTCTACCGCCTGAACGTCATCCCCATCACCCTGCCCTCCCTGCGCGAACGCAGCGACGACATCGCCCCGCTGGCCGAATACTTCCTCTGGCTCTTCGGCCACCACTACCACAGGCCGGACCTGCGCCTCTCGCCCCCGGCGCTCGCCCTGCTCACCCGGCACCACTGGCCGGGCAACGTGCGCGAACTCAAGAACCTCATGGAGCGCGTGGCTCTGCTGCACACCACCGACGGCCCGGTGCTGCCCGGCGACCTGCCCCTGGAACTGCGCCTGGAGTTCGGCGAGGACATGCCCCCGGCCCTGACCCCGCTCCACACCCCCGCCTTTGCCCACGCCGGAGGCCACGCGGCGGACGGCGGCGCACCCTCCGACTTCAACCTGGACGCCGCCGTCCGCCGCGCCGAGACAAACGCCATGCTGCGCGCCTACAAGGCGGCAAACGGCAGCAAGCAGCGCACCGCCGAACTGCTGGGCATCAGCCCGCGCACGCTGCGGCACAAGCTGGCGCAGTACGGGCTGAAGCTGGAAGGGGAGTAGAGGAAGAGAATATTTTTTCCAGGGGGTATGCACCCCCTGGACCCGCATGGCGCCGAAAGGGCCCGGCCGCGAGGAACACGGCCGGGCCCTTTCGGCGCAGTGGTGTCAGGATGCCGCGTCTCCCGCGCCTTCTCCTGCGTCATCCGCAAACAACCACAACGCTCCGCAATCAAGCCTGATTTCAGAGTATTGGCCCTGCCCATCACGGCGACTTTCCTCACAATTGCCCGCGCCGGGGCGTCCGGGCCAACGGCCGGACGCCCCGGCGCGGAAAATGAGGACGTTCCGGAGCCGCAGCATACTCCTGCCCTCGCCCCTCACGCCATGGACCGCCCCGCCGCCTGGCCGCTGGCTGCCCGGCCCCAGCCGGTTGGGCGGGCGGGGCTGCCAGCGGCCAGGCGGCGGCAACGGGAGTCCAGAGGGCCTCGTGCCCTCTGGCGGGGGCTCGGGGGCAGCGCCCCCGATATTCCTGACCCCCTCCCTTGCCCCCACCGGGAAACGGTTCGTCGCTGCGCCTGCCGGGCCATCTGCGGAGCGGGTACCCCCACGGTTGGCGGGTGGGCGCACGGAGGTCTTGCCCGCGGAGGCGGGCGGGTGTAGTGCCCCTGGCCATGAACACGCGCGCCTTTCTCCGAACGTCTGCCCGGCTTGTATTGTTGGTGCTTCTGGCCCTGATGGTGACCGCCTGCGCGGACAAGGCCCCAGTTCCGCCGCCTGCGCCGCCGGTGTCGCTGGCGCCGGCGCCCTTGCCCGCGCCGGACTGGAGCCGGCCGGTGTTCTATTACGCCACCAACCGCAACGTGATCAGCGCCAACGGCAACGCGCTGTACGGCGGGCTGCGCTCGCGCGAGACCTCCTACGGCGAGCTGCGCGTCAGCGCCAGCGGAGGTCAGGCGGTCAGCGGCGACCTGTATACGCTCAAGGTGGGGCTGGACCGGGCCACGCGCATGACCCAGGCGAGCTTCATGGGCGAGATCGAGCGTGCGGCGGCGCGCACGCCGGGGCGCGAGGTGCTGCTGTTCGTGCACGGCTTCGACAACAGCTTCGAGGACGCGGCCAAAACGGCGGCGCGCATCGGGGTGGGGATAGGCTTCACGGGTGCGGTGGTGCTGTACAGCTGGCCCAGCGCGGCCAGCCCGGCGGCCTACCTGGCGGACCGCAACAACGCCTATTACGCCGTGCACGCCCTCAAGGAGCTGCTGACGTATTTGACGGCCAACCAGTGGGTGGGCCGGGTGAGCGTGGTGGTGCACAGCATGGGCAACGAGGCCTTCATCCGCGCCTACACGGAGCTTGCGGGCGAGTGCCGGGGCCGGCGCATGGGCTGCGCGGACCTGCGCAAGGTGCGGAGCATCGTGCTGGCCGCGCCGGACGTGGACCGCGAGATCTTTCTGGAGCAGCACGCGGCCAAGCTCACCAGCCTGGATGCGCGGGTGGTGCTCTATGCGTCCAAGGCGGACGTGGCCCTGGCCGCGTCATCGCTGGTGCAGGGGGGCGACTACGAGCGCCTGGGCAAGAACGTGGTGTGCATCCCCGGCATCCACGTGACGGACGTTTCCGACGTGAAGACCGACGTGCTGGGGCATTCGTGGATATCCCAGAGCCGGGCCATCCTGCAGGATCTGCGCTGCTCGGTGACGGAGAACTGCAACCGCTACGCGAGCCCCCAGCTGCGCGAGATGATCTGCACCCCGGGCATGCGCTACGCCCTGCCGGATGCGAACCCCGGCACGGACCGGGCCACCCAGGGCGCCAGCTTCTGGCAGATGGTGGTGCCGGGCGGCGGGTCGGCCACGCCGGCCAGCGCGGGCTTCGGCCTCAAGCTGCCCTCGCTCCCCTTTCTGAACAATTAGGAGGCGGCGCGCCTACAGGCCCACGGCCCGCAAGATACGACCCAGCTCGTAGCGCAGGCGGCGGCGGGGCGTGAGGGAGCGGCGCAGCAGCAGGTCCACGTGGGGCGAGTAGGAGCGCGCCAGGGCGCGGAAGCTTCCTTTCGGTTCCACAAAGGCGGGCGGTTCGCCGCCTCCACCCAGAATATGCCGCAGAGCCGCAATGGTGCGGGCGTAGGCGTCGCCTTTGCCCGGCAGGCGCACCACGGCGCGCGAGGCGGCGTAGTCCGCGCCCTCGAAGCGAGGCACGTCCCAGCGCTTCAGCCGGGTGCGCAGCTCGTCCATGCCGGACAGCCAGACCGAGGAGCGCCGGGCCATGTGGGCCTGGGCCACGAAGAGCTCCGGCTTCAGGGCGGCGGGCAGGAGCAGGGCCGGCCGCTCCCAGAAGGGCAGCTCCAGGCTCATGGCCGAGGTGCGCAGGATGGCGACGTCGCAGAACCTGAAGGCCCAGGTGGTGTCGGGCTCGTCCACGGCGCGGCGGCCGAAGACCTCGTCGGACGGCTTGCCCAGCCCCCACGATTCCCCCGGCTGGGGGCCGTGCTTTTTCAGGGCATAGTCCCAGGGGTGCAGCTTGATGGCCAGGTTGAGCCCCGCCTTGTCCACGGCCTCGCAGACCTGGCCGTACACCTCGGGGCTGTTGTCCGGGGCGCTGGGCAGCCACAGGCAGATGGGCCGGGCCGGGTTGAACCCGTATTTGGCGCAAAAGGCCGCGCGATCGGCGTATCCGCCGAAGAGCGTGTTCACCGTGGGCTCGAAGAAGACATTGCCCGTGTAATAGATGCGCTCCGCCTGGGCCAGCCGGGCGGATTCTCTGGTGCGGTTGAACTCGCGCTCGAAGAAGAGCGTCAGCGGGTGCTGCACGAGCAGGTGGTCGGCCCCGTGGCAGGTGAAGTCGCCCAGGAGGGTGGCCATCTGCGCCGTCTTCACGCCCCTGGCCTTGGCCGCCGCCAGCACGTGCGGGATGTCCCTGTCGTGGTGGGCGTCGGTGAGGAGCAGCCGCGCGCCCGTCTCCCGCGCGTATTCCGCCAGCTCCGGCCGGGGCATGAGGCGCACGCCAACCCGCTCCATCTCCCCGATCTTCCCTTCCGGCACGTCGGCCCCGGGCTTCAGTCCCCGCGGGGGGCCGGCGTTGAAGCACAGCTCGCAGGACAGGCCCGCGGCCGCAAGCTTCCCGTGCAGCGCGATGAGCTTGTGGAACGCGCCGCCGTGGGCGTTGAACCAGGCGATGAGGATGTCGGGAGCCATGGGCGCCGTGTCGCCCGGATGGGCCGTGGTGTCAAGGACTTGCCGCCAGTGGAGGGACTCCCTGGCGCTCCAGGAGACGCCGGCCGGGGGTGCAGAGGGGGCCTCCGGCGGCCGGAGGCTCGCCGCCCCCGGACCCGGCAAAGGGAAACGCCTCATCCACAACGAGCCCAGCGGCAGCGCCCCGTGCTGAACGGAAGGCCGTGGCGTCATAGGCGCACAGCTTCCAGCTCTGCCCGTCACCACCCCGGCTGCACCCGCCGGACTTTCGTCCGGCGGGCACAGGGAGTCCAGAGGGCGCATGCCCTCTGGCGGGGTCCAAGGGGCGGAGCCCCTTGCCTTGGTCTGGCGCAGCGCTCCTTGTCACGGTCAAGCACGGAGCCCCTTGCCGCCATCAGGTTCGGGCGGCCTGCCAGATACGCGCTCCGCGGGCCAAGGGGCCTAGGCCCCTTGGAACCCCTTTCGTGGCATGCGCGCCGCTACATCCTCAGCCCCTGTTCCTTTTCGCCGGGGTACAGGGCGTCGAAGCCCTCGCGCACCTGGCGCACGAAGTCGGCGTCGCGGCGGGAGGGGTCGAAGTAGCGCGGGTCGCGCATCATTTCGCGCAGGCGCTGGGGGGTCAGGTTCTGGGCCGGGGCGGCGTCGCGGCCGCGCAGGGCGGACTCGCTCACCAGGGGGGCCACGCGGGCGAAGGCCTGGACCACGCGGGCGTCGTCGGCCGCGCCGCAGGCCTCCAGGCGCTCCATGAGCTCACGGCCGCCCAGGGCGAGGACGGCGCGGCGCGCGGCCTCCAGAACGCCCTGTGCCGCCCCGCCGTGCACCTGGCGCAGGGCGGAGAGCTCGCGCTCGCGGGACAGGGCGCGCTCGGTCTTGGCGTTTTCGCGCTGGTCCAGCAGGGCCTGCACGTTCAAGGGCATGAACCAGGCGTACAGGCCGGCCACCTGGGCGTCGGTGAGGGCGAGCTCGTGGGCTTTTTCCAGGAAGGCGGCGCGCAGGGCGTCGTTGACGCTGAAGTCCTCGGGCATGTCCAGCTCGGGCAGGGTGTAGCCGGCCGGGGTGTCCGGGCAGGCCTGGCCCTCGGGGCACAGGCCCATGCCCAGCAGTGAGCCGGCCTCGGCCTTCTTGCCCAGCAGGCGCTGGGCGTGCACCAGGGCCTTTATGGCCTCGTCCTTGGAGGCGTACTTGGCCAGGGCGGGGTGGGCGCGCAGGGGGATCTGCGCCTCGTTGCCGGCGGCGTCGCGGCCGGGGGCGGTCCAGTCCTCGGGCAGGGTCTCGCGCCAGTCCTGCTCCGCCTGGGGGGCGGCGGCCTGCGTGGGGGCTTGGGGCTTCTGGGGGCGGGCATCGGGCATGATGGTCTCCTTGGGTGAAAGGGTTGCGCGTGCCCGGCTCACGGCACGCTGCCGCGTCCGGGGCTGGGCGCAAGTATAGCCCCGGTCCGGCGGGCAGGACGAAACAGGCGGGGTTTTGGCCGGTAAAAGGACAAAACGGACGTCTTGACAGGGTGCGGCCAGGCAGACGACGGGCCGAGGGCCGGGCTCATTCGACGGCCAGCTCCGCGGCCTGGAACACGCGCTGCCCGGTGAAGCCGAAGAGCCGCGTGAACTTGGGCCAGCGGGGGTCCGGCGCCTGGCCGTCCTCCACGCGCAGGCCCACGATGCGCTTCTTGCCCAGGCGGCGGGCCTCGGCCTTCAGCTCCTCCAGGTCGGCGCGCAGGGCGCGCACGGTGGCCGGGCCGAAGCGCAGCGCAACCAGGTGCAGCTCCAGGCAGTCGGAGTGTTCCCCTATGGCGGCGGCGGCGTAGGGGCCGTCTTCGTCGGCGAGTTCGACAAAGCGCAGGCGCGGCGCTTTGGCCAGCGCTCCCAGCGCAGGATGTGCGTTCCGAACCGGGCAAATGGGCATAAGCGTTCTGCCTTCCTTGTTGAATAACCCCTGGGGCCTAGGCCAGACGCCGCTTCGTGGCGTTTCGCGGCGCGAAAAAAAGCTGGGTTTTTTCTGTTGCCAACCGCAAACAACAGGTATATTGAGGGGCGCGTGAGGGTAATGGACACGCCGGTGCGCGGACGTTCCGTGTACGGGTTTGTTCGTGCCCCTGCTCCCGGACCTGCGGCCGCCGCCAGGAACGACGACGGTCCGGAGGCGAGGACTCCCCGATGGGAGCCCGCCGGGGAACGGAATTTCTGTTCAGTGTTGTACCACCACAAATAGAGAGGAAGAGTCCCATGAAAAAGCTGTTCGCTGTCATGATCGTTGCTGCCCTGGCTTTCGGCGTTTCCGCTTGCGGTGAGAAGAAGGCCGAGGAGAAGAAGGCCGAGCCCGCCGCTGCCGCCCCGGCTCCCGCCGCTCCGGCTGCTCCCGCCGAGGCCAAGCCCGCCGATGCCGCCAAGCCCGCCGATGGCGCTGCCGCTCCGGCCGCTCCCGCCGAGGCCAAGAAGCCCTAAGGCTTCAGCACAGGCTATTCGAGAGGGGGGCCTTCGGGTCCCCCTCTTTTTTTCGCCCAGGCTAGGGCTTGCCCGTCCGGGCAAAGGCCTCATGGTCGAGCATGCGCCGGATGTGCAGCACGATGCTCCGGCGCCCCTCGTTGAAGGCGGCGCGCTGGGGATCGGGGTGGAAGCTGGTGGCGTCCACGAAGGCCCGGGCTTCAAGGTCCTCAAGCACGGCGCGGCCGGGCTCGCCTTCAAAGGCCCTCACGTAGAGCTGGTGCAGGTCGCTGGCGTCTCGCATGGCTGGTCCTCCTGTGGCGCAAGCCTAGCACGGCCTTTGCAGCCGGGATGAAAAGGGCATGTTTCCGGCCGGCAAAAGGGCGTTTTTTTCCTGTTGACGGCATTCGGCCCGGGGGTTTTGCCGCACAGGAGTTTAAAACCCGGCGCAGGCCTTGACTTTTCCCGGAAACGCTGCTGTTTGTGAATTCTGTCACGTTCGGCGGGCCTCCCTCGCCCTCTGGCATGTGACGCTGGGGAAGCACCATGGGCGAAAGCACAGACACGTGCGGCAAGCCGGGCTACGGTTTCGAGCAGGCCAGGCCGAGCCGCATCTACTTCGACCGCAAGGACTACGACCTCCTGCGCATCGTGTGCGACGTGGTGGAACGCGAGGACGCGCCCAGCCACAAGAAGCTCCTCGCGCCCTACATGCATCCCCACGGCATCAAGGAAATGGCCGCCACCCGCGGCCTGCGCATCGCCTACGCCGTGGTGCACCTGTTGGGCTCGCTGGAAACCGGCAAGGCCGAGGACCGGCTTTCGGCCCTGCGCTCCCTGCATGCGGAGGTGCTGACCACCGCCCAGAGCGGCCTGCGGCGCAACACGGCCCGCGTGCTGGTGCAGCTCATGAAGGACATGGTGCGCGCCCACGGCGATGTGCAGACCCAGCTCGTCTACGCGCGCGACTTCCGCGAGGCCTGCTCCGGCAAGCCCAGAGTCATCCGCCGGCACCTGAGGCGCTACCACCTGCTGGAAATGCCCGAGGACCAGAGCCAGATCGCCTTCGACGACCATGTGCACGACGCCAACAGCAAGGGCCGCAAGTCCTCCACCCATCTCGTGCTCGACGCCTGGATCAAGGGCATCAAGAGCCTCACCGTGGTCTACTACAACCACGTCCCCCGCGAGGCCGCGGCAGAGCTGCTTGAGGCCGCCCGCGTGCTGGAGCTCAAGGTGCGCATCGGCATCGAGTTCGCCCCGCGCTTCCGGGGCCGCTTCCTGAAGCTCATCTGGGTGCCGGGCGGGTTCCTTTCCCCCACGGAATTTCTCGACTTTTTGGCCCTGCCCGCAACGGCCGCCTTCATGGCCGAGGCCCGGCAGGTGTCCGTGTACCATCAGCGCTACGTGGCCGACGTGTTCGGCGTGTTCAACGACGTGCACCGGCAAACCCTGAACCGCGAACTGGGCGTGGAACTGGAGCCCCTCTCGCCGGAGCACTTCAAGCGCTTCGTGGGCGCTGGCCAGGCCTCGCTGCAGCATCTGGGCAAGTTCATCCACGACAGGCTGCTGCCGCTGATGCAGAAGCAGGCGTCCTTCCTGCGGCACGAGATGCAGAGCGCCACCGGCCCGGAACGCGAGGAGATCCGGCAGCAGATCAGCCGGCTGGCCAAGCTCGACACGGACGAGATCATCGAGCGCTACCTGCACCCCCTGCGCAACCCCACCCTGCACAACCCGGACATCCCCACCGACGACCCGGCAGCGCCGTCCCTGCTGCGCCTCTCGCCGCAGGAGCTGACGCGCAGGCTGCAGGAGCTCCATCCGGCGGCGCGCATCACCCTGAGCCTGGGCAACCTGCGCGTGGAGGAAGTGCTGGAGATCCTCTACGACTGCAGGGGCGCCATCACGCACCTGGAGATCGTGAACATGAAGGACCGCGCCCTGGGGCGCGAGATCGACCGCGAGCGCATCACCACCCTGCAGGACGCCCTTAACACCAGCAACGTCATCAAGCTCAAGAAGCTCATCCGAGAGATCATAGAGGCCGTGCCCGCCCAGAGCATCCGCGAGAAGCTGGAGGAGATCCTCTACGACATCTCCACCCTGCACGCCTGCTACCGCAGAACCCCGCTGGCCTCGTGCATCGGCACGGACTCCACCGGGCAGTCCAGCCGGCTGTGGGGCATGGGCATGGTGGTGGACGACACCCTGCCCGCCCGCGCCCGCCGGGCCCTGCGGGGCATCCCAGAGGCCATGAGCAAGCGCCTGGAGGTACGGGCCGAGGCGCGCAAGCGCGTCACGGACCTGCCCGAGGACGAGCGCGAGCCCGAACGCGGGCTGCTGCACGCCCTGTCCTCGTCCTTTCCGTCGCTCAAGCGCTTTACCCGCAGGCGCGCGGTGGAGTGGCTGGCAGAGACCTACCGCCTGACGCCGGGAACCCCCGGCAACGTCACGCTCATGGGCGGCATCCAGCGCGAGCACGGACCCGAGACCGGCCTGGGCGTGGAAGAACCCACGACCAAGGCCGCGCCGCTCTGGCTGCACCCTCGCTACTTCAACTCGCACCTCAAGATCGTCCTCAAGGTGCTGGCGGGCTTCATCCCCGCTGCCCTCACCTTCGGCCTCACCAAGGACTGGTGGGTGCTGGCGTTCTGCGGGGCCTTCATCTGGTTCGGCATCACCGGCGTGCGCAATGTCATCCAGATGGTGCTCTCCACCGGCGGCATCGGCCGCTCCACGCTCTTGCGCTGGAACGACCTGGTGAGCTGGGAGCGCCTGGCGGACTCGCTGCTGTACACGGGTTTCTCGGTGCCGCTGCTGGACTACCTGGTCAAGACCCTGGTCTTGAACCGCACGCTGGACATCACCCTGGCCACGTCGCCGCTGGCGCTCTACTCGGTCATGGCCCTGGCCAACGGGCTCTACATCATGAGCCACAACATCCTGCGCGGGCTGCCCCCGGCCTCGGCCTTCTTCAACCTGTTCCGCTCGGTGCTGTCCATTCCGCTGGCGCTCGTCTACAGCGACGCCATCGTCTTTTTGCTCCAGGCAAAGGGCCATCCGGACGCGGCCATGATGGTGGAGCCCTGGGCCGCGGTCATCTCCAAGTTCGCCAGCGATTGCGTGGCCGGCGTCATCGAGGGCTTCGTGGACCGGGCCCAGGCCGTGCGCCTGCGCCTGTGGGACTACAAGGGCAAGCTGAACCAGCTTTTCAACACCTTCCAGCAGCTGGAGCTGCTCTTCCCCCAGGAGGACGTGCTGGCGCTTCTGGAGTCGCCCAAGCAGTTCATGCTCACCCTGAGCTACGAGCACAAGGGGCTGGAGAACATCATCATCGTCAACGCACTTGATTTGCTGTACTTCTGGATGTACCAGCCCCGCGCGCCCATGGTCCTGGCCGACTATCTGCGCGAAATGAGCGTGGAGGAGCGCAAGGTCTTCCTGCTCTCCCAGTACGTGCTCCTGCGCGAGCGCGAGATAAGCCAGCTGTTCCTGGACGGGCTGGTGGGCAAGAACTTCGCCCGGGCCCTCTCCTTCTACCTCGACACCAGCCGCGAGTACCTGGAGGACATCCAGAGCCTGGCGGCCAAGCTGGACATCGCCAAGCCGGCAGCGGTGGAGGTTTAGCGGCTGATCGCCGCGGGCACGCAAAAAAGGGCGGCCGCGCATGCGGCCGCCCTTCTTGTTTCACGCGTGGCTCAAGGGCCTGCGGACCCAGGGGGGCGAAAGGGGGGGGAGCCAGGCCTATTCGCCCTGGTCGCGCACGCCCTGGCGCAAAAAACGCGGAGCGAAGCCCAGTTCCCGCCGGGCCGGGCCGATGGCCCTGTCCTTGGGGCAGAGCAGACGGGGGATCTGGTCCGGCACGAAGGGCGGGCGCCTGAGGCCAAGCAGGCCGAAGAGACCCGCCGCGACCTTGAGGGCCACCACGGGCACGGGCACGGGCAGGCGAAAGCCGGGGAACACCTCGCGCAGGGCGGCGACCATGCCCACCTGGGTGAACACCTCCGGCCCGGCCAGCACATAGATCTTGCCCGCCGTTGACGGGCGCTCCACGGCCGCGCACACGGCCTCCAGGACGTCGTCACG
Source organism: Desulfovibrio sp. (assembly GCA_016218665.1). Classification (GTDB taxonomy): domain Bacteria; phylum Desulfobacterota; class Desulfovibrionia; order Desulfovibrionales; family Desulfovibrionaceae; genus Humidesulfovibrio. The sequence continues at coordinate 261,345 of JACRDI010000008.1, read as the reverse complement.
GTGCACCGGGGCCAGCTTGGCCTCCGGATGGGCCACGTAGGGCACAACGAGCCCCTGGCGCACGGCGGCGATGGTCTGGCCCACGGCCTCGCGGTCCGAGGCCCCGTACACCTCGGCCGGGCGCAGGATGGTCCAGGCCAGGCCGCTTGCGCGCACGGCGTCCTCGGCCAAGGCCTTGGAGTCGCCATAGGCCCCGCAGTCCGCGCCCACGGCGCAGGTGCTCACGTGGATGAAGCGCGTCACTCCGGCCCGCCGCGCGGCCGCGAGCAGGCCTTCCGTGCCGCGCGCGTTGACGGCATAGTACAGATCGGGATCGGCGCTGTGAGTGACCGCGGCCAGATGCAGCACGGCGTCGTGCCCGGCCAGGGCGGCTTCGTAGCCTGCGGGGTTGAGAAGATCGCCGCGCACGTGGAAAAATGAAGAGGAAGCGGTCTCGCGGCGGCTCAAGAGAGTCAGGGCGTGGCCCCGCGCGGCGAGCTTTTCCGCCAGGGCGCGGCCCAGCCCGCCCGAGGCCCCGGTGACGAAGAGCCTCATGGTCGCCTCATCACCTGCCGGTGAACTCGCGCAGGCGCGCCCGCAGCAGGTTCTTGACGAACTCCCATATGGCCGTGAGCTTGACCATGGAGCTGCGCGCCTCGGAACTGCGGAACACGGTGGGAATCTGCCCCACGCGCGCCTTGAGCCGGCGAACCTGGATGACGATCTCGGCGTCCAGGAACCAGTCGTCGGAGGTGAGCTTGAGCTTGTCGAAGAGCTCACGGCGGAAGATCTTGGGCTTGGAGTTCACGTCGCGCACGCCGGAGCCAGGGAACAGGCAGTTGAAGATGAGGTTGTAGCCCAGGCTCTGGAACATGCGGAAGGGGCCGTCGCCGCGCTGCACGCGGTAGGTGGTCACCATGTCGTAGTCCGATTCGCGCAGGGTGGTGAACACCCGCACCACGTCCTCGGGCGGCATCTGGTTGTCGCCATCGATGAAGGCGATGTAGCGGCCCCGGGCGCGCTCCAGGCCGGTGCGGGCGTCCCAGCCCATCCATCCCTGCTTCTCAAGCGTCACGGCCACCACGCGGGAATCCTCGGCAGCGAGCTTGCGCACCACCTCGGGCGTGGTGTCCGTGGTGTCGCCCTTGTTGTAGTTGCCCACCAGCACCAGTTCCCAGTCGCTGGTCACTGCGCTCAAGGCATCCTTCAGCCGGGCGACGAAGTCGATGGCGGTTTCTCGCGCCTTGTAGCACAGCACCACCACGGAAAGTTCTGGAGTCACGGGGGCACCTCGTCCTTATCGTCCGCCGCCGCTGCGGCCAACCGCTGCATATTGCGCCCCAAGGGGGCACCACGTGAGCAGGCGCTCAAGCCCCCGCAGGGAGGCAAGCGCCGGCGGCACGAAGGAAATGTAGTCCAGCCGCTCCACGCCGAGTCCTGCTCCTGCCAGCAAGGCGCGCATCTCCCCCGCGTCGCACAGCACCACGCCCTTGTCGAAGATGCAGCGTTCCACCACCCGCCGGGTGAGCATGTTGCGCGGGTTGTGCTCAAAAAAAACCAACCGTCCGCCTGGGGCAAGCCTCGCCTTGAGCGCCATGAGAAAACCGGGCCGCTCCGCCGGAGGTATGTGATGCAGCACCCCCGCGGCCAGCACCAGGTCGTAGCTTGGGGCCAAGTCCTCCTGCCGGGAGGTAAGCCTGGCGCGTTTGCGCAGTTCCGGGTCGGCGCTGGCTATGGTCTTCTCCGAAATGTCATAGCCCTGGACGGCCGCCTTGGGCAAGACCTCCAGCAGGTGCCGGGCCACACGCCCATGCCCGCAGCCGTAGTCCAGGATGGCCCCGGAGAACCCCGCGCCCAGCAGTTGCGCCAAATACAGCGCCTTGCCCCGGGCGAAATGCTCCACCGCCCCGGAGGAGTCTTCTCCGCCAAGGCAGTTCTCAAGCACCGCGTCGTAGGACTGGGCGAATTCGTCGAACTCGGGTGATGACATGGATGCACACTTGCTGCTAATTCATTTCGCTGGCGCAGGCGGATTACCGAACCCGCTGACACCGCACACATATCCGTACCGCGCCGGACCTGAAAAATCAAGCCGGAACGGCCCTGGCGCGCTACAGCTGCACGCCCGCCGGCCACCTTGAAAGGCGACCGTTATGACGCACACAGACTCCGAATCCCCGAAACTTCGCCGCGTGGGCATCCTGGCCCTGAACCTGCTCTTCCTGCTGGCGGCCTGCGCCATCCTCTTTTACCGCCACAAGGGCTACCTTTTCGAGGACCAGGACGCGCTCTACTTCGTGTCCATCGTCAAGACGGCCCAGGCCTGGAGCCAGGGCCTGCTCACGGACGTCTGGGCCCCCACGTCCATGCTCGGCTCCTACCTGCTGTTCAATCCGGCCACCTTTCCGGCCACCTGGGCGCTGGGCCTGCCCGTGTCCTTCACCGCCGCCAAGATCGCTTTCTTCACCGTGCTGGCCGCGCAGCTCTTTCTGTCCGCGCACTTCTTCTGCCGGACCATGGGCGCGTCCTTTGGCCTCTCGCTGGCGGCCGGGTGGATATGCGTGAACCTGGTGCTGCCCCTGGCCCAGCACCCGGTGCCCCTGGGACAGGTGTACACCGTGTGGCCCGTTGTGGGGCACGGGGCCTCGCTCATCCTGTTCACTCTGGCCTGCTTCCGCATGCTGGGCCGGGCGGAAACGCTTCCGGGCAACATCGCCGCCGCTGCGGGCTTTGTCGGCTTCACCCTGCTGCAGATTCTGACCAGCATGTACACCGCCCCCCTCACCGCGCCGCTGACGGCCTTCGGCGGAGTCGCCCTGCTGCTCTGCGCGAACCGCCGCGAACTTTTCTGGAAGCTCGGCGCCGGAGTCCTGGCGCTGGGCCTTCTGGCCACCGGCCCCCTGCAGTGGACCCTCGGCCGCGTGGGCTTCGCCTCTCGCCAGACCTTCACGGCGGAGATGCTCTCCAACATGCCGTTGAGCTACCTTGTGTCCTGCTTCTTCTCCAACAACCTCTCGCCCAAGCTTGCCGTGCTGCTGGCTCTGGCGGGCGGCGTGGCCATGGTCTTTTCCCGGGACCGCACGCAGCGCGTATGCGGCGCCTTTTTCCTCGCCTTCATGGTCCTGCTGGGTGCTTACGGGGCGCTCTATCTGGCTGCTGTCATCGACTCCCGTGGCCTGCCGCGGCCCATATATTACGAATACGTCTCCACGCCCGTCTACGCGCTTTTCGTTTCCTACGCGCTGCTGCGGGTGTGGCGCTGGCTGGCCGCAAGCCCGCTGGCGGCCAGGCTGGCCGCGCTGCCGGGTCTCGGCTCCCTGCTGGCCCGTTGCGCCGCGGCGCCGGGCCGGGCGCTCCTTGTCGCCGGCCTCGCCATCCTGCTCAGTCAGGCCGTGTCCGCCTTCTGGCTCAAGAAGTACCGCCCCGCAGAGACACTGACGCCCAGCTCCATTACCGAGACCGTGAGCCTGGCCGGGGGCCTGCTTCCAGGCGGGCCGTTCCTCGGCCGCACGAGCTCGCTCTTCCCCTATGGCGACGCGCCCGAAGGCATGCGCATCATCCCCGACGTGCGCGGCCAGAACCGCTACTTCGTCTGGCAGGCGGGCATGCGCAACTCCCACGCCATGCACAACCTCTGGCTTTTCGGCATTCCCACCCTGGACGGCTACGACCAGTCCCAGTCCGTGCCCTACTATTTGCTCTACTCGCGCCTGGCCTCGCGTTCGGTGTGGACCTACAACATCTCCGGCATAGATGCGCCGAACCTGCCGCTCTTGCGCGCAAGCGGAACGCGCTTCATCATCACCAGGCAGCCGCTCAACCTTCCCGGCCTCACGGAGCGCATGCAGATTTCCGCCTCCGCCCCGGCAGCGGGAAACGACGCCCCTGCCCGCTTCCTTCTCTACGAGCTCGATGCGCCCAACCTGGGCCAGTACAGTCCAGTGGAACTTCGCCTAGCCCCGACCCTGAACGAGTCCCTTGCGGCGCTTGCCGACCCTTCCTTCGACTTCGCCCGGCAGGCGCTGCTGCACGAGCCCCTGCCTGAAGGCCCCGCGCTGACCCCTGGCGCGCTTCTGGACCTGCGCGTCCTGCCTGGGGCCCTGCGCATAGAGGCCGAAAGTCGGGGCCGGAGCCTGCTGCTGCTGCCCTTCGAGTTCTCGCGCAGCATGATCTGGCAACCCGACGGCCCGGAGCAGGCCCCGGTGCTGCTGCGCCGGGCAGACATCGCCTTCACGGCCTTCGTCTTCTCCGGCCGCGTCTCCGGCTCCCTGCGCATGGCCTTCGGCCCCTGGACCAACGCCTCCGCGCGGCTGCGGGATATCGCCGACCTGCGGGCCATGGGCCTGGCTGATGTGCCCCTGCGCCCGCTGGCCAGGGCGGACCGCTACGTGGATCCCTTCCATCCCGCGCCGCTGCGCTACGTGCGGCCCTAGGCCCAGCCATCGCCGGATCCTGGACGCAAAAAAGGGCGGCCGCATGCGCGGCCGCCCTTCTTGTTTCACGCGTGGCGTGTGCGCCTAGCCGCCGGTGAGGGCCATGTCGGCCATGAGCAGCTGGCGGGCGCGCTTTTCGTCCAGGCGCTTGCCGGTCCATATTTCGAACTGGGCCAGCCCCTGGTGCAGGAACATGTTCAGGCCGGAGATGCAGGCCACCTCGGCCGCCTGGGCGTCCTGGATGAGCCTGGTGCGCACGGGGTTGTAGACCATGTCGAACACCAGTGAGACCTTGGCGAACCCGTCGGCCGGCCAGGGGCTTTCGTCCACATGGTCGCCCAGCATGCCAAGCGGCGTGGTGTTGATGATGAGCGTCCAGGCGCGCCCGGCGCGTTCCTCCCAGGGCACGGCCGCAAGGCCGAAGTCCTTCGCCAGGGCCTCGGCCTTGGCCTGGGTGCGGTTGGCCACGGCGATTTCCGCCACGCCCAGCTCCTTGAGGGCCTGGCAGGCAGCGCGGGCCGCGCCGCCCGCGCCCAGCACAAGCGCGCTTTCCAGCCTGTCCTTGTGCGGCGCCAGCGGGGCCATGATGCCCAGGACGTCGGTGTTGTCGCCCAGGAGCTTGCCCTCCCGCCAGAAGAGCGTGTTCACCGCGCCCACGGCCCGCGCCCGCTCGGTGAGGCCGTCCAGGTAGGGAATCACGGCCTGCTTGTGCGGAATGGTGACGCTGACGCCGCGGATCTTGCGGGCCTTGGCCTCGGCCATGAAGGCCTTGAGTTTGGCCGGCTCCGTGGGCCAGGGCACGTAGGCCCCGCCCAGGCCGGACTCCTTGAGGCCCCAGTTGTGCAGCAGCGGGCTCTTGGTGTGCCCCAGGGGCCAGCCGATGATGCCGTACTGGCCCTGGGGCTTCTTGTTCTGGTTCTGCTTCACGCGGGCTACTTCTTCTTCGCGACCGCCGACTTCGTCGGTTTAGGGGGCGTCGTCTTTTTGGCGGCAGGCTTCGCCGGTTTCTTGGGGGCAGGCTTCTTGGCTTCCGCCTTCTTCGCCGGGGCCTTGGCCGGGGCCGCAGGCTTCTTGGCAGCGGGCTTGGCCGGAGCCTTGCCGGCGGGCTTTTTCGTCGCGGCCTTCGGGGCCGCAGGCTTCTTGGCGTCGGCTTTCTTGGCCGGGGCCTTGGCGGCAGCGGGCTTCTTGGCAGCGCCCTGGCCCTTGAGCTGCTCCAGGGCGTACTCCGCGCCCGCGCGCAGGGCGGTGATGTTCAGGGGCACGATCTTGGCGGCCATGACCGCGGACAGGCTCTCCTCCACCGTGGACAGCTTCACCACGCCGGTGGCGGCCACGTAGGCCCCCAGCATGATGGTGTTCACGGCGCGGGCGTTGCCCACCTTGTCGGCCAGCTCGTTGGCGGGAATCAGCACCGTGCGGATGCGGCCGCCCTTCTCCACCAGCTTGGGGTCCACCAGGCTGGAATTGACGATCTGGATGCCGCCGTCGGCCAGCTTGGGCTGGAACTTGTCCAGGCTGGGGCGGTTGAGCACGATGAGGCTTTTCGGCGTGTTGATGATGGGCGAGCCGATCTCCTCCTCGGAGAGCACCACGGTGCAGTTGGCCGTGCCGCCGCGCATCTCCACCCCGTAGACCGGGATGTAGGTGACGTTGAGCTTCTCCTTCATGCCCGCGTAGGCCAGCAGGTTGCCGATCAAGAGCACGCCCTGCCCGCCGAAGCCGGCCATGATGACGTCGATGTAGCGCTTCATTACTTGCCTCCCGCTTCGCCGCCGGCAGCGCCGGGTGCAATCATGGAGCCGCAGGTGCCGTCCGCCTCCAGGTCCTTGTACACGCCCAGGGGGAAGTAGGGGATCATCTCGTCGGTGATGCGCTTGTTGGCCGCAACGGGCGTCATGCGCCAGTTGGTGGGGCACCCGGCCAGCAGCTCGATGAACCCGAAGCCCTGGCCCGTGGTCTGGGCCTCGAAGGCCTTGCGCATGTACTTCTTGGCCTGGCGGATGTTCTTCACCGAGTCCAGGCTGCCGCGCGCGCAGAAGGCCACGCCGCCCAGCTGGGCGATGATCTCGGCCATGCGGATGGGCGCGCCCTCGCGGTCCTTGCAGCGGCCGCCGGGGCAGGTGGTGGTGCGCTGGCCGATGAGCGTGGTCGGGGCCATCTGGCCGCCGGTCATGCCGTAGACCGTGTTGTTCACAAAGACCACGGTGATGCGCTCGCCGCGGTTCGCCGCGTGCATGATCTCCGCCATGCCGATGGAGGCCAGGTCGCCGTCGCCCTGGTAGGTGAAGACGAACTTGTCCGGCCGGGCGCGCTTGATGCCCGTGGCCACGGCCGGGGCGCGGCCGTGGGGAGACTCCACGGTGTCGGCCTTAATGTAGTTGTACAAAAACACGGAGCAGCCGATGGAGCTGGCCGCGATGGTCTTGTCCGTCAGCTCCATCTCGTCCAGCAGCTCGGCCACGAGCCTGTGGGCGATGCCGTGGTGGCAGCCGGGGCAGTAGTGGGTGGCGCGGTCCACCATGGCCTCGGGCCGGGTGAACACCAGCTCATCGCCGCTCGCATCGACGCTTTTCACAGCCGGGGCGGCCTTCGCAGCCTTGACCGCTGTCTTGGCTGCCGCCTTGGGAGCGGCCTTGGGTGCGGTTTTTGCCTTGGTCATGCTATTTCCTCCCCAGCGCCTTGAGGATGGGCGCTTCGAAGTCGTCGGGGCTGGGCATGTTGCCGGGGTAGACGCAGAACAGGTCCGAGTCGCCGTACTTGCGCACGGAGAGGCGCACGTCTTCCACCATCTGGCCCAGGTTGTGCTCGATGGTCAGGAAGCGCTTGCCTTCCTTGGCCAGCTTCTCCAGCTGCTTTTCCGGGAAGGGATAGAGGGTCTTGGGCCGGAACAGGCCGACCTTCTTGCCCTTGGCCCGCAGGGAGCGCACGGCGTTCTTGGCGATGCGGCCGATGGAGCCGAAGGCCACCACCACCAGCTCGGCGTCCTTCACCTGGAAGGTCTCGAAGTCGACCATCTTCTTCCAGGCGTCGTACTTGGCCTGCAGCTTCATGTTCTGCCCGGCCAGCTCACCGTCCATGAGGAAGAGGGACTTGATGACGCGGTGGGCGCGCTTGCCCTTGCCCTTCACCGGCGCGCCGATGAGCCGCCAGTCCGCGCCCTCGTTCGGGTCCACCTTCTTGGGCTCGCGCGGGGTTATCGGCTCCTTCATCTGGCCGATGATGGCATCGCCCAGGATGAGCACCGGGTTGCGCGAGGCGAAGGCCAGGTCAAAGGCGTCAAAGGTCATGTCGTAGGCTTCCTGCGCGCTGGAGGGAGCCAGCACCAGCAGGCGGTAGTCGCCGTGGCCGCCGCCGCGGGTGGACTGGAAGTAGTCGCCCTGGCTGGGGCCGATGTCGCCCAGGCCCGGGCCGCCCCGGTTCATGTTCACGATGACCGCGGGCACCTCGCTGCCGGCCATGTAGCTGATGGCCTCCTGCTTGAGGCTCATGCCCGGGCTGGAGGAGCTGGTCATGGCGCGGATGCCGCAGGCGCCGGCGCCCAGCAGCATGTTGGCCGCGGCCACTTCGCTCTCGGCCTGGACGAACTCGCCCCCGGCCTCGACCATGGCCTTGCTCATGAACTCCGGGATGTCGTTCTGCGGGGTGATGGGATAGCCGAAGAAGCACTTGCACCCGGCCGCCAGCGCGCCCATGGCGATGGCCTCGTTGCCCTTGACGAAGAGACGTTCCTTCTTGTCCGCCATATGCGTCCCTCCTATGCGGCCTTTTTGGCTTTCTTGCCGCGCCAGACCTCTATGGCCACGTCCGGGCAGATGGTGGCGCAGGACGCGCAGCCGGTGCATTTGGCCATGTCATCGGCCGGAACCTCGGCAACCTTGTAGCCGTGCTGGTTGATGCGCTCGCTCTGCCGGATGATCGTGACCGGGCAGACCAGGGTGCACAGCAGGCACCCTTTGCAGCGCTCCTCCGAAACGGTGATGCGGGACATGGGACACCCCTTTCGCCGCGCGGGCCGTGGCCTTGCGGCATTTTGAAATGCATGGGCTCAGACGATGAGCATGGCGTCGCCGTAGGAAAAAAACCGGAAGCCCTGGGCGAGCGCCAAAGCGTAGGCGGCCATGATGCGTTCACGGCCCGCCAGGGCCGAAACCATAATCAGGAGGCTTGACTCTGGCAAATGAAAATTGGTGAGAAGCGCGTCCACAACGCCAAAGCTTTTGCCCGGATACGCGGCAGAATCCGCGCCAGGATAGATGTAGATGCCCGTCTCCCCCGCGAAGCCGCCCACCCGGCCAAGCTCCGCGAACATGCCCTCCAGGCTGCGCGCGCTGGTGGTGCCCACGGCGATGACCGGCCGCCCGCCCGCCTTGGCCGTGCGGATGGCCTGCGCGGTTTCCTCGGGCACCTCCACATACTCCTTGTGCATCACGTGCTCGCGGATGTCCGTCGCGCGCACGGGGCTGAAGGTGCCGTAGCCCACGTAAAGGGTCACCTCGGCCCACTGGAAGCCCTTTTCCGCCAGCCGCGCGCGCACCTCGGGCGTGAAGTGCAGCCCGGCCGTGGGCGCGGCCACGCTGCCGGCCTTGGAGGCGTCCGCGTAGGTGGTCTGGTAGCGCTCGCGGTCCGCGGCGTCGTCCTCGCGCTCCAGGTAGGGCGGCAAGGGCATGTGGCCGATTTCGTTCAGGATCGCCGCGATGTCGCCCTGCCATTCCAGGCGCAGGCGGCAACGGCCGTACTCGCCGCGTTCCAGCAGCACCACGCGGAAGTCCGACCCAGCCGGCGCGTCGAAGAGCGCCGCCTCGCCTTCCTTCATGCGCTTGGCCGTGCGCACCAGGCCCTCGGCCTCGGCGCTGCTCCACCCTTCGGACAAAGGTTTCACGTGAAGCAGCGGCAGGGGTGTCAGGAGCAGCAGCTCCACCCGCCCGCCCGTGGCCCTGCGGCCATAGATGCGCGCGGGAAACACCCTGGAATTGTTGGCGATGAGCAGGCCCCCTTGCGGGAACCTGGCAGCCAGTAGCTCCGGCAGGTTGGCGAACTCGTCCGGCCGGGCGCCTTCCGCAGCGCGGTCCACGAGCAGCAGGCGCGAGGCGTCGCGCCTCTCGGCCGGCCGCCGGGCGATGCGCTCCTCGGGCAGTTCGTACACGTAGCTCGCAAGGCGGAATTCCTGGGGCACGCCGGAGAGGTCCGGCGCTTCGTCTGATGGGCGTGAGGCGTTGTTGCGCATGGTTGGAGGATGGTACCCGATCCGCCAGCGATGGCAACCCCCGCCCGGCGTGAGCGCCCGGCGCGCCTGAAGACGATCTGATCAGCGCGTGGCGATCACATCCGCAATGCGGCTGTGGACGCCAGTTTTTCCTTGATCTTCGGCTTGATCCTGATATTCACCGTCCATGGAACTGCTGGCCTTAAGCGACATCGCCAAACGCACTGGCATCCCCGCGCCCACGGCCCGGCGCTATGCGTCGCTGTTCAAGGACTTCCTGGCCGGTCGCAGGCTTGGCCGCATGACGCGCTACCCGGAAGATGCCTTGGCCGTGTTTCACCGCATCGGCGAGCTCTACGCCGAAGGCCGTATCACCAGTGAAATCGAGGACATTTTGCGCCGAGAATTCCCACGCACCATCGAGGTGGGCCCGGCGGCCGAGCCCATCGCCCTGCCCGCCGTGGCCAGGGACCTGCCGGCCAACCTGGCCGAGGCCCTCTCCGACGCCCTTTCCGACGCGCTTTCGAGTTCCATCGCGCACTTCTCCGACGCCCTGGACAAACTGGCCGAGCAGAAGACCAGCCTTGACTCCCACCAGACCGACATCAACAAGCTCAAGAACGGATTCGTGCTGCTTGCGCGCAACCTGAAGCGCGTCGCCAGGCGCGAACAGGCCGACGTCAGCTCCCAGGTGGAACGCCTGACCGAGCGCATGCGGCTCATGGAGCCCAAGCTCGCGGTCATGGAGGAGATCAGCCTCACCCTCACCAGCGACAACGCCGACCTCAAGGCGCGCGTGTCTGCCCAGGAGGTGGAGATTCGCCGCCTGCGCGAGGACCGCGAACGCCTGGAGGCTCTGCTCCGCCGCCAGGGCGGCCTCACCGACTGATTCGCTGCCGCGCTCCCCTCCGGGTTTTCGCCGCGTTGAGATTTTTTCCCATATCAGCTACACCGCCTCAAGTTGCTTTTCCCGCGGTGCTCACCCTTTTGCCAACCCCATGAGGACACACCCCATGAAGCGTGCAGCCTTTAAATTTTTCCTCGGCCTGAGCCTTGCCGCCACCCTGAGCGCCTGCTCCGGCATGAACACCAACGCCCGCGCCACCAGCGACGCCGGCCCGGCCACCAGCGGCCAGGCCGAAACCTACGACAATCCGAACTACTATTACCTCTTCGACGACATTCTGGTTCCCAACGGCATGGAGCACATCCCTGACGAGGACTTCTCCTTCGACACCCAGCAGTTCAAGGCCGGCATCCAGAACTTTCAGGGCCGGGTGGTGTACGACGACCTGATCAACTTCTTCCAGAACAACATGATCAAGGACGGCTGGCGCAAGGTTTCGGCCGTGCGCTCCAAAAAGAGCATCCTCATCTACGAGAAGACCAACAAGGCGGCCATCATCGAGCTGGTGGACGGCTTCAAGGCCAAGGCCACCGTGTTCGCCCTGGAGTACAAGACCGGCTCCTCCTCTTCCTCCTCCGCCCGCACCACCAACTCCAAGACCAGCACCACCCGCGGCGTGCCTGCTCCCCCGGCCTCCAACAAGAGCAGCTTCTCCGAGAAGGACATCAATTGAGAACAGACCACCTGAGCTTTCCCTGCTTCCTCGGCCGGAGGGTGCATCTGGGCGTCACCGGCAGCGTTGCCGCGTACAAGAGCCTGGAGCTCCTCCGGCTTCTCGTTGGCGCGCAGGTCGGCGTGGGCGTCACCCTCACCGCCTCTGCCCAGCGCTTCATCGGGGCGGAGAGCTTCCGCGCCCTGGGCGCGCAGACCGTGGATACGGCCATGTTCGCCGAGAGCCCGGCCGAGGCCCAGCTGGGCGATCCCTTCGCCCACCTGACGCCGGGCAAGAGCGCCCAGGCCCTGGTCATCGCTCCGGCCACGGCAAACATTTTGGCCAAGCTGGCACACGGCATCGCCGATGACATGCTCTCCACCCAGGCCCTGGCCTTCCGGGGCCCCCTGCTGCTGGCCCCGGCCATGAACCCGGCCATGTGGGCCGCGCCCGCCACCCAGAGCAACTGGCGCACCCTTCTTGACCGCGGCGCCATTGCCATCGGCCCCGCCTGCGGCGACGTTGCCTGCGGCGACACCGGCGCGGGCCGCTTCGCCCCTGTGGAGCACGTCTACGCCGAGGTGCTGCGCGCCCTCTCGCCCAAGGATCTGGCCGGCAAGAAGGTCCTCGTCACCCTGGGCCCCACGCGCGAGGCCTGGGACGCCGTGCGCTACCTGTCGAACCCCTCCAGCGGCCTCATGGGCGCGTGCCTGGCCATGGCCGCCTGGCTGCGCGGGGCCGAGGTCCACGTGGTGGCCGGCCCCACGGCCTACGACTTTCCTCCCGGCGTCACTGTCACCCGCGTCACCACGGCGCGAGAGATGCTCGACGCCGCTGCAGCCGCCTGGCCCACGGCAGACATTGCCTGCTGCACTGCGGCGGTGTGCGACTTCCGCCCCGTGCCGCCGTCAACGGGCCAGGGCCGCAAACTCAAGAAGCGCGACCTCGCCGTGGAGGCTGGTGCCGGGCTCGCCATCAGCCTTGAGGCCAACCCGGACATTCTGCGCACCCTGGGCGAGGGCAAACGCGAGGGGCAGATGCTCATCGGCTTCGCTGCGGAGACCCACGACCTGCTCGGGCAGGCGCGCCTGAAGCTTGCGGAGAAGCGCCTGGACCTCATCGTGGCCAACCGCGTGGGCGTGCCCGGCAGCGGGTTCGACAGCGCTTCCAACACCGTGGCCGTGCTTGACCGCGCTGGCCGCAGCGAGCAGTGGCCGGAACTGCCCAAACCAGAGGTCGCCTGGCGCGTATGGGATCTTTTGCAGCTGCTGTAGACTTGGCGGAGCGCCTGCGGCCCTGGGCCCTGGCCGGGCTGTCGCACCTGTACCTTCCGGAGGGGTTGCAGGAGGGCGTGCCCGACGCCATGGGCGCTCCGGTCTGCGCGCAGCCCCTTCCGCCGCAGGCAGCCGCACCGGCCTCCGCCCTTGCCCCAGAAGCACGGTCCGCCACCGCCCAGGCGGCACAGCATGTCGATACGCCCGCGCCACAGTGGCCCGCGCCGTGGGACGCGCTGGCCTCGCGCGTGCGCACCCCGCCCCGCGTGATCATCACCTACGCATCACTGGCGGACGACGTGGCCGGCAAGGCTGACCCCGGCCGGCGCAAGCTCTTCCAGACCATTCTGGCGTACCTGGCCTGGCCGCAGGGCACCACCCTGTTCTGGCCGGTGTCCTTCCCAACTGGCACGGAACCTGCCGGCCGCTTCGCCTCAGACATCTTTGCCGAGGGCGTGCGCCACTTCGGCGTCAAGCACGTGCTCTGCTTCGGCGAGGGCCCGGCCCGGCGCGCACGCACGCTGTTCCCGCCCGAGGACAAGGACGTGGTTGTGCACGCGCTGCCCGAACCGGAGCAGTTGGCCACCCTCTTGCCCCATGAGCTGCATCAGGCCCTTGCCGGGGTGAAGGCCCTGCGCGTCGACTGATCTTGCCTTTGAGCGGAGGCGCGGGTAAACCTGCCCTCTTCACACTCACCCGAACACAAAGGATACCCGCAATGAAGGTACTCGTCACCGGCGCGGCCGGCTTCATCGGCTTCCACCTGTCCCGCCGCCTGCTGTCCATGGGGCACGAGGTGGTGGGCCTGGACAACCTGAACGACTACTACTCCGTCGAGGTCAAGCTTTCCCGCTTGGAGATGCTGAAGCCCGAGCCCAAGTTCACCTTCGTCAAGCTGGACCTGGCCGACAACGAGAGCATGGCCAGGCTCTTCGCCGAGCAGGGCTTCACCCACGTGGTCAACCTGGCCGCCCAGGCCGGCGTGCGCTACAGCATCCAGAACCCCCGCGCCTACATCGACTCCAACGTGGTGGGTTTCCTGAACATCCTGGAAGGCTGCCGCCACAACAAGGTCGGCCACCTGGCCTACGCCTCGTCCAGCTCGGTGTACGGGCTGAACACCACCATGCCGCTCTCGGTGCACGACAACGTGGACCATCCCATGAGCCTATACGCGGCCACCAAGAAGTCCAACGAGCTCATGGCCCACACATACAGCCATTTGTACGGACTGCCCACCACGGGCCTGCGCTTCTTCACCGTGTATGGCCCCTGGGGCCGGCCGGACATGGCACTGTTCCTGTTCACCAAGGCCATCCTCGCGGGCGAGCCCATCAAGGTCTTCAACCACGGCAAGATGCGCCGCGACTTCACCTACATCGACGACATCATCGAGGGCGTGGTGCGCGTGACCATGCACACCGCCGAGCCCAACCCCGAATGGAGCGGCGCCAAGCCCGACCCCGCCACCAGCCCCGGCCCCTACCGTCTGTACAACATCGGCAACAACAACGTTGTTGAACTCTCCCGCTACATCGAAGTTCTTGAGGAATGCCTGGGCAAGAAGGCCATCAAGGAGTACCTGCCCATGCAGCCCGGAGACGTGCCCGCCACCGAGGCCAACGTCGATGATCTGGTGCGCGACGTCGGCTTCAAGCCTGCCACCCGCATCGAGGACGGCATTGCCCGCTTTGTGGAGTGGTACCGCGGCTACTTCAAGGTGTAGTTTTTCCAAAACCACACACCTTCGACTTGATTTTGGCCTGTCCAGGATTTAGTCTGGAAATCAACCCGTGCTGTTTCACGTGAAACACCCTCTCTGGGCACCTGTTTCACGTGAAACACGCGGGAGTCAAAACGCTTGTGGAGGCCCTGTGGCACGCAGAATCGTCATCGCGAATCAGAAGGGCGGGGTGGGCAAAACCACAACCGCCGTGAATCTCGGCGCATCCCTGGCGGTAATGGAAAAGAAGGTACTCCTGGTGGACTGCGATCCCCAGGGCAACGCCTCAAGCGGCCTGGGCTTCTACCCTGGGGACGACCGCGCCAACATCTACTCCGCACTGTTCGACCCGGACAACGTGCGCAAGTCCATCGTGGAAACGGCCATCCCGTTTCTTTCGCTGCTTCCTGGCACACAGGACCTGGTGGGCGCGGAGATCGAGCTGGCGGACAAGCTGGGGCGCGAGTACTACGTGCGCGACCTGCTGACCCCGGTGGAGGACGAGTACGACTTCATCCTCATCGACTGCCCGCCCTCGCTGGGCATTCTGACGGTGAACGCGCTGTGCGCGGCCAAGGAGCTGCTCGTTCCCCTGCAGTGCGAGTACTACGCGCTGGAAGGGCTCTCGCAGCTGCTCATGACCTATGAGCTGGTGAAGAAGCGCCTGAACCCGGACCTCAAGGTGCTGGGCGTGGTGCTCACCATGTACGATCAGCGCAACAAGCTGTCCTGGCAGGTGAAGAACGAGGTGCGCAAGGCACTGCCGCAACACCTGTTCGAGGTCATCATCCCGCGCAACGTGCGCCTTTCCGAGGCGCCCAGCTTCGGCAAGCCGGTCATCACCTACGACATCCGCTCCAGCGGGGCCGAGGCCTACATGGCCCTGGCCCAGGAAGTGGTGCGCTGCAAGGTGCGCGATTAGCGCCAAGCGCCGTGCGGACGCCTAGGCCCCGCGGCCGAGGTTCCGCACGGATTTTTCGTCCTGGTAGGGCTTCACCTCTACCTTGATGGTGTCTTTGAAGTGCCGCTTGATGACCTTGGCCTGGCAGCCGAGGCACCGGAAGGCCACAAGCCCTCCGAGATTGGCGGCGGTGAGCAGGAACTTGCGGGGCTCGTCCAGCTCCCAGGCCTGGGTGCTGTTGCCGCACAGGGGGCAGGCCACGTCGTGGTCCACGGGATAGGTGAAGTCCCAGAACTGCACGAGGTCGAGCCAGTCCTGCATGGGCTCAGCGGCCGTGGTGTCGGTCGCAAGGGCGGTTGGTGCGAACTGGGCCAGCACGGCCTCGCGCACCAGGGCCCAGGCCTCGGGACCGAGGATGGCCCCCAGAGGCTCGCCCTTGGAATCGAAAAGTTCCTGAAAGGCTTCAGTGTTGGAAATCATTCGCAGCTCCGATTGAATGGCGTTGGCGTCTTATAGTGCCAGGGACCACACCTGGCAAGGCCGACCGCTCACATCGGGGCTGAATCGATCCGGAGGGATGAAGATGGCCATAGGTCAACGTGGATTGGGACGAGGTCTGGACGCGCTGCTCGGCAGCATCAAGCCTGAATCGGTGAACTCCGCCGAGGTGAAGCATCTGCCCATCGCCTCCATCCGGCCCAACCCGCACCAGCCGCGCAAGGAGTTCGACCCCGAGGCACTTGAGGACCTCTGCAACTCCATCAAGGCCCAGGGCGTGTTGCAGCCCGTGCTGGTGCGCCCCACCAAGGGCGAGGACATCCCTTACGAGCTAGTGGCCGGCGAACGGCGCATGCGCGCCTCCAAGATGGCCGGGCTCACCGAGATTCCGGCCCTGGTGCGCACCCTGACGGACATGGAGACCCTGGCCATCGCGCTCATTGAGAACCTGCAGCGCGCCGACCTCAACGCCATCGAGGAGGCCAAGGGCTTCCAGCAGCTGCTGAAGGACTTCGGCCTGAGCCAGGAGGAACTGGCGCGCCAGGTTGGCAAGAGCCGCTCGGCCCTGGCAAATTCCCTGCGGTTGCTGAACCTGCCCGACGAGATCCAGGGGGACATCCAGACCGGCGTGCTCACGGCCGGGCACGGCCGGGCCATCATGTCTGTGGATGCCGAGGCGGGCCAGGGCCTGTACCAGCGCATCAAGAATTTCAACCTTTCCGTGCGCCAGGCCGAGGCCGAGGCCAGCTTCGTGAAGGAAAACGGACGCCTGGCGGAACCGGAAGAGCTCTACGGCAGCGAGAAGCCGAGAGGCAAGGCCCCACGCGGCGCCCGCGGCGCCAAGGCGCTCGATGAAGCCCTGGCCCAGATGCAGGCGCAACTCAGCGAGGTCCTGGGCAGCGGGGTGAAGCTCAGCGGCAGCGTTGACCGCGGCGTGCTCTCCCTGCAGTACCAGTCTGCGGACCAGCTGAGCGAGCTGGCCAGGAAGCTCGGCCTCACCAACGCATGATCGCGGCAATCACCAGATCATCACCACTGACAACAGCCTGACACGGCACATATTTTTCTCCGCACATCCTGAGCACAGAGCAAGAAAAGAGGATACATGATCACAGCGGAACACGAGAAGCTGCTCACGAGCCTGGCCGGTCAGCGCGTGATGATCGTGGGCGACGTCATGCTCGACCACTACACCTTCGGCGCGGTGTCGCGCATCTCGCCCGAGGCGCCAGTGCCCGTGGTTGAGGTGATCAGCGAGGAGTACGTCCTGGGCGGAGCGGGCAACGTGGCCCGCAACATCAACGCCCTGGGCGGCCACGCCACCATGCTCGCCGTGATCGGCGATGATCGCGATGGCGAGACCCTTGCGCAGATCCTGGACGACAACAGCGTCAACAGCGTGCTCGTTCACGACGATCGCCGCCGCACAACGAGAAAGACCAGGATCATCGCCCAAAACCAGCAGATCGTCAGGGTCGATCGCGAGACCAGCGAGCCCCTCTCCGAGTCCGTGGTTGGTGGGTTGCTGGAGAACATCGCCACTCACGCCCAAGACCATGACATTGTTATTGTTTCCGACTACGGCAAGGGCGTGATCACCAGGCCCGTCATGGACGCTCTGCGGGCGATCACCGGTGCGAACGGCAGGCGCCCTCGCATTCTGGTGGACCCCAAACCGCAGAACTACGACCTGTACCACGGCGTGGACATCCTGACTCCCAACGCCAAGGAGGCCGGGGAAGGAGCGAACCTGCCCTGCGCCTGGCCGGCTGGCCCTGCCCGCGTGGGACAGGCGCTGTTCGACCGCCTGGGCTGCCGCGACCTGCTCATCACCCTCGGCCCCCAGGGCATGGCGCTCTTCGAGGGCCGCGCCAAGGCCACGCACATCCCCACCTTCGCCCGCAAGGTCTTCGACGTCACCGGCGCGGGCGACACGGTCATCGCCACCCTGGCCCTGGCCATGGCGGCCGGGGCCTCCCTGCTGGACGCGGCCGTGCTGGCCAACCACGCGGCGGGCATCGTGGTGGCCCAGGTGGGGGCGGCAACGCCCACGCTGGAGGCCCTGCGCCAGGCCGTGGAGGCCCGCCCCGCCCCGCCCGTGGCCCCGCTGCCGGGAATGGAGTAGCGCCCTTTGGCGCGCACGGTTTACGCGGCCCTGTGAAACAGGTATGAGGTGCTGAAATCACCCGGAATTCCGGGCGACGCCAACCCGTGAGCAACGCTGAAACCGGAGGACGGCCATGGCCAAGACACCGACCAAGAGCGCGCCCGCCAAGGCCGCACCGGCCAAGAAAAACGGCCTGGACACCACCATCCAGAGTCTTGGCCAGGCAAAGATCCCCTCCCCCCTCAAATACTGCCGCTTTGTGGAGGACGAGCAACAGCTGGAGCTGCGCCTCACCGAGGAGGAGGCCGACGTTCCCGGCGGGCACGGCCTGCACCTGAGCTTCGAGAAGGCCGGCCCCCGCGGCAAGCTCTATTTCGACTCCTCCAAGGTCAAGTGCGCCATCGTCACCTGCGGCGGCCTGTGCCCGGGCATCAACGACGTCATCCGGGCCATCGTCATGGACGCCTACCACCACTACCGCGTGGCCTCGGTCATCGGCATCCGCTACGGCCTGCAAGGCTTCATCCCCAAGTACGGGCACGACATCGTGGAGCTCACCCCGCATAACGTGAGCAACTTCCACGTGTTCGGCGGCACGGAGCTGGGCTCCTCCCGCGGTCCGCAGCCGCCGGAGGAGATCGTGGACGCCCTGGAGCGCATGAACGTGGGCGTGCTGTTCATGATCGGCGGCGACGGCACCATGAAGGCCGCGGCCAACATCGTGAAGGAGATCAGGGCGCGCAACTCGCGCATCAGCGTCATCGGCGTGCCCAAGACCATCGACAACGACATCAACTTCGTGGGCAAGAGCTTCGGCTTCGACACGGCGGTGGAAAAGGCCACAGAGGCCATCGCCTGCGCCCATGTGGAGGCTGTCGGGGCCTACAACGGCATCGGCATCGTGAAGCTCATGGGCCGCGAATCCGGCTTCATCGCCGCCCAGGCCACCCTGGCACTCAAGGAAGTGAACTTTGTCCTGGTGCCGGAGAACCCCTTCTCCCTGGACGGGCCGGACGGCCTGCTGGACCAGTTGGAGAAGCGCCTGCGCTCGCGCCATCACGCGGTCATTGTGGTGGCCGAGGGCGCCGGCCAGCACCTATGCGAGGCCAGCGGCAGCACGGACGCCTCGGGCAATCCGGTGCTGTGCGACATCTGCACCCTGCTCATCGCGCGCATCAAGGAGCACTTCAAGATGCGCACCATGGAGACCACCATCAAGTTCATCGACCCCAGCTACATCATCCGCTCCGTGCCGGCCAACGCCAACGATCGCGTGTATTGCGGATTCCTGGGCCAGAACGCCGTGCACGCGGCCATGGCCGGCAAGACCGGCATGGTGGTCAGCCGTTTGCAGTCGCGCTACGTGCACGTGCCCCTGGAGCTGGTGACCATGAAGCGCAAGAAGATGAACATCGAGGCCGACTACTGGCGCGCAGTGCTCGAATCCACCGGGCAGGAGTCCATGACCATGCACAGGCTGCCCGGCGTGGAATGCCCAAAGCCCTAGGGCCCATAGCCGCTCGGACACAAAAAAAGACGCCCGGTTCGCCGGGCGTCTTCATTTTCAGGCTTGTTGGAGTCTGTTGCTAGTCTTCGTTGACGGCCGGGCGCACCATGAGGTGTTCGCCGATGGTGGCGCGGGCGTCCTCGGCCTGCAGGACCATGGCCAGCAGCTCGAACATGTCGTTCACCGGCAGTTCCACCGTGTAGCTGCCATTGTCGGCCAGCACGGTCTCGCCCTGCTCGTCCAGCACGTAGGCCCTGCGCTCGCGCGAGTCGCCCGAGGCGGCGATGATGCCGTAGGCCACTTTGCCCTCGGCCGAGCGGTACAGCTTCTCCACGGTCAGCAGGCCCGTGGCGGTGCTGAAGTGGATGTCCTCGGCCACCAAGGTGCCCGTGAGGCCGATGGCGTCGCCGAAGTCGTTCGGCAGGGAGATGGGCCGGGGGCCGATGTTCTGGTCCATGTTCTGCGGCGTGCGGTTCATGCGCTCTCCTGGGTCGTGAACGTCACAAGGGCAGCTTGCACTGCCTGGGCCGGTTGCGGGCCGGTTCGGGCTTCCAGTGCCTCCAGCCGCGCGCCACATACTCGTGCAGGGCGTCTTCCGTCACGCGCCACTGCGTGCCCACTCGGATGGCTTCAATGCCGCCATCCTTCACCAGACGATACGCTGTCCGGTAATGTATGCGCAAGATGTCCGCCACTTCCCGTATGGTCAGCAGCCTGGGGAGAACCCCTCCCCCATCCGGCGCAGGCACATCAATGTCTATCATAGGACACCGATGTACAGTGCTATGCACCCGTTGTCAAAGAATGTCAACGGATGTCATCCATGTTCATCAAACAATCATGAAACTCACTGCTTGGAAATGGTCTCGTCAGGATCGGTTTTAAAGCCCGGCAAAGCCGTTTAGAAGGCACCGGTGTCCTGGCGGGGCCAAAGGCCCTTGTAGCCCGTGCAGAGGTAATAATAGAACGGACGGACAGGTTCGCCCCGGAAGCTCGCCACATGCCGGTACGGACCGGCCACGCGCTCGAACATTTCGGTGAC
This sequence comes from Desulfovibrio sp., assembly GCA_016218665.1. Taxonomy (GTDB): domain Bacteria; phylum Desulfobacterota; class Desulfovibrionia; order Desulfovibrionales; family Desulfovibrionaceae; genus Humidesulfovibrio. Next base: position 241,119 of record JACRDI010000008.1, on the reverse strand, counting down.
AACGGGGGGCACGCCGGGGGCGTCGCCGCGCAGCACGAGCACCGCGTCCCAGCCGATCTTGTCCTTGGGCCCGCCCCACAGGTCGTACTGGTTCATGCGCCGGCCGTCCCACCACAGGCAGTAGGCCTGCGGCTGGCCAGGCACGTAGAAGGCCAGCTCTGCGGTGATGTCGTACACGTCGCTCATGAAGAACACGCGCGAAGGGTCGGGGAAGCGCGTATCGGCCACGGTGCGCATGTGGCGGCCAAGGTCGTCCCAGCCCTTGAGGCGGTGGGCCGGGTTGATCGACGGCGGTATGGGCAGCAGCTGGTGCAGGTGCAGCAGAAGCATGAGCCCCACGCTGGCCCAGGCTCCGGCCTTGAGCCAGGCCCAGCCGCGGCGGGTGAGCCCGGAGCGCAGCAGGCGCTCGACCTCGGTCGCGCAGAGTATGGCCCCCGCCACGTAGCTCACGGTGTTCCAGTTGGCCAGCACCTTGGTGTGAAAGCTCCAGGCCAGGAAGAACAGCGTCATGGGCCAGAAGAAGACCACGAGCAGCGCCGACTGCTGCAGCGACAGGGAGCCGGTGTCCACCGCGTGCCCGTTGGCCGGACGGAAACAGCGCAGGGCCGCGCGCCACCCGGCCACGAGCATGAACCAGAACCACCACGGCAGGGCGAAGCCCAGCTGCGCGCCCACGTACTCGGGCACGCGGGAGATGCGGAACAGCTTCTTGCCGCCCTCGCCCTGCACGCCGATGAGGTGCAGCACGTGCTTGTAGCCCACGAAGTCGTTCTGCATGTTCCAGATGAGGGTGGGCAGGAAGCCCAGGACCGCGCCGACGAACAGGGCGATGAAAAGCTTGGGCCAGTAGCCTGCTGGAAGCGCGTTGCGCCGGCTGAGGACGAGCCCGTAGGCCACGGCCAGGCCAGCCACCCCCAGCATGGTGTACTTGGCCAGAATGCCCACACCGTAGGCCAGGGCCAACAAGACATAGGGCCACAGCCCCCTGTCGCGGCCCGACTCGTCCGGGGTGGTGGCGGCATACAGGGCCAACATGGACAGCGTCCAGCAGATCACGAAGGGGTTGTCCGTGGTCATGAGGATGCCGAGGGCCTGGAAAAGGGGCGAAACCGCGGCGATGAACACGGCCAGCACGCCCAGCACCGGGCGCTTCCACAGCCGGCCCACCAGCAGCCACAGCAGGGCCGGGAAAACCGCCGCGCCGAGGATGGAACCCATGCGCACGCCAAGCTCGGTGTTGCCGAACACGGCCGTGCAGGCCCAGATGATCCAGGCGATGAGCGGGCCCTTGGAGTAGTAGGTCAGCTGCAGATGCCGGGTCCAGTCCCAATACTGGGCCTCGTCCTGCACCAGGTTCAGCTGGCCGGTGGCCACGAACCACAAACGCAGGACCAGGGGGGCCAAAATGAGCAAGCAAACCCAGCGGCTGGCGTGCTCGCGCAGGGTCTCATAGAAAGTCTGGGCGTTGGTGCTGTGCATGGAGAAACTGTCCTGGCGCGATTTGCGCAGGGTCTGTCTAGCGTGGGCGGCAGGCTTTGGCAAGGACGCCGGGAAATCGCACGGGCGCGCGGGCGCCGGAGCGTGCACGACAGGGGCGAGAACGGCGTCAGCGTATGTATGTGGGAAGATTCAGAAGCAGATTGGTCGTATAGGTGATCATCTTGTCCATGATCCATGGGAACGCCAAAATAAGGGCGATGAACATGGCGATGAGCTTGGGCACAAGGGAGAGCGTGGAATCCTGGATCTGGGTGGCCGCCTGGAAAATGCTGAGGACCACGCCCACCACCAACCCCACACCCATCATGGGCAGGCAGATGACCAGCGTGAGTTCCATGGCCTCGCGAGCGAAGCCGACGACGAATTCCGGGGTAATGGCCACTATGCGCCCCGTCAGGCAAAGGAGTTGACCAGCGAGCCTATGAGCAGGCTCCACCCGTCAACCAGGATGAACAGCAATATCTTGAACGGCAGGGCCACTGTCGCGGGCGGCAGCATCATCATGCCCATGGAGAGCAGGATGCTGGCCACCACCATGTCCAGGATCAGGAACGGGATGTAGATGAGGAAGCCGATGGAGAAGCCGGTCTTGAGCTCGCTGATGGTGAAGGCGGCCACGAGCATGATGGTGGACACCTGCTCCTTGTTGGCCGGGCGCTCCTCCTTGGAGATGGAGTAGAAGATGGACAGGTCCTTCTCGCGCGTGTGCTTGAACAAAAACTCGCGGATGGGCACCTGGGCCTTGTCCAGGGCCTCCTTGAACCCGATCTTCTCCTCCATGTAGGGCTGCAGCGCCTGCTCGTTCACGTTCTTGATCACCGGGCCCATGATGATGATGCTCATGAACAGGGCCAGAGAGGCCATGATCTGCGCGGGGGGCATCTGCGGGGTGCCCATGGCCTGCCGCAGGAAGTGGAACACGATGATGATGCGCGTGTAGCTGGTCATGGTGAGCACGATGCTAGGGGCGATGGTGAGCACCGTGAACAGGAACATGAGCTCCAGCGCCACCGCCACCTTGCCCGGCTCGGACTGGCCGGCCGAGAGCTGCATGGTGAGCGCGGGAACCTGGGTGGCCGTGGCGTTGGCCGGCCCCGTGCCGGCCGCCTGCGCAAGGGCGGGCAGCAGCACGAAGAAGCAGAACAGAAGAAGCGGCAGGCTAGCGCGGAGGACGCTCGCCAGGGGCGAAGAGCAGCGGCCCGTCGCCGCGGTCATCGGCCGGGCTTGCGGCAGGCTGCGCCGTGCGGGGCCCCAGGGGGCGGAAGACAAGGCCGTTCTCGCGTTCAGCAGGCTGGCGCCGGCCCCTGCCCGGCTCGGAGCCGGACACGCCGCCGCGCTGGTCGGCCTGGCCGTCCCTGCGGGGCGAGAGAAGGTTGGAAAAAATTTTCGGCTCATCGGCTTCCTTCCGGGCGGCGGCCTCTTGGGGCGACAGTCCGGGCGCCAGTTCAGGCGTCAGGTCGGCCAAGGTGTTGATGGAGCCCTCGGTGATGCCAACCACCAGGGTCCGGTCCTGAACGCGGATGACGGCGATGCGCTGCCTGGACCCGACATTGAGCTGGGACAGCACCTGCATCTCCACCCGCTCGCCTCCGGAGCGCATGGCGCCCGGCAGCAAACGCTTGAGAACATAGACGATGGCATAGATCAGGCCCACGATGAACGCGAGCGCCACAACCATCTTCACGATGTCAAAAAAAAGCTGATCAGGCAAGCTGCTTCACCCTTTCAATGGGGCTGATGATGTCCGTGAGGCGGATGCCGAACTTCTCGTTGATGACCACGGCCTCGCCGCGGGCCACAAGCTTGCCGTTGACGAAGATCTCCAGCGGTTCGCCGGCCAGCTTGTTCAGCTCCACCACCGAGCCCTGGCCCAACTGCAGCAGCTCGTTGATGAGAAGCCGCGTGCGGCCCAGCTCGGCGGAAACCTCCAGCGGAATGTCCAGGATGAAGTCGAGGTCGCGCTTGGTGCCGGGATTCTGACGCTGGGATTTGTACTCCGACGTCATGTCGCGGAATTCGGGCTCGTGCGTCTGGGTGCGCAGGTAGCCCTGCTCCTGCTCCTTCTTGACGTCGTCGGCCTCCTGGGTGGCCAGGGCCTTGGCCCACTCGTCGGCCAGGGCCTCGTCAGAGGACGAAGCGCCACCGCCATCGGCCGGAGGGGCTTCCTGCTCAAGCAGAGCGTTGGCCCACTCCTCGGCGAGCTTGTCCTGGTCCTTGTCATCGGCCATGGTGACCTCTCGGTTGCGCTGAATGTTCCGCCCGCGCCGGCCCAAAGCCTTCACTGCGGGTCAATGCAGCACCTACTGCAAAACCCGTGCTCGCGCAATATCACACAGGGGCGGCAAGGAAAATTCCGCGCCCTACTGAATCACAATCTCCGTGATGTAGACACGGAGCACCTTCTGCTCGCCAAGAACCAGGGTCAGCCGCTCGACGATCTCCTTCTTGAGCAGGATCTTGTTCTCCAGGCTGCCCAGATCCTCGTAGGTCTTGCTGGAAAGCAGCAGCAGCAGCGAATCCTTGACCTTGGGCATGCTCTTGTTCAGCTGGTCGGCCGCAGCCTTGTCCTTGACCTCAATGTCCAGCGCAAGCTTCAGGTAGCGCCTGCCCTGGGGCTCGGCCAGGTTCACCAGAAGCGGCGGAATGCTCACCAGCTCGCCGCCGCCCTCGGGTCCGGCGGCCGCACCCTTCTCGCCGCCCTTCTCGTCCTTCTTCTCGCCGCCTTGGCCGGCAGCGGCCTTCTTTTCACCCTGGCCCTCTTCGACCTTCTGCTCGGTGGCGTTGTCCGCCCCGGCAGCGGCCTTCTTGGCCATCCACCACTTGTAGCCGAAGAACCCGCCGCCGCCCAGCACGCCAAGCAGCACCACGACGATGCCGATCATGAGGAACAGCTTCTTCTTGGACTTCTTCGGGGCTTCGCCGTCCAGGGCGACTTCTTCAGCAGGAGCCTTTTCAGCTTTTTTCGCCACGGGGATAACCGCCTTCTTCAATGCAGCCGGGATGATCCGGCAGATCTCGCCAGTGTTGCGCCAGTCTTATCGGCCGCATGATGAAAAGGTATAGCCAATATGCCGCCACAAACGCAAGCAATCCGACCTATGACCGGACCAGCCGGCCGACCTCGGCCCAGGTTCGCCCCTCCGGCCCCTGCCGCAGAACGCTGGGCCGTGGTTCCCATTGGCGGCGGGTCCTTCCCGCACATTCCCCCCACGGATGGATTCACAGCCCGCCCAACACGCCCGCATTTCACCGGCCCCTGCCTCCCGCCGCCATTGCGAGGGCCCCGGACGCTTTCGCATCCGGGGCCCTCGCAATGGCCATGCGGGTCCAGGGGGTGCATACCCCCTGGCCGGGTCAAGGGGCGGCGCCCCTTGCCTCCAACGACCTACTTCGCGCTCACGCGCCTGCGCCTGACCTCGGCGCTGCCGGCGTTCTCCATGTCGGAAGACGGGGAGCCCGTGCCGGGACGGAGCTTGGCCGCGACATCGCTTTCGGTGCGCTGGCCCAGGCTGGCCAGCCTGGCCATGATGACCTCGGGATTCGGGTAGGTGTCCTTGAGCGAGAGGAGCAGTTCCCTGGCCTTGGGCAGGTTGCTCTCGGCCTCGTAGGCGTCGACCAAGAGATACGTGCTCATGACCTTGACCTCCTGCGGGGCCTTTTCAAGGGCCAGGATCTCCTCAAGGATGGCCTTGGCCTTGGGCCAGTTCCAGGTCATGCCGTAGGTCTGGGCCAGCTCGTACATGGCCTGGCTCTTGGTGGGAACGTCAGGGGCCTGGGTGATGCTTTGGGTGAGGAGGTCCACAGCCGTGTCGGACTTGCCCAGGGCGCGGTCGGCAATGGCCATGCGCATCTGCGCCTGCACGGCGCGGGCGGTGTCGCCCCCCGCGGTGTCGAGGCAGCGGCCCCAGGCGTCCAGCGCCTTCTTGCGCTGGCCCAGCTGTTCGTAGAGCTCGCCCAGGCGGAAGAGCAGGGCCCAGTTGTCCTTCGGGCGGGAGGCGAACTCCAGGGTGGCGGTCTCAAGAAGGGTCACGGCCTTGCCCGTGTCGCCCTTCACGCCTGTGCTGATGTCGACCAGGCGCGTCCACGCTTCAAGGCGGTGCTTGCCCTGGGGATCGGACTGGAGGTAGCGTTCGTAGGCGGTTTCGGCTTCGAGAAAATAGCCAGTCGAATAGGCTTCGCGGGCGATGACGAGGTCCTGGGCCGCGCCCGTGGCCGCGCCCCGGTCGCAGGCCGCCAGCAGAAGCAGGGCGGCCAGGACCAGGGCGCAGGCGCGGATGGACAGTGTGCTGTGGCGCAAGGCGGTCATGGACCTACTCCTCGGCGCTGGTTTCCCCTTCGGCAAGCATGTCGGTGTCGCCGTCCAGGCCGTCCACCGGATCCAGGCCCTGGCGCTGCACCAGGTCGAAGCCGGCCACGCTGGTGCCCTCGTCCAGGTTGATGAGCTTGACGCCCTGGGTGGCGCGGCCCAGGTTCAGGCTCACCTGGCGCACCGGGAACCGCACGATCTTGTTGGCGCTGGAGAGGATGACCATCTGGTCGGTCTCGGCCACCATGACGGCGCCAACGACCTTGCCGGTCTTGTCGGTAACCTTCATGTTGATGATGCCCATGCCGGAGCGGGACTGGGCGCGGTACTGGTCCAGCGGGGTGCGCTTGCCGTAGCCGTTCTCGCTCACGGTGAGGATCTGCTCGCGGTCCGGATCGCCGGTGACCACGCCGGCCACCACGCGGTCCTTGCCGCGCAGGGCGATGCCCTTCACGCCTTCGGTGGCGCGGCCGGTGGGCCGCACTTCGTCGACGGAGAAGCGGATGGCGGTGCCCAGCTCGGTGATGAGCAGGATCTCGGAGTCGTTCTGCACGCCGCAGACCATCATCAGCTCGTCTTCCGGCTTGAGGGACACGGCGCGGATGCCCGTGGAGCGGCTGTTGGCGTACAGCGCGGCGCTGGTGCGCTTGACCATGCCCCGGCGGGTGATGAACAGGAACTGCCTGTCCTCGGCGAACTCGCGCAGGGTGAAGGCCGTGGCGATGGACTCGTCCTTCTCCAGGGGCACCAGGTTGGCGATGTGCGCGCCCTTGGCGTAGCGGCCAGCCTCGGGCACCTGGTGGGTCTTCAGCTGGTACATGCGGCCCTGGTTGGTGAAGAGCAGCAGGTACTGGTGGTTGCTGGTGAGCAGGAAGGTGTGCACGAAGTCGCCGTCCGAGGTGCTCACCCCGGCGATGCCCTTGCCGCCGCGCTTCTGCTGCTGGTAGTGCGACAGGCTGGTGCGCTTGATGTAGCCCCGGCGCGACAGGGTGATGACGCACTCGTCGTCGGGGATGAGGTCCTCGATGGCGATGTCCGCGGCCTCGTCGGCCAGGATCTGGGTCTTGCGGTCGGTGGCGTACTCTTCCTTCACCTTCACCAGCTCGTCGCGGATGACGCCCTTGAGCACGTTCTCATCGGCCAGGATGCTCTTGAGCCAGGTGATGAGCTTCTCCAGCTCCTTGAGCTCGTCGAGCAGCTTCTCGCGCTCCATGTTGGTCAGGCGCTGCAGGCGCATGTCCAGAATGGCCTGGGCCTGGATCTCCGTGAGGGTGAAGCGCTCCATGAGGCCGTTCTTGGCGTCGATGGCGGTCTTGCTGGCGCGGATGAGGGCCACCACCTCGTCGATGTTGTCCAGGGCGATCTTGAGGCCTTCCAGGATGTGGGCCCGGGCCTCGCTCTTGTCCAGGTCGAAGCGGGTGCGGCGGATGATGACCTCGCGCCGGTGCTCCAGGAAGTGCTGCAGGATCTGCTTCACGTTCAGCAGACGGGGGCGGTTGCCCACCACGGCCATCATGTTGATGCCGAAGCTGGTCTCCAGCGGGGTGAACTTGTAGAGCGCGTTGATGACGATCTCGGCGATGGCCCCGCGCTTGAGCTCCAGCACGATGCGGATGCCCTTGCGGTCGGATTCGTCCCGCAGGTCGGACACGCCGTCGATCTTCTTGTCGTTGACCAGGCCGGCGATCTTCTCCACCAGGCTGGACTTGTTGAGGGCGTAAGGAATCTCCGTGATGACCACGTTCTCCTTGCCGCCCTTTTTGACTTCCTCGGTGTGCACCACGCCGCGCATGCGGATGCTGCCGCGGCCGGTCAGGTAGGCGTCGGCCAGGCCCTTGCCCGCGTACACCTGCCCGCCGGTGGGGAAGTCCGGCCCGTGGACGAAGCCCAGCAGGTCGCGGGGGGAGCAGTTGGGGTTGTCCAGCACGTGCAGGGTGCCGTCTATGAGCTCGCCCAGGTTGTGGGGCGGGATGTTGGTGGCCATGCCCACCGCGATGCCCGAGCTGCCGTTCAAGAGCAGGTTGGGCACCTTGGCCGGCAGCACCACGGGCTCTTCAAGGGTGTTGTCGTAGTTGGGGCGGAAGTCGACGGTCTTCTTCTCGATGTCGCCCAAAAACTCGCTGGCCAGCTTGGCCATGCGCACTTCGGTGTAACGCATGGCCGCCGCGGCGTCGCCGTCGATGGAGCCAAAGTTGCCCTGGCCGTCCACCAGGGTGTCGCGCATGGAGAATTCCTGCGCCAGGCGCACAAGGGCGTCGTAGACTGCGGAGTCGCCGTGCGGATGGTATTTGCCGATGACGTCGCCGACCACGCGGGCGGACTTCTTGTAGGCCCGGTTATAGGCGTTTCCCAGCTCGTGCATGGCGAACAGGATGCGCCGGTGCACGGGCTTCAGGCCGTCGCGCACGTCCGGGATGGCGCGGCCCACGATGACCGAGAGCGAGTACTCCAGGTAGGATTTCTGCATCTCGCGTTCAATGGTGACGTTCTGACTCACGTATGTCCTCCGTGTATGGCGGCGGTGCGGGCAGCCGGGGGCAGAGGCTTCGCCTCCTCCCCCGGACCCCCTTCACCGCCAGGGGGCACAAGGCCCCCTGGACCCCCTGTAGGGGTGGGGGTCATTATAACCTCAAGTACTCCAACAAGCTCCAATCATAACGGGATTCCAAAGGGCGAACGCCCTTTGGCGGGGGCTTGGGGGCGGCGCCCCCAATGTCCCAGCCATCCCGTTCAGCGCCTAGATATCCAGTTCTTCCACGGTCATGGCGTTGCGCTCGATGAACTCCCTGCGCGGGGTGACGGAATCGCCCATGAGCTCGCTGAAGATGCGGTCCGCCGCTTCGGCGTCGTCGATCTTCACCTGCAGGAGCGTGCGCTTATCCGGGTCCATGGTGGTTTCCCACAGCTGCTCGGGGTTCATTTCGCCCAGACCCTTGTAGCGCTGGACCGTGTAGCCCTTGTGCGACTCCTCGAGCACGGCCTCCAACAGGTTGAAGAAGCCGCTCACGCTGGCCGGTGCGGCCTCGTTACGCCCAAGGGTGAAGGCGTCCCCGCCGCAGGCGGCGAAGAGGGCCTCGTAGGTCTCCTGGGCCTTGCGGTAGGTCTTGGAGTTGAAGAACTCCAGCCCCAGGCGGGTGCGGTGGCCGTTGGCGCTGGTGAAGACCACGAAGCTGCGGCGCTCGGTCTCGTCCTCGCCCTGCTCCACGTCCATGTGCACGCCGAAACCGGCCGCAATGACGCTGGCGAGCAGTTCCTCGGCCGGGGCGGCGTCGAACTGGTCCAGGGTGATCTTGGGCTGCTTGGCGAGGGAAAGGAACAGCGGCTCCTCGATGCCCATGTGCAGGGCCTCGCGCACGCGGTCCTTGAGCTGGCGGATCTGGTCGAGCAGCTTGCGCAGCTCCTTGCCGCTGAAGCTCTTGGGCTCCCCGCCGTTCAGGGCGGTGGCGGTAAGGTCCTTTTCCGCCTGGGAGAGCAGGAAGGCGTGCAGTTCCTTCTCGTCCTTGATGTACTTTTCGAACTTGCCCTTGTGCGCGCGGAACAGCGGCGGCTGGGCAATGTAGATGTAGCCGCGGTCGATGAGCTCCTTGTACTGGCGGAAGAAGAAGGTCAGCAAAAGGGTGCGGATGTGGCTGCCGTCCACGTCGGCGTCGGTCATGATGACGATCTTGTGATAACGCAGGCGGTCGAAGTCCGGCATCTGCTCGTCGTCCAGGCCGTTGCCCGGCACGCCCACGCCCATGGCCGTGATGAGGGCGCGGATTTCCTTGTTGCCGAGCATCTTGTCGTATCTGGTCTTCTCCACGTTCAGGATCTTGCCGCGCAGGGGCAGGATGGCCTGGATGCGCGGATTTCGGCCCTGCTTGGCCGAACCGCCTGCGGAGTCGCCCTCGACGATGAAGATTTCGCTCTCGCCGGGGTCCTTGCTCTGGCAGTCGGCCAGCTTGCCGGGCAGGGCGTTGTCCGACAGGGCGCCCTTGCGGCGCACCAGGTCGCGCGCCTTGCGGGCGGCCTCGCGGGCCCTGGCCGCGTCCACCACCTTCTCGATGATGGCCTTGGCCTCCTTGGGGTTCTCCTCAAGGTAGGTGTTGAGCTTCTCGTACACCAGGGTGGACACCAGGCCCGCCACCTCGGAGTTGCCGAGCTTGGTCTTGGTCTGGCCCTCGAACTGGGGCATGGGCAGCTTGACGCTGACAACCGCGGTGAGGCCCTCGCGCACATCGTCGCCGGAGAGCTTCTCCTTGAGCTTCTTGGAGAGCTCGGACTTCTGGATGTAGTTGTTCAGCGCGCGGGTGAGGGCCGTCTTGAAGCCGGCCAGGTGCGTGCCGCCCTCGATGGTGCGGATGTTGTTGGCGAAGGTCTGGACGTTTTCCTTGTAGCCCTGGTTGTACTGCACGGCGATCTCGGTGACCACGGTGCCGTGCTCTCCGGAATCGCTCTCGCCTATGGCGTAGATCATGTCGTGCACGGCGGCCTGGCCCTGGTTCAAGTCCTCCACGAAGGAGCGGATGCCGCCCTCGAACTTGAAATTGTCCTTGTCGCCCGTGCGCTCGTCCAGAAACTCGATCTCGATGCCGCGGTTCAGGTAGGCCAGCTCCTGGAAGCGCTTCTTGAGGATCGAGTATTCGTACTGGTTGGTCTCGAAGATCTCCTCGTCCGGCTTGAAGCGCACCTTGGTGCCGGTGCCGGTGGCCTCGCCGATGTCCACCACGGGCCCGGCGGGCACGCCGCGCACGTAGGTCTGCTGGTAGGCGCGGCCGCCGCGCTTCACCGTGGCGGTCAGGGTCTCGGACAGGGCGTTGACCACGCTGACGCCCACGCCGTGCAGGCCGCCGGAGACCTTGTAGGCGTTGTTGTCGAACTTGCCGCCCGCGTGGAGGATGGTCATGACGACTTCCAGCGCCGTCTTGTTCTCCTTGGGGTGCATGTCGACGGGGATGCCGCGGCCGTTGTCGGACACGGTGACGGAGTTGTCCATGTGCAGCGTGACCTTGACCCGCGTGCAGTAGCCGGCCATGGCCTCGTCGATGGCGTTGTCCACCACCTCGTACACCAGGTGGTGCAGGCCGCGTATATCGGTGGAGCCGATATACATGGCCGGGCGTTTGCGGACTGCGGAAAGGCCCTCGAGGATGGTGATGCTGTCCGCGGTCTAGGCCGCGGCGTTCTTTTCCTTGTCAGTCATTTAGGCGTTTTCCTCAGCGTAGTAGGTCTCTTCCTGGATCATCATCGGCATGATGATGACGTTGTAATTCTGGTCTTTCTCGCCGGAGACGCCGCAGGGCGCCTCGGCTCCGGTCAGGGTCAGAGTGACTTCCTCAGAGGCGTAGTGCGAGAGGATCTCCATCAGGTTGCGCGTGGGGAAGGCTATGCGCTGCAGGTCGCCCTGGAAGGAGGCGGCCAGGGGCTCCTGGGCGGTGCCCACGTCCTGTCCCTGGCTGTACAGCACCACCTCGCCCGGGCTGAACAGGAAGTACGTGCAGCGGTTGCTCTCGGTGTTGAAGATCAGGATGCGCTCAAGGGTGTCGATGAGCTCGGCCCGGTTCACGGTGAGGCGCGAGGCCCCCGGATCCTTCAGCTTGGAAAGGAAGCCCTGGTAGTTGGGGTACTGGTAGAACGACAGCGGCAGGCTGAAGGTCTCGCGCTTGTCGCCCGTGCGCAGGAACAGGCGCTTTTCGCCCATGGCCAGCTCTATCTCGTCCGCGCCGAGCCATTTCTTGAGCTCCGCCAGGTACTTGCGCTGGATGAGCGCGCCCTCCCGCGGGAGCAGGTTGAAGATGTCGTCGTTGACGAAGGTGAACATTGCGAACTGGTGGCCGTTCAGGCCGCAGACCTCCACGCGCTTGCCGGTCGCGTCCTGCTCGGGCTTGAGGTACAGGCAGGCGATGGCCTCCATGCTGTCCTCCTCGCTGATGCAGAAGGCGATCTTCTCGATGACCTCGTGCAGGAAGTCGCCGCTCCAGAACACGGTCTCGCCCTCGGGGAAGGGGGCGAAAGCCTGGAACCATTCGGGCTCGTTGGCGGGCAGCTTGTACTTGCGCCGGCCCTGCTCGATGAGCACGTTCTTGCCCTCGGCGTCGGCCTTGATGCTGAGTTCGCCCTTGGGCAGGTTGCGCACCAGGTCGCAGAAGGCGCGGCCCTGCACGCCCACGCGGCCGGGGGTCATCACCTGGGCGGGATATTCGCCGCAGAACTCCAGGCTGGAGTCGGTGGACATGATCTTCAGGCTGCCGTCCTCGGCCTCCATCCAGATGCTGCGCAGAAACGCGGCCCCTGTCTTGGCGGGGATGATGCCTGCGGACTTCTGCAGGCCCTCGATGATTTCGTCGCGGTTCACCTTCACAAACATATCTCTTCTCCTTGATGGCTGCTATTAGCCGCGCCGTTTTGTTCCAAACTGTTGCAACCAGTCAAATTCGTTTCATTTATTAAGAACACAAGCTGTCGTCTCACGGGAACAGCCTGGTGTTTCACGCGTCCCTGGAACGGCCTTACGCCGGTTGCCGACAACGAAGCTTCAAATCTTTTAACAGCTGTTTCATTTCCTTTTCATCTTCCTGTAATTCATGGATCTTCTTTACGGAGTAGATGACCGTGGAGTGGTCCTTGCCGCCGAAGGAGCGGCCCAAAGCCGGATAGGAAAGGCCCAGCATGTGCCGGCACAAATACATGGCCACCTGGCGCGCCAGGGCGATGTTCTGCCGGCGATCCTCGCCCAGCACGTCCTTCCTGCTCACCTGGTAGTGCTGGCACACGGCGTCGATGACGACATCCACCGTGATCTGCGGCTGGTCGCGCTCCTCGGTGTTGGAGAGGATCTGCTCGAAGTCCCGTGCGGAAATGTCGCGCCGTACGAGTTCGCGGAAGGCGAGGAGCTTGATGAGGATGCCGCCCAGGGCGCGGAAGTTCTGGAAGCGCTGGGCCAGGGTCAGCACCTGTTCCTTGGTCAGCGGCAGCTTCTTGGCGCGCACGCGCTCCTGGATGAGCGCCACCCGCACTTCCATGTCCGGCTGCTTGAGGCCCACCACAAGCCCGCCCTCCAGGCGGGAGCGTAGCGGGGGCAGAAGTTCCTCCCACGCGCCGATGCGGTCCTGGCAGGTGAAGACCATCTGCTTGCGCCCGTCCTGGAACTGGTTGAAGATCACCAAGAGTTCCTGCTGCAGGCGCTCGTCTCCGGCCAGCCAGTGGATGTCGTCCACCAAGAGGAAGCGGTGGCGGTTCACGTGCTCGCGCGCGGCCAGGGGGTCCGCCCCGGAGAGCAGGCCCCGCAGGCCCTCCCCGGTGGTCACCAGCATGTTCTCCACGGGGTGGGTCTTGGCCATCTCGTTGGCGATGGCCTTGAGGAGATGGCTCTTGCCCGAGCCGGACTTGCCGCAGATGACGAAGGGGTTGAACTGGGCCCCGTCGCTTCTGGCCACTTGGCGGGCGGTCTCCAGCGGGAAGTAGTTCTTGGAGTTGGTCAGGAAGCTCTCGAAGCTGTACTGGGCGTCAAAGGGGAAGGCCAGCTTGCGCTGGGGCTTGCGCCCCTCTCCCGCCGTGGTGGAGCCGTTGCCTCCCGGGGCCTCGCCGCCGCGTTTGGCGCCCGGGGCGATGTAGCGGATGTCGCAGGGGCGGCCCTGGAAGCGGAACAGCTCGGCCTCGAAGCGGTCCTGCATGCGCCCGGCGAACCACTGGGCGAAATAGCTGTGCGGAAAGGCCACCCGTACTTCCTGTCCGCCCTCGGACAGCTCTATGTCCAGGGGGTCGTACCAGCGCCTGAGCTCCTGTTCGGAGCAGGTGGCTGACAAATGTTCACGGAGGGCTTTCTTCACGCCGGGGATGCCTCTTTGTGGCGGTGCAATTTGTGGATAAACAAAGAGATTTTCAATGGCTTGGAAAATGGGTCTGATACCCGCCTGAATCACAGCGTCGTATACCCCAAATCCCTTCCAATGCCAAGCAAATAGAGCGGTGCTCGTGCGGGAAAAAGCGTTGCCTTCCGCAGCAATTTGGGCCATGTTGCGCAGTGCCGGGCGCTGTGGTGTTTTCCACAGAATTGCGGCGAGTTTTCCAGAACAGGTTCAAACGGGCCGGAGGGCTGCGCGGCGGTTCACAAACCCTGCCCAGCCGCCACCCGGACGGAGTGAGCGGATCATGAACGGCGGCGCCCACGGCCGGAAAGCGTCGCCCGCGGGCGGGCGCACCCTGTTCACCCTCGAAATCGAGGGCACGGGCGTTCGTGCGCGCAAGAAGGCCGCGCCTCCGGCCAGGCCCCACGCGGACAAGCGCCGCAAGGAACCCCGCCGCCGCCGGGATTATTTCGCCGAGATTACCGAATAGCGCCGCGAAGCGGACGCGGAGGTATTGATGGCCGTCAAAGCCAAGACCGAAAAGACCATCGCCGAGATCAACGAGCGCATCAAGAAGGGCAAGGCCGTGGTCCTCACGGCCGAGGAAATGATCGAGACCGTGAAGCGCCTGGGCAAGACCAAGGCCGCGCGCGAGGTCGACGTCGTCACCACGGGCACCTTCTCGCCCATGTGCTCCTCGGGCCTCTTGTTCAACTTCGGGCAGGAGCCGCCGCTCATGCGGGCCTCCCAGGTGTGGCTGAACAACGTGCCCTGCTACGGCGGCCTGGCCGCCGTGGACGCCTACCTGGGCGCCACCGAGCCCAGCGCCGACGATCCGCTGAACAAGGTGTACCCCGGCCGCTTCGCCTACGGCGGCGGCCACGTCATCGAGGACCTGCTGCGCGGCAAGCCCGTGCGCCTGCGCGCCAAGAGCTACGTGACCGACTGCTACCCGCGCAAGGACCTGGAGAAGGACGTCACCCTGGCCAGCCTGCCCTTCGCCCAGCTGCTCAATCCGCGCAACTGCTACCAGAACTACAACTGCGCCGTGAACATGAGCGGCCGGACGATCTACACCTACATGGGCCCGCTGAAGCCCGGCTGCCGCAACGCCAACTACGCCACCAGCGGCCAGCTTTCGCCCCTGTTCAACGATCCCTACCTGCGCACCATCGGCCTGGGCACGCGCATCTTCATGGGCGGCGGCATCGGCTACGTCATCGGCGCGGGCACCCAGCACAACCCCAAGCCGGCCAGAAACGAGCGCGGCATCCCGCTCTCCGCCTCGGGCACGCTCATGCTCAAGGGCGATCTGAAGGGCATGGACCCCCGCTACGTGCGCGGCCTGTCGCTCATCGGCTACGGCTGCTCGCTGAACATGGGCGTGGGCATCCCCATTCCCATCCTGGACGAGGAAATGGCCTGGTTCACCGCAGTAAGCGACGCGGACATCCAGATGCCCATCAAGGACTACGGCTACGACTACCCCAACGGCATCAACCGGGTCATCGGCCACGCCACCTTCGAGGAGCTGAAAAGCGGCAGCATCGTGGTCAACGAGCGAACGGCCCAGACCGTGCCGCTCACCAGCTATACCATATCGCTGGAGATAGCCGAGGAGCTGAAAAAGTGGATCCAGGAGGGGAAGTTTTTCCTCTCCGAGCCGCAGGACAAGATACCGTCCATGTGATACGAAAAGGGAGGCCGCAAGCCTCCCTTTTTTTGAGGACCGCGCGCCGCAAGGGCCCTGCCAGGCGGGGAGCGGCGCGGAACGCGCAAAGACCAGGCGAGACACCATGCCGGAACTCTTCCGAGCGGCCCAGGCCGCGCCCATGAACCCCGCACTGCCGCCCCTGCTGGCGGACGCCGCCGTCGTTGTCGAAGGCGGGGACATTCTGGACGCGGGGGAGTTCGGCCACATGAGGGCCCTGCACGCCGGCCCCGTGCGAGACCTGGGCGAGGTCACCCTGGCCCCGGCCACCTTCAACAGCCACGTGCACCTGGAGATGAGCCACCTGCTGGGCCTCACCACCCAGGGCCAGGGCTTCGTGCCCTGGGTCAAGAGCCTGCTGGCCCAGCCCCTGTACGAGCTGGACGCGGCCCGCGTGCGCGCCGAGCTCTTCCGCATGGAGCAGAAGGGCGTGGGCTTCGTGGCCGACATCAGCACCCGCAACGCCGCCAGGGCAGGGGCCCTACTGGCCTCCTCGGGCCTGGGCTTCGTCAGCTTCGCCGAGGCCATCGGCAGCGTCGTGCCGCCCGTGGCGGAAGACCCGGCCAGCCTGCTGCCCGTGGTGGAGGAAGCCGCAGCCTGCGGCCGGGGAGCCATGTCCGTGGCCGGGCATGCGCTCTACAGCACCAGCGGGGAGCTGCTCCAGGCGGCCAAGGCCCTGTGCCGGGAGCGCGGCCTGCCCTTCTCCCTGCACCTGGCGGAGCACGCGGACGAGGACAGCATCCTCCTGCGCGGGGAAAGCCCCTTCCTGGACCTGCTCATCCAGCGGGGCTACATCACCGGCTACACCGCCCCTGGGAAGCGTCCCGTGCCCCTGGCGCGCGATCTGGGCCTGCTCGACGCGGACACCCTGCTCGTGCACAGCGTGCGGGTGGACGGCGACGACATCGCGGACATCGCCAAGAGCGGGGGCACGGTATGCCTGTGCCCGCGCAGCAACGAGCACATCGGCGTGGGCCGGGCCCCGGCC
The DNA here is from genome assembly GCA_016218665.1 of Desulfovibrio sp. Lineage (GTDB taxonomy): Bacteria > Desulfobacterota > Desulfovibrionia > Desulfovibrionales > Desulfovibrionaceae > Humidesulfovibrio. The sequence goes on along the minus strand of JACRDI010000008.1, from coordinate 224,788 downwards.
ATGGCGTTTTTGCGCGCCGGGGTGAACGTCTGCCTGGGCACCGACGGCCTGTGCTCCAACGCGGACCTGAATCCGTATGGGGAAGTCGCCTGGCTGCTGGAGAAGGAGCCCTCCCTGGGCCTTGCGCAGGCCCTGGCGCTCGTCACCCTGAACCCGGCCCGGTTCTTCGGCCGGACAATCCCCTGGGCGGCGCGCCTGGGCAGCCTGGCCGGGGGAAAGCTGGCCCGGTTCTCCATCGTGCCGCGAGACGTATTGGAGAGAAGCGATCACTAGCTAACGTCCCGCCCCTGCGCCCGTTTCCAGGACCGCGGGGGAGAAGCCCGGCGAAGGCCGGGGGAGGAAGGAAGCCCTATGCAATGGAAACACAAGGACCTGCTGGACGTCTCCCAGCTCTCGGCCGACGAGGTGCGCCACATCCTGGCCACGGCCGCCTACTTCCGGGAGATCAACAGCCGGCCCGTGAAAAAGGTGCCCACGCTCAAAGGCCGCAGCGTGGTGCTCTTCTTCGCCGAGCCCAGCACCCGCACCAAGACCAGCTTCGACATGGCTGGCAAGCGCCTGAGCGCCGACACCTTCGCCCTGGCCAAAAGCGGCTCCAGCCTGGTCAAGGGCGAGACGCTGAAGGACACGGCGCTGACCCTGCAGGCCATGAACCCGGACGGCATCGTCATCCGGCACTCCTCCAGCGGCGCGGCGCAGTTCCTGGCCGAGCGCCTGGACTGCAGCGTCATCAACGCGGGCGACGGGCGCCACGCCCACCCCACCCAGGCCCTGCTGGACGCGCTGACCCTCTCCCGCCACTGGAAGGGCGACTTCGCGGGCAAGACCGTGCTGATCCTTGGCGACATAGCCCACAGCCGCGTGGCCCGGTCCAACGTCATCCTGCTGACCAAGCTGGGCGCGCGCGTGCGCCTGTGCGGGCCGCGCACCCTCATGCCGCCCAGGCTGGACACCTGGCCCGTGGAGGTCTTCAGCGACCTATCGGCGGCGTGCAAGGGGGCGGACGCCGTCATGTGCCTGCGCCTGCAGCTGGAACGCCAGCAGGCGGGCCTTTTGCCCGACCTGCGCGAGTACGCGCGCACCTTCGGGCTTGGAGAGGGGCACATGCGCCTGGCCGCTCCGGGCTGCTGCGTGCTGCACCCCGGGCCCATCAACCGCGGCGTGGAGATCGGCTCCGCCCTGGCGGACAGCGCCGAAAGTCTCATCCTGGAGCAGGTGGAGAACGGCGTGGCCGTGCGCATGGCCCTGCTCTTCCTGTACCTCACCCGCAAGAGCCCGGACGCCCAGGTAATGGGCCAGTCCGGCATGCCCGAATAGGAGGCCGCCATGACCGGGACGCAGAAGAAGCTTGATCTGGCCGTGCGCGGCGCGCTGTGGTTCGGGCCCATCCGCAACGAGGGGAAGGGCGACGCCAAGGGCGGGAAGCCCAGAAAAGGCGGCCAGCCTCAGAAAGGCCAACTGGTCGATGTGTTCGTGGCCAAGGGCAAGATCGTGGCCCTGACCCCGGCGGGCAGCCTGGACCTGCGCGCGGCCAAGGAGATCGACGCGGGCGGCAGGGTGCTCTTGCCGAGCCTCACCGACGTGCACGTGCACCTGCGCGAGCCCGGCCAGGAGTACAAGGAGGACATCGCCTCCGGCCTGGGCGCGGCCGCCTTCGGCGGCTTCTCCAACATCATGTGCATGGCCAACACCAGGCCCGTGAACGACACGGCGAGCATCACCGAGTTCATGCTGGACCAGGCCAGGAAGAGCTGGCCCGACGGGCCCCGGCTGTTCCCCATCGGCGCGCTGACCAAGGGGCTCAAGGGGCAGGAGCTGGCCCCCATGGCCGAGTTGAAGGACGCCGGCTGCCACGCCTTTTCCAACGACGGCCGCCCGGTGGAGAGCACCGAGCTCTTCCGCCGCGCCATGGAGTACGCCCACGACCTGGGCATCGTGGTCATCGACCACTGCGAGGACCCCTACCTGGCCCCGGCCGCGGGCATGAACGAGGGCGAGGTCTCCAGCCGCCTGGGCCTGCCCGCCCAGCCCGACGTGGCCGAGGCCATCCAGGTTGCGCGCGACGTGCTGCTGGCCGAGTACCTGCAAACCCCCATCCACCTGGCGCACATCTCCTGCGAGAAGAGCGTGGCCCTCATCCGCTTCGCCAAGGCGAGGGGCGTCAACGTCACGGCCGAGACCTGCCCGCACTACCTTACCCTGACGGAGGAGGAGGCGGCCGGCTACAGCGCCGGGGCCAAGGTCAGTCCGCCCCTGCGAGTGAAGGGGGACGTGGACGCCCTGCTGGACGCCCTGGCCGACGGGACCATCGACATGCTGGCCACGGACCACGCGCCCCACGCGGCCCACGAGAAGGAAGTGGAGTTCGACCAGGCGCCCTGCGGCATCTCCGGCCTGGACACGGCGCTCTCCACCACCTGGGAGCTTGTGCGCGCCGGCAAGCTGCCCTTCGATGCCTTTGTCCGCGCCTGGACCACGGCCCCGTGCACGCGCTTCGGCCTGCCGGTGAACGCCTTCGCCCCCGGCGACACCGCGGACTTCGTGCTCTTTGACCAGGACGCCGTGTGGACCGTCTCGGCCGAGAGCATGAAGAGCAAGAGCAAGAACACGCCGCTGTATGGCCGCCAGCTGCGGGGGCGCGTCGCGGCCCATTTCCTTGCGGGCAAAATGGTGGTAGGCATTCCCTCGGCGGGCGCATAGCGCCGCCCGACAGGGATCACGAACCAAGGGCCCTGCCCCCCAATCCGGGGCCCGCACGCGGAGGATCAATGAGTCAGCCTTTCAAAGACGCCGTCAGTCTGTGCAAGACCATCATGCGCAACGGCTACGACGCCTACGTCATCAACGCGCGGCTGCAGAAGTCCGTGCTGTCCGGGGCCGGGGCCGAGCTGGCCATGGACATCAGCACCGAGCTGGACCTGGACGGCCTGAAGCGCCAGTTCCCCAACATCGAAAGCTGCAACGAGGAGGGCGTCACCGGGCTTTTGCGCCAGGGCGGCACCACCTTCTACTTCCACCCGGCCTCGGTGGATGACGGCGCACACCCCGAGGAGTGCGTGGCCCGCCTCACCCCGCGCCTGCTGAAGATCCTGCAGGAGCGCGGCGAGATTCCCCTCTCCGCCGCCTGCCCCTACCTGCCCACCGCGCAGGAGCAGGACCACGGCCTCTCCTTCGACAACAACGAAGTGCGCATCAAGGGCTTCCCGGACCAGGCCCTCAAGCAGGACTACCTGCTGGCCGTGCGCGCCATGCGCTTCGCCGCCAACTACCACCTGTCCATCGAGCCCAACTCCTGGCTGGCCATCATCCGCGGCGCGCGCCGCGTGCTGGACTACTGCCCCGTGTCGGACATCATGGACGAATGGCGCAAGGTGGAGGCGGAGAACATGCACGCCTTCGTCATGCTGCTCTTCGAATGCCAGATCCTGCACGGCCTCATCCCGGAGATCGCCGCCCTTGCCCGGGTGAAGCAGATCAAGGCTCCGGAGGCCGGCGAGGAGACCGTGTTCGCCCACACCATCGCGGTCATGCGCCACTACCCGGAGGTGCTGCCCTACGACTGGTACGGCACGCTGGCCTGCATGTTCCACGACGTGGGCAAGCTGTACACGGCCGAGTACTCCGACGGGCAGTGGAGCTTCCTGCAGCACCACCGCGTGGGCGCCAAGGTCACCCGCAAGATCCTGAACCGCCTGCACTTCCCGCCCGAGGACATCGACCTCATCTGCACCCTGGTGCGCGACCACATGCGCCCGCACTTCATGCTTACGGACAAGGGCATCCGCCGCTTCATGGCCATCGACGAGTACCCGCGCATCCTGGAGATGGTCCGCGCGGACATCAAGGCCCGCGGCGGCTCCTACCGCGAGTTCAACCACAACCTCAAGATGCTGGAGCGCGGCGACACGCCCGAGGAGGCCCTGGAGCCCTTCCTCAACGGCCGCGACATCATGCAGGCCACGGGCCTGAACCCCGGCCCCACCGTGGGCATCATCCGCGACGCGCTCCTGAAGGCGCAGATCGCGGGCGACGTCACCGGCATCGACGAGGCCAAGGCCTGGGTGGCCCGCTACGCCAGGGAGGAAGGCCTGGCCAACTAGCCGGTCCCTCCGCCGTTCGGAAAAGACGCCGAAGGGCGGCTGCGGAACCATCCGCGGCCGCCCTTTTTTCATGGCTATTGGAGTTCGTTGCGGATCAGGACGCCCGCACCTCGGCGCGCTTCGGTCAGCCGGCCTGCCGCGGCTGGGAAGCCCCGAGCAGCGCCATGTAGCGGGCTATGCCGCGCTCTATGCCATAGCCCGCCTCCACCGTGCGCCGGGCCTTCTCCCGCAGGGGCGCGAAGTCGCGCGGGCGGCTCAGGGCTTGGGTCGCCAGCCCGGCCAGCCCCTCCAGGTCGAAAAAGTCGAAGAGCAGGGCGTTCTCGCCGTGGCGCATCACCTCCGCAACCGGGGGCGTGTTGGACGCCACCAGCAGGCAGCCGCAGGCCATGGCCTCCAGGGCCGACCACGACAGCACGAAGGGATACGTCAAATACACGTGCGCGGCCGAGACCCGCAAAAGCGAGCGGTAGGCCGCGTAGGGCAGTTGCCCGGTGAACACCACCCGCGTCATGTCCAGCCTGTCGCCCACCTCGGCCAGCAGCTTCGTCCGCCAGTTGGGGGCGTCCTTGGGCTTGCGGCCGTAGCTCACCCCGTCGCCCCCCACGATGACCGTGATGGCGTCGGGGTTCCGGCGCTGGATCTCCGGCAGGGCGCGCATGAATACGTGGAAGCCCCGATAGGGCTCCAGGTGCCGGGCCACGTAGGTCAGCACCTTGTCGCCGGGGCTCAGCACCCTGCCGTCCGCCAGCACGAAGCGGTCCGCGGCGTCCGGGCACATGTGCACGGTGTCGATGCCCTCGTGCGCCACCGCGATCTTGTCCTGGTACGCCCTGGGGTGCAGCGAGCGCTGCCAGGCCGTGGGCGAAACGCCAACATCGCAGCGCTCCAGGTTCATGAGGTGCAGCATGTTGCGCGAGGTCAGCGTGGCCGCCAGGTCGAAAAGCACGCCGTCCGCGCCGTCCATTTCCTTGTCAAAGCCCACGTCCACGCCGTGCGCGTGGTAGTAGAACTCGAACAGCGACACCAGCCGCGCGCGCGGGAACACGTCCTTGAGGAACAGCGCCTCGCCCCAGCCCGGATGCGCCAGCACCGCGTCCGGATCCGGCCGGCCCTGCCTGCGCATCTCCAGCAGCGCCTTGGCCACCACCTCCCCGTGCATGGCCGCGCTTGTGGCCGTGCCCAGGTAGCGGTGCGTGGGCTTGGGCAGGCTCTTGATCTCGTAGCGGACCATGGGCAGGCCCTTGAGCCCCGGCGCGGTCTTGGCGCCCATGCCGAGCACGCCGTGGCCCTCCTGCGAGAGGCGCTGCGCCATGTGCCGGAACTGGCCAGGAAAATTCTGGTGCAGAATCAGGACATTCATGCCGCCCACCCTAGCCCGGTTCGGCAGCAAAGAGCAACATCTGGCGGGGACGGGAAGCTTGGCGCAAGGGCAGGGCGATGGGCGAGGGGAAGGAGGGGGAGGGCGAGGCAGGGGCAGGGGAGTGGGAGGGGGAGGGCGGGAGAATGGGAGAAGGCGCAAGGGGCGCTGCCCCTTGACCCCGCCAGAGGGCACGAGGCCCTCTGGACTCCCGCTGTCGGCCGCTTCCCTGGGCATCCGGCCTGGCGGCCGTGCTGCCAGGGAAGCGGCCGAGGCGGCCCGCAAGCTGGCGGTGAAGGCGGGCGATGAACAGGCGGCGGGGCGGTGCCTCGAGTAGGCTGAAAGGCGGGGGAAGCGCTGCGTGCGGCGAAGTGTTGCTGATCGTTGTGGACGATTGCGGAAGATGGGGAAGGGGGGAGACGTGAGAGGGCGAAGGGAAGCGCAAGGCTTGCCAGCGAAACGGCAATGGTTATCTGTGCGCGTATGAAGCACATCCTCTGCCCCGCATGCACCGCTGTGAACCGTGTCGATGAATCCCGTCTGGGCCAGGCGGTGTGCGGCAAGTGCGCCAAGCCCCTGGCCGGCGCGCAGGTGCTGCACCTGGACGGCCCCCTGCTCGATGCCCTGCTGGCCAAGGACGGCCTGCCCCTGCTGGTGGATTTCTGGGCCCCCTGGTGCGGCCCCTGCCGCATGATGGCCCCGGCCTTCGAGGAGGCGGCCAGGAGGCTGGCCCCGGGCGTGCGCCTGGGCAAGCTGGACACGGAGGCGCATCCCGCCCTGGGCGCGCGCTTCGGCGTGCAGTCCATCCCCACGCTGATCCTGTTCCGGGAGGGCAGGGAGCTGGGGCGGCTGGCCGGGGCCAGGCCCGCCGGGGACATCGTCAGCTGGACGCAGGGGAGCCTGAAATAGCTAGAGGCCGGGGAAGTCAGCCGAGTCGAGCAGGATGGTCACCGGCCCCCAGTTGACGAAGTCGAGAAGCATCTCGGCGCCGAAGACCCCGCTGGCGAAGGGGCCTGGGCACAGGGCCGAGAGGTCGGCGGCAAGGCGGTCGTAGAGCGCGCGGGCAAGCTCCGGCGGCGCGGCGTCCGTGAAGGAAGGCCGCCTGCCCCGGCGCGTGTCCGCGTAGAGGGTGAACTGGGACACCAGCAGCAGCCCGCCGCCCGTCTCCTTGAGGCTCAGGTTCAGCTTGCCCGCCTCGTCGGGGAAGATGCGCAGATCGAGCACCTTGGCGCACAGCGTCTGCCAGAGCTTGGAGCCGGGGAGGGCGGGGCCGTCGTCCTTGCCGAAGCCCGCCAGCACCAGCAGCCCCGGGCCGATCTCGCCCACGCGGCGCTGCTCCCCACCTTCGGCCACGTCAACGGCCGCGCGGCTGACGCGCTGCAGCAGCAGGCGCACGGGCTAGTCCTCCAGGTAGGTGGCGCGCGAGGTGCCCTTTTCGCTCACGCTGACGCTCTTGAGCGCGGCCTGCGGGGCCAGGGCCGCCAGCTTGCCCTTGATGTCCAGGAAGATGTGCCGGGCGATGTTTTCGCTGGAGGGGTTGCGCTCGGCGAAGGCCGGCAGGTCGTTCAGGTGCGCGTGGTCAAGCTGGTCCACGGCCTCGCGCGTCAGCCGCTTGAGCTCGCCGAAGTCCACCAGGATCTGCACCGCGGGGTCCAGTTCGCTGCCTTCCACCTCCACGCTGACGCCGAAGTTGTGGCCGTGCAGATGCTCGCACTTGCCGTTGTAGTTGCGCAGCTGGTGCGAGGCGCAAAAAGCCTCGTCGATGGTGAGCCGCCATTTTCCGGCCATGGGCTTCTCCTTGGTGGGGGTGCTGTGGGAGGGATATTGGCCCTGGCTGGGGTTTTGTCAACCACGGCCGGGCGGCGGCCGCGCCGGAAGGCCAGAGAAGGGAGGCGCAGAGAAGGGAGGAGTGTCTGGCCCTGTTTTCGAGAGCAGGCTGTGGGGAAGTGGGGGCCGTGCCGGCCAAGGCCGCGTTGACAAGGGCAGGGCGCTGCCTACCTGTATGTTCTGAACCGGGAGGTGCTCATGAATCTCGACGCGTTCCCCACCGCCACCTTCGCGGGCGGCTGCTTCTGGTGTCTGGAGGCCGATCTGCTGCACCTGCCGGGCGTGCTTTCCGCCACCTCCGGCTACACTGGCGGTGCTGTGGCGAATCCCGCCTATGACGAGGTCTGCGGGGGCGCAACCGGCCACTACGAGGCCGTGCAGGCCCGTTTCGACCCGGAGCTGGTCGACTACGCCGCCCTGGTGCGCTGGTTCCTGCGGCGCATCGACCCCACAAACGCGGACGGCCAGTTCTGCGACCACGGGCCCCAGTACCGCCCGGCTATCTTCTTCCATGACGCGGAGCAGGAGCGCCAGGCAAGGGCGGCGCTGGCGGAGCTGGAGGCGTCCGGCGTCCTCGCCAGGCCCCTGGCCGTGGCCCTGCTGCCCGCGGCGCCCTTCTACGCGGCCGAAGGCTATCACCAGGGCTACAGTGCGAAGAACCCCAGGCGATACCAGCTCTACCGCGCGGGCTGCGGCCGCGATGCCACCCTGGCCCGCCTGTGGGGGCCGGAGGCTGCGAATCCGTTGTTCGGCTATGTGCCGCGCCTGCGCCAAGGCGCGCCGGGGGAGGGCGAGCTGAAGCGGCTGCTCTCGCCCCTGGCCTACCGCGTGACGCGCGAGGAAGGCACGGAGCGGGCCTTCGACAACGCCTACTGGGACGAGCACCGGCCCGGCCTGTACGTGGACCCGGTGAGCGGCGCGCCGCTGTTCGCCAGCATCCACAAGTTCGATTCCGGCACGGGCTGGCCCAGTTTCACCCGGCCGCTCGCGCCCGGCAACGTCGTCACGCGCACGGACAGGAAGCTCCTTGTGCCGCGCACCGAGGTGCTGGCCTGGCACTCCGGCAACCATCTGGGCCATGTGTTCGAGGACGGCCCGCGCGAGGCCGGGGGCCTGCGCTACTGCATGAACTCCGCTGCCCTGCGCTTCATACCCCAGGAGGAGCTGGAGCGGGCCGGGTACGGCCGCTACGCCGGGCTGTTCCGCGGGGAGTCATCGGGGGTCTAAACGGCGCGTAAACGCCCACGGGGCCGGATGCGCCGTTCACCAGCGCGGCGCGTCCGTTCCCCTGATTTGCGTTGCCCCTTGACGGAGCGCCGGGCATGCCAGTGCCATGGACAGTTCCATGGACAGCAAGCCCGGGCACGCAACGCCCCGCGCAGCCGCCACGGGCCTTGAGGGCCCGCTGGTGCTGCTTTCCACCGGTTCGCTGTTCCACCTTCCCCTGCCGGCCATCGCGGCCGTGGCGGCCCAGGCGGGCTTCGCCGGGCTGGATCTGGTCATGGGCTCGCCCAAGATCGCCCCCGGCGCCGCCGTGGAGGCCGCCCACGCCCTGTGCCCGGTGCGCGTGGTGCACGCTCCCTTCCGCAACTGGAGCGCCTGGGGCGGCCACCTGGACGCCTGGCGCGCGGCCGTGGCCCTGGCGGGCGTGCTGTTGGGCGAAGCCAGCGGCAATGCCGTGCACGTGACCCTGCACCCGCCCGCCGGTACCCTGCGCGACGCCATCCAGACCCGCTGGTTCGCCCGCGCCGTGGACCTGCCCAGGCTCCTCGGCGCTCTGCCGGGCGTGTCCCTGTCCCTGGAGAACCTGCCCTGGGCGGCCGGGGCGGGCGGGCTCTTCGGCCGCGACGCCCTCTCCGGCCTCATGGACGAATGCCGCGCCAAGGATCTCGGGCTCACCCTGGACGTGTGCCACCTTGGGGTCTCCGGCCGGGACGTGCTGGAGAGCCTGGCGCGCATTCCCTGCAACGCCTCGGACTGCCTCATCCGCCACGTGCACTTCTCCGACGCCGCCGGCTTCACGGAGCACCTGCCGCCGGGCGCGGGCACGCTGCCCCTGGGCCCCTTCCTGTCCGCCCTTGCGGCCACGGGCTACCGGGGGACCGTCAGCCTGGAGCTTGATCCCGCGCATCTGCCCGAGGACGAAGCAGGGCAGGTGCGGGCGCTCCGCGCCATGCGCGAAGGCATGCGGGCCGCCCTGGGCGGCGATCCTCCTCCGGACTGGGCGGGCCGGGCGCAGGAGCGCGGCCTCGCCCCGGCCGTGGCCGCGCTGGGTTAAAACAGCCACATCTGCCTGGTATTCCCGGACAAAGCTACGAAGATCAAAAAGTGCGTAAGCCGGGGTAATCAAGCGTCGCGGCCGGGCCGATAAGAAGCCAGCAGCAGGCCCGACCGACCGGACCCGCTGCTCGGCCCCAGGGAGCAGGGAGGCCGGGTTCACGGGCGAAAGGGAGTTCGCCGGCAATCGGGCGGGGGCGAAGGCCCGCTCCAGGCGGACTTCCGCTCCCGCCCGTCATCTCCAGGCGCATAGGGCATGACCGACCATCGCCGCGCCCGGAGCGAGTTCACAGGGAGGAAACACATGACTGAGCAGAACTGCAACGCCGCGCGTCTGCAGAGCGGATCGCCGCCAACGGAAGAGATGGCGCAGAACGACCCCAAGCGCCTGGCATATATCGACGGACTCAAGGCCCAGATCCGCAAAGGCGTGTACCGGCCCGACGTGCGGGATTTGGCGAGGTCGCTGGCGAGCATGTTGGTGCGCGAGCTGTAGCCGGATGTTTCAGGCCGGGTCGCTCCATTTTTCGCTTGCCAAGAGGGGGCTCATCGGGTAGTTCACCTTTCTCACAACGCGCCGAGGTAGCTCAGTTGGTAGAGCAGGGGACTGAAAATCCCCGTGTGGGGGGTTCAATTCCCTCCCTCGGCACCAGAAAGATCAAGGGCTTACGGGTTAAACCGCAAGCCCTTTTTCTTTGCCTCCACCGTTTTGTACTACCCCTGTACTACTTTGGCAGGAAAATGGCCTCAGGCTTCCATCCCCACGGGTTGAATTAACCCCTGTACCTTCCCGACCATGCCACGCCTATCACGGCCCACGCTTGCCCTTCTCCCCCAGGTCATGTACAGGTCTGGCAATATCAAGTGTGCGAGCTTGGGCGGTAGCTGGTGGGTGCGTGGTACGGACTCAGAATTGGTAGAGCAAGGGGAGAGGCGTTATGGATGCAAGCGCTGGAAGTCAATGGCTAGCTCTAGTGCCAGTTCTCGTTGTTCTTACGCTACTTCTCATTATCCCTTTGCTTCTACTTAGACGGGCAAGAAACAGGCCAAAGAGCTTAAGAACTGGACTAGCCCTTTGCCTACTGAATCCAGCAATAGCACAATTCTATTTAGGCAAAAAAGGTATTGTCAATTTCATTGTTCTATTTGTTATGTATGCCGTGTTGTCAAAGCTTTCAATAAATGGATTCTACGTGTGGATAGTTCTTTCTGGAACAGGTATGCTATTCATAGCATATGACATGACACGAAATAGAGAGTAATTCCTGTTCTGCGGACCCACGCCATATACCGCCAAATGGTAAGGCCGGGAACCAATGCCCCCGGCCTCAAGTCCTGTCTACGCCCTTGCCCTGCTCACCCTGCCCGTTTCGCCGTCTCTTGCATCTCTCGCAGCAAGGCCCGCAACTCCCGCCTATGCGCTATGGCCTCTGCCGAGTACCGCCCATGCTTCCAAGCGTTGCGGTTGCCCTTTGGGGGGCCGGGAGATTTTCCGCCATGTAGCTTACAGCGCCCGTTCGGCATCGCGGGTTGCTGGCACGGCTTCCCCGTTCCCTTGCAACGCGCCCCACACTTCCGCACCGTCCGCAGATCGAAGCGTGATTGATTCTCCGGCGGCCTCGATTGCGCGCTGGCTTGAGGTTGTGCCGTCATTTCCTGTTCCATGCCCCCCTCCCCCGGTTGTCACGTTGCCGACAATGGCTTGCCCGCCCTGGTGGACGTGGACATGCTCCACAGTCACCTTTTGCTGGCCCTTGCCCCGATACTTCGCCAGGGCCTCCACCTGCGCCGTGAAGGTTCGCAGGAAACGATCTGCGAAGGTGAGGTTGAGTTTGCGGCCCTCAAGGGTCTGTTTGTCCACGTGAGCCCGGCGCATACACTCCATCGCCGCGTTGTGGCACGTCACCATTTGAGCGGCTAGCATCCCTTCCAGGCCGTCACTAGGGGCTATGTCCGTCATTCTGGCGATGATGTCGTTTCCGTGGGCTACGGGGTCGCTATACGTGGGCACAGCGTTGCCTACCTGATTTATCAAGCCCGTGCCCGCACCAAGGTCAACTGTGCCCGTTGCCGCCGCCATTGCCGATACTTCAAAGCCTGGCGGGGCATCCTGGCGGTTGACCAACTGCCGCACCCCGTCCCGTGCTTCCCTCTCTTCATATTTCAGCGGCTCAGGCGTAGCCGCTTTCCGCGCCTTGTACGCTTCATATCTGGCCTGTTCCGCCGGGGTCATTTCCCGCATCTTCACCGGGGCCTTGTCCGTGGGCTTTTCTTTTGCCTTACGTTTCGCCATGTCATTAGCTCCTATGCTGCCTGCGGCCCGTGGGCCTCAAGGATGCTCTTGTATCTGGTGGACGCTTCCCGCAGATAGTGCCGCAGGAAGTGATAGGCCGCGTACTCTGCCCCGGCCCTGGTTCCGCACCAGAGGAAGGGAACACGGTAGCGGACCTGGAAGGCCAGAACCGATTGCAGCGCCGCGTGTGGCTTCATCTTGCTCCGGTAGCGGCCTTCCGCCATGTCCTGAAAGCTCACCTCCACCACCACGGCAAAGGCGTCCAGGCCACGGGCGCGGGCAAGCTCCCTCTCGAAACGCTCCCGGCCTTCGCCAGTGAGGCAGCCCAGCAGATCGTCCAGGCTCTTGCGCTCGACGGCGCAGCGGTCCAGCAGCCCGGCAAGGCTGTAGTCGCCCGTGGTGAGCGTTCCGGCCACCACCTCGCAGTCATACCCGGCGAAGGTGAACGGCGCTTGCTCGCGGGTGTCGCGGATGATTTTCATTGCAGCACCCCGCGCATGGTGTTGAAGCACCTGGCCCGGCAAAAGACCTTGTTTTCATCAGACGGCGTGAACGGCTTGCCGCACCCCAGGCAGGGGCGGACCGGGAGGCCCGGAGGCCCCCCAAGCTCTTCCAACAGCCGCGCCTTGTTCTGCCGGGCGAAATGCAACACCTCGGACGCCTGTTCCGGATCAAGAGCGGCCAGCCCCTCCAAAGTGAGCAAGTCACCCTCTGCCCAGACCCGGACGCCTCGGGATTCAATCCAATGGGCGGCGGTCATATTGTCACCCGGTCCGGTAAGGGCTCACAGCCAGGCGCAGTATTCGGGCGAATTGTTGCGCTTATGCTGTTTTCATTGGGGACACTGGGGACACTGGGGACATCGTTGGTATTGCTTGCTTCGCGCCGTCCCCACTCTGTCAATTCGTCACTGGGGACACTGGGGACGCTTGCCAGGGACGGGGCATCCGGGGGCCGGGTGTCCCCACTGTCCCCACTCGGCTTTCCCACAACTGGGGACAGTTCAAACCGTTGGGGCTCTAGCGTGTCCCCACTGTCCCCACCGTCCCCACTCAAAATTGCAGCGCGCACGACATAGAAGCGCCCTGCGGGATTGCGCAGCTTCCTTGTCTGGTGTGGGTGTTGCGCCTCAATCAGGCCACGGCGGACAAGCTCCCCCGCCAGCATCTTGTGATTGCAGCTCGCGCAGACCTCTTGCCGGAACACCTCGGGGAACACCAGAAACACGGCCTCGCCATTCTCGCGGCGGCGGTATCCGGCACGGTTGACAACGGCGCGGTGCTCTTCCGAATCCAAGTCCTCAAAACGGGCAGCCCCGTGCGCCTGGAAAAAGCGCCGGACCTGCTCAAGTCCTGCCGTCACCTCTGCCGCGCCCGTGCCTCCGCGCTGTTCAACCCAGGCTTTGAAGCATGTAGCGGCGGCCTTGGAAGCCTCGCCAGCGGGCCAGGGCAGCACCCCAAGGGAAACGCCAAGCTCTCCGGCGGCGGCCACCAGCGCGAAGCGCCCACACACCCGGCGCACTTGCCCGTCCGCGCCCTCGGGGCAGTTGTCCGTCTCGAAGGTGTGCATGATCTCTCGCCCCTGACGGGTGAGCGTGTCGCGGTCCGCTGCCAGGGCTTGCAGGAAGGCCCGGAGCGGCGTCCCGTAGTAGTTGGCCGATGCCTCTTTCAACTGGCGGGCGAACAGGTCCGCACTCTCGCACCCGTGCAAAGCCTCAAACAGTCCGAGCCCGGCCCCAGCATCGGCGGGAATGTCCACCACGCGCACGGCCTGCCCGGCCTTGGCCCGGCCCCTGCCGTCCTCTGCCACCTTGTCCGCAAGCGTGATCTCGCCAGTGGAAAGGAAGAGCAAGCGCCACGTGTGAACCTTGCGGGCCTGGCCGTCCCGAGATGCACGGCCCTTGCCCTGGCCGTTCGCCAGCATGTAAGCCACCTCGGAAACTACCTTGCTCCCGGCCTGGCCCATTTCGTCCAGGCACAAGAGCGCATCACAGTGGGCCGCCGCGATGCTTTCAAGTCCGTTGTCCGTGGCCCGCCATTGCTTGATGAATCCGCCCGGCCCGCCGCCACACACGGACCCGGCCACGCGTAGCGCAGTTGTCTTGCCCAGAGAAGAGCCGCCCACCATATGAAGGCCCCCGGATTCCTGGCCCAAAGGCTCCAAGAGCGGCGCGGCCAAGGCCGTGCACACAGCCAGAACAAGCCGGGAGTTTCCAGCGCAGACGCGGCCCACGTGCTCCCGCCATTCTTCAAGGCTTCCTTTCTGGCGGAACGGATTTTCACTCGGGATGCCCTGCGGCACGATCAATTCCCCGGCCTGTTCACCGTAAACCGAATCAGGCAGCACAAAGGCGTTGCCCTGCCAGCCGATGCGGTCAACACACCGGGCGAAGCCGTCAACCTTGGCCGTGCTAAAGAAGAGGTCCAGGCGTTGCTTGCCTTTCAAGCCAGGTGCGATGCCCAGGCCCAGGGACAGCAATTCGGCGCGGTAGGCGTCACCACTTCCAGCCATGAGGCTTGCAGGCATGGCCCAACGGTGCGCGTGGCCTTCAGGGTCAAGCACTTCCAAGAGATGCCCCCAGGCTTGGCCGTCCGCATTCCGTGTGCGGGCCAGGATGCGCAGCGGGGAGCATACCCAGTGCCATTCCGGGTTGCCGTCTTTATCCACCTCCATGAAGAACACGCCGGAGTCACGGAGGGAGAAAGAGTTGCCCAGCGCACTCCCTGTGCTCTTCCTGTTCTTCGCAGATACGGGAACGGCCTCGGGCTTCGCAGCCGCCGCCAGTTGCGCCCGCACCACGTCCAGGCCCTCTGCTTGGTGCAGATCGTTGAAGTCAGTGCGCCCGGCAGGTTCCTTGAAGCTCGGCACGGCCAAGGATGCGCCCACGGACAGGGCCGCCGCAGTCGCCTTGCTCAGGCCGGGGTTGCCGTCTGTGCCGTGGTCATCGTCTGCGCAAAGCACAAGCTCCCGGTCCGGGTACTTCTGCCGGGCCAGGGCCGCCACGTGCTCAAGGTTCCCGGCGTTGAAGGCGCAGAGGACCGTTTGCCCCGTGGCCTCAAGGATGCTCAGGCCCGTTGCCAAGCCCTCGGCAATGTAGAGCGGGCCAGCGGCCCCCTTGATTGCGAAGTATCCGCCCTTGGTGCGCCCGCCAGCGAGAAACAGCTTGCCGCCGTCCTCTGCGATGAATTGCAGCGACACAGGCTTGCCGTCCTCTCCCAGCAAAGGCACCACCAGCCGCCCGTCCGTGCCGATCTTGAGGCCGGGGCAGGGCTTCACGCCCTTGCGCTCAAGGTAGGGGTGCGCCGTGCATTCCGTGGCTTCGGCCAGGATGCGCCGGGCCTTGTCGCGGGCCTCGGCATGGCGCTTGACCTCTTCCTCTTGTCGTGCGCGGCGGTCCGCCTCGATACGGGCCTGTAGCGCCTGGCGCTCGGCTGGGCTCAGGGTGCGTTCTTCCTTGGCGGTCCAGGTGCCCCCCTGGCCCGTGGCCCAATCAAGCCACCAGAGAGAAGGCGGTTCGTCCAGGTGAGCGATGTAGGCAGCGTTCACGGACCGGGGCTTTGTCACCGTGGCGCAGCGGTGGAGCTGGCCGTCCGCGATGATCTCCCCAGGCACAAGCCCGGCCTCTTCCAACCGGGCGCGGAAGGCATTCACGGCGCTTGTCATCGGCTCCCCCCTTCAATGGCAATGGTGAGCCTGTCAGTCCATCGGCTACAGGCCATGCCCATTTCAGAGGTGAGGGTGCGCAGCCAGCGCAGGGTCCAGAGTTTGACGGCGAGGCCCGCCCGGTGTAAGAAAGTCTCACAAGCAACGCAGACTTTCAGCACCAGCACAGAGCCCCGGACCACGAATCCGGGGTTTTCTGTTTTCTGCATGGCGGCTACCCTTCCACCTCGGACTGTCCGCCACGTGAGCGCATCCACGCGATGAAATCGGCGCGGGTGTAGCCCACCTTGCGGCCCAAGGTAATGCGGCGCGGCCCTTGGCCCAGGCAATCCAAGTTTGCCAAGCGCCCGGCGGAGATTAGGCCGCCTGTGAGCTTTGGGACTTCGGTTCGGGAGAGGATTGGAGGCAGGGTTCTTTCGAGTTCGGCGTAAGAGTCGGTGTTCATTGTGCTGTGCTCCGGGTTCTAGGTTCCGGCGAGGACCAATGTCCCACCAGTTCCTAGAAGTGTCCGTTGCACCTGGGGCGGTGCATCAAGCACAGTTATGCTATGTGACAGAAAGTTTTTTGCAGCTTGGAATGTTTTGGAATCAATGAAGAATACTCGCACAGGGCAACATAAGACGAGAGGTGCATACTCGGTTCAAAAATGCACCCCCCCATGCACCATGCACCAGTCAATTATGCTTTTGGCCTTTTGCTGATCTTGGCGAGATACCGTTGAAGGCGACTTTTGACCGTTTCGTCATTCTCGCCTGGAGAATTGCGAAAATACTTGTCTCCCAGCGCCTTACGAGTCCACTTCTCCGGGTTTGCCTGGTGCATCCGAAGCATGTTTTCAGGTGTGGGCTTGGCCCCTGGCGTATCTTCAGCTTCAACTATCCCCATCGGCGCAACCTGTCCGGGCTCCTGGCCGCTGTTGTCGGAAGCTATAGGCTTCAAGGAATCGTATTGAGCCTCAAGGGCCTCCACTTCGGCCATGTCCGCAAAGAGGCCGGACAAATCGTTGGCGGCCTGGCTTCCTTCCGTCCATCTGTCATGCGAAGCCGCCGCACAATCAATCTCGATTGCCGCCGCGTCTTTTGTTGAAGGGGCGTACAGAATGCGCGGCCCCTTTTGCTGGGGCTCAAAGAGATGCAGAGCGCCATGTTTGTGGAATCGCACAAGCCTTTCAGAGAGTGCGCCCATGCTTTCGCCGGATGCGCCCGACCACCTGGCAAGCAGATCAAAGACAGAAATGGGGCGGGCTATCTGCTTTCGGTTCAGGAGAGGGTCTGTGTTCCCAAGCCAGTCTTGCCCCGGCGTAAGCGGCACATGGCGGATATCAATCCCACTGTCTGAGGAAGCCTTTCTAAATCGTTCTTCAACAGCCGCCACGGGAAGGCGCATCGCCCCGATGAGCTTTTGATACAATCCGATTACGGTTTCGTTGTCGCCATGCATCTTAAGATGCACTGCTTCTGCATATTCACGGTGGAATGTGTCGTACCGCAGCGGGAATATGCCGCAAGGCTCTTGTGGTTGGTCATATCCTTCTGGAAACTTATATGATTTGCAATTCTTCAAAAAGAGTTGAACTTTATCCTTCCGCACAACGGCGTCTATGTAACCTGCCCCTGAATGTGAATAGTCACGAAATGGCGGCATTCCCTGACTCATCCGTGTTGCCGCAAGCATGTTGTCAACATAATCGACAGCTTTAGCGGCTTGCTCTTCTGTTTCGTACTTTGGACAGGCAATCATCATGTCTTGGTCAATGACCCTCTTTCCAGTAACCGCGTCATATGCCGGGAGCCCGTCGTGAATGGCCTTCACGAGTTCGCCTACAGATATGCCGTACTTCTTAAGAACAGCTTGGCCGTCGATATATTCCATGCGCAAGCCCCCTTCGCTATCCCCTTGTAGAGTCCAGGGCCAGGCCGCCAGGGGCAGGCAGCTTTTCGGGACGGGTAATTAGGCCGCCCCTAGGCCCTGGAAATGTTGACACAGAACAACTGCGGGCTTATATCTTACCCATGCAAGGCCCCGCACAAGCCGCGCCACGCACGATCATCACTCGAAAGGCCGCCACTCCACCCGGACTCGCGGCCTTTCTCTACGTTCCGGCCCTGGACCCCGCCTAATTCACGTGCCGCAGAGCCTCGGCCACCCACTGGTTGAGCGACTTGCCGTGGGCCTCGGCCTGCATGGCCGCGCGGGCGTGGACCTCTGGGGGGATGCGCAGCATCACCTTGCCAGAATACGGGCGCTGGGGCTTTAGCCCTTCACGCTCGCAGGTTTCAAGGTAGTCGTTGACGGCCTCTTCAAAGGCCGCGCGCAGCTCCGCCACGGAATCGCCGTGGAAGGTGACGATATCACGGATGCCCGCCATACGGCCAATGAAGCAGCCGTCCTCGTCGCTAAACTCAATCCGGGCGCTGTAGTCCTTGTACGTCATGGTGCTCATGGCTTCACTCCTATTTCTGCAAGAAATTCCTTTGCCGCCCGCACCTGGTACGGCTTGGCCTCTTTTTCCGGGTGGGGCCGATGGAAGGTGGCTACCAGCGCCCCCGCCACAAAGCGGACACGTGAACCGCGCCCTTCCACAACCCTGGCCCCTGCGGCAATAAGCAGCGCTTCTATGTCCGCCCAATGGATGCTGCCCGAAGCGGGTAAGGCAAAGACCGCCGCTAGTGTTTTTCGCTGCCTGTTGTTCATATCTTCCTGCTATCAGATAGTGCTATCGTGCCGTGCTGTCAAGAGGACTCCCGCCAGCTCTTTTGAAGGGCAATACCTTGCCGGGTTGCGCGTTCATGGCTGCCCCAAGCGTAGCAACGGCGCGGGCCTTGGCTTCGGCTCCGGGGTGTGTGTAGCGTTGGAGCATGGCGAGGGTGGACCAGCCGAAAAGCTCCATGATGGTGCGCGCGTCAACGCCCCCCGCCAACATGAGCGAGGCGGCGCTATGCCGCAGGGAATGGAACACGATCTTTTCCCGTGCGTCCGTGCGCCCGTCATTCAGGCCCAGCGCAGCCACGGCCCGGCGGAAGGCGTTCGGCTGGGTCCGCCAGGGGTTGCCGTCCGCGTTGGTCAGCACAAGCTCATTTGCAGCGCCCGGCCCAATCTCTGCCAGCATTGCCGCAACCTGCGGAGTCATGGGGAAGGCGCGGGGCTTGCCCGTCTTGGTGTGAACCAGCGTGAGATAGCCCCCGGCAAGGTCAACATGAGCCCAGCGAAGCGCCGCAAGCTCCCCAAGCCGCGCCCCGGTGTGCGAGGCCATGAGGCACAAGCGCCAAGCGTTTTCGTCTCGTTCCCGCACCGCGTCTAGTAACTCATTCACCCCGGCAGGGTCCAGAAAGCGGACGCGCCCGTTGTCGATGCGCCCAAGCTCTACGCCCTTGGCCGGGCAGTCGCCTTCAACCACTCCCCAGCGCTTCGCATGTTTCCAGACGGCCCGCAGGGTTGCCAGCACGTGCTGAATCGTTCTGGTGGCCTTGCCCTCGGCAACCATCTTCTGCCGCAGTGCTTCCAGATTGCGGGGGTGAATCTTGCGCAGCGGCATTTGCCCAACTGCCGGGGCCAGCCAAAAGCGCATGTTGCGCTCTTCACCCCGCCAAGTTTCAGGGCGTTTGCCTTGCTGGGCCTGGGGCGCGTAATTCTCCGTCCAGTAGTCGGCAAGGGAAATGTCGCGGCGGGCCTCTTCTGTCCGCAGGGCCTTGCCCTCGGCTTGAATCTCCACAAGGGTCTGCGGCCCTTCGCCGGAGTTCCAATTCTGGCGCAGCGTCCGCAAGTAGCCCTCGGCCTCTTCCTGGTTGTGCCCGTCAGACCACCAGCCCACGGCCTCATTGATGACCTTGCCGTGCAACTTGTACTGCAAGGCCCAATAGCGGTCAGCCCGCTTGCCGTGCTTGCGTGTGGGGTGCTCCCGGTAGCGGACGCCCTTCACCGCAGTTTTCCATGAAATCGCCATGCCGACCCCCTGAAAAGTTGTACTACCCCTGTACTACTTTTTCCGGTGAAAAAGGGTGTTCTGGGGTGAGTTCACGTGAAAGACGATAAGAGGGGATTGCCTGATAGTCAAGGTTTGCGGGCATGAAAAGTGATAGTCGATGAAACACAGGATGGCGACTGAAAATCCCCGTGTGGGGAGTTCAATTCTCTCCCTCGGCACCAGCAAGTTCCTCAACGATTCGGAATGATTCGACGTTGAGTCAGTCTCCCAGAACCTGCCCACGAGACAGGTACAAGCATCGGGTACAAGCCGCAAAGGTTTGGCCCGATGTTTCGTTTCAGCCCATCCCATCTTCATCGTCAGGGTGGCGTCTGGTACTTCCGCCTCGCTGTACCCCATCGCCTGCGTCCACTCCTCGACAGGACGGAAATCAAGCGGACCCTCGGCACAGGCTACGTGAGGCTTGCCAGGGCCAAGGCCCAGCAGGTAGGTGCTGCTGTTGCTCGATTCCTCGTCAGGCTCGATACCATGCAGGGAGGCCCCACCTCGATGACCACCGCAGACGGCACCCCAGAGAAGCTCCAGCGCATCCTTGACCGCCTCGTGAGCGATGCACTTGAAGACTGGGAGAACCAGAAGGCAAGCACCCCAGGTCCATTCGACACAGCCTTCCCTGCTGGCCATGCCGAGGTACTCCGCACCCTGGAAGCCAAGACGAAGGATGCCCTGGCCGCAACAGCATCCAGTTCTTCGAGTCCACAGTTGATGGCTTGCTGAAGGAACACGGCATCGCCCTGGAGAAGGACTCCCCAGGGTATCGCCGCTTCGCCTTGGAGGTCATGAAGCGAGAAGTGGAGGCAGCACGTATTGGGCAGGCCAGGGCCGTGGGTGACTACTCGGACCAGTACGCCACGAGTCCCCCGTCATCCTCGCACCCCACTCATGCCGCGATGGGTGATTGACCTCCTCCGGCGGCCATGCGACAGAACTGCGTATGCTCAAAGCCAAATCCGTTCTTGCCCGCGCGCTGGACATCGTGGCCCCCTTGTATGTCGCGACCTGGGTTGTTTTGCTTGTGACAAACTCTCAGGTGCGGCCTGGACATACGGCTCCGACATTAAGGGACACCTTGGGTGCGCGAGTTGTGCTGTTCACCGTGCCAGTAGTCGTGTTCTTCGGCATTTGGTGTATCCGGATGTGGGTGAACCGCTTCCCAGAAGCCAACACCAAGCTCCAGGTCTATGCGAAAGCTCATCCGTACATGCTCAATCTGAAAATCATCGTCGTTGCCATAGTCCTGAGTGAGATTTTCCGACGCATCCTTGCATAGTTCAAGGCGTCTTAAGGAATCGCTGGCGGGGTTGGACTCGCCCACAGTACACGCCCAAGGTACAACGCGCACGTACAACCAGTACCCGCCTCTGAAGAGATTGCCTGTCATCCCAGGCTGTTGAGTGTTGAGGAGATTCGCACGGCTCGTCTCTCCCTCGGCACCAGAGAAATCAACCCCTTACGATGCGAGTCGTAAGGGGTTTTTCGTTGTGGCCTCCGCCGTGTCCCACTCCTGTCCTCTCGTTTGCAATCGCGCTGTTCTTCATCCGGGCCGGGGGGCGCTGGGGCCACGGGAGGCCCTGCAGCCTGGGGCCTGCCTGCCCGTGACCGCATGGCTTTCTTGCGCGCGCCTCCGGCGAGAAGACGCAAAAGCGTGGTCACCCTCCTTGACCGCCCCCCCGGATCATGTATGGTGTCATATGTCGGACATTCTTTATTCGGGAGGAGGAAATGAAAAAGTTCGTCTGCATCGTAACGGCAACGGCAGTGCTGGCGCTGCTCTCCGGCTTGGCGTCGGCCTACGAGGTGCCCAAGGAACTCGTCATCAAGCGCCCTGAGAAAACCCCGCAGCAATCGTCCTGGGTCGGGTCCGTGAAGTTCCCGCACGGCTTCCACGCGGTGTACAACCCCTGCAAGGCCTGCCACCACGAGGAATCGGACCGCTCGCTGGGGCAGTTTCTGCCCTGCACCCAGTGCCACATAAAGCCGGGCCTGGATGAGCCCACGGGCTTTTTCCGGGCCTTCCACAATTCGAGCCCGACCAGCTGCCTGGGGTGTCACAAGCAGAAGCGCCTGACCAAGCAGGCCATGCCGCCCATTTCCTGCACCCGCGGCTGCCACAAGAAGCAGTAAAGGAGGGCAACAATGAGTTCCACCACACGCATCTCCGCGAAACTGCTGGACCGGCAGCTTGAGGGCGGGCGCATGTCCCGCCGCGACTTCATGATGTTCTGCGGCATAGTGGCCGCGGCCATGGGCATGCCCCCGGCCTTCGCCGCCGATGTGGCCCACGCCCTGGAAAGCAAGAAGCGCCCCAGTGTCATCTACATGCACGGGGCGGAGTGCACCGGTTGCACCGAGGCCATCCTGCGCTCCATCGACCCCTACGTGGACACGCTCATCATGGAGGTCATCTCGCTCGACTACTGCGAGAGCCTCATGGCCACGGCCGGCCACGGGGCCGAGAAGGCCCTGGAAAAGGCCATGCAGAACCCCGAGGGCTACTTCTGCACCATCGAGGGCGCCATCCCGGCCAAGGGCGGCGGCGTGTATGGCAGGGTCGGCGGGGAGACCATGCTCTCGCTGTTCGCCCGCGTGGCCGGGGGGGCCAAGGGCGTCATCGCCATGGGCACCTGCGCCAGCTTCGGCGGCGTGCAGGCGGCCGCCCCCAACCCCAGCGGAGCCGTGGGCGTGGGCGAGGCGTTTGCCCCGCTCGGCATCAAACCCATCAACATCTCCGGCTGCCCGCCCAACCCGGTGAACTTCATCGGAACCGTGGTGCACCTCTTGACCAAGGGGCTGCCCGATCTGGACGCCGTGGGCCGGCCCAAGATGTTCTTCGGCTCCACGGTCCACGACAAGTGCCCGCGCCGCAAGCACTTCGACGCGGGCGAGTTCGCGCCCAGCTTCGAGTCCAAGCAGGCGCGCGCGGGCTGGTGCCTGCACCTGATCGGCTGCCGCGGCCCCTACACGTTCAACAACTGTCCAACGGTCCAGTTCAACCAGGCCAACTGGCCCGTGCGCGCGGGCGCGCCCTGCATCGGCTGCAGCGAGCCCGGCTTCTGGGACCAGTACGCTCCGTTCAACCGCGACGTCCTCATGAAGGGCGAGAAGGCCTAAGGGAGGTGTCGTCATGGCAGAGAAAGCATACACCGGCCGCATAACCGTGGACCCCATCACCCGCATCGAGGGGCATTTGCGCATCGATGTGGAGGTGAAGGACGGGGTCATCGCCAATTCCTGGTCCAGCGCCCAGCTCTTCCGCGGGCTTGAGATGATCGTGCTGGGCCGCCCGCCCGAGGACGTGCACCACTACGTGCAGCGCGCCTGCGGCGTGTGCACCAACAGCCACTCCCTGGCCAGCATCCGCGCGGTGGAGAACGCCGTGGGCGTGAAGCCGCCCCCGGCCGCCGAGCTGGTGCGCCACCTCATCCTGGGCATGCTCAACATCCACGACCATCTGGTGCACTTCTACCACCTGAACGCGCTGGACTACTTCGACATGGCCACCGCGCTCAAGGCCGATCCCGTGGCCGCGGCCAAGCTGGCCACCCAGGTCTCCGGGCGGGAGGTGCAGCCCGGCGACTACTTCATCGTCCAGGCCAAGCTGAAGAAATTCGTGGAGAGCGGCCAGCTGGGCTGGCTCACCAACGCCTACTTCCTGGGCGGGCACCCCAGCTACCGGCTGACGCCCGAGGAAAACCTCATCCTCGCCTCCAACTACCTGGAGGGCCTGCGCGTGCAGGTGAAGCTGGCCCACGCCTGGGCCATCTTCGCCGGCAAGAACCCCCACGCCCAGACCATGCGCGTGGGCGGGGTGACCTGCTACGAGAGCCTGCAGCCCGAGCGCCTGGCCGAGTTCAAGGCCATCTACGACGAATGCGTCCCCTTCCTGCGGCACAACTACATGGGCGACCTGATCCTTCTGGGCCGCCGCTACCCCGAGGCCTGCGTCTACGGCCGCACCACCAACTACATGGACTTCAGCGATTTCCACGACCCCGAGACCGGCAAGAACCCGGCCTTCCGGGGCGGCGTCATGTGGAAGCGCAACCTGAAGCAGGTGGAGGAGTTCGACCCCGGGGCCCTGAAGGAGGACGTGACCCGCAGCTGGTACCAGGGGGCCGAGGCCAGGCATCCGTACGAGGGTCGCACCGAGCCCGTGCCCGGGGACTTCGACCCCAACGGCAAGTACTCCTGGGTCAAGGCGCCGCGCTACAAGGGCGAATCCGTGGAGACCGGGCCCCTGGCCCGCCAGGCCATCGCCTACGCCCGGGGGGACAAGGCCACGCTCCAGTTCATGAACGCCTGGCTGGGCGCCTGCAACCTGAAGCCGGAGAACATGTTCTCCACCCTGGGCCGCACGGCGGCGCGCATGGTGGAGACCCAGGTGCTGGTGGACCTCATCAGCGGCTGGCACAGGGACCTTGCCGCAAGGGCCAAGCACCCGGACGTGGAGATCTGCAGGTCCTGGAAGATGCCGGACAAGGCCAAGGGCGTGGGCTACGTCACCGCGCCGCGCGGCGGGCTCTCGCACTGGATACGCATAGAGGGCGGCAAGACGGCCAACTACCAGATGGTGGTGCCCAGCACCTGGAACCTGGGGCCGCGCTGCGCCGCGGGCAAGCTCTCCGCCGTGGAGGAGTGCCTGGTGGGCAACCCCATCGCTGATCCCGAGCGCCCGGTGGAGATCCTGCGCTCGGTGCACTCGTACGACCCCTGCATCGCCTGCGCGGTGCACGTGATCCACGCCGGCGGCGAGAAGACCTTCAAGGTGCTCTAGCGGCGGCATCGTCCATTGCCTGAAACGCGGGCCCGCCCTGACGCCATCGTCCGGGGCGGGCCCGCCAGTCGCACCAGCCACCGCCAAAGGGGAGGCGGCGCGGAGGCACGGGCGCTGAAGCACCCCGTGCAGTGCAATTCCCCCCACCGGCACCAGAAACAGCAAGGCCTTGCGAGAATTCTCGCAAGGCCTTGTTTGTTGCGGGGGGCAGCTCGCCTTACTGCCGCGGCCGGCGGGCCAGGGGCACGCGCGCCAGGGCTTCCTCAAGCTCCTTCAGCTGCACGGGCTTGCTGACGTAGTCGTTCATGCCGGCCGCCAGGAAGCGTTCCTTGTCGCCCGAAAGGGCATACGCCGTGAGCGCGATGATCCAGACTCCCGCCTGCGCGGGATCCGCAAGGGAGCGGACCATCCGGGTGGCCTCCAGTCCGTTGACCAGCGGCATCTGGATATCCATGAACACGCAGTCGAAGTGTTCCCGGCACACGGCCTCCACCGCTTCCTGGCCGTTGGAGACGTGCGTGACCGAATGCCCCAGGCGCCTGAACATGGTGGTCAGCGCAAGGGTGCTCACCTCCTCGTCCTCGGCCACAAGGACGTGCAGGGGGTTTGCCGCATCCGCTTCCCTGGGGGCGGCCTGGCCCGGCTTCTGCCGGGCGGGCACGGCCATGGGCAGGTGCACGTAGAGCGTGGTGCCTTCGCCCTCGGTGCTGTCCACGGCGATGTTGCCGCCCATTGCGTCGGTGAGGCGCTTGACGATGGCCAGGCCAAGCCCCGCGCCCTCAAAGGGCCGGGTGTAGGAGCTGTCCGTCTGGGTGAAGCGCTGGAAGACGTGGTGTATCTTCTCCGCGGGGATGCCGATGCCGGTGTCGCGGACGCGGATGTACAGGTGGACGCGTCCGGGATCGCCGTGGAAGGGGCGGCTCCAGGCGTCGAAGCGCACCCCGCCCCGGCGGGTGAACTTGAGGGCGTTGCCGACCAGGTTGAACATGATCTGGCGGATGCGCGACTCGTCGCCCAGGATCAGCTCCGGCACGTCGGGCGCGATGGAGCAGTCCATGCGCAGCCCCTTGGCCTGGCTGGTGACCAGGAACAGGTTGTGCACCGACTCGAAGACGCCGGAGAGCTGGAAGGGCTCCCGGGCAAGGGCCATGTGCCCGGCCTCCATGCGGGAGAAGTCCAGGATGTCGCTCAAAAGCGACAGGAGCCGCCTGGAGGCCTCCAGGGCCATGTCCGTGTAGAGCCCCTGCTCCTGGGCCGAGGCCCCGCCCTTCAGCAGTTGCAGCATGCCCAGCACGCCGTTCAAGGGCGTGCGTATCTCGTGGCTCATGTTGGCCAAGAACTCGCTCTTGGCCTTGTTGGCGGCCTCGGCTGCGTCCCTGGCCGCCCGCATGGCCTCCTGCACTTCCTTGCGCGCGGTGATGTCCTCGCTGAAGCAGACGATGCCGCCCACTTCGCCGGACGCCTTGCGCCAGGGGCGGATTTCCCAGGCCACCCACTGCCTGCTGCCGTCGAGGCGCAGGAAATGGTCCTCCTCGGACCGCTCCACGGCGCCGGCCAGGCAGCGGCGGTGGATCTCCTTCCAGCGCTCGGGAACCTCCGGGAAGACCTCGTAGTGGCTGCGGCCCACCAGGTCGCAGTCCTGCAGGCTGTAGTCGTCGCACCAGCGCTGGCTGGCCGCCAGGTAGACCATGTCCGCGTCGAACATGGCGATGGAGGCCGGGGCGTGCTCCACGAACAGGCGCAGCTGCTCCTCCCGCTCGGCCAGGGCCAGCTCGGAGAGCTTGCGGTCGGTGATGTCGCTTGCGGCGCCGAACCATTCCGTGATCTCGCCCGCGGCGTTGCGTATGGGAACGGCCCGAGAGTGGGCCCAGCCCACGGTCCCGTCCTCCCGCCGCACCCGGTGCTCCAGTTCGTAGATGCCCTGGTCGGCGATGGCGGTCTTGATGGCGTTGAGGACGAGTTCCTGGTCCTCGGGGTAGATGTACTGCTGCAGCCAGTTGCGGTCCGGCCCGGAGGTGTCGGGGATGAATCCCTTGCCCATGAGCTCGCGCAGCTCGCTCCAGTCGGCGTTGACGCTGTAAACCACCTGGGAGCTGGTGATGCTGAGGGCGCGGAAGCGCTCCTCGCTGTAGCGCAGGCTCTCCGCGGCCAGCTTCTGCCGGGTGATGTCGGTGTTGCAGGCGCGCCGGCCCATCCAGACGCCGTCGTCCGCGTGGATGCTCTTGCACTTGTGGTTTATCCAGATCACCTGGCCGTCCTTGCGGACAACGCGGAACTCCATGTCCCGGAGCTCCTCGCCGGATTCGTCCACATGGCCGAGGTGGCCGGCAAAGGACGCCCGGTCCTCCGGGTGGATGATGTCGAGCACGAGCTGGCTGTCTGCCAGGAATTCCCGGGCCTGGTAGCCGGTGATGCGCTCGCACGCGGGGGAGACCCAGACGATCTGTCCGTCCACGCCGCGCCAGTACTCCCAGTCCTGGGTGTAGTCGGCCACGGTGCGGAACTTGGCCTCGCTCTCGCGCAGCGCGTCCTCGGCCCGGCGGCGGTCGGTGATGTCCGTGAAGCTGGCCACGAGGCTTTTGCCGGTGGTGATGCCGGCCACGATGACGAAGCGGGTCTCGCCGTTCTTGCAGGTGATGCTGAACTCCGAGGGGGGGATTTCCGTCCCCTCGGCGGCGCCGTCCAGCAGGGCCTTGTCCCACACCGGGGAGATGGAGCCGCGGTACTTCGGGTCGGGGTACGCCTTCCGGCGCCAGTCGCGGAGGGTGGGAATGTCCTCCAGGGTGTAGCCGAAGGTTTCCGTGAAGCGGCGGTTCAGGTCGATGATGCGGCCCTTGGCATCCATGACGCCCAAGGGCACGGGCGAGCTGTGGAACAGGTCGCGGAAGCGGGCCTCGCTCTCCCGCATCTTGGCCTCGGCCCGCTTGCGGTCGGTTATGTCGAGCACGATGCCCAGGTAGCGCGTGGCCTTGCCGGAGGAGTCGAACTGCGGCTGGCCGATGGAGAGCAGCCAGCGCTCGCTGCCGTCCTTCGTGTTCGCGCGGAACTCGATGCTGATGGTGTCAAGGTTGCTGGCGGCCTGGCCCACCTGCCGCACCATTTCGTCGCGCTGGGCGGGGTGCACGGCCGAGAGCCAGGAGTCGTACGACGAGACGACCTGCGCGGGGTCGAGGTCGTACAGGCGGAAGACCTCCGGCGACCAGTAGTTCTCGTCCGTGCCGAGGTCCCACTCCCATATGCCTGCGTTGGCGGAGTCCAGCGCCATGCCCAGGCGCTGGGCCATCTCGCGCAGGGTCTGCTCGGCCAGGCGGCTTTCGGTGATGTCGCGCCCGACAACCACCGAGCCCACGATGCGGCCTTCGGCGTTGCGGATGGGGCCGAAGCTGTAGCTGCCGGTCCAGCGTTCGCCGGTGTCCTTGCGGCGCAAATGGTACACGATGTTTGAGGCGGTCTCACCGCGCAGGGCGCGGGGCACGGCCCACTGCTCCACCGGGGCCGGGCTGCCGTCCTCCATGTACACGTCCAGCAGGTCCGGATACTCGGCGAAGGTTCTGGAGCATTTTTCCTTGTCCGGGAACTTGTGGTAGGTGGCGAAGGCGTCGTTGAAGTGCACGAAGTGGCCCTGCTCGTCGGAGATGAACACCGCGTCGGTCATGCTGGCCAGGGCGGCCTCCAGCTTGGCCAGGGTTTCCAGGCTGGCCCGCTCCGCCGCCTTGCGCGTGGAGAGATCCATGACGTGGGCCACGCGCTGCACGGGCCGGCCCTTCTCGTCGCGCAGGGTGGTCAGCTCCAGGAGCACGGGGAAGGTGCTGCCGTCCTTGCGCATGTGCTCGGTCTCGAAGAGGCCGTGGCCGGCTGCGTCGATATCCGCGAATTTCTCCCGCAGCCCCGCGTGCGAGTGCGGCGGGAAGACCGTGGTCACCGGCCGTCCGATGAGTTCCTCACGCGTGTAGCCGCGCTCGCTGGCGAAGAAGGGGTTCACGTCCTGGAACACGTTCTCCGGCAGCCTGGAGATGGCCATGCCGAAGGCCGCGCGCTCGAACACATCAAGCCAGCTCTGCGACTCCCTCTGGGCGCGCTTGAGCTCCGTGGTGTCCAGGCAGTAGGCCACTCGGGAGACAGGCTGCCCGGCCTCGTCCTTGAGCACGGTGATCTCCACCAGCACGGGGAAGGTGCTGCCGTCCTTGCGCAGGTGCAGCGATTCGAACACCCCGTGGCCGGTCCTGTCCAGCGCCTGGATGTGGCCGATGACCTCCTGGCGGACCTCCTCGGGGTAGATCGAGAGGAGGGGGCTGCCGGCGAGCTCCTCCGGGGTGTAGCCGCGCTCCCGCGCGAAGGAGGGGTTCACGGTGAGGAAGACGTTGTCCGCCACGTCGGCAATGGCCAGGCCGAAGCCGGACTCCTCGAAGATGCGCTGCCAGCGCAGGGCCTGGGCCTGGGCCTGCTTGAACTCCGTGACGTCCAGGAAGGCGCCCACGGCGCCGTACGACTCGCCCAGGAAGTTGCGCAGGGGCGCGGCGTTGCCCAGAATGGTGCGCTTGTGCCCGTCGGCGAAGACGAGGTCGATCTCCTGGCCGCTCACGGTCTCGCCGCGGGCGGCGCGCTGCATGGGCAGCTCCGTAAGGGGCATGGGGAGGCCCCGGCTGACGGGGGTGTAGGGCACGCCCTCCGCGGCCTTGCTCACGTTGGAGCCGGGATCCATGCGCAGCAGGCGGTAGCTGGCCTGGTTGCCCACGATGGTCATGGCCTCGCGGTCGCGGGTGAGCCACACCGCCGCGGGCACCTGCTCCATGATGGCCTCCAGCTCGGCCGCGCGGCGCTCCGATTCCTTGCGCGCCAGCTCCAGCTCCGCCGTGCGCACCGTCACCATGCCTTCCAGCTTCTCGTTGTTCAGGCGCAGCACCGCCTCGGCTTCCTTCAGCCGGGTGATGTCCGAGTAGGTGAGGGCCACGCCGCCGGGTTCGCCGTGCGCGCTGGCGAAGGGGGCCACGCGCTTGAGGTAGGTGCGGCGGTCGTCGCTTTGCACCTCGCGTTCCAGTTCCTTGCCAGTGCGCAGCACCTCGGCTGCGTCGGCCAGGAGCGCGTCGTCGCGCACGCGGCTCTTGACCTCCGAAAGGTGCCGGCCCGCGTCGGCCACGGCCAGGTGGAAGATCTCGGCCGCGGCGGGCGTGGCGCGCATGATGCAGAGGCCCCGGTCCAGGAACACGATGGGCGCGTTGGCGCTGCGCAGCAGGTTCTCCACAAAGGCGTTGGCCTGGGCCAGCTCCTCCAGCTTGGCCGAAAGCTCCTCGTTCAGCGATTGCAGCTCCTCGCGCGAGGCGTCCATCTCCTCGTTGGAGGACTGCAGCTCCTCGTTCATGCTGAGCAGTTCCTCGTTGGAGGCGCGCAGCTCCTCGTTGAGCTTCTCGTAGTCCTCCACGGCCCGGCTGAGCTGCTCCTGGACGCCCTGCAGCTCCTCCTCGTAGCGCTGCACTATGCCGCTTTCCGAGAGCCGCTCGAAGTCCAGGGCGTCGGCCTGGGGCTGGGCCTGGGGCTGCTGCTCAAAGACCACCAGCAGGGCGGAAAGGGCCCCGGACTCGTTGCGCACCGGGGCCACGCCAAGGGCCAGGCCCTGCGCGCCGCCTTCCTCGTGGCGCAGGCCGGAGACGCGCACCTGCCTGCCGGAGCTTGCGGCATCGCTCAGGGCCTTGCGCAAGGGGTGGCGCAGGCCGGAGCGCACAAGGCGCAGCAGGTTCAGGCTGGGCTCGCCGGGGGTTATGGACAGATAGGGCCTGGTGTCGCCGGTGGTGTGCAGAATGGTGTGTTCCGGGCTCACCAGCACGGAGGCCGGGGCGAAATAGCTGAGCAGGGCCTCCGCGGCCTGCGCGGCGGGGCTCTTTGCCCGGGCCGTCTGGACCGGGACCGGCGGGCCCGGCAGGTTCAGGGAGCGGCGCAGGGCCAGGGCATGGCGCAGGCCGGGGCGGTCCTCCCTGGCGCGGCTGCGGAACAGCCGCCACTTGGCGTCCACGGTCTCCAGCCGCAGGAGCTGGGTGTCCAGGCTCTCGGCCGAGCCGAGAAACAGGCAGCCGCCGGGATTGAGCGCCCCGGAAAGCAGGCCCAGGGCGCGCTCCTGCAGGGGCGGGGTAAGGTAGATGAGCAGGTTGCGGCACACCACCAGGTCCATGTGCAGGAAGGGCGGGTCCTGCAGCAGGTTGTGGTGCACGAAGACGATGCGGCTGCGCAGGCGGGGGGTCACGAGGTATCCCTCGCCGCTGCGGGTGAAGTGGCGCTCCAGGGTCTCCGCGTCCAGGTGCTGCACCGCGCGCGCGGGGTAGAGGCCCGCCCGCGCCCGCTCCACGGCCCGCTGGTCGATGTCCGTGGCGAAGATCTTCGCGTCGCAGGTCGCGCCCGTGGCCTCCATGTGTCCCTCAAGGAGCATGGCCAGGCTGTAGGCCTCCTCGCCGGTGGAGCAGCCCGCCACCCACACGCGCACCGTCTCGTCCGGGGTGCGCCCGGCAAAAAGCCCTGGCAGCACCTTTTCCCGCAGCGCGGCGAAGCCTTCCGGGTCGCGGAAGAAGGCGGTGACCCCGATGAACAGCGAAAGCGAGAGCTGGCGGCATTCCTCGGGGTCGTCCTCCAGGGCCTTGAGGTATCCGGCGAGGTTCGCGTGTCCGGCCAGCAGCCGGCGCTTGTGGATGCGCCGGGCGATGCTGCTCGGCCGGTAGCCCGAGAGGTCGTGGCCTGAGCTCTGCCGCACGAGTCCGAGTATCGCCTCGATTTCCGCCTGGTTCTGCTCGCGGGGCTTGCCCATGCTCGCCAGGAGCCGCGGCAGCCGCGCGGCCATTTCCTCCGGCGCGAGCACGGCGTCGGCCACGCCGGCCTCGATGACGCTCTCCGGCATGCTCGGATGGGCCGCGGTGGCGGGATCCTGGGCCAGCACCAGCCCCCCGGCCTCGGAGATGCGCACGGCCCCCTGGGTGCCGTCGGACGCGGTGCCGGAGAGGATGCCGCAGGCGGAGTTGGCCCCCTGGTCGCGCACAAGGCTGTCCAGGAAACGGTCGATGATGCGGTAATCCAGGTTGCGGCTGGCGGGCACCAGGCGCAGCACGCCGCGGGTGATTTCCAGATCGTGCCCGGCGGGCATGGTGTAGACGACGCCGGGCTCAAGGGGCGTGGGGGTGGCGATCTCGCGTACAGGCAGCGCGGTGAAGCTCGCCAGCACCTCGGTCATGCGGCTGTGTTTGTCCGCGGGCACGTGCGTCAGCACGATGATGGCCGCGTGGGGCGCTTCCCGCAGGCCGCCCAGCAGGGAGTGCAGGGCTTCCACCCCCCCGGCCGACGCGCCGAGGACCAAAACGGGGAACGGCAAACGGGAGCCGGGGTCGCCTTCCGCAACCTCGGCCAAGGATGGATCGCTCGTTTTTGCGGCCTTGCGCCTGGCCATGCGGTCTCCGGTCCGGCAAACGGTTGTTCTGGTATGGGGGTATTCGTGTATACCGAAATCGGGGCGCCTATGCAAACGATTCTGCGAGACTGCTGGACGCTTTTCACCGTCCCGGCGCGGCGGCGGCGCTCCCTTTAGAGGCGGCGGTAGGCCTCCTTGAGCAGCAGGGCGTCGCCCTCCACCAGCGGGCCTTCGGCGATGAGCCGGCCGCCCACGCGGAAGTCCTTCAGGGCCCGGAGCATGGCCGCATAATTGAAGTCGCTCTCGCGCAGGGGCAGGTGGCAGCGCTCGCCCTTGGCAGTGTAGCTGATGCCTGCGGCGTGCATGTGCAGGTCGTCCAGGGCGCTGCGCCCCAGCTCGCGGCCCACGTGCTCCAGGATGGCCGCGAAGTCCGCGTAGCCCCTGAGGGCCCCGTTGTCCCGGGCGTGGATGTGCGCGAAGTCGATGCAGATGCGGCAGTGCGGGTGGATTGTGCACAGGGCCGCAATCTCCTGCACGGTGCCGAACTGCGTGGGCTTGCCCGTGGTCTCCAGGCAGAAGCGCACGCCCTCCGACGGGAGCAGCGCAAGGTTTTCGGAAACGGCGGCCATGGCCTGCGCGCTTTCCTGGCCGAGGTAATATCCGGCGTGGAACACCACGATGTCCGCGTCCACCAGGCGCACGGCCCGGGCCGCGGCCGCCAGGCGCTCCCGCGACTTCTCCCGCAGGGCCTCGTCCCCGGCGTTGAGGTTGACGTAGTAGGAGCCGTGGGCCGAGAGGTACAAACCGCTGTCCCGCTTGGCGCGCAGGATGTCCGGGGCGTTTTTTTCGCTCACGTTCACCGAACGCACGAAGGGCATCTCCATGGCGTCCAGGCCGATGCGCGCCAGGTACTCTATGCCGGTGGCGTAGTTGAACTTCTTCTTTCCGTCGCCCAGGGGCAGGCCGGAGACGCCGAACAGCAGCTTTTCCACGTTGGTCCCCCTTCTTGATCCGAAGCCCGGCGACTAGCACGGGCGCATCCCAGGCAGCAAGCGGGCCGGCTGGCTGGTCAGGGAGGATATCCGAGGCCGACGCCCGGAGCAGAGGACCGGAGCAGAGGACCGGAGCAAAAGGCCGGAGCATCTGGCCGAGGTCATGAATGTGCCAGGCGGCCCCTGGCCCGGCCCTTCCCCCCCTCGCCCCTCCCGGCCCGGTCTCACCCGGCCCTGGCCCGTCTGACATGGCCGCGTCTGGCCTTTTTGCATTTGGCCTCGCCTGGCACTGGTCCGCCCGATGCTGGCCCGCCCGATGCTGGACGGGAACCGCCCCGCTGGGGCATAGACTGCGCTGGGGCGGCCACCGCGCCCCGAGGGGGGAAACGCGTGCGCATCCTGCATCTGGCCGACCTGCACCTGGGCAAGCTGGTCCACGAGGTCTCCATGACCGGGGACCAGGCCCATGTGCTCGAACAAGTCCTGACCATCGCCCGCGAGGGCAAGGCCGATGTGGTGGCCGTGAGCGGCGACGTGTACGACCGCTCCATCCCGCCCGTGGCGGCCACCCAGCTCATGGACGAGTTCCTGTCCAGGCTCGTGCTGGACATGGGCATCCCCGTCATTCTGACGCCGGGCAACCACGACAGCCCGGAGCGCCTGGCCTTCGGCAGCAGGCTCCTGCGCGGGCGGGGGCTGCACATCGCGCCCGGCCTGCCGGGGGAGATTGTGCCCGTGACCCTGGAGGACGCCCACGGCCCGGTGAGCTTCCTGCCCCTGCCGTACGTCGCGCCCATCATGCTCAAGGAGCGCGAGGACGACCTGGCCGGCGGCGACTTCGACGAGGCCCTGGGACGGGTGATGGCGTCTCTGCCCCCGGCGGAGGGCCGCCGCGTGTGCCTGGCCCACTGCCTCACCCTGGGCGGCAGCACGTCGGATTCCGAGCGCCCCTTGAGCATCGGCGGAACCAGCCAGGTGTCCCCGGCGCACTTCGCGTCCTTCCAGCTGGCCCTGCTGGGGCACCTGCACCGGCCGCAGCAGGTGGCGCAGAACGCCTTCTACGCGGGCAGCCTGCTCAAGTACTCCTTTTCCGAGGTGGACCACGTGAAGTCCGCCGCCCTGTACGACCTCGCGGCCGACGGCACCTTCACGCGCGAGCTGGTGCCCCTCACGCCCAGGCGCGACATGCGCGCCCTGAGCGGCGAGCTGGGCGAGCTGCTGGCCCGGGCCGATTCCGACCCCGGCCGCGACGACTACCTGTGGATTGAGCTGACCGACAGGGGCGCTTTGTACGACTACGCGTCCAAGCTGCGCCAAGCCTATCCCAACGTGCTCAGCATCACCAAGGCGATTTACGGCGCAGAGGGGCAGGGGGACGGCGGCGGCATCAGCGTGCGCGGCAAGAGCGAGTGGGACATTGTTGCCGCCTTCTTCCGCCGCGCGGGCGGGCGCGAGCTGGACCCGGCCGAGGAGGACGCCCTGCGCGCCGTGGTGGACGAGATGCTCCGGGCCGAGGTTTTGGGCGGGATGCCTGATGACGCAGGCGGCGAGCCGGGCGGCGAATCGGGCGGCGGCTCGCGGGGCCAACAGGCCAACCAACAGGCCAACCAACAGGCTAGGCAACAGGCTAGGCAACAGGCCGGGCAATCAGCCAATCAGCCGGCCAGCCAATCGGCCCGCCAGCGGGCAAGCCAGCGGACGCACACATCACCCGGCACATCACCCGACCAATCGGCTGGCAATTTGCCCGGCGAAGCCGGCGGGGAGGCTGGCGCATGAGGCCGCTGACCCTGACCCTGAACGCCTTCGGGCCCTTTGCGGGCGAGCAGCGCGTGGACTTCACGCGCACGGGCCTGGCCCCCTTCCTGCTCATCAACGGGCCCACGGGCGCGGGCAAGACCTCGCTGCTGGACGGTCTGTGCTTCGCCCTCTACGGCAAGGCCAGCGGCGAGGCGCGGGAGAAGCAGAACGACAAGTACCTGCGCTCCCAACTGGCCCGGCCGGAGGACGAGTGCGTGGTGCGCCTGTCCTTCCAGGTGGGCGAGCGGCGCTTCCTGGTGGAGCGCAAGCCCACCCAGGACGTGGCCTCGCGCGGGAAGACGGTGGAGCGCAAGCACCGCGTGGAGTTCTGCGAAATCGGCGCGGACGGGCAGGTGCTGGGCGAGCGCCTGTCCAAGGTGGGCGAGGTGGACCAGCGCATCGAGGAGCTGGTCGGCTTCACCTGCGAGCAGTTCCGGCAGGTGATGGTGCTGCCCCAGGGCGAGTTCCGCCGCCTGCTGCTGGCCAAGAGCGACGAGAAGGAGAAGATCCTGCAGAAGCTCTTCGGCGCGGGCAAGTACAAGCTGGTGGAGGAGGCGCTGAAGCGCCGCCGGGCCGAGCTGGAACGCCTGCTGGGCGAATTGAGCGCGGGCATGGAGGCCATCCTTTCGTCCAAGGGCGTTGCCGGCGTGGGCGAGCTGGAGGAGCGTCTGGCGGCCTGCGCGGCCATGGAACGCGAGCGCGGGGCTGAACGCGACGCCGCGCGCCTTGCCCTTGCCCAGGCCCAGGCGGCCGAGGCCCAGGCCCAGGCCGTGGACCGGGATTTCAGCGAACGCGCCCAGGCGGCAGAAGCGCTGGGCGTCCTGCAGGCCGGGCAGCCGGAGGCCGAAGCGGCGGAGCGCCGGGCCGGGCGGGCCTTCAAGGCCCTGGAGCACGCGGACCTGGAGGCGGCCATCGCCCGCGGAGAGGAGGAAGCCCGCCAGCGCGCCCAGGTCCTGCAGCGCCTGGCCGGGGACATCGACGTCCTGAACAACCGGCGCGCGGCTGCGGCCCAGGCCGTGGCCCAGGCCCAGGCCGGGCGGGACAGGATTCCGGAGCTGGCGGCCGAGCAGGAGCGTCTCTCCGCGCGGCTGGCCCAGCTCAAGGAGCGCGACACGGCGGCGCGGCAGGCCGCCCAGGCCCGCAAGGCCGAGGCCGAGGCGCGCGACGCGGCCGTCCAGGCCGCCCAGCGGCTGGCCGCCGTGGACCGCCGGCTGGAGGAGCTGGCCAAGGGCATCGAGGGGCTTGCGCAGCAGGTGGGCGACGCCGCCCGCCTGGACCTGGACATTTCGCGCCTGCAGAGGCTGCTGGAGCAGCGCGCCCAGCTGGACCGCCTGCTGGCGGAACGCGGCGCGGCCGAATCCGGGCTCGCGGCGGCGCTGGCCCGCGAGGCCGCGTGCGCCGGGGCCCTCGCCACTGCCCGGCAGGAGCGCCAGGAGGCCCAGCGGGCCCTTCTGGCCGGGCAGGCCGCGCATCTGGCGGCCACCCTGGCGGAAGGGCAGCCCTGCCCGGTGTGCGGCTCCCTGGAGCACCCCGCGCCCGCGGCGGGCGGGCAGGAGGCCCACGCCGAGCAGGCTCTGGCCAGGGCGGAGGCGGCGGAACAGCGGGCGGAGAAGAATCTGGAGCAGGCCCGCGCGGCCGCCGGGCAGGCCAGGGAAAACCTCGCCCGCATGGACGCGGGCATGGGGCAGCTGGCGCAGTCCCTGGGCGAGGCGGCGGAAGGACGGGACATGGCCGGAGAGCTGGCCAAGGCGCGGGCGGACAAGGAGCGTCTGGCCGGGCTGGTCCAGCGCCTGGAGCGCAGCCGGGCCGAGCGCGACACGCTTGCCACGCAGCGGCCCGAACTCCTCGCCGTGCAGGCCTCGGCCGACGAACGCCGCGCGGCCGCCGCCGCGGAGCTGGCCGCCGGCCAGGCCCTGCTGGAGCGCGCGGGCGCCGCCGCAGGGACGGAGGATTCCGCCGCGGTGCAGGCCCGGCTGGACGAGCTGGCCCGGCTCATCCCGGCTGCGGAGCGGGCGTTCCAGAGCGCGCAGAAGGAGCATGCCGACATCGAAACCCGGCTGAGCGCCCTCCAGGGCCAAGGCTCCGCGCTGGAGCAGGCCGCGCAGGACGCCTCGGCATTGCTGGCCGGGCAGCGCCAGACCTTTGAGCGGCGGTTGCTCACAGACGGCTTCATGACCATCCAGGAATACCGGGAGGCCAGACTGCCCCGGCCCGAGGCCGAGGCCCTGCGCAAGCGGGCGGCCGCGTTCCGCGAGTCCCTGGCCGCGGCCAGCGACCGTCTGGCCCGCGCCGAGGCCGCCTGCGCGGACAGGGTCCGGCCGGACCTTGGGGCCCTTGTCCTGGCCCGGCAGGAGGCCGCAACCGTGGCGGACCGCCTGAGCCGGGAGCTGGGCGAGCTGGCCCAGCGCGGACAGGAGCTGCGCGAGGCCCTCGCCGCCATCGGCGAGAAGGCCGGGCGCGCCGCCGAGCTGGAGGCCCAGTACCGCGTGGCCGGGCACCTGGCCGACCTGGCGGCCGGAAAGAACCCGGAGCGCATGACCCTGCAGCGCTATGTGCTGGCGGCCCTGTTCGAGGAAGTGGCCGTGGCGGCCTCGCAGCGGCTGCTGCGCATGAGCCGGGGCCGCTACCGCCTGGCCCGCGCCCTGGCGGTCCACGACGGCCGCAGCACTGGCGGCCTGGACCTGGACGTGGAGGACGCGCACACCGGCGAGACGCGGCCCGCCTCCACCCTGTCCGGCGGGGAGTCCTTCCTGGCGTCCCTCGCTCTGGCCCTGGGCCTGTCCGACGTGGTCATGGCCCAGCAGGGCGGCCGCAGGCTGGACTGCATCTTCATCGACGAGGGCTTCGGCTCCCTTGACGGCGAGACCCTGGAGTACGCGCTGAACACCCTCATGGAGCTGCACAGCGCGGGCCGGCTCATCGGCATCATTTCCCACGTGGCCGAGCTCAAGGAGCGCATCGACGCGCGCATCGACGTGCTGCCCTCCAAGGGCGGCAGCAGCATCCGGCAGGTGAACTGCTAGACTTCCGGCGCTGCCCCCCGCGCCTGTTCCGCCGCACCCGGCAAGGAGACCGCCCCATGCGCACATCCATTCCTTCCCCGGCGCTGAAAAGCGCCTTCCGCTCGCTGCCGGCCCTTGCCCTGGCGTTCTTCCTGGCCGCCTGCGCGGCCGGGAGCCAGCCGCCCAGCCGGTCCGGCAGCCTGTCGGCCAGCCCCTTCAGCCTGACCATCGCCCACGTGAACGACACCCACTCGGCCATCGAGCCTTCCGAGGAAAAGCTCGTGGTGGACGTGGACGGCGAGCGGCAGGAGATCCGGGCGAAACTCGGCGGCATGCCTCGGCTCAAGGCCGGGCTCGACGCCCTGCGCGCGGGCGGCGGCAACGTCATGGCGCTGCATGCGGGCGACGCCGTGCAGGGCACCCTCTACTTCAACGTGTTCGAGGGCGCGGCGGACTTCGCCTTCCTGAACGAGCTGGGCCTGGACGCCATGTGCCTGGGCAACCACGAGTTCGACAAGGGGGCCGCGCACCTGGGCCGCATGCTGGAGCTGTCGCGCTTCCCGGTGCTCTCGGCCAACGTCGACGTGTCCGCCGAGCCCGCCCTGGCCGGGCGCATCAGGCCTTTTGTCATCCGCGAGTATAGAACCCCCGGCGGCGTGGAGCGCGTGGGCATCATCGGGTCCACCACGGTGTCCACCCCGCTCATGACCGAAAGCGTCGGCGGCGCGCGCTTCCTCGATCCCGCCCCGGCCATCCGCGCGGCGGTGGACGAGCTCTCCGCCAAGGGCGTGAACAAGATCGTGCTGCTTTCCCACAACGGCTACGACGTGGACCAGCGGCTGGCGCGCGCCGTGCCCGGCCTGGACGTCATCGTGGGCGGGCACACCCACACCCTGCTGGGCGAGCGCGCGGCCCTGGCCGGCCTGGGCCTCACGCCCGCCGGGCCGTATCCCACCGTGGTGCGCGGGCCGGGGGGCGACACGGTGCTCGTGGTCCAGGCCTGGAAATGGGGCGAGGCGCTGGGCGCGCTTTCCGTGCGCTTCGACGCCCAGGGCCGCGTGGCCGGCTACGACGCCGCGCCGAAGCTGCTTGTGTCCGAGCCCTTCCGCGTGGGACCGTTCACCGTCGATCCCGCCTCTCAGGACGGCCGGGCCCTCCGGGCGGCGGTGGAGGCTTCCGGCGCGGCCAGCGTGGGCCCGGGCGACCCGGCCCTTTTGGCCATGCTCAAGCCCTATGCGGAGAAGATCGCGGCCTTCCAGAATTCTTCCCTGGGAGTGACCCTGCGCGTGGACATGCTGCGCGGCACCGCCACCGACCCCGGCCCCCTGGTGGCCGACGCCTACCTGGCCAAGGTGCCGGGCGCGCAAATCGCCATGGTCGGCGCGGGCGGCATCCGCCGCGACATGCTGGCCGGGCCGGTGACCCAGGGGCTGGTCATGGGCGTGCTGCCCTTCGGCAATACCCTGGTGGCCATGGACCTCACCGGCGCGCAGGTGAAGGACGCCCTGGAAGACGCCTACGAGTTCCGCATCCGCACCCGGCCGCCGGAAAACGGCGACCCGCGCAGGATCGCCCTCATCCACACCGCAGGCCTGACCTACGCCGTGCACCCGGAGCGCCCCAAGGGCAGCCGCGTGGACGGACTCGCCCTGCGCGGGACGGACGGCACGGCCGCGCCCCTGGACATGGCCGCCACCTACCGCCTGGTGACCAACAGCTTCCTGGCCGGCGGCGGCGACGGCCTGGCCACCCTCAAAAACGCCACGGCCAACCGCGTGGACACGGGCTTCCTGGAGCATGACGCCTTCGCCGAGCATCTGAAGGCCCAGGGCGCGCACGGCGGCATCGGCCCGGCCTGGGGGCCGCGCGCGGTCATCGTGGTTCCCGCTGGCGGGGACAGGCTGCGTTCGGCCCTGGAACCCCGATGGCAGTGGGCCGAAGCGGTAGGCCGGACGTCCTGTCGCCTGGCCCCCGCGGCCTGATTCCTTCCGCAAACTGCCGCTGCCCGCGCATGCGCCGCATCTTTGCCGTTGACAGCCGAACGCGCCGAGGATAACCGTATCAAAATGGTAGTGTTTGACGCGTCGAACAAAGGAGAAAGCGCCATGAGCAAAGAAAAGACCTTGGGCCTGGGCACCCGCGCCCTGCACGCCGGCCAGGGCGACGACCCGGCCACCCACGCCTGCGCGGTGCCCATCTACGCCACCGCCTCCTACAACTTCACCAGCACCGAGCATGCGGCCGATCTCTTCGCCCTGAAGGAGTTCGGCAACATATACTCGCGCCTCATGAATCCCACCAACGACGTGCTGGAGAAGCGCCTGGCCGCGCTGGACGGCGGCGTCGGCGCGCTGTGCTTCGCCTCCGGGCAGGCGGCCATCACCGGGGCCGTGCTCACCCTGGCCCACGCCGGGCAGAATTTCATCGCCAGCAAGAGCCTCTACGGCGGCACCACCACGCTGTTCACACAGACCTTCAAGAAGTTCGGCGTGGAGGTGCGCTTCTTCGATCCCGGCCAGCCGGGACAGATCGCCACGCTGGCCGACGCCAACACCCGCTGCGTGTACCTGGAGAGCATCGGCAACCCGAAAAACGACGTGGCCGACTTCCGGGCCGTGGCCGACGCGGCCCACGCCATCGGCGTGCCCATGATCGTGGACAACACCGTGGCCACGCCCATGCTGCTCCGGCCCATCGAGCACGGGGCGGACATCGTGGTCTACTCCACCACCAAGTTCATCGGCGGGCACGGCGTGCACGTGGGCGGCGCCGTGGTGGACGGCGGCACCTTCGACTGGGCGGCGGACCCCGCGCGCTGGCCGGACTTCGCCGCGCCGGACCCGGCCTACCACGGCCTGGTCTTCACCGAGGCCCTGAAGCCCCTGGGCAACCTGGCCTTCATCATCCACATGCGCACCCACTGGCTGCGCGACACCGGGGCCTGCATGAGCCCCTTCGCGGCCTTCCTGTTCCTGCTGGGGCTGGAAACCCTGCACCTGCGCATGCCCCGCCACTGCGAGAACGCCCTGGCCGTGGCCAGGTGGCTCAAGGATCATCCCGCCGTGGCCTGGGTGAACTATCCCGGCCTGCCGGACCACCCGGACCACAAGAACGCGCAAAAGTATCTGCCCGCCGGGGCCGGGGCCATCATGGGCTTCGGCATACGGGGCGGCAGGGAGTCCGGCCGCATCTTCGTGGACAACCTGCGCCTGGCCAAGCACCTGGCCAACATCGGCGACGCCAAGACCCTGGTCATCCAGCCCG
Organism: Desulfovibrio sp.; assembly: GCA_016218665.1. Lineage (GTDB taxonomy): Bacteria > Desulfobacterota > Desulfovibrionia > Desulfovibrionales > Desulfovibrionaceae > Humidesulfovibrio. Next base: position 184,070 of record JACRDI010000008.1, on the reverse strand, counting down.
CCACCACCACGCACCAGCAGCTCTCGGACGAGGAGCAGCTGGCCGCCGGGGTCACGCCGGAGTTCATCCGGCTGAGTGTTGGCCTGGAGGACGTGGCGGACATCGTGGCCGACCTGGACCAGGCCCTGCGCAAGGCCGTGGATTGCGGCGGAGCCTGCAGATGAGCGATCCGGCCTTCGCCTCAAGCGACGCCGCGCGCGGCGCGGGCGAGCTGCCCTTTGCGCGCGTGCTGACCCTGCCCGGACCGCTGCCCCTGCGCCTGGGCGGGGAGCTGCCCGAGGTGCGCGTGTGCTACGAGACCTTCGGCCAGCTGAACGCGGCCCGGGACAACGCGGTGTACGTGTGCCACGCCCTGTCCGGCGACTCCCACGTGGCCCGGCACGGCGAGGACGACACGCCCGGCTGGTGGGACATCGCCGTGGGCCCGGGCAAGGCCGTGGACACCGACCGCTACTTCGTCATCTGCGCCAACGTGCTGGGCGGGTGCCGGGGCACCACGGGCCCGTCGAGCATTGATCCCCGCACGGGCCGTCCCTATGGCGGCGACTTCCCGCGCATCACCATCGCGGACATGGTGGAGGTGCAGAAGCGCCTGCTGGACGAGCTGGGCATCGGGCGGCTGCGCGCGGTCATCGGCGGCTCCATGGGCGGCATGATGGCGCTGACCTGGGCCATTGAGCACCCGGAGCGCGTGGGCTCGGCCATCTTGCTGGCCACCACGCACTGCCTGTCCAGCCAGGCCCTCAGCTTCGACATCGTGGGCCGCAACGCCATCTTCAAGGACCCGCACTACAACGGCGGCCAGTATTACGACCAGGAGCTGCGCCCGGACGACGGCCTGGCCATCGCGCGGATGATCGGCCACGTGACCTACCTGTCCGACCGCACCATGTCGCGCAAGTTCGACCCGGACCGCGAGCACCCGCGCGAGGTGGCCTACGCCTACGAGAAGGAGTTCAGCGTGGGCAGCTACCTAGCCTACCAGGGCGGCCGCTTCGTGGAGCGCTTCGACGCCAACAGCTACGTGACCCTTTCCCTCGCCATGGACCACTTCAACCTCGGCCGCGACCACGGCAGCCTGGAGGCGGCCATGGAGCGCATCGCGAGCCCGGTGCTCATCGCCAGCTTCCGCACGGACTGGCTGTTCCCCCCGGCCCACAGCCGGCGCATGGTGGACGCCCTCATGGCCCAGGGCAAGAGCGTCAGCGCCATCGAGGTGGACAGCGACTGCGGCCACGACGCCTTCCTGCTGGAGAACGATCTGCACGTGTACGGGCCGCTCATGGCCGGCTTTCTGGACCAGGGCTGCGGCTGCGTGGCGGCCGGGTTGCCGGAGGGCGCAGAGGCCGCCCGGAATGGCCAGGCCGCCGAGACCAACGTGCGCAGCATCTTCTACCAGAACCGCCTGGACCTGGACCGCATCGGCGGGCTCATTCCCGCCGGGGCCAGCGTGCTGGACCTGGGCTGCGGCGCGGGCCAGCTGCTCTCGCGCCTGCGGGCCAGGGGCTGCGCCACCCTGCTGGGGCTGGAGCTGAACCCGCAATCAATCGTGGACTGCGTGGGCCAGGGCCTGTGCGTGGTCCAGCGCGACCTGGACCACGGCCTGCGCGCCTTCGCCGACGGCCAGTTCGACGTGGTGGTGCTGAGCCAGACCCTGCAGGCCATGCGCCGCCCGGACACGGTGCTCATGGAGATGCTGCGCGTGGGCAAGACGGGCATCGTGAGCTTCCCCAACTTCGCCCACGCCGAGGCCGTGCGCCAGCTCATGCAGAACGGCACCTCGCCCGTCACCGAGGGCCTGCCCTTTCCCTGGTGGTCCTCGCCCTCCATCCGCTTCTTCAGCATCAAGGACTTCGAGGCCCTGTGCGCGCAGCTCGGCATCCGCGTGCTTGCGCGCATCGCCATCGACTCCGCCACGGGGGAGCAGATGGACGAGGACTACAACACCAAGGCGGACATGGCCATCTGCGTCTTGAGCGGCCCCCGCCGCAGGCCGGGAGCATAGCATGCAATTGACCCAACGCTGCCAGTACGCCCTGCGCGCCCTGTTCCAGCTGGCCCGCCGGGCCGAGGCGGACCCGGCCGACCCGGTCCTCGCCGCGGGCGACATCGCCCAGGCCCAGGCCATTCCCAAGCGCTTTCTGGACGGCATACTGCTGGAGCTGCGCCAGGCGGGCTTCGTCACCTCGCGCCGGGGCAAGGCCGGGGGCTTCCACCTGGCCCGGCCGGCCGGGGAGATCACCGTGGGCGACGTCATCCGCCTGTACAACGGGGCCATGCTGCCCGTGGACTGCCGCACCGGCGCCGACCAACCCTGCCCGCTCAAGGGCGGCTGCGTGTTCATGAGCCTGTGGGATCAGGCGCGCGAGGCCCTGGAAGGCGTCTATGACTCCGTCACCCTGGCGGAGCTGCTGGAGCGCGAGCGCCGCATGTTCCCGCCAGCCACCCCCTAGGGGGCGCCCGGAGCGGCGGCGGGCATCTTTCTTGCGGCGCAAAGCGTATGCCCTTGCCAACGGCTACGTAGTTTTGCTACAGTCGTAGCTTGCCCCCCCATCCGCATCGACAGAGGCAGCCTCTGCTTCCGGGAGATTCCACGTGACCCAGCCAGTGGAAGTCGAAGACCGTTCTTCCCTTGCGGCCCTGTCGCGGGAGAACGCAGCCCTGCGCCTGGAGCTGGAGCGGACGCGCTCGCGCCTGGCCGCCAGCGAGAGCCGCAGCCTGAGCATTCTGGAAAACGCGCCCCTGGCCTACCACTCCCTGGACCCGGAAGGCCGCCTGCGCGCCGTGAGCCGGGGCTGGCTCGACCTCTTCGGCCATGCGCGCCGGGAGGTGGTGGGCATGCCGTTCCGCAGCTTCGTGGTCCCCCAGGAGCACGAGTTCCTGCTGGCCAACTTCGACCTCATGCGGGAGACCGGCCGCTCCACCGGCTTCGAGTGCACGGCCCTGCGCAAGAACGGCGAACGCTTCACCCTGAACATCGACGGCATGGTGGAGCGCAGGGAGGACGGGAGCTTCCGCTGCACCCATTGCCTCCTGCGCGACATCACCGTGCAGAAGGCCGCCCAGGCCGTGCTGGAGCAGCGCGAGGGCTTCTACCGCGCCGTGTTCGACTCCGCCGCGCTGCCCATCGGCATCGCCCGCAACCAGCGGGTGCTCTACGCCAATCCGCACATGGCCAAGGTGCTCGGTTTCGAGACCCGGGCGGAGCTCATCGGCATGCCTCTCGTCGCCTTCGTGGCGCCGCACCATCTGGACGAGTTCGTCGAGCGGGCCAATCGGCGCGAGGCCGGGGAGGATGTCGTCAGCCAGTACGAGATCGACATGCTGGACCAGCGCGGGCGCATCCTGCCCGCCTACGCCACGGTGTCCAGCATCGTGCTGCCCGACGGCCCCGCCACCATCGGCTTCTTCCAGGACCTCTCCGAGCACAGGCGCATCGCCAAATCCCTGCGGCAGAGCGAGGCCCGTTTCCGCACCCTGTTCGACCAGGTGCCGGCCATCGCCGTGCAGGGCTACGACCAGGACCGCAAGGTCATCTACTGGAACACCGCCAGCGAGGCCCTGTACGGCTACACCGCGCAGGAGGTCATGGGCCGTCCTCTGGAGGGGCTCATCATCCCGCCGCCCATGCGGCCGGGCGTCGTCGAGCACATCCGCGCCTGGGTGGAGGACGGCGTGGCCATCCCTTCCGGCGAGCTGGAGCTCATGCGCAAGGACGGCTCCTCCGTGCCGGTGTTTTCCTGCCACGTGATGCAGAACGCCGGCGACAGCCGCAAGGAGCTGTACTGCCTGGACGTGGACCTGACCGAGCTGCACGCCGCCAAGCGCGAGCTGACCCGCGCCCGCGACGCCGCCGAGGCCGCCAACAAGGCCAAGAGCGAGTTCCTGGCCAACATGAGCCACGAGATCCGCACGCCCATGAACGGCGTGCTGGGCATGCTGCAGCTGCTCATGGGCAGCAACCTGGCCGGGGAGCAGCGCGAGTTCGTGGAACTGGCCTACCAGTCCTCGCGCCGGCTGCTGGACCTGCTGAACGACATCCTGGACTTTTCCCGCGTGGAATCGGGCAAGATGACCCTGGTGAACGCGCCCCTGCGGCTGAAGGACGTGGCCGAGTCGGTCATGCGCGTGTTCGGCCTCAATGCCGAGCGCCGGGGCCTGGCCCTGGTCCTGCGCGTGGACGACTCCGCCCTGCCGCCCCTGCTGGGCGACGAGGCCCGCCTGCGGCAGATCCTCTTCAACCTGGTGGGCAACGCCGTGAAGTTCACCCGCCAGGGCCAGGTGGAGCTGGACATCTGGACCCGCCAGGAGCCCTGCGCGGACTGCGCGCGGCGCGTGTACATCTGCGTCGCCGACACAGGCCCCGGCATTCCGGAGGACAAGATCCCCCACGTGTTCGAGCGCTTCACCCAGACGGACAGTTCCTACACGCGCCAGCACGAGGGCGCGGGCCTGGGGCTGGCCATCGTGCGGCGCATGGTGGACCTCATGGGCGGGCACATCGTGGTGGACAGCGAACCGGACAGGGGCACCTCCATCTGCGTCCACCTGCCCCTGCGCCCGGCCGGCACTCCCCGCGCCGCGAAACCCGCGCCCCCCGCCCCGCTTCCGTCCCTGGCCGTCCCGTCCCTGGCCGTGCTCGTGGCGGAGGACGACCGCATCAGCCAGATGTACATGCGCCAGCAGCTGACCCGGCTGGGGCACGTCTCCACCATGGCCTCCACCGGTGTGGAAGCCGTGGAGGCGGTCCGGCAGACCCGCTTCGACTGCATCCTCATGGACGTGCAGATGCCCGTGCTGGACGGCATCGAGGCCACCAAGGCCATCCGCGACATCGACCTGGCCGCCGGCCGGCCGCCCACGCCCATCATCGCCATGACCGCCTACGCCATGAGCGGAGACCGCGAGAAGTTCCTGGCCGCCGGCATGGACGACTACATCAGCAAGCCCGTGCAGGCCCCGGATCTGGAGCGCGCCCTGAAGCGCGTGCAGTTGGAGGCGGAGAAGGCCAAGGCCTGACCGGGCCGCCTCCGAATCTGGCGCCGGCTTGCCGAACGAAAAGGGCCGCCGCGACGTGTTGTCGCGGCGGCCCTTGCGCATGGCGAGCTGATGAAGCCTAGGGCTTCTTGGCCTCGGCGGCGGGCTTGGCCTCAGGCTTGGCCGGGGCGGCCGGCTTGGCTTCGGGCTTGGCCGGGGCCTCGGGCTTGGCCTCGGGCTTGGCCGGAGCGCCAGCCGGAGCGGCGGGAGCGTCGGCCTTGGGGGCGGCGGCTTCGGGCTTGGCCTCGGGCTTGGCGTTCAGGTCGATGGTGGTCTTGTTGATTTCCTCGATGACCTTGTTGGTGATGTCGGAGGCCTCGTCGTAGGACAGGACCACGTCCTTGGCCAGGATCACGTCAACCTTGTTGTCCTTGCGGTACTTTTCGAGGATCTTGTTGAACTGGTCCTGCAGCAGGCCGACCACGCGCTGCTGCTCGGAGCCCATGGTGGACTGGTACTTGGTCACGGCCTCCTGGAAGGCGGCGGCGTTCTCCTGGGTCTGCTTGGCCTGCACCTTCTCCTGGGCGGCCTTGGCCTCGGCCTGGAGCTCGGTGCTCTTGTTGCGCAGATAGGCCATGGCGTCCTGGCCGGGCTTGGACTCGCGGAAGACCTTGGCCCCGTCCACAACGGCGATCTTGTTGTTGCTGTTGCAGCCGGCGAGCACGCTGGCGGCGAGGGCCAGGAGCAGGAGTGCGCAGAGCTTCTTCATGGGTTGGATACCTCTTTAGAGTGTTGTGGGCATGCATGTCCTGCGCTGGTCCATGCGGGCCGTACGCAAGAGTCGCCGGTTAGTAACGCGCTTCCGATGCGTTTGCAAGGGGCGCAAGGGTGGGGTGGCGTTCAGGCGGGGTGTTTCCGGGACCTGCGCGCGGGGTTGGCCAGGAGGAAGGGGCAGAAGGCCGCGGCCTGGGGCGTGAGCGAGCCGTCCGGGCGGTAGAGCACGAGGGGCGCCTCCAGCGCCAGGCCCTGCCCGCCGCCCAGTGTGGCCTGGATGAGCGCCAGGCGCGGGGCCTGGCCTTCCTGTCCCTGCACGGGCAGCAGCCGGCGCGTGCGCAGGCCGTGCCCGGCCAGGGCGCACATGAGCTCCGGCAGGCGCTCCGCCAGGTGCACCAGGAACAGCTGCCCGCCGGTGCGCAGGTTTCGCGCGGCGCAGGCCGCGAAGGCGGCGAAGCCCCCCGGCCCCTCGAAGCGGGCGCGGTGGCGGGCGTCGTCCGGGCAGGGCCTGCCGGTGCCCGGCACGCGGAAAGGGGGGTTGGCCAGGGCGAAATGGCAGGGCGCCGGGCACCGGTAGTGTCGGGCGTCGGCAAGGGCAGGTTGGAGATGCGCTGTAAAATCGAGGTCGGCGGCGTTTTGGTTGGCTGCCGCAACCATTTCCGGGCCGGTGTCGATGCCGGTGATGGCGATGGGCTCACCCGGCCGCAGCAGCAGCAGGCCGATGGCCGCCGCGCCGCAGCCGGTGCCGATGTCGAGGCCGGAGAGCGCCGCGCCGCGCTTCAGGTGCGCGTGGGCGAAGGCGGACAGGAGCAGGGTGTCGGCCCCGAAGCGGAAGCCGCCTTCCGGCTGGGCCAGGCCGCGCGGAAAGCGGGCGCGGCGGTCTGCTGCGCCAACTGATGGCGCGCCGGCGGAAGGCGCGCCCGAAATCGCGGCAGGGGCATTGCCGCGCTGTGCGGAGAGCGGAGGCATGGTCGCGCGCGGAACCTAGCCCACCCGGGCCACCACCGGGCCGCCCAGGGTCACCTCGGCCGGGGTGGCCTGGGGCGAGTCGATGAAGAACATGTTCAGCACGCGGGCCGCATCCTCCACGTTCACCTGGGTGACCTGGTTGTGGGTGGTGGAGAGGTCCGGGCTGCTGGTCTGCGACATGTCGATGTTGTTCGTCACCTCGCGGTTTTCCGGCATGTTCAGGGTCTGGTTGCGCGTCTCGGAGTAGTCCACGGTCACGGTCTTGTCCGTCTGGTTGTTCGTGGTGAACTCCTGGCTGCTGGACTGGCTGTAGTCCTGCATGATGTTCACCGTGGTGGCCTGGTCGACCTGCATGCGCGGCCCGCTCACGCTGGCGTCCACCATGGAGACGGTTCTGGGCGCCTCGTCGGGGAAGATGATCTTCGGCGGATCGTAGGTGGAGGGCTTCAGGTAGTCCCCCGCGAGGAACGCCGGCGGGGGCGAGCCCTGCGGCGGCGTCCACACGTAGGCGGCGTGGTAGCCGGTCCACGCCTCCGTGGTGGTGGTGTGGTTGAAGACCTGGGTGGGGTGGTGCGCCACGTGGGTTTGCGGACTGCCGTGGAAGTGCGCGGCCTGGGGCGGGTGCACATAGCCCGTGGGCGTGGGCACGGTGCGTCCGCCGGGGCTCACGGTGAAGCCTTCCGTGGAGGGGGTGGGCTGGATGCTGCCCGTGGCCATGGCCATGGCCTGGCCCACGCGCAGTTCAACCGGGGCCATGCCGGGCCCGAAATAGGACGAATAGGTGATGCCCCCGCCGGTGCTTTGCGCCACGGGCGAAGGGCCGCCCAGGATGTAGCTGACGCCGCCGCCGCCGCTCACGTAGCTGATGCCGCTTGCGCCGCCGCCGCCCCCGCCGCCGGAACCGGAGCCGCCGCTGATGCTGACGCCTGCGCCTGCGCCTCCTCCTCCTCCGCCGCCGCTGCTCACGCCTCCGCCCGAGACGCCGCCGCCCCCCCCGCCAATGGAGATGCCGCCGCCTCCGCCCGAGATGCCACCGCCACCGACGACGGACACACCGCCGCCGCCGCCGCCGGAGAAGCCTCCTCCGCTCAGCAGGTACTGCGCGCCCCCGCCGCCTGCGCCGGGGCCGCCGCCGCCGCCCGGGCTGACCATGCCGTGCGCCGCCCCCGTGCTGGGGATGGGCGACTGGGTGCTGCCCTCGGTGAACAGGATGCCGCCGCTGGGCGCGGCGTAGGGAATGACGGCCGGGGTGCAGTCGATGGGCACGTAGCCGCCATCGCTGATGGGCACCTGGCCCGCCGGGCCCGGGGTGAAGCTGCCTGCGGGGCCGGCCTCGAAATGGCCTGCGGGGCCTGCGGTGGTGTGGCCGGCCGGTCCGGCGACGATGTTGTCGGTAAGTCCGTACATGGCGTCCTCCCGTCTCCGGCGATGGCCCGCGCGCAATATGGCCGCAAAAGGCCGGCGCACGGCGCTGGAGAGTCCAGGAAATAGCTCAGTACCTCCCCTTTGCCGTTTTCGTCAAGTGGACGCCCTCCCCCTTGCCTGCGCCCCGGTAATGATTACTTGGCCGGAATGTCAGCACACGCCGCAAACACCCCGCCCCAGGAGAGCCAGCCCGGCGCTCCCCGGGGCGTCATCCACATCGAAGGGGCCCGCCACCACAACCTCAAGAACCTGAGCCTGGACATCCCGCGCGAGAAGCTCGTGGTGGTCTGCGGGCCGTCGGGCTCGGGCAAGAGCACGCTGGCCTTCGACATCGTCTACGCCGAGGGCCAGCGCCGCTACGTGGAGTCCCTGTCCGCCTACGCCCGGCAGTTCCTGCCGCAGATGGACAAGCCGCAAGTGGACAAGGTGGAGGGCCTTTCCCCGGCCATCAGCCTGGAACAGCAGTCCACCTCGCGCAATCCGCGCTCCACCGTGGGCACGGTGACGGAGGTGTACGACTTTCTGCGCGTCTTCTATGCCCGCCTGGGGGCCTTCTTCTGCCCGCGGTGCGGCAAGCCCATCGCCGCCCAAAGCGGCGACGAGATCCTTTCAAGCATCCTGGCCATGCCCGAGGGCACGCGCGTGCTGCTCTTGGCCCCCCTGGTGGAGCACCAGAAGGGCACGCACAAGGAGCTTTTCGCCCGCCTGCGCAAGGAGGGCTTCGCCCGGGTGCGCGTGAACGGCGAGGTCCACGCCCTCGAAGAGGCCCCGGAGCTGGACAAGCTCAAGAAGCACACCATCGAGCTGGTGGTGGACCGCCTGGCCATCAAGCCGGACATCCGCCCGCGCCTGGGCGACTCGGTGGAGCTGGCCCTGAAGCAGGGCAAGGGCAGCCTCATCGTTTCCGAGCACGGCAAACCCGCCAAGGAGGCCGACCGTTTCTTCAGCACGTCGAGCACCTGCGCGGCCTGCGGCATCTCCATGCCGCCGCTCACCCCGCAGCTGTTCTCCTTCAACAGCCCCCAGGGCGCCTGCCCGGAGTGCTCCGGCCTGGGCGCCGTGGACCGCTTCGAGTTCGACCTGCTGGCTCCGAACAAGGGCCTTTCCCTGCGCGGCGGCGGCCTGCTGCCCTGGCGCAACCCCAAGCTCTTCGCCCGGCACGAGGACGACCTGAAGCGTCTGGGCAAGCGCCACGGCTTCACCCTGGACACGCCCCTGGCGGAGTTCTCCGCCCGCGCCCGCCAGGCCCTGGTGGACGGCGATTCCTCTTGCGACTGGCCCGGCGTGGAGCCCCTGCTGGACCAGGGCTACAGTCTGGGGCCCTTCTGGCGCGACGAACTCTCCCGCTACCGCCAGAGCCGGCCCTGCCCCGCCTGCCAGGGCGCGCGCCTGAAGCCCGAGGCCCTGGCCGTGCGCGCACCCGCCAGCGACCCGGACAACAGCCTGAACATCCACGAGTTCTGCTCGCTTTCCATCGCCAGGGCCCTGGAATGGCTGCAAGGGCGAGACTTCTCCGGCGCCAGCGAGCTCATCGCCGGGCCGCTCTTGAAGGAGCTGACCCACCGCATGGGCTTCATGAAGAACGTGGGCCTGGAGTACATCTCCCTTGGCCGCAACATGGGCACCCTCTCCGGCGGCGAGGCCCAGCGCATCCGTCTTGCCAGCCAGCTGGGCAGCGGCCTGGTGGGCGTCACCTACGTGCTCGACGAGCCCTCCATAGGCCTGCACCCGCGCGACAACGAGCGCCTGCTGAAGACCCTGCGCAGCCTGCAGCAGCGCGGCAACACCGTGCTGGTGGTGGAGCACGACGAACCCACCATCATGAGCGCGGACCATGTCATCGAACTGGGCCCCGGCTCCGGCGAGCTGGGCGGAGAGATCGTGTTCCAGGGCGACGTGCCCGCGCTGATGAACGAGAGCCAGTCGCTCACGGCCAAGTACCTGCGCGGCGACCTGCGCTCCTGGCGGCCGGACGAGCGCCGTGCGCCCGTGGCCATAGGCGGGCGCACCCACCTGGGCATACGCGGGGCGCGCGCCAACAACCTCAAGGCCCTCGACCTGGACATCCCCCTGGGCGTCCTGGTCTGCTTCACCGGGGTGTCCGGCTCGGGCAAGAGCTCCCTTGTGGTCGACACCCTGTACAAGCACCTCGCCCTGTCCCAGGGCATCAAGGTGGAGCAGCCCGGCCCCATCGACGCCTTCGTCGGCGCAGAGGTCATCGAGAAGATCATCGCCATCGACCAGACGCCCATCGGCCGCACGCCGCGCTCCAACCCGGCCACCTACACCAAGGCCTTCGACGAGATCCGCAATATCTTCGCCAATTCCAAGGACGCCAAGATGCGCGGCTACGCCCCGGGGCGCTTCAGCTTCAACGTCAAGGGCGGCCGCTGCGAGGCCTGCCAGGGCGACGGCCAGGTGCGCGTGGAAATGCACTTCCTGCCCGACGTGTTCGTCACCTGCGAGGTGTGCAAGGGCATGCGCTACAACTCCCAGACGCTGGAAGTGCGCCACAAGGGCAAGAACATCGCCGAGGTGCTGGACATGACCGTGGCCGAGGCCCGCGAGTTCTTCGGCGCGCACACCGCCCTCTCGCGCCGGCTGGAAGTCCTCGAACAGGTGGGCCTTTCCTACCTGCGCCTGGGCCAGCCCGCCACCACCCTGTCCGGCGGCGAGGCCCAGCGCATCAAGATCAGCCGCGAACTGGGCAAGCGCAACCTGCCCGGCGCCCTGTACATACTGGACGAGCCCACCACCGGCCTGCACATGCACGAGGTGGGCAAGCTCATCCGCGTGCTGCACCGCCTGGTGGACAAAGGGGCCTCCGTCATCGTCATCGAGCACAACGCCGACGTGGTCCTGGCGTCCGACTACGTGTTCGACCTGGGCCCCGGCGGCGGCGAGAACGGCGGCCAGATCGTGGCGAAAGGAACGCCCGAGGAGATCATGCAGAACCCCGAGTCCGTCACCGGCCGCTTCCTGGGGGCCGAGGCCAAGTAGGGGCAGGCAAGAGCGCAGGGGCGCCGCCCCTGCACCCCGCCAGAGGGCCCGAGGCCCTCTGGACTCCCTTTGGCGAGGGTTTCCGGTTCCGGCCTCTGCGCGCCGGAACCGGAAACCCTCGCGGAGGGTCCGGGCGGAGAATCCGGGCGGAAGGCGGCATGGATACAGGACATGCCCTGCCCTGCAGCACTCGCCCTGCCCCTGCCCCCTGGCGGGGTCCAAGGGGTGGCACCCCTTGCTTATTCTCTGCTACAGCTCGGTGCCCAGCAGGCGCCGTGCGATCTCCTTGGCGGCTTTCCGTCCCGCGCCCATGGCGCTGATGACGGTGGCGGCCCCGGTGACGATGTCGCCTCCGGCGAAGACGTTGTGGATGCTGGTCTCGCCGGTTTCGGGGTTGGCGTCGATGTAGCCCCACTTGTTCAGGCTCAGGCCCTTGGTGGCTTCGAGCAGGATGGGGTTGGGCTTGGTGCCCACGGCGATGACGACAAGCTGGCAGGGAATGTCGGCGGTCTCGCCCTCGATGGGCTCTGGGCGGCGGCGGCCGGAGGCGTCGGGCTCGCCCAGCTTCATCTTCTGCACGGTCATGCTGGTAAGGCGCTTGTTCTCGTCGGCGTTCAGGGCCAGGGGCGCGCAGAGCAGTTCCAGGTGCACGCCTTCCTCGATGGCGTGTTCCAGTTCTTCCAGGCGGGCGGGCATTTCGGCCTTGGTGCGGCGGTAGACGATGGAGACCTTTTTCGCGCCCAGGCGCAGGGCGGTGCGGGCGGCGTCCATGGCCACGTTGCCGCCGCCCACCACGCAGACCTCGTCGGCCTTGAAGATGGGCGTGTCGTGGTTGGGGAAGTCGTAGGCGCGGCCGAGGTTCACGCGGGTCAGGTACTCGTTGGCGGAGAACACGCCGATGCTGTTCTCGCCCGGCACCTTCATGAACTGGGGCAGGCCCGCGCCCACGCCGATGAACACGGCCTTGTAGCCCTCGTCGAAGAGCTCCTGCACGGTGATGGCCTTGCCGCCCACCCAGTTGGTCTTGAACTCGACGCCCAGCTCCTTCATGGCGTCCACCTCGCGGCGGACGATTGATTTGGGCAGGCGGAATTCGGGGATGCCGTAGACGAGCACGCCGCCCACTTCGTGCAGGGCCTCGAACACGGTCACCTTGATGCCGAGGGCGGCCAGGTAGCCGGCCACGGTGAGGGAGGACGGGCCCGCGCCGATGCAGGCGACGCGCAGATCGTCGCGGGTCATGCGGCAGGCGGCCTCGCCGGTGATCTGCAGGCAGGCGGCGTCGCCCTCGGCCAGGCGCGCGGCGAAGGTGTCGGCCACGAAGCGCTCCAGCCGGCCGATGCACACGGCCCCGCCGGTCTTGTCCGGGTTCTTCTCCAGGATGCACATGCCTTCGCACTGGGTTTCCTGGGGGCACACGCGGCCGCACACGGCCGGCAGCGAGTTGTACTCGCGCAGGACCTTGTACGCGCCGGGCAGGTCGCCCTTCTGCAGCTGGCCGATGAAGCCCTTGATGTCGATTTCCACGGGGCAGCCCTGGCGGCACAGGGGTTTCTTGCACTGCAGGCAGCGCGCGGCCTCGGCCCTGGCCTCCTCCTCGCCGTAGCCCAGGGCCACTTCAAGGTAGTTCTGGATGCGCACGAAAGGCGGCTGCACGGGCATTTCCGTGCGCGGGGCGGACTTCTTGGGGGCTTTTTTCTCAGGGGTGGCGCTCATGCTACTTGCCCTCCGCGCACTGGCACTTTTCCTGGAAGAGCTTCATGGACTCCTGCTCCTGCGGGCGGAACTGCGAGAGGCGCAGGCGCAGCTCGCCGAAGTCCACCTGGTGTCCGTCGAACTCCGGGCCGTCCACGCAGGCGAACCTGGTCTGGCCGCCCACGCTGCAGCGGCAGGCGCCGCACATGCCGATGCCGTCCACCATGATGGAGTTGAGGCTGACCGTGGTCTTGACGCCGAAGGGCCTGGTGACCTTGGCCACGGCCTCCATCATGGGCACGGGGCCGATGGCCACCACTTCGGAGACATCCTTGTCTTCCTCCAGGCGCTGCTTCAGCACCTCGGTGACGAAGCCCTTGTGGCCCTGGGAGCCGTCGTCGGTGGCGACGAGCACTTCCGGGCAGAAGTTGCCCAGCTCGGAGCAGAAGAGCAGCAGGTCCTTGTTGCGCGCGCCGATGACGGCCACCACGCGGTTGCCCGCGGCGGCGTGGCCCTTGGCGATGTGGTGCATGGCGGCCACGCCCGTACCGCCGCCCACGCAGATGACGGTGCCCTGCTTTTCGATGTGGGTGGGCTTGCCGAGCGGCCCGCAGAAGTCGGGCAGGCTCATGCCTTCCTCGAAGGTGTTGAGTTCGGCAGTGCTCTTGCCCACCACCAGGAACACGATGGTCACGGTTCCGGCCTGCGGGTCGCAGTCGGCGATGGTGAGCGGGATGCGCTCGCCCTTTTCGGACGTGCGCAGGATGACGAAGTTGCCGGGTTTGGCGTGCTTGGCCACGTGCGGCGCGTCGATGACGAGCAAGGTGGTCTGACCGGGGATCAGCACCTTCTTTTCCAGAATGCGATAACTCATGGGGCACCTTCCGGTATGGCTTTGGGATGGGCCTGTGTAGCCTGTGCAGGGTGCGAATGCAACACGTGGAGAATTTTGCTCGGCGGGGACTTGCCAAGCAGACGCCCAGTGGTTACAGGGGCCTCATGGCGAGCCGCCTTCTCCGTGCAGACGAAGATGCGGCCGCGCCAGCCTTCCACGGACGGAAGACGCATCCGCCAGGCCACCCGCAGGACTGCGGGGCGCGCGCCGGTAAAGCCTCCTGGGGCTTTCCGGGGTTCGCGGCCACAGGCGGCAATGGCGGCTTCCGGTCTTTTTTTGATGGCCGGACGCATGGGCAACCCCGGAGACGGCCATGTCCGCTTCCATCAACGGCATCCCCGCCAGCATGAGCGCAGGCGCGGCCCGCACAGGGACCGCCGGCCCGCTTTCGGGCGGCGGCGCTGGGGGCGTGCGCCCGCAGGTGCAGTCGCGCCGGGTGTCGCTGAAGCTCGGCCCCCTGGGCATCACCTATTCCACCGACCAGGTGCTCTGGTCGCCGGAGGCGGCGGAGGCCGCCGCCACTGCAATAGACGGCGCTGGACGGCCGGACGAGGCCGGGCAGGACCTTCAGGCTGCCGCCCAGGCCTCGGCGGAGGCCGCTTCCACCGCTCCCGTCACGCCCATCGACCCCGTCCCCCCCGTCGAGCCGCAGCAGTACGCCGGCGCGGCCCCTGGCCGCAGCTTCCACCAGGATCTTGCCGCCGCCTGGCGCAGGGAGACGGAGGCCCGCGCCGCGCAACCCCAGGCCTACGGCCCGGACGGCCGGGACGGCGGGGACAGAAGCGCCTACGGGACGGCAGCGACGACCGTCACAACGTCGGCAGCGGGGGCGGCTGTGGCTGCGTCGGACGCGAACGCGACTTCTCGCGCAGCTTTCGCCCCAGCGCCAGAGGAGGCATCAGCACCGGCGGCGGACCCTGCCCAGCCCGGCCAGGCGGCATCCGACCAGACCTCGAACGTCCGGGCTTCGAACGTTCATGCATCACCCGGTCAGGCGTCGACCATTCCGGCGGGCGCTCAGCCGCCCCCCGCCGGGGCTGCCTCTGCCAGAAACGCCGAGGCCCCTCCGGCCGCGCTCATGCGCAGGGCCATCGGGGCTTATCTCTCCTGCGCGCGCCAGTTCGCCGCCGCAGGCTCCATGCTCACCGCCGTGGCCTAGCCCGGTGCGGCCTCCTCCCCCCTCAGCAGGAATGGAAGTCCTTGCTGATGTAGAGCATGAGGTCGAAGAGGTTGTGGGCCATCTCGTCCGCCAGGGCCGGGGGCTCCACAGGGGCGTGCACGGCCGTGCGGTTGATGATCTTGGAGAAGAGCAGGCCCACGAGCTGGTCGTCGCCCTGCGTCCAGGGAGCGCTGCTGGAGGGGAACTTCTTCTGGAATCCGTGGTAGTACATGGGCTCTCCCGGGGGCTGATCGGCAGTGCCAGGCGGCTGTGCCGGCCGCAGCGTTGTCGACAGTGTCTGGCCGCGGGGACGTCCTTTCCGGGCGGGCCCTTGCGTGGCGCTTCCGGGGGGGATATGTTCCCGCAACACTGGTGATATCGGCCCAAGCGGTCCGCAACTTTACACCAGGCCGCGCGCCCGGCCCGCCCAGCGCCCGGCCCGCCTGGCGGAGGCCTCCGTGTCGCAGAAGACCATCCTTGTGGTGGAAGACCACCCCGAAACCAGCGAACTGCTCTCCTACCACCTCAAGAACGCGGGCTACGCCGTGCGCACGGCCGCAAGCGGCCAGACGGCCCTGGACATCGCCCAGCGGGCCAGGCCGGACCTGGTGCTGCTCGACGTCATGCTGCCCGGCGGCATGGACGGGCTGGAGATCTGCCGCAGGCTGAAGCAGGACGTCCGCACGCGCCAGGTGCCGGTGATCATGCTCACGGCGCTGGGCGACGAGGTGGACCGCATCGTGGGGCTGGAGCTGGGGGCCGAGGACTATGTGGCCAAGCCCTTCAGCCCGCGCGAGCTGCTGTTGCGCGTGAAGGCGCTGCTGCGCCGGGCGGCCCCGCAGGAGCCCGCGGCCGAGGGCTTCCGCGAGGGCGGGCTGGCCATCGACTTCGACGCGCACAGCGTGCTGGTGGACGGCCAGGACGCGGGCCTGACCGCCACGGAGCACAAGATCTTGCGGGTGCTGGTGGCCTCGCGCGGGCGGGTGCTGCCCAGGGAGCGCCTGCTGGACACGGTGTGGGACACGGACTTCGACGGCACCTCGCGCACGGTGGACACGCACATGCGCCGCCTGCGCGGCAAGCTGGGGCCCTACGCGGACTGGATCGAGACCGTGCGCGGGGTGGGCTACCGCTTCAATCCCCTTGCCGCGGATGCGGGCAAGGGCGGCGGCTAGTTTGATATCGGCAAGCTATCGACACCGTCTTGTCATTCTAAAACAAATAAATACATCTATTCCGCAAGTGGCGAACCAGACTCGGCCGCCAGGGACTCGAAGTGCGCCGCCCAGCGCGCCACGGCCGCATCCAGGCCGAACTCGTTCAGCACATGGAACCGGCCCAGGGTGCCCATGCCCGAGCGCTGCTCTGGCGTGAGGGCCAGCACACCCTCCAGGCATTCCGCCAGGGCCGCCGCCCGCCGCTCCGGCCCTGCGCCTGACCCGGAACCCGGCCCGGACTCCGCCGCGTCGGCCAGCAATCCGCCCGGGCCAACCATGCGCCGGGCGTCGCCCACGTCCAGGGCGGCCACGGGCACCCCGCAGGCCAGCCCCTCGGCCAGGGCGTTGGGAAAGCCCTCGCCCAGCGAAGGCAGGGCCAGCACGTCCAGCGCGGCGAGCACCTGGGGCACGTCGCGCCGCTGGCCCAGGCGCACCGCGCCCGCACCGGCAAGGCCATGCCGCGCCAGCAGGGCGTCCAGCTCCGGCGCGCCGGGCTCCGTGCCCTGGCCGCAGAACACCGGCAACGCCTGGGGGAAGCGCTCCCGCACGCGGCGCATGGCCATGCAGAACACGTCGTGCCCCTTCATGGCGTCCACCCGCGCCACCAGCCCCGCCAGCAGCGCGCCGGGAGGCACGTTCCACTCCGCCCGCAGCCTGGCCCCGGCCTCGGCGTCGGGCCGGAAGACCTCCCCGTCCACGCCGTTCTCCAGCACCGTCAGCCGGCGCGGCCGGTAGCCCAGCGCTTCCACGTGCAGCCGCGCCCCGGCGCAGGAATTGGCCGTCACGGCCTGCGGCAGGTGCGAAAGCCGGGCGCAGGCGCGCACGGTGAGCCGCGTGGCCAGCCCGTAGCGCGAAAAGTCCATGTAGCCCGCGCGCAGGCCCCAGCTCACCGCCGCGCCGCAGCCGCAGGCCCTGGCCGCCAGCAGGCCCAGCAGGTCCGCGTGGTACATCCAGGTTTGCAACACATGAGGCCGCCAGTGCCGCAACAGCTCCATGAGCCGCAGCAGGCCGCCCGGCCCTGGCAGCCCGCGCCGCATGCCCAGGCTCTGCACCGGCACGCCCAGGTCTCGGATGGCCCCGGCCAGCGCGCCCTGCGGGCCGTCCAGCGGCAGCATGCTGACCACGCGGCAGTCGAAGCCCTCGCGCGGGAGGCGCGAAAGCAGGCGGCAGAGCCAGGTCTCGGCCCCGCCGGCGCCAAGGTCGGTGATGAGGTGCAGGATGCGGACAGGCGGCATGCATGTGCCGTAACGCATGGCGCTGATGAAGGAAAGGGAGCAGACGCAGTGCCCGGTTCATGCTCCGCAAGCCAGAAAACTGCGCCCGTGGACTCGGCTGGGGCGCTGCCCCAGACCCCGGCAAGGGGTTCCACCCCTTGACCCCGCCAGAGGGCACGAGGCCCTCTGGACTCCCTTTGGCGAGGGTTTCCGGTTCCGGCCCCTGCGCGCCGGAACCGGAAACCCTCGCGGAGGGTCCGGGCGGAGAATCCGGGCGGAAGGCGGCATGATCACGGAGCATCGTCGTCCTGACGCACTCGGCCCCATCCGGCCCTGCCCCAACCGAGAAGCCCCGGAGCGCAAGAGCGCTCCGGGGCTTCTCGGTTGGCCCGCGGGTCAAGGGGGTGCATACCCCCTGGCGGGGTCAAGGGGCGGCGCCCCTTGCCAGGATCAATCCTACACCAGCGCCAGCGCCTGTCCCCTGGGCAGCGTGTCCACGGCGCGGCCGATGCGCACGGCCAGGTCTCCGGCCTCGGTGAGCAGGGCCTGGGCCTGGGCCACCTTGTCCTCGGGCACGCCCAGGATGAGCCCGCCGGAGGTCTGGGCGTCGAAGGCCAGCGTCACCAGCAGTTCGTCGAGCCCCGGGCGCACCAGGGTGCGCGGCAGGTAGTGGTTGCGGTTCTGGATGCTGCCGCCGGGCATGAGGCCAAGGGTGGCCAGGCTCAGGGCTTCGGGCAGGAAGGGCACCTCGGACAGGGTGAGTTCGGCGGTGACGCCGCTTGAGGCGGCCATTTCCAGCAGGTGGCCGCCCAGGCCGAAGCCGGTGACATCGGTGCTGGCCTTGAGCCCAAGGGCGCGGATGACCTTGGCCCCGGCGCTGTTCAGCCGCGAGCACCAGAAGTGCACCAGTTCCTCAAGCCTGTCCGCGCCGGGGCGGCCGGCCTTGATGGCCGTGGCCACCACGCCGGTGCCGATGGGCTTGGTCAGGAGCAGGACATCGCCGGGCCTGAGGCCGCGATTGGTGGAAATCTTGTCCGGGTCCACCGCGCCGGAGACGGACAGGCCGTATTTGATCTCGGAGTCTTCCACGCTGTGGCCGCCGCAGAGCACGGCCCCGGCTTCCTCGATTTTCGACAGGCCGCCCTTGAGGATGCTCGCGAGGACCTCCGGCGGCATGGTGCGCGCGGGAAAGCAGCACACGTTCATGGCGCTGTAGGGCTCGCCGCCCACGGCGTAGACGTCGGAAAGGGCGTTGGCCGCGGCGATCTGCCCGAAGCGGAAGGGATCGTCCACCACGGGAGTCAGGAAGTCGACGGTCTGCACCAGGGCCTTGCCGGCCGGAAAGCGCACCACCACCGCGTCCTCGCCCCCGCCGCGCGGGCCCGAGAGAATGCGGTCGTCGTGGCCGGTCATCAACCCGCCGAGTATGCGCTCCAGGTCCCCTGGAGCAACTTTGGCCGCTCAACCGGCGGCGCGCACACCCTGGGTAAGCCTGACTTTTTGCGGTGCCGATGGCATGGGGTTCAGTATTTCCATGCCCTATTTGTAGCATAGCCGACCACCGCAGCCAAGAACGATTTTTCACTTCAGCCATTAAGTGAATGAACGGTCGGCCGATAAGACATGCGGACAAGGCACGCGATCTGCATAGAAACCACACGCATCGCACCCCAGCAACCGGGAGGCCGCATGATCCGAAACAGCTGCGCCGCTTGTGGCAAGGCCATCAACCGCACCGACCGCTTCTTCGAGCCCTCGAACGGCACCCTGTGCCAGGACTGCCTGGCGCGGCTCGTCCCCGGCAAAACCGTCCGCACCGGAGAGGTCCGCATGACCCCGCCGCCGCTTTTCGCCATGCTGCCGGAACTTTTGCCCTGCGGGCAGCGTTAGCGCGCACAAGCCTTGGCAGGGGGCGCCGTCCCCTTGACCTCGGGGGGGCTCTTCCAGGCAGGACTCCAGGGCTTTCCGCGGCAATTGCGCGGCCTGGCTGCCTGACCGGTCCTCACCGCAAACGAAAGCGCCTGGGACGAGTGCTGCTCGTCCCAGGCGCTTTCGTTTGCCCTGCGGGTCCAGGGGGCGCATGCCCCCTGGACGCCGGAGGCTATTCCCCTCTTCCCAGGTCTAGCCGCACTTGGTGTAGCCGCAGGCCTTGCAGCAGTTGCAGCCTTCCTCGAAGGTCAGCACCTCGCCGCATTCGGGGCAGGTTTCCTTCACCAGGCCGTTGGCGTGGGCGCTGGCGTGCTTCTCGCCGGCCAGGTAGCGGTTCTCCAGCACCCAGGAAACGGCGTCCGGGATGGACTGGAGCAGGATCTTCTTCTGGAACTTGGGGTGCTCGCCGCCGATGCCCTTGAGCTGCTCCACGATGTCGCGCACTTCGACGCCGCTGCGCAGGGCGAGCGAGACCAGGCGGCCGATGGCCTCGGCCTTGGCGGTGATGGACTTGCCGGACTTGCCGATGGTGGCGAAGACCTCGAAGGGTTTGCCGTCCTGTTCGTTGATGGTCAGGTAGAGGGCTCCCAGGCCGGTGTCGACCTTCTGGGTGAAGCCGTAGACGATGTCGGGGCGCTTGCGCACCACGGTCTTGGGCTTGCCGTCCTCGGCCGTGCCTTCCTTCTTCTCCTGGCCGTCGCCGGTGCACAGCACCTGGCTGGTCTTGCAGCCGTCGCGGTAAACCGTCACGCCTTTGCAGCCGAACTCGTAGGCCTTCCAGTAGATGTCCCAGATGTCTTCCTGCGTGGCGGAGTTGGGCAGGTTCACGGTTTTGGACACGGCGTTGTCCGTGTACTTCTGGAAGGCGGCCTGCATCTTCAGGTGCCAGATGGGCTCGATGTCCATGGCGGTGACGAAGATGCGGCGGATGTCGGCGGGCAGGTAGTCCATGTTCTGGATGGTGCCGACCTTGGCCACTTCTTCCATGAGCTTGGGGCTGAAGGCCTCGGCCTTTTTGACGGCCTCTTCGAAGTAGGGGTTCACCTCGACAAGCTTGTCGCCGTCCATGACGTTGCGCACGAAGGACAGGGCGAACAGCGGCTCGATGCCGGAGGAGCACCCGGCCAGGATGGACAGGGTGCCCGTGGGGGCTATGGTGGTGGTGGTGGCGTTGCGGTAGGGGCCCTGCTTCTTGGCGGCGAAGGTGCTGCCCTCAAACGCCGGGAACGCGCCACGCTCTTCGGCCAGCTCTTTGCTGGCGTTCTTGCTCTCGTCCTGGATGAAGCCCATGAGCTTCTCGGCCAGGTTCACGCCCTCCTGCGAGTTGTAGGGCACGCCCAGCTGGTACAAGAGGTCGGCGAAGCCCATGAGGCCCAGGCCGATCTTGCGGTTGGTGCGCACCATCTCCGTGATCTGCGGCAGGGGGTACACGCTGGCCTCGATGACGTTGTCCAGGAAGCGCACGCTCTGGTGGATGACCTTCTTGAGGCCTTCCCAGTCCACGCCGTCGCGGGCGTTCTCGTCGTGGAACAGCGCTAGGTTGATGGAGCCCAGGTTGCAGGCCTCGTAGGGCAGAAGCGGCTGCTCGCCGCAGGGGTTGGTGGCCTCGATCTCGCCCAGGTGCGGGGTGGGGTTGTCGCGGTTGATGCGGTCGAGGAAGACCATGCCCGGATCGCCGGACTCCCAGGCCTTCTGTACCAGCATGGTGAAGACCTCGCGGGCCTTGAGCTTGTCGCGCACTTCCTTGGTGTTGGGGGCGATGAGCTCGTACTCCTCGTCCTTGTCCACGGCCTGCATGAAGGCTTCGGTGAGGCCCACGGAGAGGTTGAAGTTGTTCAGCTCGCCCTCGCGCTCCTTGGCCTTGATGAAGCGGATGATGTCCGGATGGTCGACCCGCAGGATGCCCATGTTGGCGCCGCGGCGGGTGCCGCCCTGCTTGATCTGCTCGGTGGCGGTGTTGAAGATGCGCAGGAAGGACAGGGGGCCGGAGGCCACGCCGCCGGTGGAGCCCACGCGGGAATCCGTGGGGCGCAGGCGCGAGAAGGAGAAGCCCGTGCCGCCGCCGGATTTGTGGATGAGCGCCGCGTGCTTCACGGCGTCGAAGATCTCCTCGATGCTGTCGCCCACGGGCAGCACGAAGCAGGCGGCCAGCTGGCCCAGATCCGTGCCGGCGTTCATGAGGGTGGGCGAGTTGGGCAGGAACTTGAAGCTGGTCAGAAGCTCGTAATATTCCCGGGCCCGCGCCGCGGCCTTGGCCTTGCCGCCCTTGAAGTTGGCCTCCTGCTCGGCGATCTTGGAGGCCACGCGCCAGAAGAGTTCCTTGGGCAGCTCGTAGGGCTTGCCGTCCGGCCCCTTGCGCAGGTACCGGCGCGCGAGCACCACCTTGGCGTTGTCGTTCAGGACCACTTCGGGCAGGTCGGCGGGCATGGGGATCTGGGGCATCGCGGGTTCCTTACGCAGTTGAAGGTTCAAATTTTGTGAACTCTTGATATGTCATGAAAAAACCAGGTGAGCGTCGATTGTGACTGCGTAGTATCAAAATTCTCTAGAAAAATCCAGGAGCCAGGAGGCGAGGAGCCGCAATGGGTAGTCCCGGAAACCCGCCCAGGTCAAGGGCTGGCGGGCGGCATTTTTCTGTGTAATCAGGAGGAATTCTCTTTTGATGGCTAGAAGGCCAGGGCCCGGATGACGCTGTTGGACACGAGCATTCCTTCCGTGGTCAGGCACAGGCGGCCGCCCGAAAGCTCCGCCAGGCCGGCCCGCTCAAGCTGCTCCAGCAGGGCGGCATGCCGGGCGGGCACATCCACCCCGAAGCGCCGGGCATGGGCCGCCACGTCCAGCCCCTCGGCCGTGCGCAGGGCCAGCATGAGGGCCTCGCGCGCCTGGGTCGCGTCATCCAGCACATCGCACCCGGCCTGGCCGGCCTGGCCCGAGAGCACAAGCGCCTCCCAGGCGGCCAGGTCCGCCGGATTGGCCCAGCGCGTGCGGCCCGCGCCTGCGGCCATGGCAGATACGCCCACGGGAGACACGCCCCTGGTGGATACGCCCATGGTAGACACGGCAGCCGGCCCAAAGGCCAGCACGTCCTCCCCGCGCCAGCAGGACAGATTGTGGCGGCACTGCCGCCCCGGCCGGGCGAAGTTGGAGATCTCGTAGTGCGTGTAGCCAGCCGCGCGCAGCAACTCCGAGCCGCGCAGGAACATCTCGGCCTGGGCGTCCTCGTCCGGCAGGGCGGAAAGGGCGGCTTCGTCCCCGGCCAGCGGGGTGCCGGGCTCGATGGTCAGCCCGTAGCAGGACAGGTGCTCCGGGCCCAGCCCGATGGCCTGGCGCAGGGTGTCCAGCCAGTGCTCCACGCCCTGCCCCGGCAGGCCGAAGATGAGGTCCAGGCCGATGTTCGCGAAGCCCGCGGCCCGGGCGGCGGCAAAGGCGGCGCGGGCCTGGGCGGCGTCGTGGGGGCGGCCCAGGCGGGCGAGCAGGGCGTCGTCCAGGCTCTGCACGCCAAGGCTCAGGCGGTTCACGCCCAGGGCGCGGGCGGCCGCCAGCAGCTCCGGCGTGGCCGATTCCGGGTTGGCCTCCAGGGTGGCCTCGGCATCGGGCAAGAGCTCGAAACGCTGGCGCAGGGCGGCGAAGATGCGCGCCAGGGCGTCCTGCCCCAGCAGGCTGGGCGTGCCGCCGCCGAAGAAGAGCGTGGGCGCGGAGACCCGGCCGAAGGCCGCGGCCTGGGCGTCCATTTCCGCCTCAAGGGCGGTCAAGTAGCGGGAGAGTTCGCCGGGGGCCGGGCCAGCCGGGCCGGTGGGGGCGGAGAAAAAGGCGCAGTAGCGGCACTTGGCCCGGCAGAAGGGCGCGTGCACGTACAGGGAGGCGCGCACGGCCGGCCGTCCCCTAGCGCGTGTAGCGCCGCGCGCCCAGGTAGCGCTTGGCCCAGTAGCCGTCGCTCATGTTGGCCTCGGAGATGCCGCGTCCGGGCCTGGGGCTGTGCACGAACACTCCGTCTTCCATGTAGATGCCCACGTGCCAGCGGCCGCGGCGATTGATCTTGTAGAAGACGAGGTCGCCGGCGCGCAGCTCGCTGGTGCTGACCTTGATGCCCGTGTGGTACTGCTCCTGGGCGGTGCGCGGCAGGCTCAACCCGTGCTGGCGGAAGGTCCACTGGGTGAAGCCGGAGCAGTCGAAGCCCGTGGCCGGCGAGGTGCCCGCGCGGCGATAGCGGCGGCCCTTCTGGGTCAGGCCCGTGCGCACGATGTCCAGGCCGAGGGAGGGCGGCAGCTTGGCCAGGCGCTCCAGGCGGGCTTCCACTTCCAGGTCGTCCAGGGTGGGGAACTCGGGGATGTCCGTGGCCTTGGGCGGGGCCTCTGCCAGGCCGGGCAGGCGCAGGGTGCCCGGGCGGCCGGGGGGCGTGAGGGGCACGGGACCGGGCAGGGGGCCGGGCAGCTCGCGCGGCGGCGTCACCTGGTAGCGTTCGCTTCCGGGCAGGTTCTGCTCGGCCAGCAGGTCGGCGTTCTCGGCGCGGATGGGGTCGGGATCGCCTGCGGGGCTGCCCGCGCGGGCGGGAAGGTTCATGGGCGCGCAGGCGGCCGTGGCCAGGGCCCCGCCCAGCAGGGCGAAGACGCGCA
This sequence comes from Desulfovibrio sp., assembly GCA_016218665.1. Lineage (GTDB taxonomy): Bacteria > Desulfobacterota > Desulfovibrionia > Desulfovibrionales > Desulfovibrionaceae > Humidesulfovibrio. The sequence continues at coordinate 160,203 of JACRDI010000008.1, read as the reverse complement.
AGACCCGGAGGCTCCGGGGCAAGGTTTTGAGAAGGCGGGCCAGGTGCCCGCGCGCGGGTATTCTCACGATCAGATGCTGCTCCTTGGGGCCGCGCGGCCACAAGTCCTGCCCGTTGAAGCTGCCGGGGGCAGCGCGGGGGCTTGTGCCGGGCCGGTTGCCGGGATCCGGGCCGCAGGCCCGCCAGGATGCGGCGGGAAGAAAGAAGAGCGCGGCGCCGGAGCGCGGTTCAGGGAGCTATAGCCTGATTTCCCCCTCCGAGCCAAGGGGAAATCCGCCTGCGTAGCGCCATGCGGGTGTTTGCCCGCGGCCGCCGGAGCGGTGCGCGCCGGCCTTGACGCGTCCGTTTCCCGGCGCTATCGAGAAGCCAGCAAGCGGCGCGCGCCAAGGTCTTGCGCCGTGAATCGGCAAGCGACGATGCGCGCGGGACAACGGCATGGAGGGCCCGGATGGGCGAGCAGACAGTGACGCACAGGGATCTGGCCCGGGCGCTCGGTGTGTCGGAAACGACCATCAAGAGCTACCGCAGCAAGTTCCCTACCTTCCTGCCCGTGGCGCGGGAGGGCAAGCCCGTGCGCCTGCACGCCGAGGCCCTGAAAGTGTGCCTGCGCATCCGCGAGCTCTTTGCGGAAGGCTTGTCGATTCTTCATGCTGCCGAGGCGCTTCGTTCCGAATTCAAAGAGTATCCGTCAAATCGTCGCTTATCGACAGCGAAAAAATCGGCCGCCCAGCCAGCCGTTTCTCCTGCCGGCCAAGGACAGGAGTCCGCCCTGGCGGAGCGCATTGCCCAGATGGCCGCCGCCCAGGACCAGGCACGCCTGCGCATGGAGCAACTGGAGGCCGAGGTGCGCAATCTGGCCACGCTGGAGGCCGCGTCCAAGGCCCTGGTGGCCGAGCTGCTGACCGAGCTGCGCGCCGCCAAGGCCGCTTCCGCCGTGCAGGAGCCCGCAGCCCCGGTCCAGACGGCTCCTCCGGCCGCCGCCCGCACGCAGGAGCCCGCGCCGGAAGCTGCCCCTGCGGGTGCGCAGGTCGAAGCCGCCCCCGATCCTTTTGCCGCCGCGGCTGCCGCTGACGAAGAACAGCCCACCGTGCTCACCGCGCGCAAGATCGTCACCGTGCACGGCCCGGCCGGGCCTGTGGCCTCCTACGCCCTGGGGCGCGAGCCCAGGCCGGAGCCGCCCTTCCCCGAGCCCGCACAGCCGGACAAGGCCTTTCTGGACCTGCCCGCGGTCATCCGCTCCGAGCGCGGAGACTTCCTGGGCCTGCCCGGAGGCCAGAGCGTGCGCCGTCTCGTGGAGGTGCTCTCCCCCGAGGGCGCGGCCCCGGCCGCCTGGTTCCAGGACACGCCCGAGGCCTGGACCTGCGCCATCCCCCTTGGCCGCGCCCAGAACCGCGAAATCCTCTTCGAGCGCACCACCACCCCGCGCGGCAACCTCGTGGGGCTCATCCGGCGCATGCGCATCAACGAGGCCGAAGCCACCCCCGTCCAACTGCAGGAGATCTTCCGCCAGCTGCGCGACCAGATGTCCTGATTTTCCCCACACATCCACCCAACAGGAGCTTTGCATGAAGCGCGTTTGTGTTTTTCTCGGATCAAACCCCGGCACCAAGCCCGACTACCTCAAGGCCGCCCAGGACATGGGCGCAGAACTGGCCCGCCGCGGCATAACCTGCGTGTACGGCGGTTCCAACGTGGGCCTCATGGGCGCCCTGGCCGACTCCGCCCTGGCCGCCGGAGGCGAGGTCATCGGCGTCATCCCCACCGCCCTGCAGGAAAAGGAGCTCGCCCATACGCGGCTCACCGAGCAGCACATCGTCAGCTCCATGCACGAGCGCAAGGCCATGATGGCCGAGCTGTCCGACGCCTTCATCGCCCTGCCCGGCGGCATGGGCACCCTGGAAGAACTGTGCGAGATGCTGACCTGGGCCCAGCTTGGCTTCCACAAGAAGCCTTGCGGGCTGCTGGACGTGGACGGCTACTACTCATGCCTGTGCGCCTTCCTGGACAACGCCGTGGGCCAGGGCTTCATCCAGCCCCTGCACCGCACCATGCTGCTCTCCGCGCCCACGCCCGGCGCGCTGCTCGACCAGTTCGGCAACTATGTCGCGCCCGTGGTCAACAAGTGGATCGAGAGGCCGCAGGCGCTGTAGGAGGGAGAGGAACGCGGGGGCGGGAGGGGAGCTTATTTCAAAAAGCCCACAGCTTGCACGCCGTGGCCGCCCCCGCACCCCCACCGACCCCGCAAAAACTTTTGTAGGGGTATGGAGGAGGCAGGGCAGAGACCTGCGTCTCTCCCGATGAGCCTCACACGCCAGAAGGGCCGGACTCGAGCGTGCTCGAATCCGGCCCTTCTGGCGTCATGCGGGTCCAGGGGGCGCATACCCCCTGGCGGGGTCTGGGGCGGCGCCCCAGCGGGGATCAAGGGGCGGCGCCCCTTGCTTCACTTCCTGTCTAGTCCAGCTCGAACTTGGCTCGCCAGTCGCCTTCCTCGCGCCATTCGGGCTGGTTGTCCTTCACGAGGAGCCAGTCGCCCAGCACAAGGGCGTCCATTTCGGTGCGCATGAAGCAGGCGTAGGCGTCGGCGGGCGTGCAGACGATGGGCTCGCCGCGCACGTTGAAGCTGGTGTTGACCACCACGGGGCAGCCCTGCTCGCGGCGGAAGGTGTCGATGAGCTGCCAGTAGCGCGGATTGGTGGCGCGGGACACGCTCTGGATGCGCGCGGAGAAGTCCACGTGGGTGATGGCCGGCAGCTCGGAGCGCTCCACATAGAGGCGCTCGTACATGGGCCGGGTCCAGTAGCCCTCGGGCAGGGGCTTGCGCTTGGACTCGGCCACCGGGGCCACCAGGAGCATGTAGGGCGAGGTCGCGTCGAGGTCGAAGCACTCGGCCATGTGCTCCTCCAGCACGGAGGGCGCGAAGGGCCGGAAGCCCTCGCGGTACTTGATCTTCAGGTTCAGCTTCTTCTGCATGTCGCCGTGGCGCGGGTCGCCCAGGATGCTGCGGCCGCCTAAGGCGCGCGGGCCGTACTCCATGCGGCCCTGGAACCAGCCCACGGCCGCGCCGCCCGCCAGCAGGGCGGACACGCGGGAGCACAGGGCGTCGAAGTCGGCGAATTTTTCGGCCGGAGCGGAGAAGCGCCGCAGGGTGCGCTCGATGTCGCCAGAGGAAAAGACCGGGCCGAGGTAGGCGCCCTGCATCATGTCGCCGCCGGGTTCGGAGGCGTGGGCCGTGCGCGGCTGGGAAAGGCCGATGTGCCAGGCGGCCAGGGCCGCGCCCAGGGCTCCGCCGGCGTCGCCCGCGGCGGGCTGGATCCAGATGTTCTCGAAGGGCCCGCGCTTCAGGAGCTTGCCGTTGGCCACGCAGTTGAGCGCCACGCCCCCGGCCATGACCAGGTTCTTGGAGCCGGTGAGGGCGTGGGCGGTGTCGGCCATGCGGAACACGGCCTCCTCGGTGATCTGCTGGATGGCCAGGGCCAGGTCCATGTACTCCTGGGTGATGTCGCTCTCGCCCGCGCGCTGGGGCAGGCCCAGGGCGGCCTCGAAGCGGTCGGCCCGGCACATGGTCAGGCCCGTGGCGTAGTCGAAGTAGTCCATGTTCAGCAGCAGGGAGCCGTCGGGCCGCAGGTCCACCATCTGGTCGAGGATGATCTTGCGGAAGCGCTCCACGCGCTCGGAGCCCTCAATGCCGTAGGGGGCCAGGCCCATGAGCTTGTACTCGCCGGAGTTGACCTTGAAGCCGCACCAGGCGGTGAGGGCGGAATAGAGCAGGCCGAGGGAGTGCGGGAAGTGCAGCTCGCGCAGGATGGAAAGCTCGCCCCCCTTGCCGTGGCCGATGGTGGTGGTGGCCCACTCGCCCACGCCGTCGATGGTGAGCACCGCGGCTTCCTCAAAGGGGGAGGGGAAGAAGGCGCTGGAGGCGTGGGAAAGGTGGTGCTCCGGGAACATTATTTCCGGGGAGCCGGGACCGAGCTTGGCCAGCTCGTCCTTGAGCATGCGGCGCATGAACAGCTTCTCGCGGATCCACACGGGCATGGCCGTGAGGAAGCTCACCAGCCCGCGCGGGGCGAAGGCGTGGTAGGTCTCCAGCAGCCGCTCGAATTTCAGATAGGGCTTGTCGTAGAAGGCCACGCACTCCAGGTCCGCCGGGGAGAGGCCGGCCTCTGCCAGGCAGTAGCGCGCGGCAAAGTGCGGGAAGTCCGGGTCGTGCTTCCTGCGGGTGAAGCGTTCCTCCTGGGCGGCGGCCACGATCTTGCCGTCCACCAGCAGCACCGCGGCGGAGTCGTGGTAGAAGGCGCTTATGCCCAGGATGGCCCGGCGGGTGCGCGGAGTTTCTGCCATGCTTCGCCCTAGAACAGCGTGTAGATGAAGGGCGCGATGGCCGAGCCCGAGGTGAGCACGATGAGCGCGCCGAAGAGCAGTAGCACAAGGATGATGGGCGCCAGCCAGAACTTTTTGCGGACTTTCAGGAAGTCCCAGAGGTCGCGGAGAAAATCCATCGCAGGCTCCTAGAATGGGGTCTTGAGGTCCGCCGGGGTGAAGGGGCCGGTGCGGGTGTGGAACACCGATTCCGTTCCCTTCTTGAAGGTCTTCAGGCGGAGGCTGTCCTTGCCCATGGCGCGCCGCAACAGGCCCACCGGGGTGAGGACGAGGTAGTAGACGAGGGTCAGGATGACCTTGCTCATGACCGTGCCGAGCACGGCGGACAGGCCGAACCACAGCCGGGAGGCCGGGCCGAAGAGCATGGGCGCTGTCATGTTGAGCACGAGCAGGGCGGCGGCGACTGCGAACCAGCCGCTTGCGCCGCGCACCAGGCCGATGATGAGGCAGATCAGGGTCAGGGCCATGCCGGTGTCCACGGCTCGGCTCTTGGCGCTGCCGCCGCTTTCGGCGTGGGAGGAATGCTTCACGAGGTCGATCATTGCTGCTCCGGCCATTGTGTTCCGGCGTGGAGTGCCCGGCAGAAGGGCGCGCCGGGTGACAAGTCAGGCGCACCCTGCCAGAGTTCCGGCCCAAGGGCAAGGCCGGATGAGACTCCCGTCCCGGCCCCCTGCGGGCTACCCGGGCTTCCGTTTCGTGGCGCCCGCCTTGCCGGGCTTGGCCTTGGCCTGCGCCCTGTTCTGTGCGCCGTCCGGCTCCGCCGTCTGGGGCTGGCCGCCCGCGCGCTTGATGAAGTCGAGCACAAGGCCCGTGGCGTCGGTGCCCGCGGTGGGCAGGTCGCAGTAGCGGTAGCGCTCGCGCTCGCCTCCGGGCCAGGCGTGGCCGCCGTTCTTCACGATGACGAAGCGCACCCTCCCGTTCGGTCCTCCGCCGTGTCCGCTGGCTTGCCCGTTGGCTTGCCCGCTGGCCTTGCCCTTGGCCGGGCCATAGTCCTCCACGCGCGTGGGCGACTTGGGGGAGTCCTGCAGCCTGCCCTTGGGCGAAAGGCGCATGCCGCGCACCCAGAACTCCACCTGGGCCCGGGCCGGGTAGTCCTCGCAGAAGCGGCCCGTGGCGGGCTTGGCCTCGGTGGGGGCGAAGCGGGCCACCTTGTCCTGCGCGCCGTGGATGACCAGCACCGGCAGCGAGCCTGCGGGCTGCTGGGCGTCGCAGGGCAGGTACCCGGCCACGGAGGTGAGGGACGCGGCCACGCCCGGCCGCTCCAGGGCGAAGCGGCTGGCCAGCATAGCCCCGTTGGAGAAGCCGGACAGGTGGATGCGCGCCGGGTCGGCGCCGTAGTCGGAGCGCAGCTTCGCGATGAGCGCGGTCAAAAAGCCCACGTCGTCCACGCGGTTGTCCCGCGCGTAGCCGCAGCACATCCAGGCGTTCCAGGTCTGGCCGTCGCCACTGGCTCCGCCGCCTGCTCCATTCGGTCCCAGCCCCTCCGGGAACACGGCCAGGAAGCCCGCGGCCGCGGCGCGTTCGGCCAGGCCGGTCTGGCGCATGGCCTGCGTGGCCGAGCCGCCCGCCCCGTGCAGAAAGATGAGCACCGGCAGTTTTTGCGGCGCCTGCCCCTTCTTGCCCTGCGCCGTCTTGGGCACCACAACCACGGCCCGGCGTTCCGCGCCGTCGTGGGTGAGGGCGAGCTCATGCCGGCCGGGAGCAAGCTGCCGTCCCGCGGACCTGGGCCCCTTCCTGTCCCCGGCCCGTGGCTGTGGCGCGGGGCGCACAAGTTCACGCAGGGGCCTGTCCGACCTTGGGTCGGCGAGGGGGGCTGCGCCGGGCACCACCGGGGCCACGGGCTGCGCCGGGGCAGTGGGCCCGCTCTGCGCGCCCCCGCCGCCGGAGGACTGGCCCTGGGCCTGCTTGGCCGAGGGCGACCGGGTGATGGAGTTGAGCACATCCCCGGCCATGCCGCCAGCGCTGGCGCACAGGGCCGCGCCCGGGGACAGCAGCGCCGCCGCGCCAAACGCAAGAAGGGCCCGCGCCAGCAGGCGCAAGCCCTTCCCGAAGATCGTGCCGCGGACCTTCACAGCCGCCGCCTAGGACTTCTTCTCCATGATCTTGCCGGTCATGGGGATGAAGAACACGCCCATGTCCTTGCGCGAGTGGACCTTGCCGTCCTTGTCCTTGGTGAACACATAGAGCACCTGGCCCTTCTTGAAGGGCTGGCCGATGGGCACGATGAGCCGTCCGCCGGGCTTGAGCTGCTTCAACAGCTCGGGCGAGACGTAGCGCGCCGCGCAGGTGACCATGATGATGTCGAAGCCGCCCTTGACCTCGGGCCAGCCGAAGTAGCCGTCGCCCACGCGGGTGTGCACGTTCTCAAGGCCCAGGGGCTTGTAGATCTTCGCCACTTCGCCGCCCAGGGGCTTGATGATCTCCACGGAGTAGACCTCCTTCACGATGCGCGAAAGAAGCGAACTCTGGAAGCCGGAGCCGGTGCCCACCTCCAGCACGGTCTCCCCCGGCTTGGGCTTGGAAAGCTGCGTCATGTAGGCCTGGCCCAGGTAGTCCGAAAGGGCCGAGCCGTAGCCGATGGCCCAGGGCTTGGGGGCGGGCTCGTAGCTGTTGGAGGCGAAGGGCTTCCGGCGCTGGTAGTCGTAGTGGTAGTATTCGCGCGGGAGCTCGCGGAAGGCGCGCAGCACCTCCGGGTCGGCCTTGCCGAAGCGCCGCTTCAGGTACTGCTCGATGACGGCCATGGCCATGACCTTGCGGGACTGGATCTCGGCGAAGTCCTTCTCCTGAATCTCCACCGAACGGCCGGACTGGCGCATGGATTCCTGGAACGTCTTGAAGTTCCAGGGCGCGCCGGGCTGCCAGGCGCCCTGCGGGGCCGGGACCGGGGCGGCGTAGACCAGGGAGGCCGCGCGGGTCTCGCCCGCGGCGAAGGCCAGCACGCAACACATTACCGCAAGCGCTCGCACGGCGCGGCGCACAATCAGGCTCGACATGGGGCGGAACTCCTCAACTCGTGGTTATTCACTCCCCCTAGCACGAGCCCGGCAGAATAGGAATACCCGTGCCGACCTTGACCCGCCCAAGGCATCCGGCCTACACCACCTATGCCCTTCCTCCCCAACACAGGAGCGCCCATGTCCGATACGCACCCCGCCCAGCCATGCCAGGCGGGCAAAAGCGCCGCCGAATCCGCCGTCACCCTCACCCACCAGGTGCTGCCCCACGACGCCAATCCGGCCGGAAACGTGCACGGCGGCGTCATCCTGAAGCTCATCGACACCGCAGCCGGCGTGGTGGCCATGCGCCACGTGCGCGGCTGGGCCGTCACCGCCAGCATCGACCGCATGGACTTTCTGCGGCCGGTGTACGTGGGCGAGCTGGTCATCCTCAAGGCCAGCCTGAACATGGTGGGCCGCACCAGCATGGAGATAGGCGTGCGCGTGGAGGCCGAAAATCTCCTCACGGGAGAGGTGCGGCACACCAATTCCGCCTACCTCACCTTCGTGGCCCTGGATGAGCACGGCGCCCCGCGCCCCGCGCCGCCGCTCGTCATCGAAGGCGACGTGGCCGAACGCCGACACAGGCAGGCCCTGCGCCGCCGCGAACTGCGCCGCCAGGCCATGGCCGAGGAGCGCAACGGGTAGCGGACGCGCCAGGGGCCCCCGCCGTCCCGTGTTCCCGGCCCTTTGCCCCTCCAGCCGGGGCCCTGCCCCGGACCCCGCCAGAGGACACGAGGCCCTCTGGACTCCCTTTGCCGCCGTCTGCCCTGCCGGACAGACGGCGGGGCGATACTTGTCGTGGGCTGGGCTGGCTTGAGCGCGCGGCGGCTCCGGAACTCCCTCCCTTTCCGTCCACGTGCCGCCGGACTTCCGGAGAGGCGGGCACGGCAGGATGTCGTCGGACAATGTTGCGGCAAGCGGCCGTTTCGGGCTGGAAGCGGCGGAAGACACGGCGGCGTGTCTCCCTCTTGCCCTCCATAAGCGCGAAGGCCCGGACGAGCTTGCTCGTCCGGGCCTTCGCGCGCCATGCGGGTCCAGGGGGTGCTACCCCCTGGCGGGGTCTGGGGCGGCGCCCCAGCGGGGTCCAAGGGGCGGCGCCCCTTGCGAAACACATGCTCGCCTGCCGGCCCAAAGGGCGCAGGCCCTGGCGTCTCGCGCCTACAGCACGCCCATGTCGGAGAATTTCAGGTACAGTTCGCGGCTGATCCAGGCATCGGTGGCGGCGTAGACGATCTGCTTGGTGGAGAGCGCCTCGCGCGCCCAGTTGGAGCACTGCGCGCCCTTGCTGATGCGCACGCCCATGAGGTTGGCGGAGAGGTTGCGCAGGCCGTGGGTCATCATGCCCAGGCGCTTGGCCACCTCGCCAAGGTCCACGAAGCGGCGCTCGGTGAACTCGAAGTGCTGCTTCAGCCCCTTCAGGTCGTCGCGCACGGAAACGCCGCTCTTGATGATGTGGCGGGAGGCGAGCAGCTCGGTGAGCACGGCCTTGTCCGCCAGCTTGGCGAGCTGGAAGATGTACACGTCCTTGTGGCTTGCCAGCTGGAGCAGGGCGGGCGGGGGCGTGACGCCCTTCTTGAAGATGGGCCGGGTCTCGGTGTCGAAGCCGAGGATCTCTTCCTCGTGCAGCACGTGCATGGCCTGGTGCAGCTGGCGGTCGCTCTCCACCAGGATGATCTTGCCCACGAAGGCGGTGAGGGGCAGCAGGCCGATTTCCTCGGTGGTGAAGGCGCGCTTGTGCTCTTCGGGAACCTCGGCGCCCTCAAGGATGGGGGCCAGGTGCGAGAGGTCCTGGGGCGGCTTCTTGGGTGTGCGCCTATTCATGTTCACGCGTGGTGTTGAAGCTGACATCGGGCCATTTCTCCTGGGTGTCCTCCAGCCGCCACTGGCTGGGCGCAAGGTAGGCCAGGTTCTCCTCGGCGTCCTTGGCCAGGGAGGAGTGCATGGCCCGCTCGAAGTCGGCCAGCTTGCGCTTGTCCTCGCAGGAGATGAAGCGCGCGCAGTTGTACTGGGCGGGCTCGTACAGCGCGTCCACGCCGTACTCGTCCTTCAGCCGGGCCATGATGACGTCGAACTGGAGCACGCCCACCGCGCCCAGGATGTAGTCGTTGCCGATGAGCGGGCGGAACACCTGCACCGCGCCTTCCTCGGCCAGCTGGGCCAGGCCCTTTTGCAGCTGCTTGGCCTTGAGGGGGCTCTTCAGGATCACCCGGCGGAAGTGCTCCGGCGCGAAGCTGGGGATGCCGGTGAACTTCAGCGGCTCCTTTTCGGTGAAGGTGTCGCCGATCTTGATGGTGCCGTGGTTGTGCAGGCCGATGATGTCGCCGGGCCAGGCCTCGTCCACGTTGCTGCGGTCCTGGGCCATGAAGATGGTGGCGTTGGCGATGGTGACGTCCTTGCCGATGCGGTGGTGCTTAAGCTTCATGCCGCGCTGAAAGCGCCCGGAGCAGATGCGCAAAAAGGCGATGCGGTCGCGGTGGGCCGGGTCCATGTTCGCCTGGATCTTGAACACCACGCCGGAGAACTCGGGCTCGGTTGGCTCCACGTCGCGGGTGGTGGTGGCGCGGGGGCGCGGGGCCGGGGCCAGCTCCACGAAGGCGTTCAGGAGTTCCTGCACGCCGAAGTTGTTGATGGCGCTGCCGAAGAACACCGGAGTCTGCTTGCCGGCCAGGTAGCGTTCGCGGTCAAAGGGGTAGCCCGCGCCCTCCACCAGCTCCATGTCGCGGCGCAGGTCCGCCGCCTGTGAGCCCAGCAGCTCGTCGAGGCGGGGGTCGTCCAGCCCCTTGATGACGATGCCTTCCTGGATCTTGCCGCCGTGCGTGGCGGAGAACAGGTGCAGCTCCTGCTTCAGGATGTTCCAGGTGCCCTTGAAGCCCTTGCCCATGCCCACGGGCCAGGTCATGGCCGCGCACTCAATGCCCAGGCTCTCCTCGATGTCCGAGAGCAGGTCCAGGGGCTCGCGGCCCTCGCGGTCCATCTTGTTGATGAAGGTGATGATGGGCGTGTCGCGCAACCTGCACACGTCCATGAGCTTGCGGGTCTGGGTCTCGACGCCCTTTGCGGAGTCGATGACCATGACGGCCGAGTCCACGGCGGTGAGCACGCGGTAGGTGTCTTCGGAAAAGTCCTGGTGGCCCGGGGTGTCCAGCAGGTTGACGGCATAGCCCTGGTATTCGAACTGCATCACCGAGCTTGTGACGGAGATGCCGCGCTCGCGCTCCATGGCCATCCAGTCGGAGGTGGCGTAGCGGGCGGCCTTGCGCGCCTTGACGGTGCCCGCCATCTGGATGGCGCCGCCGTAAAGCAGCAGCTTTTCGGTGAGGGTCGTTTTGCCGGCGTCCGGGTGGCTGATGATGCCGAAGGTGCGGCGGCGGCCCGCCTCGCGGGCGAGATCTTTGAGGAATTGGGGATCGGTCACGGGTGCTCCAAAAGAGGGCGGCGGGCGCTACAACAGCCCATGCCGCGTGGAAAATCGCGGCACTTTCCCTTATGTGGCGGCAAAGGTCAAGTCGCGGGCGAGGGCAGGGGCTCTTGAGGCCCCCCCCTCCCGCTCGCGGCGTGTTCTAGCCCGCGGGCTTCTTTGTGAACAGCGTGAGCCCGGCGGCCGCCAGCATGAGGCCCGCGGCGATGTGGTAGGCCAGGGCGTAGCCGCCCGTGGCGTCGGCGATGCGCCCGGCAAGGAGCGGGCCGAACACCCCGCCCAGGCCCCAGGCCGTGAACAGGATGCCGTAGTTGAGGCCGAAGCCGCGCGCGCCCCAGTAGTCGGCCACGGTGGCCGGAAAAAGCGCCAGGCACGCCCCGTAGCTGAATCCCACCACCGCGCTGCCCGCGAAGAATCCGCCCATGCCCTCCAGGCCGGGAAAGGCCAGCATCACCGCGGCCTGGCTCAAACACACGCACAGAAGCGTGCGCATGCGGCCCAGCTTGTCCGAGAGCATGCCCGCCATGAGCCGCCCCAGGGCGTTGAACACGGCCATGGAGGCCACGAGCAGGAAGCCCGTCTGCACCGCGCCGCCGCTCTGCACGGCGATGATCTTGGCCAGGTGGCCGATGATCATCAAGCCCGCCAGGGCGGCGCAGGTGTACTCGGCATAGAGCAGATAGAAGGAGCGCGTGCGCAGCATGTCGCGCCAGTTGCTCCCGGCCTGGGCGCCCGCCGTGGCCTGTTTGGAGCCCTGTTCCGAAGCGGCCGGCGGGTTCACGATGCGGCTGCCCAGGGCCAGGGCCACCACGGTGAAGGCCAGGCCCAGGATGCGGAACGCGCCGCTGACCCCGTGGGCCGCCAGCAGCTGCTTGGCCAGCGGGGCGATGTACACCGGGGCGAGGCCGAAGCCGCTGACCACCAGGCCGGTGACCAGGCCCTTCTTCTCCGGCGGGAACCATTTGATGGCCGCTGGCGTGGCCGCCGCGTACCCCAGGCCGAAGCCCGCGCCCGCCATGAGGCCGAAACCCGTCAGCACCGGCCAGAGCACCCCCGGCTCCACCAGGCTTGAGACCAGCAGCCCCAGTCCCGTGAGCACAGCTCCGGCCATGGCCACCTTGCGCGGGCCCAGCCTGTCCTGCATGCGCCCGGCGGGCACCATCATGAGCGCGAACACCCCGATGGCCAGCATGTACGGCAGGCTCGCCTCGGTCTTGGAGAGCCCCAGACCGCCCGCCTCCACCGCCTCGGTCATCTGCTTGGCGAACACGCTCCAGGCGTACAGCACGCCCAGGGCCAGGTTGAGGCCCAGTCCACAGAACACCACCACCCAGCCGCGCGCGTTGCCCGCGCTTCTTGCGGGCGCCGCCCCCGCCGCGGCAAGGGAGCACCCACACCGTTCTCCGTCACGATTTTCCGCCACCCGCTCTTCCTCCGTGCCCTCATCCGCGTCTGCACTTGCGGCCCGCAACAGGCAGGGCCTCGCAGCCTGTAGCGCAACGCGGCCTTCATGGGGCGCGGCAATCGGTGAAAGGCTCCAAACAACCCGGCCAGCGGCGCGGGCCAGGCGGCATGGCCAGACTAGTATGGCGGGCTGGCATGGCGGGCAGGCGTGGGCGGGCAGGCGTGGGCGGGCAGGCGCAGGGTGAAGGCGCGGAGTCCGCCCCGCTGGCTGGGCGAGGAGAGGCGGCGTATTTTCAAGGGGCGCCGCCCCTTGACCCCGCCAGAGGGCACGAGGCCCTCTGGACTCCCGCTGCCGCCGCCTGGACAGGCGGCGGGGTGGTCCGGCGATGGGCGAAGGGACAGGGCGGCGGGAGCCGGGCGGATGCCGGGGCTAGGGCAGCCTCGGCCGGGTCCAGCGGTCGATGAAGGCCTGCACGTCGAACTTCCTGGCCGCGCCGGAGAAGGTCATGGAGCGCACGGTGCCGAACACGGGGCGTTCGGGCCAGGGGCGGTCGTGCACGCCGCCGATGCTCCAGGCGGCCCCGGCGTAGCCGTTCACGTCGCGCCCGTCCAGGGACAGGGAGTCGTTCAGCCGCAGCACGCGGGCCAGCGCGGTCTCGGCATCGGGCGACCAGAGCAGGATCTGCTTGGCCCAGTACATGCGCAGCCAGCCGTGCATGTGCCCGGTGGCCAGCAGCTGGCGCTGGGCCGCGTTCCACAGGGGGTCGGGCGTGGCGCTGCTGTCCAGCTGGGCCTCCGTGGCCAGGAAGGGGCGGCGGTCGGCCTGGTGCTTGGCCAGGGTTGCGCGCGCCCAGGCGGGGAAGGCGTCAACGCTGTCGTAGTTCGGCGTGTGCAGGCAGAAGTTCTCGGCCAGCTCGCGCCGCACGATGAGCTGCTCCAGGAAGGCCTCGCGCGCGGGGGCCGGGGCGTTGGAGGAGAGGACCTCCAAGGCGATGCGCTGGGCCGAGATGTGGCCGAAGTGAAGGTGGGGCGAAAGCAGGGAGGACGCCGGGTCCAGCGGGGTGTTGCGGTCGTCGGCATAGCGGGCCAGCCTGCCCTGTTGGCCCGCGCCCAGGAAGGCGGCCAGGGTGCTGGCGGCGGCCGTTTCGCCGGGGGGGAAGGCCTCCGGCGGCGGGCCGAACTCGGCCAGCAGGGCGGGCCAGTCGGCGGATGGCCGCGGGGCGTGCCAGGGAAGCGTCTGGGCAGCCAGGGTGGGGAAGGGGGCCAGAAATTCCGGCAGCAGGCGCTGGATCTTGGGCCGGATGGTGCGGGCCATGTACTCGGCCTTGTCCGAGGCGCGCCGCGCGGGCACCACGTTGCGGCCGTCCACCTCGATGGCCGGGCACTGCAGCCGGGAGAGCAGCTCGGCCAGCCAGGCGCGCTTGGGCCGGGTGGGGTCGGCGTCGGTGACCAGGAGCCCGGCCTTGGCCAGGGCGGCGTACTCGGCCACGGCCTGACCGGGCTCGCCGCGCAGCAGCACGAAGGGGATGCCGAGGGCTTCAAGGCTGCGGGCGGTTTCGTCCAGGCCATGGGTGAGGAAGGCGAAGTGCGCCAGGGCGGCCAGGGGATAGTGCCGGGCCAGGCAGAACACCACGGCCAGGGGCTGGCCGCGCTCGGCGGCCAGGTGCCGCGCGTGCAGCAGGCCCCAGTTGTCCCGGGCGCGCAACTCCCGGTGCATCCAGTAGAGCACGGGCCCGCATTGTTGTGGTCTGTTGTGGATGAGCCGGGCGCGCGCGGGATGCATGGGGCTCGTCCGCCTGGGCTAGGAGGTTTGGGCCATGGCCCGCCGCTGCCGCAGGATGGACAGGCCCCAGGGCAGGGCCAGCAGCAGCAGGGTGCCGCCCCAGGCCAGGGCGGCAGGGTTCATCAGGCCTTCCTTGAGGGGAATGGCCACGGCCCCGACCACGAAGGTGCCCACCATGAGCCACTCCTCGCGCGGGGTGCCCACGGGGCGCGGCAGTTCGCGGGTGGAAAGCCAGCGCAGGGTCATGCACAGGGCGATGGGCAGGAACTGGGCCACGCGGAAGTCGCGGTAGCGGGGATCCACCAGCAGGCCGAAGGTCAGCGCCAGGGCGGCCAGGCCGAAGATGAGGTCCAGCAGGCCCACCAGCTCGGCGCGGTTGCGCAGGTTCAGGCGGAAGGAGCGCAGGGCCTCCAGCCGGGCGATGACCGGAGACAGGGGCCTGGGCCCCGCATTGTCGGAGGGGCCGCCGGCCATGAGGTCCGCGAACTCGGAGAACACCAGCAGGCAGAGCACGGCCCCGCCGCCGGTCATGAGCGCTCCGCCGATGACCCCGGCCGTGCCGAAGGCCAGGCGCAGGCTCTGCTCGGCGCTCATGGCCAGCATGGTGGCCAGGGCCTGGGCCGCCAGGCAGAGCAGGGCGGTCCTGCCGGCGCCGCGTGGCGGGCGCAGGCGCAGGGCCAGGCCGGCCATGGCCGCGCCCAGGGCGGAGGACGCCAGGAAGGCGGTCATCCAGTAGGGCTTCTCGCTCACCGGGCCGGTGAGGGGGAACTTGATGTGGCGGTCCACGTCGATGATGCCCCAGTTGCCGCCCACGGTGCCTTCCTGGCCGAACTTCCACGGCTCGTCGAAGAGCTCGAACAGGTTGAAGTCGATGCCCCTCTCCTCGGCCGTGTTCATGATCTGGCGGACGAAGGTGGCCTGGGCCACGCGGCCGGGAACGGCGTTCTTGCGCACGCGGCCCGCGCTGGGCCAGCCGATCTCGCCGATGAGGATGGGCTTGCCGGGGTAGGCCTTGGCGATGGCGTCGTGCGCCTGCAGCATGTGCTCCACCACGCGGTCCAGAGGGGTGGGGGTGTTCTCCCAGTAGGGCAGCACGTGGATGGTGATGGAGTCCACCTCCTTGGCCACCTGCGGATACTTGAGCCAGAACTCCCACACGTCGGCGTAGGTGACGGGCTGCTTGATGGCTGCCTTGACCCGGCGGATGTAGTCGATGAGCAGCTCCGGGGTGATCTCGCGGCGCAGGAGCACCTCGTTGCCCACCACCACGCGTTCCACGGCGTCGGGGTACTCGTTGGCGGCCTTGATGAGCCCGGCGATCTCCTTCTCGTTGCTTTCCAGGTTGGCGCCCACCCAGGCCCCCAGGATGACCTTGAGGCCGTGCTTCTGGGCCAGCTCGGGCACGGGGGCGAACTGGTTGGTGTTGGAGTAGGTGCGGATGCGCGAGAAATGTTTGGCCGCCACGGCCATGTCCTCCTCCAGCTGCTGCCGGGTGAAGGGCGCGCCGAAGGGGCTTTGCCCCACGCGGTACGGGCTGAAGGAGGCGCTCTTGATGCGCGGGGTCTTGGCGTCGGGAATGTCCTGCGGCCGCCCCTGGACGAACCAGAAGGCGTAGTTGAGGGCCACGGCCGCAGCCAAGGCGACGAGGGCCGTGGCCAGAGCGGCCAGACCGGTCTGGCCGGCCAGGGCGTTGGAACTGGAGCGCATGGAAACCTCCGCAAGGGACATGGGCGCGCCGGGTGGCGCCTGCGCCCTCTGGACTACCTGTTCGCGTCCAGGGATTCAAGCCCCATGGGGCAGGCGGGGCCCTCCGCCCCGGT
The DNA here is from genome assembly GCA_016218665.1 of Desulfovibrio sp. Lineage (GTDB taxonomy): Bacteria > Desulfobacterota > Desulfovibrionia > Desulfovibrionales > Desulfovibrionaceae > Humidesulfovibrio. The sequence goes on along the minus strand of JACRDI010000008.1, from coordinate 144,403 downwards.
GGCGAGGAGGAAGCGGTTCTTGCCGCTGCGCTTGGCGCTGTACATGGCCTTGTCCGCCAGCTCCATGAGCTCGCCCGGGGTGCTGGCGGCGGAGGGGGCCAGGGCGATGCCGATGGACGCGCCCACGCGCACGTCGCAGCCGTCGATGCACACGGGCCGGTTCACGGTCTCGATGATGGCCCCGGCCATGTCCTCGGGCCGGTGGTCCTCGCAGGGCCAGGTTTCAAGCAGCACGAACTCGTCGCCGCCCAGGCGCACGCATCTGTCCGGCCGGGAGGCGCAGCGCCGCAGGCGCTCGGCCACGGTCTGCAGCAGCACGTCGCCGGCCTGGTGGCCCAGGGTGTCGTTCACGGCCTTGAAGCCGTCCAGGTCTATGAAGTACAGGCCCAGCACGTGCCGGCGCTCCACCGCGCCGCCCACCAGCCTGGGCAGGGCGTCCTTCAGGAAAAGCCTGTTGGGCAGGCCGGTGAGGGTGTCGTGGTAGGCCGCGTGGTGCAGGTCGTGGATGTTGCTCAGATCCTTGACGATGCAGTAGAAAATTTCCGTGTCCGGGAAGAAGAGCACGTTCCAGTTGAAGCGCTTGTACACGCCCTGGTCGCAACGGAAGCGGAAATCAAAGGTGGTGCTGGCCGCATCGCTTGTGATAAGGCTTTGGAAGGCGGCCAGCACGCGCTCGCGGTCGTCGAAGTCCATGAATTCGAGCAGGTACTGCCCGCGCAGGGCCTCCGGCCAGAGGCCGGTGGCGCGCTGCCAGGCGGCGTTGGCCGCGAGGATGCAGCCGTCCATGTCGAGCGCCACGGCCATGTCATAGGACAGGGCCATCCATGCATAGCGCTCGATGTGGAACAGCCGGGACACGAGCTCGGGGCCCGCGCCTTCCTCCAGCAGTGCCTTTACTTTCATGGAAGGACTCGCTAGCATTTGTTCAAAGGCAAGTCCATGTCCATGTGAAACTTGCCCAAAATGTTACGTCATTTTCGGAGCAACGCGATGGCATCCCCGTCACACTACGAAACCCTCTTCGTGGCCCGGCAGCCCGTGTTGGACGAGCAGCTGCACACCTGGGGGTACTTCCACTACTACCGTCGCTGCCAGGAACATACGTATTCAGAGTTTTCCGATCCGCTCCAGGCCACCCTCTCGGTCATCCAGTGCCTGCCCGCCTGCATGGACACATGCGCCCTGCCGCACAAGGCGCTCATCCACCTGCCGCCCCAGGCCCTGATGACCGGCATTCCCAAGGCCCTGGGCGCGGCCTGCGTCATGCCCGTGCTGGATCCCTACCCGGCCGACGACCCCAGATACCTGGCCGCCCTGCGCACCCTGGCGGGTGAGGGCTACTTCATGGCCCTGGACCTGCCGCGCCCCTTTGACCTGAAGAATCCGCTGCTCACCATGTGCTCCACGGTGATCCTGGACATGCGCACGCCCGAGGCGCTGAACGGCGAACTCAAGCGCACGGTGGACGCCCTGAAGGACCGCGGCCTGACCCTGCTGGCCAAGCGCGTGGAGACCCACGAGGCCGCCGATCTGGCCCGGGAGCTGGGCTTCACCCTGTTCGCCGGGCACTTCTTCCGCGAGCCGGTGACCCTGACACAGCGCAAGATCTCCGCGGCGGAATCCACCCGCCTCACCCTGCTGGACCTGCTCTCCCGCTCGGAGCCGCCCACGGACCAGCTGGTCACGGCCATCGAGGCCGACGCCTCGGTGTCGTACCGGGTGCTCACCATGCTGAACTCCGCCCACTTCGGCCTGTTGAAGAAGGTCTCCTCCGTGCGCCAGGCCGTGGTCATGGCGGGCTGGGTGCAGCTCTCGGCCTGGCTGCGGGTCATGGTCCTGGGCGACGTGACCCCCTCCACCAAGGCGCGGGAGCTGCTGCACCTCTCGGCCCAGCGGGCCAAGTTCTTCGAACTGCTGGCCGTCGCGTCCGAGCGCCGCAACCAGGCCGACAGCCTCTTCCTGCTGGGGCTGTTCTCCCTTTTGCCGGCCATGCTCGACATGCCCATGGAGCGCGTGCTGGACAAGCTCTCCCTGGACGACATGCTCTACGCCGGGCTCTGCGGCCAAAAGGGTCCCTACTCCACCTGGCTGGCCATGGCCCAGGCCATTGAGGACACCCGCTGGGACGACATGGCCCAGTGCGCCCTGGACCTGGGGCTGCCCACGGGGTCGGTGGCCACGGCCTACAACGCCTCCTTCCAGTGGGCCGACACGCTGCTCCTGGCCCTGCCCCCGCAGCACCACAACGGCCATGGCGGCCATAACGGGCACGGCTGATCCCAATCCGCTCCGGCACGCGCCGGAAACCACCTCCAGGAGGCCCATGACCCAGCCGCCCGCGCACGACACCATGACCCTGGCCGGGCTGGCGGCGGCCAACGGGCCCTGGCTGGGCGCGCGCCTGCACCGGCTGGCGTCGCAGAGCGGCCTCAGCCTGCCCGGCGACGTGGTGGACGCCGCCGTGGCCGGAACCTCCCGCGTGCTGGCCCAGGTCATCGCGGCGGAGGGCCGCCCCGTGCTGCGCGAGGACGAGGCCTCCGACCCGGCCGTGGCCCTGGGGCGGGAGCAGGCCCTGGCCCACCAGGCGGCCGGCCTGTCCATGCCCGAATCCCTCAAGGTGCAGCGCCTGCTGCGCCGCGCCTACGACGATCTGGTCCGCGAATCCTGGGTGGAGAAGGACTCCCGCGCGCGCGCCCACGAGGACGTGGAGCGCTTCTTCGAACGCGCCCTGGCCGGTCTGGTTTCCGCCTGGACCGGGCACAAGCTCCAGCCCGATCCGCAGCTGGCCGAGACCCTGGCCCTGCGCGAGGACCAGCTGCGCCGCACCCTGGACGCGGCCAAGAAGCTCACCCGCGTGGCCGCCGCCGCAAAGGAGCGCGCCGAGGCCCTGGCCGCCGAGCTGGCCCAGGCCAAAGCCGAGGCCGAAGCCCAGGCCCGCAGCGCCCAGGAGGCCACCGACGCCCTTATTCGAGAGCTGGCCGACGCGCGCGAGGCGGGCGCCGCCGCGCCGCCGCCGGAGCTGGCGCAGCGCGTCCAGGCTTTGGAAGCCGCCCTGGCCGAGGCCGGGCAGGCCCGCGCAAGCGCTGAGGCCGCACTTGTCCAGGCCCGGTCCGACGCCCAGGCCGAAGCACAGGCCAGCAGGGCGCACGGCGAGGCCCTGCTGGCCGACAATGTTTCGCTGCTGGCCGACAATGACGCCCTGCGGGCCGGACGCGAGGCCCTCCAGTCGGAACGCGACGCCCTGCGCGCCGAGGCCGAGACCTTGCGAACGGAAGCCGAGGCGCTGCGGGCCAAGGCCGCACAGGCTGTGGAGGCTTCCAAGGCCAAGGTGGAGGCCGCGCGCGAGGAGGCCAAATCCCTGCGGACCGAGCTGCGCACCCTGCGCGAGGACCATGCGAAACTTTCCGACGAGGCCGAGGCCATGCGCGCCCACCTGGCCGACACCGGCTCGCGCCTGGCCGTGGTGCGCCAGGCCGAGGGCGCGGAGAACCTGGCCAAGCTGGGCCGCGCCCTGGAGGATCTCGCCCAGGCGGGCGAGCGCATCGAGGACCTCGAATCCGAACTGGCCCAGGCCCTTCAGGCCGGGCAGACCGCGAGCCGGGAAGCCCGGGAGCGCCTTGAGGCCCTGCAGCTCCGGCTGGATGGCGAAGTCCAGGCCCACGCGTCGGCCAGGGAGGAAGTAGCCGCCCTGACCGCTGAACGCGACGACCTGACTGGTCGGCTGACCGGTCGGCTGGCCGAGCTGGAAGCCGCCGGGGCCACGCTGGAAGCCGGGTTGGAAGCCCAGCGCCGGGAGCTGGATCAGGCCCTCGACGAGGGACGCAGGCTCGCGGCCGAGCGCGACGGGTTGGCCGAGCGTCTGAAGGACGCCGAGGCCCAGGCAGCCCAGCTTGCGGAACGCCTGGACGCCGCGGAGGGGAACCTCGCCGCCGCAAGTGGCGCCGCCGCCGCGTCCGAGGCAGCCGCCCAGGCCCTGCGCGCCGAGCTCGACGCCGCCCGCACCGGCGGAGACGACCTTTCCGAGCGCCTGAAACAGTCCGAGGCCCAGGCAGCCGCCCTGGCCGAGGAGCTCAAGGAGACCGCGCGGCAGCTCATCCTCGCCCGGTCCAGGGCCGAGGAGGCCGAAGCCGACGCCCGCGAGCGCGGCGAATCCCTGAACTCCCACGCCGCGGGCCGGCAGGAGCTGGAGGCCCGCCTCAAGGAGGCCGAGACCCAGGTCATCGCCCTTACCGGAGAGCTTGCCCAGGCGCGCGACGGCTTGGAGACCGCCCAGGCGCGCGCGGACGAGGCCCAGCGCAGGGCCGAGGAGGCCGCCTCGCACGGCAGTGCCGCCCTGCTGGACGCCCAGGCCAAGGCCCAGGCCGCCTGCGAGGCCCTGGCCGCCACCCGCGCCGAGTCCGGCCGCCTGCTGGACGCCCTGCTCGCCGTAAGCGTCAAGGCCGTGGCGGCCATCGGGCCGGACGGCTCCTTCCGCCTGTGGAACAGGCGCTTCGCCGAGATCTTCAACCTCTGGGAGGCCGACCTGGCCCAGGGCCTGGAGCCCAACCTGCCGCGCATGGCCGGACGCCTCAAGGGCGGCGAGCCCTTCCTGGCGCGCATGCAGGAACTCCTGGCCTCGCCCTACCTGGCCGAGGACGGCATGCCCCTGTGCACCACGGGCGGCGATGTGCTCATCCTGCGCAGCGTGCCCCTGGCCGGCGGCGAGGAAGGCCGCCTGCTGCTCCTGCGCGACGAAAGCCTGGAGCGCGGCATGGAAGACCTGCTGCGCGAGGTCGAGGGCATCACCCGCGGCGACCTCGGCCAGTCCCTCACCGCCTTCATCCGCCTGCCGCAGGAGCTGCTGGACGACCCCGCCACCACGCCGCCCCAGGCCGAGAAGCTCGCCGTCATCCGCGACTCCGGCTTCCGCATCGTGAACACCGTGAACATGGCCGTGGATCTCTTCCGCATGGAGCGCGGCCTGTACCAGCCGCCCTCCGGCCGCGTGGCCGACCTCGCGGTCGCCGTCCGCCGCGCCGTGAAGGACGCCGCCGCCCTGGCCGCCGCCCGCCGCGCCGCCGTAGCCCTCACCCTGGACGGCGAACTCCCCGCTGTCGAGGCCAGCCTGCCCGCCGCCGGAGACCCCCTCCTCGTGCACGGGCTCGTCTCCCACCTCCTGCGCGACGCCCTGGAATCCGCTCCGCGCGGGGCCATCGTCCGGGCCGAGCTTGCGCGCGGCGAGGCCGGTCCGTCCCTCGCCGTCATCCGCCCGGGCCTCCTGCCCGAGCGCGAAGCCGCCATCTACTTCGACAAGCCCCTGGACCACGCCAACGGCAACGCCGTGAAGCGCGCCCGCCACGCAGCGAAACTCATCGCCCGCAGCCTGGGCGCGGAGATCGAGGCGGCCGAGGACGCCGCACGCGAGGAAACCGCCGTCACCGTCCACTTCACACCCGCCTAGCGCCTCGGAAAGCCGCAAGGGGCGCTGCCCCTTGAATCAGGCAGGGGCTCCGCCCTTTGGCCCCGGCAGGGGCTCCGCCCTTTGACGCTGGCAGGGGCTCCGCCCTTTGACGCTGGCAGGGGCTCCGCCCCTGCACCCCGCCAGAGGGCACGAGGCCCTCTGGACTCCCTGTGCCGCCGGATGCCCCGGCCCGAGAATCGGGCCGGGACATCCGGCGGAAGTGTTTTGGCGCGCCAGGAGGCGGACAGGGAGAGGCTTGGGGAAAGGACAGGGAGTATGGTTGATGCGTGCAACCATGTGGCCGCGCCGGGCAGGAAGGGGCGTGGAAGCGGGCGGCGGGGACCACCCTGGCGGCACCCTGTCAATGGGGAAAGATTGTCCTTTTCGCGGCCAAAAACAGGGCGAAAACGTCCGGCCCGCAAACCGGGGCTATACTTGCGCAGCCAGCGGGCCTGACGGAGGCCCGCGACCCGGCCCGAAGGGGACCGACGCGCAACCCGCAAGCAGACCGGACACCTGCGCCGCCCCGGACGACACCCGGCCCCCCGGAAACAAAAAGATCTGGAGGACCAAACACATGTCCATGAGCATCAGCAATTCCTTCGTCGCCCAGTACATGGCCGACGTGCACGAGGCCTACCAGCAGCGCGGCAGCAAGCTGCGCGGCACCGTGCGCCTGCAGACCGGCGTCAAGGGCGCCACCGCCGTGTTCCAGAAGAGCGGCAAGGGCGCGGCCGGCAAGAAGACCCGCAACGGCAACGTGCCCCTCATGAACGTCGAGCACACCAGCGTCACCGCCACCCTGGAAGACTGGTACGGCGCGGACTACGTGGACAAGCTGGACGAACTGAAGACCAACACCGACGAGCGCCTGGTGGTGGCCAACGCCGGGGCCTACGCCCTGGGCCGCAAGGTCGACGAGCTCATCGTGAGCAGGCTGGCCCTGGGCGCCAACACCGTGGCCGAGGCCGCCACCGGCCTCACCAAGGCCAAGGTGCTGGAGGCCTTCGCCCGCCTGAACTCCAAGGACGTGCCCGACGACGGCAACCGCTTCGCCGTGGTGGGCGCGCACCAGTGGAACGAGCTGCTGGACATCAGCGAGTTCAAGAGCGCCGACTTCGCCGGCGACCGCTACCCCTGGCTTAAGGGCACCGAGAGCCGCACCTGGCTCGGCATCACCTGGATGTTCCACACCGGACTGCCGCTTTCCTCCGGCACGCGCAGGTGCTTCCTGTACCACCGCAGCGCGGTCGGCCTGGCCGAGGCCCAGGAAGTGAAGGTCTTCACCGACTGGGTGCCGGAAAAGGCCGCCCACCTGGTGGACCACATGCTCTCCGCCGGGGCCGTGCTCATCGACGAGGACGGCGTGGTGGGCATCGACTGCGACGACGACGCGGCCCTCTCCGCCTAACCTGAAGCCACAGGAGACATCATGAGCTACGACTCCAGCACCATGCGCCTCATGGGCGGCGTGCCCGGCCAGCAGCTGTTCCTCTACCGCACGGCCGACGCCATCTCCGCGGTCTCGGCCTCGGGCTACTTCAACAAGGCCATGGCCGAGTACAACCTCGCCAGCGGCGACATCATCCTCGCCGTCACCGGCTTCGGCAGCCTGAGCGTCCTCGACGCCCTCGTGGCCACCGTGGGCGGCGGCGCGGCCAGCACCAGCCTGCTGTCCTAGCCGCCGCCACAGGGACGGGGCGCGGCCCAGCGACCTCCTCAACCCCTTCCGCGCCCCAACCCGGGCCCGGCCAGGACCTTCCCTCCTGCGCCGGGCCCTTTCGCGTCCGGCGGGCGGGCACTCCCGCTTGCCAATTTCCCCCCATTACGCATATACTTATGGTGTTGAAAAGAACCTCACGGCGGGGAGATGACGTTCCCCGGACAGGAGCCATGATGAAGATCAGTTGCCTCACCGTTCAGGACCCCGCCGTGCATACGATGTTCAAGCCCTTCGCCCTCAAGATGGAGGAAAGGCGCATCCCCTCCATCGTCATCAACGTGTTCAAATGCTACTACACCCAGGTGATGCAGGGCGCCCAGGGCAAGACCAGCGACGCCGACATCTCCCCCCTGGGCGAGGGCGAGGTGCCCGCCTACGAGAGCCTGGAGGCGTACTCCGACGCGGGCCGCGAGGCGCTCTCGCACACGGTGGTCATCAAGCTCAACGGCGGCCTGGGCACCAGCATGGGGCTCGAGCGCGCCAAGAGCCTCATCCCCGTGAAGGACGGCCACACCTTCCTGGACATCATCGTGCGCCAGGCCAAGGTGCTGCGCAAAAAGTACAAGTCCCCGCTGCCGCTCACCTTCATGAACAGCTTCAAGACCCATCGCGACACCATGCTCAAGGTGGAGGGGCTGGACAACGGCGACACGGGCATCCCGCTGGCCTTCGTGCAGCACATGTACCCGAAGATCATGGAGGAGGACCTCTCCCCCGCGGACTGGCCCGCCAACCCGGAGCTGGAATGGAACCCCCCCGGCCACGGCGACGTGTACACCGCCCTGGTCACTTCCGGCCTGCTGGCCAAGCTCTTGAAGCGAGGCTACCGCTACGCCTTCATCTCCAATTCCGACAACCTGGGCGCGGTGATGGACTCGCGCCTGCTGGGCTACATCGCCAGGGAGAAGCTGCCCTTCCTGATGGAAGTGGCCCGGCGCACGCACCTGGACCGCAAGGGCGGCCACCTGGCCAAGCTGAACCACTCCAGCCGGCTCATGCTGCGCGAGCTGGCCCAGTGCCCGGACAACGAGCTCGAAAGCTTCGCCGACATCGACAAGTACCGCTACTTCAACACAAACTCCCTGTGGGTGGACCTGGAGGTGCTGGAGCGGGTCTTCGTCGAGAACCTCATGATGCCCCTGGACCTCATCCTGAACCCCAAGACCCTGGACCCGCGCGACCCGGACTCGCCGCCGGTGCTGCAGGTGGAGACCGCCATGGGCTCGGCCATCAGCGCCTTCGAGAACGCGCGCGCCGTGCTGGTGCCGCGCACCCGCTTCGCGCCGGTGAAGACCACCCAGGACCTGCTGCTGGTCATGAGCGACTGCTTCCTGCGCACCAGGCTCGAAACCATCGAGCAGAACCCGGCGCGCACAACCCCCATGCCCACCATCGCCCTGGACCAGAAGTTCTACAAGAAGATCGACATGTTCCAGGAGCGCTTCCCCAGGGGCGCGCCCTCGCTGCTGCACTGCGAGCGCCTGGAGGTGCACGGCGACGTCCGCTTCGGCAGGCACGTGCGCGTCACCGGCGTCACCCGCGTCATCAACCGCTCGCGCAAGCAGGTGAAGGTGCCGGACGGCGCGCAGCTGGAAGGCGAGGTGCTGTTCGAGTAGGGAGGAAGAGTTTTTCCAGGGGGTATGCACCCCCTGGACCCGCAGGGCAACGGCAAGGGCCTGGGCCGAGCATCGCTCGGCCCAGGCCCTTGCCGTTGCGGAGCTGTCTGGAAGGGGCGTCTCCCGCGCCGTCTCCAACGCGTTCCCGAGCGGCCGCTTCCCTCGACATCGTCCGCCCGGAGCGTGGCGCGCCTGCGTGGCGAGGCATCGGCGGCAACCAGGGGAGTGCCGGCATCGCCATGGGAGATGGCCTCGTCTCTTGGTCCGCAGCCCTTTGCGTGCGGGCAAGGTTTCTCCTGGGGCGGGGGAATCTTCCCGCGCAGAGGCCTGCTGGAAAGATTATGCGGGATGTTCAGCATGTTCCGATCGTTCGGGCGGGTCAGGCAGCAGAGGCGGCGGCAACGGGAGTCCTGAAGGGGCTTGTGCCGGAGGTGCGGGGCTAGGGGTGAGAGACGGGGGCCAGGGAAGGGGGGTTGGGTGCGGTGCCCCTTGACCGCCCCTCTACAGCCGCCGGTAGGCCTTGGGCACCAGCGGAGATTCCCCGGCCAGGGCCTGGCGCACGGCCTCCAGCCCGGCCTGCTTGTCGCGCGGGAGGCGCAGCCGCAGGCGCAAGGGATTGGAGGCGTGGTTGGAGAAGAACAGGCCCTTGGTGAGGTCGGTTTCTTCCAGGAGCCAGAGGAGTTCGCGCAGCAGCCCGGCATCGTCCTGGGGCGTGAATTCGCCGTGCCGCATGCGCTCGTGAAGCGGCGTGCCGGGCACCACCATCAGCGCCAGGGCCGAGGCCTGCTCCGGGTCCATGCGCGAGAGGGCCTGCCCGGTGGCGCGGGCGTGGGCTTCGGCAGGGGAATCCGGGCCGCCAAGCCCGGCCAGGCCCAGCAGCACGGTGACGGAAAGGCGCAGTCCGGCGTCCTTGGCGCGCGCGGCCTGGCGCAGGTGCTCGGCCACATCGCCCCATTTGTCCATGGCGGAAAGCACCGCGTCCGAGCCGGATTCCAGGCCGAGGTAGACCGTGGACAGGCCCAGTTCGCGCAGGCGCTTGAGCTCCGCGTCGGACTTGCGGGCCAGGGCCTTGGCGTTGGCGTAGGCGTTGACGCGCGTGACCCAGGGCAGGCGCTGGCGGATGGCGCCGAGGAGCGCTTCGAGGCGCGGCTGGGGCAGGATGAGGGCGTCGCCGTCGCAGAGGAACACGCGCCGGAGCTCGGGCATGTGCCGGGCGGCGTAATCCAGGGCCTCGTCCAGGCGGGCGGGGTCCTTGAAGCCGAAGCGCTTGCTCTTGTACGCCGGGCAGAAGGCGCAGCGGTTGTGCGAACACCCGAGGGTGGCCTGCAGCAGCAGGCTTTCGGCCTCCGCCGGGGGGCGGATGACCTGCCCTTCAAGATCAAAGCCCATGAGCGTCATGGGGAGACTGTGCCCGCGCCGGCCAAGTGCGTCAACTGGGGCGTCAACTGGGGCGTCAACTGGCGGGTCGACGGTTGGGGCAACAGCTGGGTCAACAGGCGGCGGGCCTGCCGGAGTTGGCGGGTTTTGCGGGCCTGTTGGCCAGGACGACGCCCGTGAGGACCATGACGCCGCCGACCACGAGCGGCAGGCCCACGCCCTCGCCCAGGATGAGCGTGCCCAGCAGGGTCGCGAACACGGGCACCAGGTTGATGAACACGCTGGCCCGCGGCGCGCCCAGGGCCAGGATGCCGTCGTAGTACCAGGTGAAGGCCAGGCCCGTGGCGCCCACGCCCAGGAAGACGAGGTTGGCCCAGATGATCCAGCCCGCCCGCACAACCTGTTCCGCCAGGCCGGTGGCCAGGGCCACGGGCAGAAGCAGGGCGCAGCCCAGAATGCACGACCACGTGACCGCGGCCAGCGGCGTGCTCTGGCGCATGACGCTGCCGCCGCCGATGGTGTAGGCCGCCCAGGTGACCACGCAGCCCAGGATGTACAGGTCGCCGGGGTCCGCCCCGTGAGTGATCAGCGTCAGCGGGTTGCCGCCGGAGAGCAGCACGGACACGCCGAAGAGCGACAGGACGATGCCCAGGCCCTTCACCAGCCCGGTGGGCCTGCGCAGCACCAGCCCGGAATACAGCGCCACGGCGGAGGGCACGCAGGCCACGATCATGGCCGCGCGGCCGGCCTCCATGCGGGCCATGCCGGAAAAGAACAGCGCGTTGTACAGAAACACGCCCGTGAGGGCCAGAAAGGCCACGCCCGGCAGCAGCCGTCGCGGGAGCCTGGGCCAGCGGCCGCTGTCGGCCCCGCCGCCCTGGGCCGTGGCCCGGCACAGCAGCACGTAAAGGAAAAGCGAGGCGAAGAAGAAGCGCAGGAACGCGGCCGGAAACGGCGACATGGACTGCGCCACCACCCGGGCCGAGACCCAGGTGGCTCCCCACAGGGCCATCACCGCCACCAGTTTGATGTAGATGCCTGCGCCGCCCTGGAAAAAACCCGGCCGCAGCCCGTTCATTGCGCGCCTCCGGGCATTTCCAGAAGTGCCGCCGCGCGCACGGGGGAGCCGTCGCAGCCGAGCACCGGCAGGCACAGGAAGGTGAAGGCCCGGCCCTGCGCCAGCTCCAGCCCGCGCAGATTCTCCACGATGACCAGCCCGGCCCCCAGCAGCGCGCGGTGCGCGGGCAGCTCCCGCGAATCGGCAGGGTCCACGGAGCCCGCGTCCAGGCCGATGCCGGACAGCCCCGGCAGGGCGGCCAAAAGCTCCGCCGCGCCGGGCGTCAGGTACGAGCCCGCCGTGTAGTAGCCGTCCTGCCCCCAGCGCTCTGCGTCGCCGGTGCGCAGCAGCACGAAGGCCGCGCCAGCCGCTTCCGCCAGCAGGGGGGCGATGTCCTGCGCCCGCACCTCCCGGCCGGGCCTGGCGCGCAGGTCCAGCACCGCGCCGGGCCCCATGAAGCGCGAAAGGGGCATGTCCGCCAGGGCCGCGCCGCCCTTGATGACATGGGCCGGGGCGTCCATGTGCGTGCCGCTGTGCGCCGGCAGGCTGATGAGGTGGGAGACGAAGCCGTGGGTGGCGTATTGCCCCATGGGCCGGTGCTCCACGGGCGGGTCGCCGGGGAACATGGGCATGCCGGGGAAGACCGGCCAGGAAAGGTCGATGATGAGGGGCTGCGCGTCCATGGGCGGGGAATACGCCCGTCTGCCTGGCGAGGCAAGGCCAGGGCCCCCGTGGGGCGGCGCGTTCCGGGCTAGATGCTCAGCAGGGCGGCGCGTGCGCGGCGCTTGCCGAAGGCGTAGGCCTGCTGGGGCGTGCCCAGGAAGATGTCCACGGCCTTGTCGTGCCGCGCGGCCATGAGGTCGTTGATCTCGAAGATGCCGAGCCCCTCGATGCGCACCTTGCGCCCGAAGACCCAGCCCTTGTCGAAGAGGTCGCGGGAGACGGCGATGGTGCCGGGCCGCACGCGCCGCATGGAGGCGGCGACATCCGGGTCGGAGTCGGTCTGGGCGGCCTCCGCGTTGTAGGCGGTGACGGTGACGGTGGCCACGGGATGGTTCTGGCTCTCCAGGCGGCGCAGGTATTCCTGGTCGGTCACGATCATCCGCGCGACCTCGGCGCGGTATTCGCCGGGGGAGGTGAAGCGCTTGAGCTCGTTTATCTCGCTGGCCTGGGCGGCAAGCGCGGCCAGGGAACAGACCAGGGCGGCGGCCAGGGCCGTAAGCACAGCGGCGGTAAGGTGCCGGGTCATGGATGCCTCCTCTTGGCGCGGTGGGGTTCTGCCGGGGGCGGTTTTCCGCCCGCGCCGGCCTGGAAGCGGCGCGCCTGAAGCGTTGTTAGCAAATTGCGGTCCAGATGCGGGAGGCGCTTCTGTACGTAGGCTTGGCGGGCGAGATCAACCTTTTTGGGCGGCCTCGCAGTCGGCGGGAACGGTCAAAAGCATGACGGTGCCGCCGCCGGGGCGGTCCTGGGTCTCCAGGCCGCCGCCCAGGCCGGTGGCCAGCTTGCGGGCGATGGCCAGGCCCAGGCCAGCGCCGCCGAAGGTGCGGGTGATGCCCGCATCGGCCTGGACAAAGGCTTCGAAGACCTGCTGGCGCTGCTCCGGCGGAATGCCGATGCCCGAGTCCTCCACGCGGAACTGGATGCGGGCGGGGCTGTCCGGCTGCGGCGCGGCGGAGAGGGCCACATGTCCGGCCGGGGTGAACTTCAGGGCGTTGTCCAGCAGCTTGGCCAGGATTTGCCGCAGGGCCTGCGGGTCGGAGCGGATGAGCTCCGGCAGGCCGGGTCCGCAGCGGGTGGAGAAGGCGAGGCCCTTGGCCGCGGCCTGGGGGCCGAACTCGGCCTCCAGGGAGCGCAGCAGGTCCGTGGGGGGGAACTCCAGGCACTGGGCGCCCAGCCCCCCCTGGTCGAGGCCGGCGTACTCGATGACGTTGCCCAGCAGCAGGTTGAGCCTCTCGGCCGATTCCAGGGCCACGTCGGCGTAGTCCCTCTGTTCGGGCGAAAGGGGGGTGTTCTGCAGCACCTGCAGCATGCCCAGGATGCCGTTCAGCGGGGTGCGCACCTCGTGGGTCATGTTGGCCAGGAATTCGCTCTTGGCGCGGCTGGAGGCCTCGGCCTCCTCCTTGGCGTCCAGCAGTGCGCGCCGGGCGTGGATCTGCTCCACGCCGAGGGCGAAGATGTCCGCCAGGGAGGCCACCAGGTCCAGGTCGTCGCCGGAGTAGGGCCGGGTGGGGTTCGCCAGGGCGATCTGCCCCACCACGCGGTCCTTGATGACCGCGGGCATGGCCAGCATCCGGCGGATGGGCTCGTGTCCCTCCGGCAGGCCGGCGGCGCATTGCGCGGGGTCGGGGTCGTTGTCGTAGAAGCCCTGCCGCTCGTTCAGGCAGCGGCCCCAGGGGCCGGGGTAGCGGCCGTCGGCTCCGGGGGCGATGTCTGGCGAGAGCAGCGCCATGGCGCAGGCGCCGCCCGGGGGCAGGGTGGTGGCCGTGCGCAGGGCGAAGCCCTGTCCGTCGTCCCGCAGGGAGCTGACGAAGCCCAGCCTGCTGCCGGTGAGCTCGCAGGCGTGGTCGAGCACCTGGGCGGCCAGGGCGGCCATGTCCGGCTCCGGCCCGATGAGGGAGCGGGCGGTTTCGGCCAGGGCGCGGTTCAGCCGGGTTTCGCGGCGCAGGTTCTCCTCGGCCGCCTTGCGCAGGGTGATGTCGCGTATGATGCCGATGGCGTAGTCCGCCCCGCCGTGCTCCACGATGGCCGAGGTGCTCTCCACGGGGATGAGGGTGCCGTCCTTGCGGCGGAAGGTCATGGGCACCGTCGTCCGGCCGTGGGCGCGCACGTGGCGGCAGTGCTCGCGCCAGTTCTCCAGCGTGCGGGTCGGGTTCACGTCCATGACGCGCAGGGCCGTGAGTTCGCCGCGCGTGTAGCCCAGGGCGTCGCAGGCGGCCTTGTTGGCGTAGGCCAGGCGGGCGTCGTCGGCCCTGGCCCAGAGGATCATGTCGCCCGCGTTGTCCACGCTCACCTGGGCCTGACGCAGGTCCGCCTCCAGGGCCTTGCGGGCCGAGAGGTCCAGGCCGATGCCGAGGAAGCCCTCAAGGGAGCCGTCGTCCCCGTAGATGGCGGTGACTGTGAGATGCACGGGCACGTGGCCGCCGTCCTTGCGCACGTAGGTCCACTCGCGCGAGTCGAAGCCCTGGGGCCCGCCCTGGGTCGCCATGGTCACGAAGACCTCGAAGCCTGCCACCGGGCGGCCCAGCCTGCCGGAGAGTTCGCGTCCGTATTCCTCCACCTCGCCGCGCAGGTGGAGGCGTTCCGGCGTGGTCTTGCCCACAAGCTCGTCCGCGCTGTAGCCCAGCATGTGCTCGGCCCCGCTGTTGAACACGCGGATGATCCCCTGGCGGTCGGTGGCGATGACGGACAGGCGGCTGGCGGCGCGCAGCACGCCTGCCAGGCGGGCCCGGGTCTGCCCGGCCTCGGTGCTGGTGCAGATGTCTTCCAGGCTGCGCACGCGGCTGCGCATGCGGCACAGCACCATGAGCGCCAGGCACAGCCCCAGGCCAAGGACGAGAGCCAGGTCCAGCCAGGAGTGCCCCGCGGCGTGCGGGGAGCAGCCGGAAAGCGGCAGCGTCAGGCCGGCCAGCAGGCCATACGCCAGGCCGCGCGCAAGGCCGCGGGAAGGACGCGGCACGGGCTGCGGGACGGCGGGGGGGCGGGCGTGGGCCGGCATGGGGCTCCTGGGTTGGCGATTTCTTATGTGCGTATCAAGATTGAGAATGAGAGGCAATGCCGGATTCCGTAGTGCGGGCCCTTGCGGCGCGCTGGGCCACGGCGTACGGATATGCCTGGGCACCCCCCCCTTTACATACCCGGCCCAGGTATTAACTGGTGGAGCAGGGCCGCTCGAAGCGGATGGGGAACCCGGCAGGAGGCTTCATGACCCAGGAGATGAAGGCCAAGGACGTTGTCGCCAGGGCGCGCGTGAAAGGCATGCATTGCGCGGCCTGCTCCGCGCGCATCGAGCGCATCCTGCGCGCGCGCGACGGCGTTTCGCGCGCGGAAGTGAGCCTTGCGGCCGAGAGCCTGGAGGTGGCCTACGACCCCGGCCAGGACAGTCCGCAGGCCATGGCCCAGGCCATTGCCGACGCGGGCTTCGAGCTGGTCTTCGAGGGGCCGGAGGCCAGCGGCCCGGACAGCGCCACCCTGCACCTGGCCCTTTCCGGCATGAGCTGCGCGGCCTGTTCCGCGCGCATCGAGCGCGTGCTGAAGGCGGCCGACGGCGTGCGCGAGGCCAGCGTGAACCTCGCCGCCGAGAGCGCCAGCGTGGTCTACGACCCGCGCCAGGTGCGGCCCGGCGCGCTCATCCAGCTCATTGCGGACGCCGGGTTCGGCGCGCAGATCGTCTCGCGCTCCGCCGCCCAGTTCGAGGAGCGCCGCCGCGAGGCCGAGGAGCGCCTGGCCGCCCAGAGGCGCGAGCTCATCCCGGCCTTCGCCTTCGCCCTGCCGCTGCTGGTGCTGTCCATGGGCCCGATGCTCGGCCTTGCCCTGCCGGACTTCCTGCACCCCGAGCGCAGCCCGGCCAATTTCGCCCTGGCGCAGCTGGCCCTCACCCTGCCGGTGCTTTTCGCCGGGCGCGGCTTCTACCTGCGCGGCCTTCCGGCGCTCGTCCGCCGGGCGCCGAACATGGACACCCTGGTGGCCGTGGGCACGGGCGCGGCCTTCCTGCACAGCCTGTGGAACACGGTGCTCATCCTCATGGGCGACATGCCCACGCACCGGGCGCACGACCTGTACTACGAATCCGCCGCCGTGCTGCTGGCCATGATCAGCCTGGGCAAGTACCTGGAGGCCCGGTCGCGGCTCAAGACCACGGGCGCGGTGCGGGCGCTGCTGTCGCTCGCGCCGGACACCGCCACCGTGCTGCGCCAGGGCCAGCTGGGGCCGGAGGAGGTCCGCGTCCCGGCGGCCGAGGTCATCCCCGGCGATACCGTGCTGGTGCGTCCGGGAGAGCGCATCCCCGTCGATGGGGTGCTGGTCTCGGGCGCTGGCGGGGTGGACGAGAGCATGCTCACGGGCGAGAGCCTGCCCGTGGCCAAGGCCGAGGGCGACCGCGTGGCGGCGGGCACGCTCAACGGCGCGGGCGCGCTCACCATCCGCGCGGACAAGACCGGCGAGGACACCATGCTCGCCCGCATCGTGGACATGGTGCAGCAGGCCCAGGGGTCCAAGGCCCCCATCGCCAGCCTGGCCGACAGGATCAGCGCGGTGTTCGTGCCCGCGGTCATGGCCGTCGCCGTGCTCTCCGGCCTGGGCTGGCTGCTGGCCGGCGCGGGCGCGCCCTTCGCCCTCAAGATCTTCACGGCGGTGCTGGTCATCGCCTGCCCCTGCGCCATGGGTCTGGCCACGCCCATGTCCATCATGGTGGCCACGGGCCGGGGCGCGCAGCTGGGCGTGCTCATCAAGAGCGGCGAGGCTTTGCAGCTGGCGGGCGAGGCCGGGGTGGTCATCTTCGACAAGACCGGCACGCTGACCCACGGCAAGCCCGAGCTGGCCGAGCTGTTCCTCGCCCCTGCCGCCGGCCCCGCCGTGCCCGAAGCCGAGCTGCTGGCCCTGGCCGCCGGGGCCGAGAGCCGCTCCGAGCACCCCCTGGCCCAGGCCGTGCTGAACGCCGCAAGCGCGCGCGGCGTGGCCATCCCGGCGCCCGAAGCCTTCCAGGCCCTGCCCGGCCAGGGCATAGAGGCCACGGTGCTGGGCCGGGCGGTGCGCCTGGGCAGTTCGGCCTCGGCGGGCGAGGCCTTCGCCTCCGGCCCCTTGGGCGAGGCCGTGGCCCGCATGGCCGACCAGGGCATGACGCCGCTGTGTCTGGAGGTGGACGGCCAACCCGCCGCCATCCTGGGCGTGGCCGACACCCTGCGGCCGGAAACGCCGGACGTGCTGGCCAGGCTCAAGGCCCAGGGCCTGCACCTGGTCATGCTCACGGGAGACAACGAGCGCACGGCCAAGGCCATCGCCGCCCGTGCCGGGGTCACGAACATCGTGGCCGGGGTGCTGCCCGACGGCAAGGCCGAGGTGGTCTCCGTGCTCAAGGGCGAGTTCGCGGGCACGGGCAGGAGCGTCATCATGGTGGGCGACGGCATCAACGACGCCCCGGCCCTGGCCGGGGCCGACGTGGGCCTGGCCATGGGCTCCGGCATCGACGCGGCCGTGGAGAGCGGCGACATGGTGCTCCTGTCCGGCGGGCTCGGCGGCGTGCTTACGGCCCTGGCGCTCTCCCGCGCGGCCATGAAGAACATCCGCCAGAACCTGTTCTGGGCCTTTGCCTTCAATTCCATCGGCATTCCCGTGGCCGCCGGGCTTTTGTACGCCTTCGGCGGACCCACCCTGAACCCCATGCTCGCCGGAACGGCCATGGGCCTGTCCTCCGTCACCGTGGTGGGCAATGCCCTGCGCCTGCGCTTCTTCAACCCCTAACACGCCCTCGCCACAACAAGGAGGCCGCCCATGCCCGCTGTCACCGTGAAAGGAATGACCTGCAACCACTGCCGCATGTCCGTCACCAAGGCCCTGGAATCCCTGCCCGGCGTCACGGGCGTCAACGTGGACCTGCTTTCCGGCAAGGCCAGCTACGACGCCAACCCGCCGCTTGATCCCGCCGTGGTCAAGAAGGCCATCGAGAAGATCGGCTTCGAGGTGGTCGGCTAGGGGGGAGATTCGAGGGGCTCCTCCCCTTGCCCCCCGCTGGGGCTCCGCCCCTTGCCCCGCCAGGGAACATTCGTTCGGAGGGTATGCACCCCCTGGCCCCGCATGGGGTCAGGTGAGCGGGCCCCCTGAAGGGGTTCCAAGGGGCCAAGGCCCCTTGGCCCGCGGAGCGTGTCATATGACGCCGGATGGCCGGGCAGGCGGGTTCCTGTCCGGCCGGTTCGGCGTGAAAGGGGCAGGAAAGGGAATCCGTGCCGGGAGGGCGGCGAAGCGGCCCTTGCCCATCGGGGGCGAAGGGCGTAGGCAGGCCTCCGGCCGCGCCGCACGCGCCGGCCGCACCGGAGAAGCCTTTCCATGAACGACCCGCAAAGCCTGCGCGACACGCCCTTTCCCCGCTTCGTCTGCTCCCAGACGGCGGACTTCCTGGCCTACCACATGCTCACCGTGGCCGTGGGCTGGCAGGTGTACGACATCACCGGCAGCGCCATGAGCCTGGGCCTGGTGGGCCTGGCCCAGTTCCTGCCCCAGGTGCTGCTCACCCTTGTGGTGGGCCACGTGGCCGACCGCTTCGAGCGCCGCCGCGTGGTCATGGCCTGCCAGGCCGCACTCTTGGCCGTGGCCGGGCTGCTGGCCTTCGGCAGCCACGCCGGCGCCCTCACGGAATCCATGATGTTGGCCTGCGCCTGCCTCATGGGCGCGGCGCGCTCCTTCGTGCACCCCACCATGTCCGCCTACCTGCCCAGCCTGATCGAGCCCAGGCAGCTGCCCCGCGCCCTGGCGCTCTCGGCCTCGGCCCGGCAAAGCGGCATCATCATCGGCCCGGCCCTGGGGGGCGCGCTCTACGCCACCGGCGCGCCCGTGGTCTACGCCGCGTGCGCCCTGGCCTTCTGCCTGTCCATCGCCGCGCTCTCCGGCATCCGCGCCAGCCGGCCGGCCAGGCCCCGCGAGCCGCTCTCCCTGGCCTACCTCATGGGCGGCATCACCTACATCAAAAGCAAGCCCGAGGTGCTGGGGGCCATCTCCCTGGACCTTTTCTCCGTGCTGCTGGGCGGGGCCACGGCCCTGCTGCCCATCTTCGCCAGGGACATCCTCCACGCCGGGCCCCTGGGCCTGGGCCTCCTGCGCGCGGCCCCGGCCGTGGGCGCGCTTTGCATGTCGCTCTACCTGGCGCGCACGCCCATGACCCGCCGCGTGGGCCTGAAGATGTTCGCCGCCGTGGGCCTGTTCGGCACCGCCACCATCGTCTTCGGGCTCTCCACCAGCTTCGGCCTGTCCCTGGCCGCGCTTTGCGTCCTCGGCGCGTCGGACATGGTCAGCGTGGTGGTGCGCTCCTCCCTGGTGCAGCTGGAAACGCCCGACGACATGCGCGGCCGCGTGAGCGCGGTGAACTCTGTGTTCATCGGCACCTCCAACCAGCTGGGCGAGTTCGAGTCCGGCCTCACCGCCGCCTGGTTTGGGGCCGAGGCCGCAGTGGTGCTGGGCGGGGTGTGCACCATCCTGGTGGTGCTGCTGTGGATGCGCCTGTTCCCCGCCCTGCGCCGGCGCGAAAGCCTGGTGGCGAGGTAGGGCTGGGGTCAGCTGGGGCGCGCCCCCGGACCCTGCACAGGTTTGGACAGCAAAGGCAAAAACGGGGTTCCAAGGGGCCAAGGCCCTTGGCCCGCGGAGCGTGTCCCGGGCGGAACATGTGCCGCAGCCGCCAGCGCCGAAAGGGCCGGACAGGAACGCTCCTGCCCGGCCCTTTGCATGCGGCGTGTGCTTGAGGAACGGTCCTATTCCGAGGCTTCCGTGTCCTCGGGGGCGTCCTCCACGATGTTCTCGGTCTCGGGGAGCAACTCGGAGTCCGTGGCCTCGACCTTGGCCGGGCGGGTGAAGGGCTCGGGCTTTTCCATGCACCGGGCGAAGACCAGAAAGCCCGTGTGGGCCACCATGCGGTCTTCCGGGCGCAGGCGGTCGGCCACGGTCTTGTAGCGCCGCACCAGGATCTCCAGCACCTCGATTTCGGTGAAGGGGCCTTCGTCCAGGCCGCGCAGCAGGTCGCTCACCTGGTTGCAGGTGGGCAGCAGAAAGCCGCACATGGCGCCGGGCCGCACCGCGGGGGGGATGTGCTGCAGCACGTCCTGGGGCACGCGCACGTCCAGGAACAGGGCGTCGGCGTCCGTCTGCTGGAACCCGGTCTCCTCGATGTCCGCCAGGTGCTGGGTGACGCGGTGGGACAGGCCCACGCGCTCCAGGTTCTTGGCGGCGTTCTTGTAGAATTCCTCGCGGCGCTCGTAGGTGTAGACCATGCCCGTATCGCCCACGTAGGTGGCCAGCGCGGTGGTGAGCCCGCCGGAGCCGGTGCCGGTCTCGATGACGCGGCAGCCGGGCTGGATGCCCAGCTTCAGCAGCAGGTAGCCGATCTCCTTGGGGTACATGATCTGGGTCTGGCGCTTGACGCCCTTGATGAGTTCGTACACCGTGGGCTTCAGCACGCGGTAGGGAAAGCCCAGGTGCGAGCGCACGATGCCGCCGAAGCCCGCCTCGGCGATGTCCGTCATGAGGATGCGGCCGTCGTGGGTGTGGATCTCCTTGGCCGGGTCCATCACCTGCATGAAGCGCTTGCCCTTGGGGCTGATGACCAGCACGAGCTGTCCGGGTTCGATCATTGGTCCTCCGCGCGGCCACCGGGAAGTGGGAATGGCCACGATATTCGTCGTTCGGGTTGCCCTGGGCCCTACAGGGCGCATGGGTCCGCGTCAAGCCGGGAGATTTGGCAAGGCATGAGCGAGGCGCTGCAATACGTTTTCGGCCCGGTGCTGTCCGGGCGTCTGGGCCGGTCCCTGGGGCTGGATCTGCTTGGCGCGCGGGTGTGCTCCATGAACTGCGTGTACTGCGAGTCCGGCGCGCTCACCACCTTGACGCTTGGGCGCAAGGCCTACGTCCCGGCCGACGGAATTCTGGCGGAACTCGCGGCCTGGGAGCGGGACCGGGCGGCGCGCGGCGAGCCCGCGCCCGACGTGGTCACCCTGGGCGGCATGGGCGAGCCCACCCTGAACAGCGACCTGCCCGAGATCATCCGCGGCGTGCGGCGCATTCTGCCCGGCGTTCCCGTGGCCGTGCTGACCAACGCGAGCCTGATGACCGACCCGCAGGTGCGCGAGGAACTGGCGCAAGCCGACATGGTGCTGCCCAGCCTGGACTCCCTGGTGGCCGAGGAGTTCGCCCGCGTGAACCGGGGGCATCCGGGCCTGAACCCCAACGACGTTGCGGACGGAATCCTGGCCTTCCGCCGGGAGACGGCAGGCGGAAAAACGAGGCTGTACCTGGAGGTGCTGCTGGTTCTGGGCGTCAACGACTCGGCGCGGAACCTGGAGCTTCTGGAGGCCTTCTGCAACGATCTGCAACCGGACCGCGTGGACGTGACCACCCTTTCCCGGCCGGGCACAGAGGCCTGGGCGAAACCGGTGGGCAAGGAAACGTTGGCCCTCTGGCGGCAGCGCCTGGGCACGGCCGGCAGGGAGGCGGAAATGGCGGGCGCGGAGGATTCCGGCCCGGCACTTGCACAGCGGCCGGAAAAGAGGCAAGTACGTGCGGGGGGCACAGCCCCGGCCGAAGTCCGCGCGCGCATCCAGACAGCCATCCTGGCATCGGTGGCGCGCAGGCCGCAGACCGCCGGGCAGCTCGCCGGCGCGTTGCTCGCCGACCGGCGCGACGTGGAGCGCGCCCTGGCCGAGCTTGTGGCCCAGGGCCTGGCGGAGGAGATCCGCCGGGGCGGGCCGGACGACCCAGCCGAAGCGGATGACCCGGCCGGCGCGGACGCCTACTACCAGGCGCGCGGCTGAGAAAACCGCCAGGCGTACCGCCCCCCGAGGCAGGACCTGCTGCCGCAGTGTGCGCGCAGGCCGAATTTCTTCAATTTTCACTGGACCGAGGTTCTTTCATGACCGATTCCCACGACGAGCGGCCCGAGCGGCCGGCAGAATCCCCGCAGGCAGAGTCCGCCACATCCCGTTCCGACAGTCATTCCGGCAGCCAGGCCGACGGCTCTTCCGCCGAGGCGCAGCCCGGCCAGGAGCCCAAGAAGCGCTCGCGCGGGCGCCGCGGCGGGCGCGGCCGCAAGCGCAAGCCCGCTGGCGAGGCCAATCCGCAGGCCAATCCGCAGGCCAGTCAGCAGGCCAATCCGCAGGCCAATCCGCAGGCCGGGCAGACCCGCTCCGCCGCTTCCCTTTCAGAGGCCCAGGCCATCGACGCCGCCTACGGCATCGGCGAGGCGGGCCAGGCCGAGGCTCCCGCCGCCGCCACGCCCTCCCAATCCAGCTCCGCTGAAGGCGGGGAGCCCAAGGCCAAGCGTTCCCGCCGCGGGCGCGGGCGCGGCAAGAAGTCCGCGGAAGCCGCCGCCGCTGCGGCCGCCGCTGCGGGCGAAGCCGCCCCGGCCCAGGACAACTATTGCGAGGAGGGCGAGGCCGAGGAGGCCGAGGCCCAGGGCAAGACGGCCGAGTGCAAGAAGAAGCGCAAGAAGATGTTCATCGGCGTGCTGCCCGGCGAGCTGGTGGAGGTCGTCCTCACCGAGGACGGGGCCGTGCAGGAATACTACGTGGAGATGCTGCACCAAGCCAAGACCAAGGGCAACATCTACAAGGGCTACATCCACAACATCGACTCCGCCCTGCAGGCCGCCTTCATCAACTACGGGGCCGAGCGCAACGGCTTTTTGCAGATCGACGAGGTGCACCCGGAATACTACCAGGGCTCCTATCCGCTCAAGAAGGGCCAGCGCTTCCCCCTCATCCAGAAGGTGCTCAAGGCCGGCCAGGAGGTCCTCGTCCAGGTGGTGAAGGAGCCCACGGGCAAGAAGGGCGCATTCGTCACCAGCTATCTTTCCCTGCCGGGCCGCTACTTCGTCTATACCCTGGGGCGCGACCAGCAGGGCGTGAGCCGCAAGATCGAGGACGAGAAGGAGCGCGAGCGCCTCAAGGGCTGCATCGACCAGATTTCCCCGCCCGAAGGCGTCGGCCTCATCGTGCGCACGGCGGGCATCGGCCGCGCCAAGACCGAGCTCGTGCGCGACTACAAGTACCTCCACCGCCTCTGGGGCGACATCAAGAAGCGCGCCCAGACCGAGAAGGCCCCGGCGCTCGTCTACAAGGAGATGGAGCTTTCCGTGCGCGCCGCGCGCGACTACCTGACCCAGGAGGTCAGCGAGATCTGGGTGGACGACCCGGACACCGCCACGCAGATCCGCGAGTACGTGGCCCTCGCCTTCCCCAAGAGCCCCAACATGGTCAAGGTGCATGCCGACCACGACAAGACCCTGTGGGAGCGCTTCGGCCTCACCAAGCAGGTGGAGCAGATCTACTCCCGCGAGGTCGTCCTGCCCTCCGGCGGGCGCCTGGTCTTCGACCACACCGAGGCGCTCACCAGCGTGGACATCAACTCCGGCAAGATCGGCGGCGAGCAGAGCTTCGCCAAGATGGCGCTGAAGACCAACACCGAGGCCGCCCAGGAGATCGCCCGCCAGCTCAAGCTGCGCGACATCGGCGGCCAGATCATCATCGACTTCATCGAGATGAAGGATTCCAAGCACCTGCGCGAGGTGGAGAAGGTCATGCGCCAGGCGCTCAAGAGCGACCGCGCCCGCACCGACGTGTCCGGCATCTCGCCCTTCGGCCTCATGGAGCTGGTGCGCCAGCGCCTGGGCTCCTCGGCCATCAGCGTCTCCACCGAGCCCTGCCCCTGCTGCGGCGGCACGGGCATTCGCCGCAACCTGGAATGGCAGGCCATGCAGGCCATGAAGACCATCCACCGGCTGCTGCGCAAGCCCGGCTGCCCCAGTCCCCTGCAGGTGCCCGTGGGGCAGGAGCTGGCCATCTACATGCTGAACAACAAGCGCGAGCTGCTGGTGGAGATGGGCTCCCGCGTGGACGTGCGCGTGGAGATCGTCGTCGATCCCAAGCTGCCGTAGCGGGCGGCTCGCGACAAGGACCCGCCCGGGTGGGGGAGACGCATGGAGGCCCTGGTCACCCTGCTGTTTTTCGTGGCCCTGTGGGGCCTGGCACGGGGGCTCAAGCTCCTTGGGCCGCGCTCGCCGGAGCTGCGCAGGCTCTCCGACGCCCTGACCGGCGGGGAGGCAGGCGCCGGGGCCGGCGGGGAGCCGCAGCCACCGGCCCCTGATCAGCCCCAGGCGGGGGCCCCGCCCTCCCCGGAAGTCCAACCAAGCACAACGACAAAGCCGTGAACATTCCGCCGACCGAAAACGCCATCCTGCTGCACGCCTGCTGTGGCCCCTGCAGCATCACGCCCATTCTGCGCCTGCGCGACATGGGCCTTGCGCCCACGCTCTACTTCTACAACCCCAACATTCACCCCCTGCCCGAGTACCTGCGCCGCCGCGAAGGGCTCCTCGCCGTGGCCGCCCGGCTGGACGTGCCCGTCATCCTGCCCGACCAGCAGGACCCCTGCGACGCCGCGCCCGACGCCTGGCTCGCGGCCATCGCGCCCCTGGGCCCGAACTTGGCCGACATGGCCCGGCGCTGCCCGGCCTGCTACGACCTGCGCCTCTCCCGTGCCGCCACGGCCGCCCTGGCCCTGGGCTTCGCGCGCTATAGCTCCACCCTGCTCTACAGCAAGTACCAGAACCACCAGGCCATCATCGACGCGGGCCAGCGCCACGCCTCGCCCGCGCTCGCCTTCCTGCCCGAGGACTTCCGCCCCGGCTGGGACGAGGGCATCCGCCTGTCCAGGGAATGGGACATCTACCGACAGCCCTACTGCGGCTGCCTGCTCTCCGCCCACGACCGCTACCGCAAGCAGGTTGCGGTCAGGCCCTAGGGCCGCATCCGCGAAGGGGACAGGGGCGGCGCCCGGTGCTGGCGCGGCGCGTCTCCAGACGGCACGTATTCGGGCGGCGCGTCTCAGGGCGGCACGGGCGCCCTGGGCATCGCCGCCGCGACGTGTGCGGAGCCCGCGGCAGCCGGGGCTTGGCCCCCATGTCAGACCTCTATGCCAGGCCGCTATGTCAGGCCGCTAGGCCAGGCCGCGCTCCTCCGGCTTCTCCCGGTGCTGGCGCGGCGGCTTCTCGTGGAACTGCACCGTCTCCATGGGGGCGATGTCTTCCAGTTGGCGCGAGAAGGCGGCGCCCAGGAAGGAGTCGACCCAGGCCGCGATGTTGTTGCGGCGCACGTTCTCGCGCAGCTTGTGCATGCGCATGCGGCGGTCGGGCGCCGTGAGTCCGCAGGCCGCGTTGATGGCCTCGGCCACCTCCTCGATGTCGTAGGGATTGACCAGGAAGGCGCCCAGGCGCTGGAACTGGGCCGCGGCCCCGGCGAACTCGCTCAGGATGAGCACGCCTGTCTCGGTGACGTTGCTGGCGCAGTACTCCTTGGCCACCAGGTTCATGCCGTCGCGCAGGGGGGTCACCAGGGCGACGTCCGCCGCGCGATAGTAGGCCACCAGCTCCGGCCGCGAGAGGTTGCGGTACAGGTGGTGGATTGGCACCCAGCCCGGCACGGTGAATTCCCCGTTGATCTGCGTCACCAGGCACTCGATCTCGTTCTTGAGCTCCTGGTATTCCTCCACGCCCTCGCGGCTGGGCACCAGCACCTGCACGGCGCAGACCTTGCCGCGCAGCTCCGGGTGGAGGAAGAAGGCCTCGCGCAGGGCCCGCAGCCGCTGGGGCACCCCCTTGGAGTAGTCCAGGCGGTCCACCCCGAGCAGGATGGTGCGGCCCTGGTAGGCCTCGCGCAGCTTGCGGGCCTCCTCGGTGATGGCGGGGCTCGCCGCCAGGCGGGCAAAGGCGGTGTAGTCGATGCTGATGGGGAAGCAGCCGATGCGCACGCTGCGCTCCCCCACCCCGGCGGTGACCACGGACCCCCGGCCCCAGACCTCCGCGCTGGGGTGCAGCACCTGCAGGCAGCGGATGAAGTTGCGCCTGTCGGCCAGGGTCTGGAAACCCACGAGCTGGTGCTCCAGCAGGGCGGAGAGCACCTGCCTGCGCCAGGGCAGCTTGAGGAAGATGTCCGGCGCGGGGAAGGGGATGTGCAGGAAAAAGCCGCAGCGCCGCTCGGCGCCCAGCTCGCGCAGGAAATGGGCGGCATGCATGAGGTGGTAGTCGTGGATCCAGATGTAGTCGTCGGGCCGTGAGTTCTGGGCAACGACCTGGGCGAACTTGCGGTTTACCCCCAGATAGCTGGCCCAGTACGCCGGCTCGAAATTGCAGCGCGACTGGAAGTCGTGGAACAGGGGCCAGATGATTTCGTTGGCAAAGCCTTCGTAGTAGTTCCTGTGCTCCTCCTCGGTGAGGGCCACGGGCAGCAGGCTGTACCCCGCCTGGCGCGAGAAGCGGGCAAAGGGGGCGTTGACGTCCGTCTCGCCGCCGCACCCGCAGGAGCCGATCCAGAGGCCGCCGCGGTCGCGCAGCACAGGGGCCAGGGCTGTGACCAGCCCGCCCGCCCCGGCCTTGACCGTCCAGCCGCCATCCTGGAGGACGAGGGTCACCGGAAGCCTGTTGGAGACCACGATGAGCCGCCCATGCAGGCGTTGCGGCTCCTCCGGCTCCATGGCCGGGACAGGGCCCCCGGCGTCTTGCTGCCCGCCCGAGACGTGGCATGCGCTCAGGAATTCCAGGAGCTCGCCCGGCGGCCGCAGCAGAAAGCGGGCCAGACTCGGCCGGCTCTTCCTCCCCACAAGTATGGGCAGCCCCTCGCCGCCAAGCGCGCGGAAGGCGTCCTCGTCGGTCAGATCATCGCCGAGATAGGCCGCGCGCAGCCCCTCTCCGTGCAGGGGGATCTCCTCGGCCATGAGCTGCTCCACAGCGTGCCGCTTGTTGCAGGCCTGGCTGCGCATTTCCAGCCCGCCGTCAAAGGGCAGCACCTCCGCGTTGGCGGCCTGGGCGAAGCGGCCCAGCGCGTGGGCGGCCTTTTCCAGCACCTGGGCCGCGTGCGGCGGCGTCAGGCCGCGCACATGCAGGGCCAGACCGCCGTGCTTCACCTCCACCAGTTCGCCCAGTCCCTGGGCGTTGGCCCAGAAAAGCGCCGCTTCCATGGCAGCGGCCCAGCCAGGATCGAGGGCGGCGCGCACGGGCTCGCCTTCGCGGTTCAGCCGTTCTGCCCCATGGCAGCCAAAGACCTCAATTCCGTCCTCGATGTCGAGCAGCGCGGCGACTTCCGCCGCGGGGCGCCCGGAGATGATGACCACGCGCCAGCTGGCGCCCCGGGAGAGATCGCCCAGCATGCCGCGCACGCCGGGATAGGGCGTCGCCTTGTCCCGCTCCACGGTGAAGGGGGCGAGGGTGCCGTCGTAGTCCAGCATGAGCAGCTTGCGCCTGGCGCCGAGGAACGCCTTGAATTCGCGGGAGCGCAGCAGCTGCGCCCAACCTTTCGTCATGGGACCTCCTTTGCCGGGGTCAGCAGTCCGAGCAGTGTCCTCAGCGGGCAGCCCAGTCCGGGGGGCCGGCCGTCGAGAGCCTGATCGAGTTCGAAGAGCGTCTGATCGAGCAGGAAGGTGGAAAGCGCCAGATGGATTTCCGCGGCGCCGCGCGGGAGGACGTCCGCCTCCGAGACGGCGTCCAGATAGCTGCGCAGCAGGCGCAGCGCCATGCGGTCCCGCCAGTGCTCCGCAAAGGGCCGCAGGCGGGCCGAGTCTTGCGGCCTGGCGTGGGCGCGGTCGCAGAGGACGGCTTCGGTCACCTGGGCGAGGGAACTCAGCAGGTCGCTCACGTCGCGCAGGGGGGAGCGCTTCAGCCGCCGGACGGAAAGCGAGCGCGTGGTGCGGCCCTCGAAGTCCACGATCATGAAGTCGCGGCCGGTGAACAGCAGGTGCCGTAGGTCCAACTCGCCGTGGACCCTGGTCTTCAGTCCGTGCACCGGCGTGTCGCGGAAGCGCAGCAGCCTGGCGGAAAGCTCCGGGCGCAGCGCCAGCACCCGTCCCGCCAGTGGCGAAACATCCGGAGGCAGCTTCGCCTGGGCGAGCCTGTCCAGGATGCGCCGGCTGTTCCCGGAAATGTCCTGGTACACGGAGCGCCGGTAGCTCTTGTCGAAGGGCTCCGGCGTGAACGCCGGGTCCCCGTGGTCGCGGGCCAAGGCCTGGTGCATCTGCGCCGTGCGCCGGCCGATGAGCTCCAGGGCGGCCGCCTCCGGCTCAAGCCCATGCTCCGCGTCGGCCGCCAGGCCGTCCGCCGCCGGGGCGAGCCCGGCCAGCAGGTGCAGGGCCTCGGGCGCGGGGGCGTCGCTGGTGGCCATTGTGTGCAGATGCCGTCCCAGGGCCGTGGCGCACAGGTCCCAGGCCGTGGATTCGCTCTGCACGAAGCGCCGCGCCAAAGCCAGAACCGTGGGCTCCAGCCCCGGCCGCTTGTAGCGCAGCACGCCGAAGAGCTCCGGCGTGTGGGCGAAGCCCTCGCGGAGCGTGAGGTGCCGCGTCACCTCCATGTCCGGGTCGCCGCCCTCGGCCGTGCGGCGGAAGAGCTTGACGAGCACCTTGCGGTCATAGGCCAGCAGGATGTTGGCCGAGGGGCCCGGCAGCAGCTCGGCCTCGGGCCTGGCCTCCGCCAGGCTGCGCAGTTCCCGCTCGGCGTGCTCCACGGCGACGAGGAATTCGCCGTTGCGGCCGCGCACGCGCCGCCGCTGTGAAAACAGCGCCAAAACCCCAGCGTAGCTCCGGCGTTCCCTGAACCCTTCGATGATGGCTCCGGCCTTGGCCTCGGCCGAGCCCTGCACCTTCAGGCCGCACATGTAGTCGGCAGGGCGCTCGGCCGCCACGCGGGCGCCCTGTTCCGCGTCGACGAACGACAAGAGCAGGGTCCGGCCGCCCGTGGCGCCGCTCTCCAGGCGCGCCTCTACGGCGCACAGCCACGCCGGGGCGCGGCCCGAGCCCACGGGCAGCGCGTCGAGCAGGGTCGTGGCGAGCACGGATGGGGCGCCCACGGTGTCCGCTCCCCGCCGGCGCAGATATTGCGGCAGAATCTGCGCCTGCAGGGCCGCCTTGAGCTCGGCGTCCAGGAAGCGGCCGCCGGAGCTGCTCTTGGGCCCCAGGTGCAGCACGGGCAGGGGCTCCTGGCGGGAGATGGCCGCGGCCTGCGGGCAGTGCAGTTCAAGGATGTAGTAGCCGTGCGGCCCCAGGGTGAGCGGATAGCCCTCCCTGCCCACCGTGGGCAGGGCCGCCCCGCCGAAGCAGTCCACGGGCACGCTTCCGGCGTGGTCGGCCAGGTTCAGCCGGGCCGACTGCGGATGGCGCGAGAGGTTCAATACGACGAGTAGTCGCTCGGCGCCGTGCTCCCGCAGGTAGGCGAACACCTTCGGGTTGTCCTGCCGGACCGGAAGCAGCGCGCCGCGGCAGAGGGAGACGCGGCCGCCGCGCAGGGCGATGAGCCGCTTCATCCACCACAGCAGCGAGGAGGGGTTGCGCTGCTGGTTCTCCACGTTCACCGACTGGTAGTGGTATTCCGGGTCGATGACCACGGGCAGGTAGAGCTGCTGCGGGTTGACGCGGGAGAAGCCGGCGTTTCTGTCCGGGCTCCATTGCATGGGCGTGCGCACGCCGTCGCGGTCGCCCAGGTAGTAGTTGTCGCCCATGCCGATCTCGTCGCCGTAGTAGATGACGGGCGAGCCCGACATGGTCATGAGCAGCACGTTCATGAGTTCGATCTTGCGGCGGTCGTTGCGCAGCAGGGGAGACAAGCGCCTGCGGATGCCCAGATTGATGCGGGCGCGGGTGTCGCGGGCGTAGACCTGGTAGAGGAAGTCGCGTTCCTCCTCGGAGACCATTTCCAGGGTCAACTCGTCGTGGTTGCGCAGGAAAATGGCCCACTGGCAGCCTTCCGGGGCTGCCGGCGTCTGCTCGAGTATGTCCGCCAGGGGCACGCGGTCCTCCATCTCCAGGGCCAGGAACATGCGCGTCATGAGCGGGAAGTGGAAGATCATGTTGCTCATGTCGCCCGCCCCGAAGTAGCGGGCGGCGTCCTCGGGCCATTGGTTCACCTCGGCAAGCAGCATGCGCCCCGGATGGCGCGCGTCCACGTGGGCCCGCAGCCGGCGCAGAAGCTCGAAGGTTTCCGGCAGGTTCTCGCAGCCTTCCCCCTCGCGCTCGAAGAGGTAGGGCACGGCGTCCAGGCGCAGGCCGTCCACGCCCATGGAGAGCCAGAAATCCACCACGCGCAGGATCTCGGCCTCCACGCGCGGGTTGTCGTAGTTCAGGTCCGGCTGGTGGGAGTAGAAGCGGTGCCAGTAGTAGGCTCCGGCCACGTGGTCCCAGGTCCAGTTGGAATGCTCGAAGTCCTTGAAGATGATGCGCGCGTCCGCGTAGCGGTCCGGGGTGTCGCTCCAGACGTAGAAGTCGCGCTCGGCGGAGCCCTTGGGCGCGCTGCGTGCGCGCTGGAACCAGGCGTGCTGGTCCGAGGTGTGGTTGAGCACGAGTTCGGTGATGACCTTGAGGCCGCGGCGATGGGCCTCGCGCAGGAATCCCCGGAAGTCGGCGAGGGTGCCGTAGGCCGGGTGGACGTCGCAGTAGTCGGCGATGTCGTAGCCGTCGTCGCGCAGGGGCGAGGGGTAGAACGGCAGCAGCCAGAGCGCGGTGACGCCCAGGTCCTGCAGGTAGTCCAGCCGGCCGGTAAGGCCGGGGAAGTCCCCGTGCCCGTTGCCGCTGCTGTCGAAGAAGGAGCGCACGTGGACCTCGTAGATCACGGCGTCCCTGTACCAGTGGGCGTCGTTCTGGCTATGGCCGCGCCGGGGCATCTCCCACCTCCCTTTGGCTTTCCCCTCTCGCCTGGGCCACCCGCAGCCTTGGCAGGGCCTCCGGCAACTCGTCGCGCAGGAAGGCGGCCAGGGCCTCGCGCACCTGGCAGCGCAGGTCCCAGCAGGCAGCGGCGTCCGCGGCGCTGACCAGGGCGCGCAGTTCCAGAGTTTCCGGGGTGCAGCCGGTGACCTGCAGCACGCAGACCCGGCCGTCCCAGAGGTCTCCGGCCTCCTCGCGGCAGAAGCGTTCCAGCTCGGCGCGGATGCGTCCCACATCGGCGCGGTGGTCCACATGCAGGAAGGCCGTGCCCAGTATCTCCGCGGAGCTGCGCGTCCAGTTCTGGATGGGACGCTCCAGGAAGTACGTGGTCGGCAGCACCAGCCTGCGTTCGTCCCACAGGCGCACCACCACAAAGGTGATGTCGATCTCCTCTATGCGGCCCCATTCCCCTTCCACCACCACCACGTCGTCCAGGCGGATGGGCTGGGTGACGGCGATCTGCACTCCGGCGATGATGGCCCCGAGCAGACGCTGGGCCGAGAAGCCGGCCACCGCCCCCGCGATGCCTGCCGAAGCCAGCAGGCTTGCGCCGATGCCGCGCGTGGCCTCAAAGACCATCAGGGCCGAGGCCAGGGCCAGCAGCGCCACCAGCACGTTCAGCAGGCGCTGGAACAGCTTGGCCTTGGTGAGCATCCTGCGGGCATGGAGGTTGTCCTGGGCCCCCAAGTCGTAGGAGCGCTGCATCCACAGGCCCAGCACGCCGATGAAGGAGATGACCAGCCAGGCCAGGACGCCGGTCCAGGCCAGGGCGAAGACCTTGTCGGCAAGGGGTCGCAGGGCTTCGGGCAGGGGCCAGGCCGCGCGGACTATCTGCATCAGCAGAAGCGTGGCCGCACATCCGCCGGGGCTTCCCAGGCGAGACAGCGCGAGCTCCGGGAAGCTTCCCGGGCCGGCCACGCGCCGCACCGCCCGAAGCGCCAGGGGATGTGCCAGCACATGGGCCAGAAGCCCGCAGAGCATCGTTGCGGCCAGCGCGCCAAGGGGGGCGAGAGCGTCGTTTTGCAGCGGGGTCATGGCAGTCCTGCGAAATTCTCCGCATGCGGCATGCGGAGATTTCTCGGGATACCGGTCCTGTTTTCCGGGAACGCGGCTCTCCCAATTTAGGAAACGGGCCGGCAAATGCCTTTGGTTTTGAGGCGGGCCGCTGGCACGCGGACAGCTTTTTCGGTCTCGTGCCAGCGGCCCTGGACAGCCGGGGTCCAGCGCAGGCTGGGCCTTCCGGCCGGGGGGGGAGGCTTCCGGCGAAGGGGACTTGCGGAAGGATTGGGTCGCGCACCAGCCGGAGCCCTATGGACTCTTCTGCGAAGATCGGGCCAAGAGAACCCCTGATCGGCGCGGCGGCCCGGCTGTCCGCCGCGCGCAGGGCGGGCAGGGCGTCTCCTCGGCAGGACAGGGCCGAGACTCAGGCGGGACGAACGAACTTCAGGCGGGCCGGCCCTCCGGTTCCGGGGAGGGGGCCGCCGCGCCGGGCAGGCGCCGTGGAAGCAGCACGGTCACCCGTGTCCGGCCGGGCGTTGCGCTGTCCAGTTGGATGCTGCCGCCGTGGAACTCGGCGATGCACCGCGCGGAATAGGTGCCAAGCCCGGTGCCGTGCTTCTTGCCCGCGGTGACGTACTTCTCGAAGAATCGCTGGCGGATGGCCTGCGGCACCTCTCCCGCATTGCTCACGGTGATCTGCACCGTTGTGCCCAAATCCTTCAGGTCCACCTCGACGATGCCGCCCTCCGGCGAGGCTTCCAGGGCATTCTTCAAGAGATTCGACAACATGGTGGCGCACAGGCTCTGCTCGCAGTGGAGCGGCAGGGCTGCCCCCTCTGGCGGCGGCTCGCCTTCCATGGTCACCACCACATGCCTGCTCCGGAACTGGGGAAGATGGTCGAGCCCCTTCAGCGTCCCGCGCGTCAGCTCAAGCATGTCCACGCTGGCAAGCTCCAACGCCAGCGTGCCCCGCTCGATCTGCGAGAGCTTGAGATAGGCGTCGATGGCGCGCAGCATGGCCGAGGCCGAGGCCCCGAGCTTGGCGGCCCATTCCCGCTGTTCCGCCGTCAGGTTGCTTTGGCACAGCAGCAGTTGGGAGAGGCTCACAAATCCCGCCAGCGGGCTGCGCAGGTCGTGGCGCATCATGTGCTCGATGCTTTCCCGCGCCTGCTCGCGCTGGGTGCGCTCGGTGATGTCCTCCATGACCATGATGACAGCGCGCAGCCGGCCTTCCTCGTGGTGGATGGGAATGGCCGCGCAGCGGACGATGAGGCGGCCGGGCGAGTTCCTGTCCTCGACCTCCAGCACCTGGGGCTGGGGCATGGAGTCGCCGGCCAGGGCCTTTGCAAGCACGAACTCGTCCTTGGGCAGGTTTTCGCTGGTGCCGGGAACCCAGGCCGACAACGCCTCGCAGGGGCGGGACCCGATGTCCGCGGCGCTTCCCAGAAGGCGGCGGCTCACCCCGTTGGCGTAGCGCGTCTCGCCCTGCGGGTCGACCATCCACACGCCCACGGGAAGGGCGTCCAGGATCATGCGCAACAGGGCCTCGCTCTTGCGCAGCTCCGTCTCCACCACCTCGCGCGCGTCGATATCGTTGGACAGGGCCTCGGCAAGGTCGTCCAGCGTTTTGGCGAGGATGGACAGCTCGCCGAAATCCTCGTGCGGGGCGCTCCGCGCGGACAGCTCGCCCCCGGCCATGCGCCGGGCCACCCGGGTCAGGCGCTCCACCGGGCGGCCGATGACGATGCCGCCGACGCCCCAGGCCACCAGGATGGCCAGGGCCGCGGCGGTGACGAGCAGGGTCAGGTCCCACCGCAGGGCCGAGCTGGCCTTGGCCAGGGCCTGGCGCTCCGGAATGCCCACCGAGATGTAGAGATACGGCTCGCGGGCCTGCTCCAGCCAGAGCTGGGCAAAGCCCACGATGCGGCGCACCCCGTCGTCCTGATTCACGGTGGCGGTGCCGGTGGTGTCTGGTCCCTGCATGGTCTCCCAGAGGTCGGCGCTGAGGGGCTTGCCCACAGGGCTCGTGCCTTCCTCCGGGGGATAGCGGTAGATGCGCGTGCCCTGGGTGTCGGCGATGGTGAGGACCGAGCCCTTGGGCAGGGAGGCCACATCGAAAAAGCGCTCGTAGCGGTCTGGACGCAGGGTGACGACGAGCACGCCGATGGGCTGGCCGTCGGTTCCGGGGATGGGGGCGGCGAAGTGGATGAGCGGCGCCTTGGCCCCGTTCTGCTGGCCCAGGGCATGCTGGCCGACAGCGAAACTCCCGGTGGTGAGGGCCTGCTCGAAGTACCTGCCCCCCTTGAGGACGGGCATTTTCCTGTAGGGCTGGGCCGCGGCGAACACGCGGCCGTGCGCGTCCGCGGCGACGATGTTGTCGAACACCGAGCCCCGGGCCTTGAGCCTGCGCAGAAGTGACGTGGTGGCCGGACCGTCCAGGGTGCGCACCTGGGGCATCTGCGCCAGAAGGGAGAGCAGCTGCTCCGCGCGCATGGTGATGAGCTGCTGCTCGCGCGCAAGCAGCTGGACGGTGCGCAGGGTCTCGGCCTCGGCCTCGCGGATGGCGAGCGAACGGCTCTCCAGGCTGCTGTGCAGAATGATCCCAAGGGCCGGGAGGACCGCCAGCAGGACGAGGGTGATGAGGCTGTTGCGCAGGGAGCAGAAAAAGTAGTTTTTCATTTGCCGCCGCCTCCCGCCGGGCTCCAGAGGCCCCCGGCTCCCCTCCACCTGGGGCGCCGGGGGCAGTGGAACAGGGGCCGACGAAGAGAGGAAACGTGGCCCATGTCTTGAGGACGCCCGGAAAGGCCGCTGGATGCGCCATGCCGGGCCGCCGGGACTTCACGAGGGATGGCGCCGCCGCCCGGGGGGCAGGGGGACGCGTCCGGACGGATCGTCACTGCTCTCCGTCCGCTGCCGCCGTTTCCCTGGGGGCCGCCCCCTCCGGGCGGACGGCACGGGCCTGGCCGCCCGCGCGCTGGCCCAGCGAACGGCCGTGCTTGCTCAACAGACCGTACAGCCGCGAGGGGCTGATCTGCGAAATCTGAATGGCCAGGCGGATGTCGCCGCCGCTGGCCTCGATAAGCCCGTCCACGTAGGCCTGCTCGATGCGGTCCTGCTCGCGCTTCTTGTATTCGCCCCAGCTCACCAGGGGTTCGGGCGTGTGCTCGCGCGGGGCCTGTCCCTTTGTCGCGGCGCGCCCCACGCGGGAGCGCAGCATCTGGATGCGCAGCTCCTGGGGAAGGTGCGCGGGCAGCAGCATCTCCTGTTCCGGGGCGCAGGCCACCATGGCCTCCAGAATGTGGATGAGCTCGCGCACGTTGCCGGGCCAGGGATACTCCAGGAAGAAGGCGCGCAGGTCCGAGGACAGGGCCTTGTGGCCGAGCCTGCTGCCGTTGCAGATGCGGTCCAGGTGGTGCTGGGCGATGCCCAGGACGTCCTCGCCCAGTTCGCGTAGGGAGGGCAGGCGCAGCACGGAGGCGCGGATGCGGTAGAACAGATCCTCGCGGAAGGTTCCGGCCTCCACCATCTCGGCGAGGTCGCGGTTGCTGGCGCACACCAGCCGGAAGTCCAGGCGCACCTCGCGCGTGTCGCCCAGGGGGCGGATGGTGCGCGACTCCAGCAGGCGCAGGAAGCTCTTCTGCACCTCCAGGGTCAGCTCGCTTATCTCATCAAGGAAGAGGGTGCCGCCGTCGGCGCGCTGGAGAAAGCCGTCCTTGTCGACCATGGCGCCGGTGAAGGCGCCCTTGCGGTGGCCGAAGAGGTCGCTGCCGACCAGCGCCTCGTGCAGCGACGCGCAGTCCACGACCACGAAACTCTTGCCGCGCCTGGCGCTGTTTGCGTGCACGGCCCGGGCGAAGACCTCCTTCCCCGTGCCGGTCTCCCCCATGATGAGGACATTGGCGCTGCTGCGCGCGGCGGTGGACATCTGGCGCAGCGCTTCCATCAGCAGGGGGCTTTCGCCCACTATGCCGCGCCGCTCCACGGGCTGCGCGCTCTGCTTGCTGCGGCGGAACTCCAGCGCGCGCTTGAAGGACAGCTGCAGGCCCTCCGGGGCGCCGGTCTTCTGGATGTAGTCCCAGGCGCCGTTGCGGATGGCCAGCTCGGCGCCGTCCGGGTCGCCCAGCCCGGTCATGATGATAACTTCCGGGGAGCCGGGCAGCTCCCTGATGCGGGGAATGAGGTCCAGTCCGTTGCCGTCGGGCAGCCTGACATCGAGGAACACCACGTCGAAGTCGGCGTCCTCAAGACAGCGCGTCGCCTCGGCCAGGTCTCCGGCAATGACGGCCTCCACGTCCTCCCCGGCGACAAGGGTCGCCAGAAGCCGGGCGAAGAATTCATCATCGTCTATGACGCATACTCTGGTCACGCTTTGCCTCGCTTTGCTCTTGAGTACCCCTCCGCGGGGAATAGCGCGACACTACCCAAGCCCCACGCCACTGGCAAACAGCCACAAATCCGTTCAGGCCTTCCCCTTGCCGAGCGCGCCCAGCACCCACCGCAGCACCGCGGCCAGATGCTCGTGGGCCTGGGCCATGGCGGCCAGGTCCCCCTTGGAGGCGGCGGAGTACACGTTCCGGATATGGACGCCGAGGGCCGGTATGGGCAGCACCCCCACCAGGCTCGCGAGGGACTGGGCGGCCTCCATGGCCTCCAAAGCCTGCCCCGTGGCCACGGCACGGTCAAGCTCGGCCAGACGCTGCCCGGCAGCGGTCTGCAGAAGCTCCGCCACCCCGCCCGGAAGCCGCCCCAGCACTTCCGGGATATCCAGCCCGCCACACTCGGTCGGCATGGGGACAGGGTCGCTCATCGTCCACCTCCCAGGAGCACCGGATGCCGCCACACCCCGGATGCACATGCGAAAATCTCTGCGCCGGGACGCTCGCGCGCCCTGAGTGCTCCAGTGACCGGCGTGCGCGGCTGGAACCCTGTAAACAAGAACCATGCCGGGCGGGCTTCCCGCTAACGCGCCGACATATAACGACTTAAAAAGAGCGCAAAACCCGAAGCGGGAGCCTCTCCACAATTGCAGGACTCATTTCCCAGGAAAACAGGTGCAAGGGGGCTGGCGGAAGACTCGCCGCGTTGGCAGGCGGTCTCGGTCCTCTCAAAACATCTTACCGAAATAATTGTTTAACTCTGGATGCGGGTGGCATCCGCTTCACGGGCGTTTTCGCGGCCTCTTCACTTTTTGTAGAGGCGCATGTGGACGCTGCGGTTCCAGCTCCCGGTCCCTGTGGCGCGTTTTGCACCGATGAGCCGCCCCCCGCGCCTTTCGCCAGCCCCCCCATGAATCCCGCGTAACGGAAGCGCAGCAGGCGCAAGCGCCACGGCGGGCGCACTGGCGTTGCCCTTCCCGTGGAGCTCATTTTTATGGAGTCGAAGGGGCCGAAGCCAGGCGGGATTTGCTCGGCAGGGGATCGGTCGGAGCGGAGGGCGACGGTGTCCGGTCCTGCCAGCCCTTCGCGAGGGTCGCCGTCCTGGCGGCCTTGCGCCGGGGCGGCGGCCCTCGCCAAAGGGAGTCCAGAGGGCCTTGCGCCCTCTGGCGGGGTGCAGGGGCGGAGCCCCTGCCAGCGTCAAAGGGCGGAGCCCCTGCGTCTCTTCTTATCTCTTTACCAGCAGCACGTCGCAGTCCGCGCCCTTCAGCACCTGGGTGGCGGCGTCGCGCATGACTTCGAGCCCGCGCCGGAAGGGGTGGCTCATGACGAGCAGGTCGTAGCCGCCGGTCTTGAGCTCGGCCAGGATGGCCTCGGGCACGCGGCCGGCTGCGGCGGTCTTGAGCTGGCAGTCCACGCCGGCTGCCTGGGCGCGGTTCTGGAGTTCGGCCGCGGTGGCCTTTTCCTGGGCCAGTTCGTCGTCGCGGGCGTAGTCCAGGAAGGTGCCGCGCGCGTGGCTTCCCAGGAGGAAGTCGTGGCCGGTGTAGACGCTCCACCCGGTGTCGAGGACGAAGAGCGCGGAGAGTTCCGCGCCCCGGTCATGGGCGAGGCGCAGGGCCTCGTCCATGGACCGGGTGGAGTCGTCGAGGGCGAGGAGGATCCTCATTACGGCAGGGTGCCCTTTTCGTGGTCGAGCACGAGGAGGGCCTGCTTGTCCTTCTTCACCTCGTCGCCTTCCTTGGCGGAGACGGAGAGCACCTTGCCGTTGGTCTTGGCGTGGATCTCCTTCACGACGAGCTTTTCTTCGAGCTTGCCGTCCTTGTACTTCTTCTCCTTCACCTCGATGGTGTAGAGCAGGTCGCCCTTTTTCACCTCGGTGTCGGCCACGGCGGCCACGGAGACGATCTTGCCGTCGCTCGGCGCCTTCAGGGTGATGGTGGGCACGATGTAGGCCATGTACACGAGCACGGTGACCACCACGAGGGTGACGAAGACCATGGCGGCGACGTCTTCGTGCCGGTCAGACCGGAACACGGTCATCTTGCCGCATTTTTTCGGATCGGATTGAGCCATGACGGACCTCCTAGAAGCTGGCTTCCTTGGAAACGAAGAGCATGATGACGATGAGGGCGATGACGTACTTGAGCACGCCCGCGGCCAGGCCCACCTGCAGGGGCTTGCCGCCCGCGGCCTTGATCTCGCGGATGTCGATGTACGCGCCCTGGCCGATGAGGCCCAGGCCGAAGATCCAGCTCATGACCTCGCGCATGAGCTTCAGCGTGGAGGAGCCCTCCGCGCCGAGCATGCCGAGCGAGGACAGGGCGGTCATGCCGAAGAAGCCGATGACGAAGACGGGGAACTTGTCCTTGATGATGCCGCCGAGGGTGATGCACTCGGCCTCGGCCTCGGCGCGCCAGTACCACATGGTGATGAAGAACACCACGAAGGGGATGGAGATGACGCGCACCACGTTCCAGATCTCGCCGTAGGCCACGGCGGTGCCCGGGGCGATGGTGGGGTTGTACGCCAGGCAGGTGGCCAGCACCTGGCCGGAGTTCAGGATGCCGGTGCCCACCCAGGCGCCGAACTGGTAGTCGGTGAGCTGCAGGGCGTGGCCGATGAAGGGGCTGATGAACATGGTCATGATGCCGAAGCCGAGCACCGTGGCGATGGCCAGGGCGACGTCGGCGGGCTTGGCGCGCACGGCCGGGCTGGTGGCGATGCAGGCGGAGACGCCGCACACGCCGGCGGCCGCGCCCATGACGCCGATCATGGAGCGCTCCATGCCCACGCGCTTGCCGAACCACATGACGAAAAGGATGGTGCCGAAGACGAAGGTCATGATGAGGCCGATGGCGATGCCGCCGACCTTGGCCAGGCTCTGGATGGTGTACAGGCTGCCCAGCATGATGACGCCCGACTTGATGAACAGGCGCGTGGTGCGGAAGCCTTCCTCGGCCCACTCGGGGATTTTGCCGCCAAAGAGCACGTTGCGGTACAGCATGCCGGTGATGATGGCCAGCAGGATGTAGTTCAGGTGCAGCACCTTCACGAACCAGCCCTTCTGGCCGAACACGACCGCGTCGGTCATCCAGGGCTCCACGAAGATGCGCAGCACGTAGAGGGTGAGCACCATCACCGCGAGTCCGGGGATGATGCTGACGACTTTGGCAACACCTTGTTTTTCTTCCATTGTCTCCTCCGTTGACATGGTGGCAGGTCGAAGCGGCCCGGAAGTCCGGCCGCCGTTTCCCGTTTGGTTGCACTGGATGAGCAAGGATGGTGCCACCCGAAAGTGGCGCTTCAAGCGGCTATTTTCACAGGTTTTTGTGTGCCTGGGCCCCGGCCTTCCTGCTAACTCGTGTTAGCAGTGGGCTGCCGTGCGGCTACAGGGGTGCAGCCCGTTGTTGCCATGCGCCCGCGCCCCGCGTACAGGAGGGGAAAACACGGGAGGCCCCGCCATGCGCCGCATGATGCCGCACACGCTGCAGGCCAAGTTCCTGGCCGGCCAGGCCCTGCTCATGGCCCTCATGGTGGGCTTCTTCGCCCTGGCGCTGAACATGCACCTGGAGCGCCTGATGGAGGGCGAGGCGCGCGAGAAGGCCGCCCTCATCCTCTCCCAGGTGGAGGCCGTGCAGGCCTACGTGCGCGCCACCCTCAGGCCCGCCATGTACCGCCTGCTGCCCGGCGACCAGTTCGTGCTGGAGGCCATGAGCACCTCCTACATCACCCGCGCGGTGATGAGCGACCAGACCCTCACCAGGGAGGCCTTCACCTACCGCCGGGTGGGCATTGGCGCGCGCAACCCGGACTACGAGGCCGACGAGCGCGAGCGCGCCTTCATCGCCCGCTTCCAGGCCGAGCCCAAGCTCGTGCGCGTGGAGCAGTTCGACAAGATCGACGGGGAGCAGCAGTTCATCACCGCCCGGCCCCAGCGCTTCGAGGAAGCCTGCCTGCGCTGCCACGGCGACCCGGCCGAGGCCCCGCGCGAGCTCATCGCCCGCTACGGCGACACGCGCGGCTTCGGCCGCTCCGTGGGCGACCTGGCCGGCATCGACCTCGTGCGGCTCAAGGTCCAGCGCGACGTGGGCGGCATCCGCGAGGCCACCT
Source organism: Desulfovibrio sp. (assembly GCA_016218665.1). GTDB lineage: Bacteria > Desulfobacterota > Desulfovibrionia > Desulfovibrionales > Desulfovibrionaceae > Humidesulfovibrio. The sequence goes on along the minus strand of JACRDI010000008.1, from coordinate 104,283 downwards.
TCTCCTTCGCGGCGCTCTTCGCCGTGGGCATCCTGGTGCTCTTTCTGGTCATCCAGGGCTTCTTCCACAGGCTGGTGGTGCAAAGCCTGCGCCGGGTCACGGGGGTCATGCGCCGCCTGTTCCCGGAGGAGGCCAAGGAGGCCCAGACCCTGCCCGCGGCCGACGACGAGATCGAGGACATCCTGCACGGCTTCGAGGCCTTTGCCCAGCACCTGCGGCAGGCCCGGCAGGACCTGAGCGACTACGCCGCCACCCTGGAGGACACCGTGGCCGCGCGCACCTCGGCCATCACCCGCCTGGCCGAGGACCGGCGGGCGGACGTGGCGCTCTTCGTGGCCCTGCTGAACAGCCTGAACGAAAGCCAGAACAAGCAGCAGATGCTCGCGGCGGCCCTGGCCCTTACGGCGCGTCGCTTCGGCGCCAGCCGGGCCGGTTACGTCTGTGTGCTCGGCGCGTCGGACTACGCCTCCTGGCCGGAGCCCGGCGCCGCGCCGGACCTGCCCGACGACTGGCACGACCTGGTGGCCGCGGGCGAGCCGCGCCTGACCCCCCGCGCCTGGTACATCCCGGTGCAGACCTCCGGCACCAGCCGGGGCCTGTTGTGCCTGCACTGGGACACCCGCCAGGAGAAGAGCGCCCGTCTGGCGGACCTGGCCCGGGCCATCGGGCAGCAGCTGGGAATCGCCATGGAGAACCTGGACGCCCTGGACGGCCTGCTGCGCCAGAACGACCTGCTCTCGTCCATCTTCGAGGGCATCGACGACCCGCTGCTGCTGCTGGATACCGGCGGCGCGGTGCTTTTGGCCAACAGCCGCGCCCGCGAGCTGGCCGCCCAGCTGGGCGCAGAGGGCGCGGTGCCCGGCGGACACGGCTTCGACGGCCTGCGCGAGAGGCTTGAGCTGGCCACCCGCGGCACCGGCCAGGGCGAGTTCGAGCTGCCCCTGCCCGGCGGGCCGCGCATCTTCGAGGCCAGCCTCTATCCCATCCCCCAGGCGGGCGGCGGCCTGCGGCACGTGGCCTCCCTGCGGGAGGTGACGGCCGAACGCCGCATGGAAGGCCAAATGCGCCGCAACGAGCGCATCGTGGCCGTGGGCCAGCTGGCCGCGGGACTCGCGCATGAGATCAACAACCCCCTGGGCGTCATCCGCTGCTACGCGGAGCTGCTCCAGGCCTCCCAGCAGGAGCCGCAGGCCCAGGCCGACATCGAGGTCATCATGCGCCACACGGACCAGGCCCGGCGCGTGGTGCGCGACCTGCTGGACTTCGCCCGGCCCAGGCCCGCCAAGCCCGGCCCCAGCGACCTGGCCGCCGTGGCCGCCAGCACCCTGGAGGTGCTGCGCCCGCGCGGCAAGAACGCCGCGGCGGCCCTCTCCCTGGAGGCCGCGCCGGACCTGCCCCTTGTGGCCGCAGGCAGCGAGGCCCTGGAGCACATCCTCACCAACCTGGCCATGAACGCCCTGGACGCGGTGGCCGCCAAGGCCGGGGAGGGCGCGGCCGTCGCCGTGTCGCTGCGGGCCAGCCCGTCCCAGCCGGACATGGTGGAGCTCACCGTTGCGGACAACGGCCCCGGCATCGCGCCGGAGCACCTGGACCGCGTGTTCGATCCCTTCTTCACCACCAAGGACGTGGGCAAGGGCACCGGCCTGGGCCTGGCCGTGGTCTACGGCATCGTGCGCGACCTTGGCGGCTCAATCGAGGTGGAGAACAAGCCCGGCGGCGGCGCGCTGTTCCGCGTGCTGCTGCCCGCGCAGGAGCCCTCGCCGGCTCCCCGGAACGCATAGGAGAGGCCATGCCCCAGCGCATCCTGCTTGTGGACGACGAAAGCGACTTCGCCCAGGGCCTGGCCCGGCTCATCGGCGCGGGCTTCCCCGACGCGCAAACCGAAACCGTGCACAGCGGGGCCGAGGCCCTGGAACGCATAGGCGCGGGCGGGGTGGGCCTCATGCTCACCGACCTGCGCATGCCCGGCATGGACGGCCAGGAGCTGCTGCGCCAGGCCGTGGAGCTGGATCCCAGCCTCACGGTCATCATGCTCACCGGGCACGGCAGCGTGGAAACCGCCGTGGCCGCCCTGAAGGCCGGGGCCTACGACTTCCTCACCAAGCCCATAGAACGGGCCGAGCTCTTCCGCGCCATCGCCAAGGGCCTGGAGCGCGACCGCCTGCTGGGCGAAAACCGCACCCTGCGCGAGCTGGCGCGGCGCTCCGAGCTGGAGCGCACCCTGGTGGGCCAGGGCGCGGCCATGCGCCGGCTCAAGGAGTCCATGGCCGCGGTGGCCGCCTCGGACTACACCGTGCTGGTGCGGGGCGAATCGGGCACGGGCAAGGAATTGGTTGCATCGAGCATCCATCGCCTCAGCTCCCGCGCCGGCAGGCCCTTCATCACCGTCAACTGCCCGGCCATACCGGAGCATCTCCTTGAATCGGAACTCTTCGGCCACGTGAAGGGAGCCTTCACCGGAGCGGACAAGACCCGGCGCGGGCTCTTCGTGGCCGCCAGCGGGGGCAGCATCCTGCTGGACGAGATCGGCGACATCCCCATGCCCGTGCAGACCAAGCTGCTGCGCGTGCTGCAGGAGCACGAGATCCGCCCCGTGGGCTCAAGCGACACGGTCAAGGTCAACGTGCGCATCCTGGCCACCACCAACCAGGATCTGGAGGCCCGCATCGCCGACGGCAGCTTCCGCCAGGACCTCTTCTACCGCCTTAATGTGCTCACCATCACCACGCCCCCCCTGCGCGACCGCAAGGAGGACATCCCCCTGCTCGCCGCGCACTTCCTGGCCCAGACCTGCGCGGAAATGCGCCTGCCGCCCAAGGTGCTCGGCCCGGAGACCGTGGCCTGCCTTACGGAGCGGCCCTGGCCCGGCAACGTGCGCGAGTTGCAGAACTTCATCCGCCGCCTGGCCGTGTTCTGCCCCAACCCGCAGGTGGATCTCTCGCACCTGCGCCAGGCCGAGGGCGGCCTGCCCGGACACGCCACCTGCTCCCCCCAGGCCCAGCCCCTTGCCCCCTACAAGCAGGCCAAGGCACACGTGCTGGACAGCTTCACCAAGCGCTACGTGGAACAGGTGCTCGACATGTCCGGCGGGAACATCTCCGAGGCCGCGCGCATCAGCGGCATAGAGCGCGTGAGCCTGCAGAAGATACTGAAACGCTTGGGCGGCGCGGGCGGGAAAGACGGAGAATAGGAGAGAAGATTTTTTCCAGGGGGTATGCACCCCCTGGACCCGCATGGCACTCGAAGGGGCCTGCCCGAGCATCGCTCGGTCAGGCCCCTTCGAGTGCGGAGGTGTCAGGAAGGGCGCGTCTCCCGCGCCATCTCCGGCGCTGTTCTCCAACACGGCCGCTTCCCTCGACATTGCCCGCCGATGGGTTGCGGCGCGTGCGCCGCAACCCATCGGCGGAAAGTGAGGGAGTTCCGGAGCCGCCGCGTGCTCAAGCCAGCCCAGCCCACGACAAGTATTGCCCCGCCGTCTGTCCGACAGGGCAGACGGCGGCAAAGGGAGTCCAGAGGGCCTCGTGCCCTCTGGCGGGGTCTGGGGCAGCGCCCCAGCGGGGTCCAAGGGTCGGAGTCCCTTGCCAAAAGCCAACGCAACGCCCGGCCAGCCCACGGACCGGCCTTGCGGACGCCCGTTGCGCCGCGGCTACTGCTGCGCCGCCCTGTCCGGGGCGAGGAGCGCGGCCAGGGCGTACAGGCCCAGGGACGCGGCGAAGACGGTGGTGTAGCCGAAGCTGACCGCGAGGATGTTGGCCAGCGGGGTGGCCACCACGGAGAGGGCTCCGTTGACGCTCCAGGCCCAGGGGATGAAGGGGCTGGTGGCGCCGCGGTAGGTGGACAGGGCCAGCGGGAAGGGCATGCCCATGAAGAAGCCCAGGGGCGCGGCGATGGCGATGGCCAGGGCGGCCTTGGCCGGGTCGGGCCAGGCCAGGGCGAGGTCGAGCAGGCGGGGCAGGAGCAGGCCCAGGGCGGCGGCCAGGGTGGCGGCGCAGCCGCAGGCCAGGCGGATGCCCGCGCGTGGCCGGGGCACGAAGCGCGAGGAGAACGCGCTGCCCAGGCCGGAGGCGATGAGCATGGCCGAGAGCACCAGGGCGAAGGCCTGGGCCGGGTCGTTCAGGAAGAATGTCAGGCGTTCGATGAGCACGATCTCTATGAACAGGAAGCCCAGGCCCAGGCAGACGAAGTAGCCGAAGCCGGAGAGGATGCGCCCGGTGCTGATGCCGCCCAGTCCCCTGCGTTTGGCCAGGGGCAGCAGGAAGACCACCAGGGCGAAGGCCGCGGCCTGGCCGAGCACGGCGATGTTCACCAGATAGCCGATCTCCTGGCGGGGCAGCAGGTCGATGCGCGCCAGCACCTCGGGGATGCGCTCCAGGCGCAGGATCTCGTGGAAGAAGGGGCGGTCCTGGGTGCTGGGCGCGAGGTTGAAGAAGCGGAAGGCCGAGGAGTCGGTCCTGTTGTCGCGCAGGTAGGCCACCAGATCGTCCATGAGGGCGTCGCGCGCGGCGCCGCTCTCGTCCCCCGCGAGGGTGTCGGAGGTGACGCTCTCGAAGGACACGGGCGGCAGATCGTTGAAGACCTCAACCTTTTGCGTGTCGATGCCGGGGAAGTAGGGCGTGTCGAAGCTGCGCTCCGCGGCGAAGGCGCGCGCGGCCGTGATGTCCGCCGCGCTGAAGGGCTTGCGCGAGGCCAGGATGCGCACGGTGAAGGCGCTGCGCAGGACGATGATGTTGCGCGAGGGGTCCTGGATTCCGGCCAGGAGCAGTCCGGCGCGCACGGTGGTGGCGGCCTTCAGCGCGTACACCGGCAGTTCGCCGATGCCCATGGGCAGCGAGAGCAGGCCGTCGGCGTCCAGGGCGCGCATGAGCCGGGCGATGCCCTCGGCCGTGAGCACGTACTTGTTGGCCTGGCCCTGGTCCAGGAACTCCGGGGAGATGTCGATGAGGCTGTAAGGCTTTGCGGCGCGTCCGGCCAGCACCCGGGGCGAGCCCAGGCGCGGGGCCGAGGCGTGGCCCGTGGGCGCGTCGTGCCCGGCGGCGAAGGCGGCGGCGGGAACGGCCGGGTGCTGGGCCGGACGCTGGGCCGGATGCAGTTTGGCGGCCGGGGCTGCGGGTTTCTTGGCCTGGGGCGCGCCCTTTTGGGGCGCCTGCTTGGCGGGGGCCTTGCCTGGGGCCCTGCCTGGGGCTTTGACGGACCCGTGCGCGGTCCCGTTGGCCTCGTGGTGCGCCGGGGCGGGCTGTACGGCGGCCTCGGCCGGGGTGCTGGCGTTGTCGCCGCCCTGCTCCGGCAGGAGGGCGCCGCCCGCGTCTCCCTCCTCGCCGGGAGGCATGTCGGAAAGGGGCAGCCGCACGGACCAGCCCTTGGGCGGGGCGCTGGGCTCGTGGGTGAGCAGCAGCGCATGCAGCACCGGGTCGCTCTCCACCGTGTCCACCTTGCGCGCGCCCAGTTCCAGGGCCTCGCGCAGGCGGAAGCCGCCGCGCCCGCCGGCCAGCAGCACGCGCTCGGGCTTGCGCAGCAGGTAGGGCAGGCAGTCCAGGCTGGCCTTGATGTAGCCGGTGTCGTAGGCGAGCTCGCGCGGCAGCGCGGCCAGGCGTTCGCCGTCGCGGTACAGGCCCAGCGCCGGGGGCGGGCCGCCCGCGCCCAGGAGCTCGTAGTTGTTGGAAAGGTCCGGGTCGTGCCGCTCGATGTAGTTCTCCAGCAGCATGTAGTAGCCGCGCGGGCTCTTCACCTCGGCCACCACGCGGTTGTCCTCCACGTTCATGGCCACGGAGACCGGTTTGTACTGGCTGAAGGCGGCGTTGTTGTGCCTGGCCACGACGAAGGCGGCCAGGGCGCAGGCGGCCAGGGCCAGCGCGCCGAAGCCGGCCTTTGCCGCGGGCTTCCCTCCGGGCAGGCTGGTGAGGGCGGCGAGCAGCAGCGGCGGCAGCAGCAGCAGCGGGGCCAGAAACGGCGGCACCAGGGCCAGGCAGGCCAAAAGCGCGGCCGCCCCCAGGCCCGCGCCCACCAGGTCGGCCATGTAGATCTTGGGGATGTCCTCCTGCCTGGCCAGGAAGGACAGGCCCACATAGAGGCCGGAGGCGAAGAAGAACGGGAACAGGGCCAGGTAGTACTTGCCGATGTTCACCAACTGCCCGGCGAAGAGCACCTCGTTCTGCAGTTCCAGGGGATTGAAGGGGATGAGCCCCAGGGCCGCGTAGCCCAGGGCGCACAGAAGCAGCATGGCCGTGGGCAGGGCGTAGAAGAGCGCCCCCTGCCTGCGCTCGAAGGCCTTGCCGAACAGGCAGAGCACCACGCCGCTGACGGAGTAGCCGGCCATGGCCATGGAGATGACCCAGTAGCCGTATTCGCTCCAGTTGGTGATGGCGAAGTGGCGCACGAGGAAGATCTCGAACGCGATGGAGGCGAGGCAGACGAGGAAGATGCCCAGGTAGCGCATGGAACCTCAGGCCTGCTCCGGGCGGGTCGCGTCCGGGCCGGCACGTGCAAAAAGATGCGCCTGCCTACCGCATCCGCGCGCGGGAAGCAAGAACGGACCGCGGCCGGGACGCAAGGCCGCGGCGGTCAGCGGTCATTCCTGCGTGCTGGGCTGGAAGCTGAGGCACAGGGCAAAGGCGCTGCCCATGCCCGGAGAGCTGGCGAGCTCCAGGGTGCCGCCCATGCGCCGGGCCAGCTCCCGGGCGATGGCCAGGCCGAGGCCGGTGCCCGCGTAGTGCTTGGTCAGCGGGGCCTCGCCCTGGGTGAAGGGCTCGAACACGCGGGCGGCGAACTCCGGGGCGATGCCGATGCCGGTGTCGCGCACCTCGATGCGCAGGGTGCAGGTGGCCTCGTCCTGGCAGGTGGCCTGGGCGGCCAGGGTTACGAAGCCGCGCAGGGTGAATTTCACGGCGTTGTCCAGCAGGTGGCGCAGAAGCTGGCCCAGGAGCACGGGGTCGCCCTGGAGGGACAGGGCGGCGACGTCCGGGTCGGCCTCCAGGCGGAATTCCAGGCCTTTGGCCACGGCCAGTGGCGCGAACTCCACCTCCAGGGGGGAGAGCACCTCGCCCAGGCGGAAGGGGCGCAGCTCCAGGCGGGTTTCCCCGCTGCCCAGGGCGGCGTAATCCAGGATGTCGTTCACCAGGCTGGTGATGTGCTGGGCCGACTGGGTGGCCCAGGAGAGGTATTCCGCGCGCTCACTGGGGTCTTGCGTGTCCTGCAGCAGCTGGAGCATGCCCAGCAGGCCGTTCAAGGGGGTGCGCAGCTCGTGGCTCATGTTGGCCAGGAACGCGCTCTTGGTCTGGCTGGCGGCCTCGGCGGCCTCCTTGGCGGCCATGAGGGCGCGCTCGGCCAGCTTGCGCTCGGTGATGTCCCGGGAGAAGCTGGCGATCTGGACGATCTCTCCGGCCTCGTTGCGCACGGGGTGCAGGCGGATGGCGTAGGTGCGGCCCTCGCGCTGCTCCTCGAAGCGCAGGGGCTGGCCGCTCTGCACCACTTCCTCGTAGCGGGCGCGGCGGCCGTTGCGCACGTGGCCGGGGATGAACTCCATGATGTTCCGGCCCTTGATGTCGTCCGGGTTCAGGCCGCGGCGCTTGGCCGCGCTGTCGTTCAGGGCCAGCACCTGGCCGTCGGGCACCAGCAGCAGCACGCCGTCGCTGGAGGCGTTGAAGATGGCCCGCAGGCGCTCCTCGCTTTCGAACAGGGCGCGGCGCGCCTCCTCCTGCATGGCCCGGTGCTGCTCCAGGGCCTCGGCCATGTGGTCCAGGGCGCGGCCCAGCTCCCCCAGTTCGCCCGGCTGCTGGGCCAGGTCGCTGCGGGCTGTGTAGTCGCCCGTCTGCAGGGCGCGCACGGTCTGCATCAGCCGGGCGGTGGGCTCCAGGATGCGCCGCCGGGCCCACGCGCGGGAAAGCCCCAGCGCCAGCAGCACGATGACGGCGAGCCCTGTCAGGTGCCGGGTGAGCTTCTCGGCGCTCTCCGCGTACACTGCCTCCCGCGGGATGCCCACGCGCACGTAGCAGACCTCGTCGCGGCAGATGTCCAGCCGCTTCATGACGTAGTAGCGCTCGGTGCCGTCCAGGCCGATGCCCCAGCCGTTCATTTCCTTGTCGCCGGAATTGAAGAGGCCGATCTGCTCTTCGGGCAGGCGCGATCCGGCGAAGCGCGGGGCCTCGGGCAGGCGGTAGAGGATGCGCCCGCTCTGGCTGGCCAGCACCAGGGTGGTGCCGTGGGGCAGGGCCGCCTCCTCAAAGATCTTGGCGGCCTCGGACACGGTGAGGTGGGCCACCAGCACCATGCGGACGCTGCCGGTCTTGTCGGCCACGGAGGAGGCGTAGCTCACCACGGCACCCTCATCACGGGAGTCGCGGGCGTCGGTGAGCGGGGCGCTTACGCCCACGGCGAAGCTCTGCCCCTGCAGGGCCCCGGCCACGGCCTGGTCCTCGGCCATGTTCAGGCCCTCGGGCAGGGGCCGTGCCGAGGCCACCACGGTGCCGTCGGGCCGGACGAGGATGAGGTTCCTGTAGTGCATGGCCACGCGGCTGAAGTCCGCCAGGATCTGCTGGCAGGTGGCGGGCTGGCAGGCCATGATCAGCGGATTGGCGGCCAGAAGCTCCAGGAAGGTGCGTGCGTTGGTGGTCTCCTGCCCCAGGGCCCGGGCCACCAGGCTGGCGGCCCGGGCGGCGTCGGCCACGGCGGCCTCGCGCTCAAGGCTGCGGTCGCGCAGGTGGCTGGCGAGCGACAGCACCAGCAGGGGCCCCAGCGTCACGGCCACCAGGGCCATGAGCATGCCATGCAGGCTGCCGGCCCAGCGGCGCCAGCTGTCGGGAAGAAGCGGCATCTAGGCTCCCGGCTCCCTCTTGGGGCAGCACACCTGCAGAAGCTCCAGCGCCTTCTCCTCGGCCAGTGGCCGGGAGAAGAGATAGCCCTGCCCGTACTCGCAGTTGAGCTCGGCCAGGAAGTCGCGCTGGCGTTCGGTTTCTATGCCCTCGGCGACCACGTCGAAGCCCAGGTTGTGGGCCAGGCTGACGATGGTGCGCACGATGACCAGATTCTCGAAGGCGTCCAGATCGGAGACGAAGCTGCGGTCCACCTTGAGCGTGTTGATGGGGAAGCGGCGCAGGTAGGAGAGCGAGGAGTAGCCGGTGCCGAAGTCGTCGATGCTGACCTTGACGCCCATCTCGCGCAGGCCGCGCAGTTTGTGCACCACGCTTTCCGGGTTCTGCATCACCATGGTCTCGGTGATCTCGATCTTGAGGCGGCTGGGGTCCAGGCGGTTCTCCTCCAGCGAGCGCGCCAGCTGGCGCACCAGGTCCGGCTGGGAGAACTGCTTGGCCGAAAGGTTCACGGCCATGTTGAAATTCCTGGGCAGGCTGAAGCGCCCCTCCCACTTGGCGGCCTTTTCGCAGGCCTCGGCTATGGCCCACTGGCCGATGGGCACGATGATGCCCGTCTGTTCCGCGTGGGGGATGAAGTCGCCGGGGGGCACCAGGCGGCCGTTGACCTGCCAGCGGATGAGGGCCTCGAACCCGGAGAGGGCGTTGTCCCGGAGGTTGAAGATGGGCTGGTAGTACAGGCGGAACTGCTGGCGGTCCAGGGCGTGGTGCAGGCTCTGGTTCACGTTCAGGGCGTACTGGGCGCGGGTGCGCATGGCCCATTTGAAGACCTTGACCTTGCCGCCGCCCAGGGCGCGGGCGTGCTCCATGGCGATGCCGGCGTCCTGCAGCAGTTCCTCGGGCTGGGCGTAGTCGGCCGGGCCCAGCACCACGCCCACGCTGGCGGAAAAATGCAGGGCGTGACCGTCCACCTCCATGGGGCGGGCCAGTTCCTCGCAGATGCGCCGGGCCACGCGCAGGGCCTCGCCGGGGCTCTTCAGCTCCTCCAGGATGAGGGCGAACTCGTCGGCCCCGCACCGGGCCACGGTGTCCAGCCCGCGGGCAACGCCCTTTATCTTCTCGGCCACGGCGCGCAGGACCTTGTCGCCCGCGGCGTGGCCCAGGCTGCTGTTGATGGGCTTGAAGCGGTCCAGGTCGAGGAAGAGCACGGCGTAGAGATAGTTGAGCCTGCGGCGCGAGCGCTCCATGGACTGCTCCAGGCGGTCCATGAACAGGGCGCGGTTGGCCAGCCCGGTGAGGGGGTCCTGGAAGGTGCGCTCCTGGATGGTCTCCTCGGCCTTTCTGCGCGCGGTGATGTCCTCGGCCACCAGGGCCAGGAGGCCCGGCCCCGGCACATAGGCCTGGATGCGCAGCCAGCGGCGGATGTCGGCCAGGTAGCTTTCGATGAGGCCGCTCTTGCCGGAGCGGACCACCTCGGCGGCGAAGTCGCGCAGGTAGCCTTCCATGTTGGGCAGGATGTCGCCCATGGTGCGGTCCACCAGGAGTTCGCTGGGCTGGGCCAGAATCTGCTCCATGGCGGGGTTGATTTCCAGGATGCGCGCCTGGGAGAGGTCCATGGCCGTGGCCTCGTCCTGTCCCAGCAGGGCGAAGCCGTTGAACATGGAGGTGAACAGGCTCTGGTAGCGGGCGCGGCTGTCGGAAAGGGCCTTGGAGGAGCTGCGCAGCTCGTCCACGGTGCGGGCCAGGGCCTCGCCGGCGCGCTGCACGGCCAGGCGCTGGCGGTGCATGTCCACGAAGACCTGGACCTTGTTCCGCAGGATCTCGTGCTCGAAGGGCTTGATGAGGTAGTCCACGGCGCCGGCTTCGTAGCCTTTGAACACGTGGCGCTGCTCTTTGCTGATTGCGGTGATGAAGATGATGGGGATGTGCCGGGCCTTTTCGTCGGCGCGGATGCGCTCGGCCGTGGTGAAGCCGTCCAGGCCGGGCATCATGACGTCCAGCAGGATGAGGGCGAAGTCGTGTTTGTCGAGCAGCTTGAGGGCCTCGTACCCGCTGCGCGCGGCGACGATGTTGACGCCCTCCCGGCGCAACAGTCCCGTCAGCAGCAGCAGGTTCACCTGCTCGTCATCAACGGCCAGAATGTCGATGACTTCCGGCGCGTGTTCGGCTCGGCCCATGCCCTGATGATCCTCCCCCGACCTGTGCGCAGCTGGTTCGTCCCATGACCGGTTGCGCCAGTTTCCCACTCAAACAACGACATTACCTGACCAATACAGGAATGTACAGATTTCTTTGCCCGGCTTGAGTTCTTGCTCGCGGCCATTTTCCTTGTGCCGGTGGATTATTTGGATTATACTTAATTTTTCGTGTAAGCAATTTGCCAAAAGCTGGACCAAGGAGGATACCCCAGCATGCCGCACGCCGCAGCCGAGCGCCCCCTCTCCGCCTTGGACAAAAGCGAAATAAAAGAGGTGCTGGCCAGCGAGAGCATCTCCGTGTTCTTCCAGCCCGTGGTTTCCGTGCGGGCGCGCAGCATCCTCGGGTTCGAGGCCTTCTCGCGCTCGGTCGCGGAAACGGGCCCCCGGCTGGACGCCCACGACCTCTTCGGCCAGAACTGGGATCCGGAAACCCGCCTGGCCCTGTGCCGGCTGTGCCGGCGCAAGGCGCTGGAGGCCTTCCGGCCCATATTCTCCCGCCATCAGCAGATGCTGCTGTTTTTGAACACCGACGGCGGGTCGCTTTCCGCCGCGTCCCAGTTCGGCCATCTGGACGCCATGAGCCAGGCCCTTTCCATCCCCGGCAAGCGCATCGTCATCGAGATCGAGCGGCCCTACCTGAACCTGCCGGTGGTGGGGCGCTTCCTCCAGCACTACCGCGAGCGCGGCTTCGGCCTCTGCGCCGACCTGTGCGGCGGCATGGGCGTGCCGGCGGAGGAGCTCTTCGCCCTCAAGCCGGACTTCATCAAGTTCGACCGTCCGCTGTTCACCGACGTGGAGGGCCAGGAGTTCAAGCGCGACATGGTGCAGTCCCTTTCCCGCCTGGCCGACCGCCTGGGCAGCGTGTTGCTGGCCAAGAACGTGGAGACCGAGGACGAGGCCCTGCGCCTGCTGGAGTGGGGCGTGAACCACCAGCAGGGCTACTACTACACCAAGGGCAAGGACTCCGACGAGCGCGACCCCATCCGCGCCTTTCAGCAGAAGGTGGAGGAGATAAACCGCCGCTACCGCGAAAGCGCCCAGGCCAGCGTGACGGCCAAGCGCAAACGCTACGAGGATTTCCACAAGGTGCTCAAGAAGGTGGCCTACAAGATGGCCGACACGCGGGAGCACGACTTTTCCGGCGCCTGCGAGCGCGCCGTGGCGGCCGAGGAGAGCCTCGTCTGCGCCTACGTGCTTTCAGACGAAGGCGTGCAGCTCACGCCGCGCGTCTTCAAGCGCAGCCTGGGGGTGGACAGCCCGCTGCTGGGGCCGGAAAAGGGCCGCGGCGCGGACCACGGCATCCGCGAGGACGTGCTGCACCTCAAAAGCGGCTTCGACAAGTACGTGCTGCCTGTGCACATCTCGCCCTTCGTGAAGGTCATGGTGAGCACCATCTCGGCGCGCTTCTACAACGCCGAGGGCTCCCCCTTCATTCTCTGCCTGGAGTTCCAGCACGAGTAGCCGGCCGGTCTGCCGCAGGCCTAGCCCTCGCCCCTGAGGGCGGCGATGGGGTCGAGCCTGGCCGCGTGGCGCGCGGGCTTGATGCCGAAGATGAAGCCGATGGCCATGGCGCTGGCGAGCGAAAGGAAGAAGACCTTCCAGGAGAAGAGGATCTGCAGCATGCCCAGCCGGGTGAGCAGCTGCCCAAGGCCCAGCCCCAGCCCCAGCCCCACCAGCCCGCCCACGGCCGTCAATATGGCCGCCTCCATGAGGAACTGCGCCAGGATGGCGCCCTGCGTGGCGCCCAGGGCCTTCTTGAGGCCGATCTCGCGGCTGCGCTCGCTGACGCTGATGGAGAAGAGGTTGGCCAGCACGAAGCCCCCCACGGACATGGACGCCGCGGCCGTGACGCCCAGGAAGGCCATGAGTCCGCCCTTGAAGGCCGAGAGGAATTTCAGGATCTCGTCGGCCGTGATGATGGAGAAGTCGTCGTCCTGCGTGGGGGAGAGATTGTGGCTCATGCGCAGGAAGCTGCGCAGGTTCTCCACGTGGCTCTCCATGCGCTGGGGTTCCAGGAACTTGATGCGCATGGCCCGGTAGTACTTGCGCTCCATGTTGAAGCGGCTGGTGAGGGTGGTGATGGGGATGATGATGCGGTCGTCCACGTCGCCGCCGCCGCCGGAGGCCCCCCGGTACTTGAGCCGGCCGATGACCTGCACCTGGAACTTGCCCACCTGGAAGGTGCGGCCCACGGGCGATTGCTCGCCGAAGAGCTCGCGGGCGGGCTTGTCGCCCAGAAGGGCCACGCGCGCGCCCATGCGCACGTCCTCCTCCGAAAGGTCGCGCCCCTCCACCAGGGGCCAGTTCCAGGCCTGGGCGTAGTTCTCCGTGGCGCCCACCACCAGGCTGCCGGGCAGGTTGTTGTCCTGGTAGCGCATGGGCACGTCGGCCTTGGCGCGCATGGGCACCACCATGGAAACGCCCGGCAGCGACTGCCGGATGCCGCGCATGTCGTCCTCGGTGAGGGTGTTGGTGCGCATGCCCACGGCCTGCTTCTTGAAATTGCCGCCAAAAACCAGCGCCGCGTCCGGGCCGAACCACTCGACCAGCTCCACGGTCTTGCGCTCGGCCCCGTCCACGGCGGTGACGATGAGGGTGAGGGAGGCCACGCCGAAGCCCACGCCCAGGATGACGAAGAGCGAGCGCGCCTTGTAGGCCCACACCGCAGCAAGGGCCATGGCCCGCAACCTGCCCCACTGGGCCAGCCGCCTGAATATGGACGCGCCCTGGCCCATGTTCCCCCTATCCCTTGCAGGCCCCTGCGCCCTGCATGCAGCCATCCAGGCAGGCGGCAAGGCGCTTGATGCCCTCCTCGATGGTGGCGGCGTCGGCGTTGGAATAGTTGAGGCGCAGGGTGTTCTCGCCCGTGCCGTCCACAAAGAACGCCGCGCCGGGCACAAAGGCCACCTTGCACGCAACGGAGCGCTTCAACAGCTCCGTGGCCGACATGCCCTCGGGCAGGGTGACCCAGAGGAACATGCCGCCGTCAGGATCGGTGACGTGCACGTTCTTGGGGAAGTGCCTGGCGATGGCCGCCTGCATGGCCCGGCACTGGTCGCCGTAGAGCTGGCTGATGCGCGCCACGTGGGCCTCGAAGTCGTTGTCGGCCAGGAACTGGTGCACGATCATCTGGTCCAGGGAGCCCGTGTGCAGGTCGGCCGCCTGCTTGGCGATGACCAAGCGCTCCATGATCTCGCCGCGCGCCACGATCCAGCCCAGGCGGAAGCCCGGGGCCGCCACCTTGGAGAAGGTGCCCAGCAGCATGGAGTGCTCCGGCCGCTGTTTGTACACCGGCGGCAGGGCCCGGCCCTTGAAGCGCAACTCGCCGTAGGGGTCGTCCTCCAGGAAGAAGATCTCGTTGCGCGAGAGGATCTCCGCCACCTTGGCCCGCTTCTCCTCGGAGTAGGACAGGCCCGACGGATTCTGGAAGCTGGTGACGGCGTAGAAGAGCTTGGCCCCGTCCACGGCCTTTTCCAGCGCGGCCAGGTCCGGGCCGTCGTTCTCCAGGGGCACGCTGCGCCACTGGGGGCGGAAGATGGTGAAGGCCTGGATGGCCCCCAGGTAGCCCGGCTTCTCCATCACCACCGTGTCGCCCGCGTTGACCAGGATCTTGGCCACAAGGTCCAGCGCCTGCTGGGAGCCCGTGGTGATGAGGATGTCCTCGGGGTTCACGTCCATGCCCTTCTTTTCCTGGTAGCGCCGGGCGATCCACTCCCGCAGGGGCTTGTAGCCCTCGGTGGTGGAGTACTGCAGGGCGCTCGGGCCGGACTCGTACAGCACCTTGGAGGCCGCGGCGGCGATCTCCGGCACGGGGAACGAGGCCGGGTTGGGCAGGCCGCCGGCGAAGGAGATGACCGAGGGATCGGCCGTGACTTTCAGGATCTCGCGGATGAAGGAACGCTGGGCCTTGGCCACGCGGTCGGCGAACTGGGGCATGAAGGGGGCTCCTTTGTTTTCGTTGTCCGCGGACTGTAGGCCTGCGCCCCCCCGATTTCAACCCTCCGTCTCGGCCTGCCGTCCCGGCCTCCCATCTTGACAAGGCGCGCCCGAGCGGCCAAGCATTGAAGATAACCATTTTTCGCCGGGAGGGCAGCCAATGACCGACGCCGACAAGGTATTCAGCGACATCGAGGCCATCCGCTCCAAGAATCCCGTGGTCCTGTCCATCACCAACTACGTGGTGACCAACACCACGGCCAACGCCCTGCTGGCCCTGGGGGCCTCGCCCATCATGAGCCACGCGGTGGAGGAAATGGCCGAGCTGGTGGCCATTTCGGGCGCGGTGGTCATCAACCTGGGCACCGTGGCCCCGGAATACCTGGCCGCCATGGACCCGGCCTGGACCGCCGCCGGCCAGGCCGGCGTGCCCGTGGTGCTGGACCCCGTGGGCGCCGGCGCCAGCATGCTGCGCACCGTCACCCCCCTGGCCCTGCTGGAATCCCACCGGCCCTTCATCATCCGGGGCAACGCCTCGGAGATAATGACCCTGGCGGGCGACGCCGGCTCCGCCGCGCGCGGGGTGGACTCCACCGCCCAGACCGACGCCGCGGGCAAGTCCGCCCGGGCCCTGGCCATGAAGCACGGCTGCGCCGTGGTGGTCAGCGGAGCCACGGACTACGTCACCGAGGGCGGGGCCAGGGTGCGCGTGCTGGGCGGCAGCGCGCTCATGCCGCGCGTCACCGGCCTGGGGTGCACGGCCACGGCCCTTTGCGCCGCCTTCGCCGCGGTGAACAAGAACCCCTACGAGGCGGCCCTGCACGCCAGCATCACCATGAAGGTGGCCGGGGAAATGGCCGAGCAGCGCGCCAGCGGCCCCGGCACCCTGCAGCTGCACCTGTACGACGCCCTGTACAACATGACCGCCCAGGACGTGGTGGACCACATCAAGCTGGTGCGCTAGGCGTGGCGCTCGGTGTGGAAGGGTCCATCGACTACGGCGTGTATCTCGTCACCGACCGGGACCTGTGCCTGGGCCGTCCGCTCCTTGAGGTGGCGGCCCGGGCCGTGGCCGGCGGGGTAAGCGTGGTGCAGCTGCGCGAAAAGCACGCCCCCACGCGCGAGTTCGTGGAGCTTGGCCGGGCCCTTGTGGCCCTGCTGGCCCCGCGCGGGGTGCCGCTCATCATAAACGACCGCCTGGACGTGGCCCTGGCCATAGGCGCCCAGGGCGTCCACGTGGGGCAGAGCGACATGCCCGTGGCCGAGGCCCGCGCCCTCCTGGGCCCGGGGGCCATCCTGGGCCTGTCCATCGAGACCATGGACCAGCTGCGCGAGGCCGAGGCCCTGCCGCCGGGCATGGTGGACTACTACGGCCTTTCGCCCATCTTCCAGACCCCCACGAAAACCGACGCGGGCCCCGGCTGGGGCCTCTCCGGCCTGGGCCAGGCCCGGGCCGAGGTGGACGCCGGCAGCCGCCGGCCCATCGTGGCCATCGGCGGCATCGGCCCGCACAACGCGGCCAGCGTGCTGCGCTGCGGGGCCCAGGGCCTGGCAGTGGTCTCGGCCATATGCTCCGCCCCGGACCCGGAGGCCGCCAGCCGCCAGCTGCGCGAGACCGTGCGCCGGGAACTTTCCTCCATGGCCTGACATCGGATCTGACATCGGGCCTGGCATCGGGCCTGGCATCGCCCGCGCCACCGACAACCCCACACAAGGAGTCCGGCATGATCGCCACCGAGCTTGAGGGATACGTCATCCGCCGCATGGAGCGGCCCGAGGTGGACTTCGCCGTGGCCCAGGCCGCGGCCGAGGGCTGGAACCCCGGCCTTGGGGACGCCGAGGCCTTCTGGCAGGCCGACCCGGACGGCTTTTTCCTGGGACTGCTGCGCGGGCACCCCACGGCCACCATCTCCGCCGTGCGCTACGAGGCCGACGAGCTGGGCCCGGCCTTCGGGTTCCTCGGATTCTACACCGTGCAGAAGGATCTGCGCGGGCTGGGCTACGGCATGCGCCTGTGGAAGGAGGCCATCAACGCCCTGCACACGCCCTGCATCGGGCTGGATTCCGTGCTGGCCCAGGTGGACACCTACCGCAAGGACGGCTTCGAGCTTGCGCGCGTCAGCAGCCGCTACGAGGGCCATGCCGGGGGCGAGATGCCGCCGGGCCTGCTGCCCGTGGGCCAGCTGCCCTTCGAGGACCTGCTGGCCTATGACCGGGGCTGCTTCCCGGCCCGGCGCGAGGCGTTCCTGCGGGCCTGGCTGGGCCTGCCCGGCCACGTGGGCCTGGCCCTGCGGCGCGGGGGCCGGCTGGCGGGCTTTGGTGTGGTGCGCCCCTGCGTGAGGGGCTCGAAGATCGGCCCGCTGTTCGCCGACGACGAGGCCGCCGCCCACAGCCTGCTGCATGGCCTGCTGGCCTCGGCCCAGGAGGGGCCCGTGTACTTCGACACGCCGGCCAGCAACCCGGCGGCCGTGCGCCTGGCCGAGGCCCACGGCATGCGCGTGGTGTTCCAGACCGGGCGCATGTACCTGGGCGACGTGCCGGAATACGACCTCTCCCGCGAGTTCGGCGTCACCAGCTTCGAGCTGGGCTAGCTTCGAGCTGGGCTGGCAACGCGAAAGGCCGGAACCCGCGCGGGTTCCGGCCTTTTCTTGTCTTCCGCCGTGGCGGGCTAGTCGTCGTAGCCCATCTTCTTGGCCTGGCCCGGCGGCATGCCGTGCTTCCAGCCCTTGTGCTTGCCCTGGTTGTCCCAGTACTTGCCGCCCTGCTCGTCGTCGCCGTGGCGGCCGCCGATGCCCACCACCCGCAGGCTCACGCCCAGCTCGTTGGCGATGGAGCCCCAGCTGCGGCCCTGGGCGCGCATGGAGATGACGCGATCGCGCGAGACCCTGGCCGCGGCGGCCATGGCGTCCACGCGGGCGCGCTCCAGGTCGGCCTCGCGGGCGCGCAGGCGCTCCTGGGCGCGGGCCACGTCGCCGGAGCCGCTGGGCTGGCCGGTGATGATCTCCTTGGCCCTGTCCACGTCGTCCAGGATGCGCTCGATGCGGCTCAGGTTCTCGTCGATGCCCGCCGAGCTGGCCGCCTGGACGGGCGCGCCCGCCAGCAGCAGCGCGAGGCACGCGCCCGTGGCCGCCCTGGTGAAAAGCCTGGTCTTCATGCCCTCCCCCTCTTTGTTGCGGCGAAGCCCCGCACCGCCGCAGGGGGGCTGCGGCCGCGCGGCGCCAGGCCATGTGCGGAAATCCTTAGCCGGACCGCTCCCGATCAGGCCGCTTCTTCAGTCAAAACCCGTGGCGCTCGTACTTCCTGTCCGCCCGGTTGATGAGCTGGGTGTAGCGGTAGCCGTCCCTGGACTGGGCCTCCTCGTACATGGACAGCCCTTTCTCGCGGCAGCGCGGGCAGGCGCCCAGCGGAATCTCCACGCCCAGGCAGTCCGGGTTCCTGGTGGAGCGGCTGAGGACCTTCAGAAGCCCCCGGCAGGAATCGCACAGGAGCAGCGACTCGGTCTGGGCCTCGCTGATGCCGTCGGTGTCGTAGTAGATGTCCTTGTGGCGCACGAACCACTCGCCGCCGTCCTGCTTTTCGATCTTCCCGTCCTGCATGGCCTCGGACAGGCTGGGCGGGTTGAAGTACAGCTCGGGCAGGGTGTCGCACAGCTTGGCCAGGTATTCGGCGATCTGCGGGCGCTGGCCGTGGCGCACGGCGTCGAAGCCGGGCTCGCGCACGCCGGAGTAGTCCAGCCCGGCCATGGACAGGCAGATGCCCAGGTTCACGTAGGGCAGCGCGCCCTGGATGGAGTAGCCGCCTTCGAGCACGGCGATGTCCGCCTGCAGAAGCTCGGTGAGGCGCGCATAGCCCTGGGCCGTCAGGTTCATGTTGGTGATGGGATCGGTGAAGTGGTTGTCCTGCCCGGCGGAGTTGATGACCACCTCGGCCCCGAAGTCCTTCAGGATCGGCATGACCACGCGCTCCATGGCCATCATGTAGCCTTCGTCGCCGGTGCCCGGCGGCAGGGGCACGTTGATGGTGCGGCCAAGGGCGCCGGGCCCGCCGCAGTCCTTGGGAAAGCCCGTTCCGGGGTAGAGCGTGCGGCCGTCCTGGTGCAGGCTGATGAACAGCACGTCCGGGTCGTGCCAGTAGATGTCCTGGGTGCCGTCGCCATGGTGGCAGTCGGTGTCGACCACGGCGATGCGCCGTTTGCCGTGATGCTCGCGCAGGTGCTCGATCATCACGGCCTCGATGTTGATGTTGCAGAACCCGCGCGAGCCGTGGACCACCTTCATGGCGTGGTGGCCCGGCGGGCGCACCAGGGCGAAGGCCTTCTGCGCCTTGCCCTGCATCACCAGGTCGGCGGCGGTTATGCAGCCGCCCGCGGCCACCAGGTGCGAGCGCGTGGCCACGGCCTCCAGCTCCGGAAAGCAGAAGTGCGTGCGCTCCACGTCCTCGCGCCCGGCCACGCCGGGCTTGTATTCGTCCACGCCCTCGATGTCGAAGAGCCCCTCTTCCTTCAATTGGTCCTGGGTGTAGAGCAGGCGCTCCTCGCGCTCCGGGTGGGTGGGCGAGATGCTCCAGTCGAAGGCGGGGAACAGGATGACCCCCAGGCTGTGCTTGGCCTCGTGCATGGGCTACCTCCCCGTCCGGGTCTGGCCAGTCTGGCCGTTTGGGCGGCCGTTCAGCGTGAAGGCCACGCCGGGCTTTATCTGGCACTTCACGCGGATGTTGCGGCCCGTGGTGGCGCCGTCGGAAACCATGTTGAAGCTGGTGGCGTGGTTCACCTGGGCGTTGTCGGCATCGGCGAACACGCCCATTTCCGAAAGGTGCGCCAGCAGGTGGTTCAGGGCGTCGCGCTCGGCGTCCTTCAGGTTGTAGCTGCGCGGCACGTTCTCCCTGTGGCCCAGGGCCGGGATGAACATGACGCCGCGTTCCGTGTCCGCAAAAAGCTCCAGGCTGGCGGTGTTTCTCGTCAGCGCCGCGCCGATGGCGTTGGCCACGCCGGCGTGCTCCGGCACCACGGTGAACAGCTCGAAGCGCTGGCGCAGGGGCTCCTTCATGGCGAAGGCCGGGCCGCCCATGATGTACACGCGCCGGGGCGCGACCCTGCGGCCCTCCAGCAGCTCGTGGATGGTGTAGACCGGCTTGTCGTTGATCTCGTCCACCAGCTCCCGCGTGGCCTTGTGGATGGCCTCGGCCGCGGCCTCCACCGCCTGCCTGGCCAGCACGTCCGGGCCGATGGAGTGGCAGGCGGCGAACTGGGCCACGGCCTGGCGCGAGGCCTCCACGTTGCCGTGGGCGCACGCGCCGATGCAGTTGAGCGCGTCCAGAAGCGTGGGCCTGGCGTCGGAGGCGCAGGCGCAGCCCGGCTCCACGCAGTCCGCCTGGGAGGGCCCGAGCCTGTTCGGCCCCACGCGCACGGCCTCGCCCAGCACGCTGATGGCCGAGTCGCCCCCGATGCCGATGGAATGCACCTTGAGGGCGCGCACCAGGGTGGGGTGGCTGCCGATGTGGATGCCGTCGTGCTCCACAAGGGGCTGGCCGTCCACGAAGATGGCGATGTCCGTGGTCGTGCCGCCGATGTCCAGGATCACCGAGTCATGCGTTATGTCGCACAGGGCGATGATGCCCATGACGCTGGCCGCGGGCCCGGAGAAGATGCTCTGCACCGGCATCTTGCGCGCCTGGGCCAGGGGAAAGGTGCCGCCGTCGGCCTTCAGCGTGTTCACGCGCACATGGCCCAGGCCCAGGCGGCCCAGGCTTTTTTCCACGGCATCGGCAAACTGGTTGAACACGCGCCACACGGCGCAGTTGAAGTAGGCCGTGGCCAAGCGCCGCGGAAAATTCAGCCGCCCGCCCAGTTCGTGCCCCAGGGTCACGGCGTCCGCGCCGCCTTCTCCCAGGGGGCCGACCAGCTGCCGGATGGTGTTTTCGTGCAGGGGGTTGCGCGTGCTGAACTTGCCCACGCAGCCGAAGACCTTCACCCCGGCCTTGCGGCAGGACTCCACGGCCGCCTTCACCTCGTCCGTGTCCAGCCGCTCTATTTCGCTGCCGCGATGGTCGATGGACCCCGCAAGCGCGTGGTAGTCCTTGCAGAGCATGAAGTCGCCCGCGTGGATGCCCGTTCCCGCCACCACCAGCATGCCCACGTCCTCGGTGGTGCCCTGCACGATGGCGTTGGTGGACAGGGTGGTGGACAGGTTGAGCTGGGTCACCTCGCCGGGCGGCACCGTGGTCAGGATGCCCTCCAGCGCGGCGTTCACCGAGGCCAGCAGGTCGTTGTGGTCGGTCTTGACCTTGGCCTGGGCGGCGATGCCCGATTCGTCGAGGGCCACGGCGTCCGTGTGCGTGCCGCCTACGTCGATGCCGAGATACATGGGCAGATCCCCCTGGGGTTAAGGCTTCGGCAATCCTTTCCGCCGCATAGCACCAGGTCCGCACAGCGTAAAGCGCCCCTGCCGGGGGGCATCGGCGGGCGGTCGGCAGGGCTCGGTGGATGGCAGCGCGGCCGCGCGCCGGCCTCCTCCGCAAGGGGCGCTGGCCCTTGCCCTTGCCGGGGCCGACAGCCGTTTCGCCAGGCCGTCTGGCTCGGCCGTTTTGCCAGGCCGCCTGGCGCTGGCGTTGGCAGGCGGCTTCCCGCCACTTCGGCGGCTGTGGGCGGCTGCACCGGGCCACCGGCCGGAGAAACGCCCCGCTCCCCCTTGCTCACCAGCCGCCGTGCTTTTCGTTGAGCGCCCGCGCCTGCCGGGGCCTGCCCGCAGGGGAGGGGGAGGTCAGTCGCCTGTCCTCGCCCGCGCCCAAAAGCAGATACTGCGCGGCCTCGCAGATGTGCGAGTAGCTGTTCTTTTCGGGCTCCTCGGCGTAGCGGTCCTCGCCGGAGACGAGCAGCCGCCGGTAGCGCCACGCCCCGGCCATGCCGCGGATGAGGCTGCGGCAGGAGGGGGAGAGGACGAGGCCGGGCGCGCCGTCGATGTCGCGGGAGAGGGCGGCGGCCACGGTCTCGCGCCGCAGCACGGGGTCGTTGGTGGTGGTGGGCCGGCCGGGCAGGCCGCTGGCGCGCAGGATGTCGTAGGGCGTGCGCTCGTCGGTCTGGGCCCGGGCCATGCCCGCGGGGTCGCCCCAGATGACCGGGGTGAGGTGGCCGTAGCGGGAAGCGAGGAGTTCCTTGAGCAGGGCGGCGAAGCGCAGCATGCCCATGTTCCGGGACACCAGTTCGTCCAGGTACTGCCAGCGGCCGTTGGGCAGGCGCTGGGCCAGGGCGGCGGCGGGCGTCAGGCCGAAGTCCAGGCCGACATAGAGGGGCAGGCCGTCGGCCGGGGGGAGCGGGCACGGCGCGACGTGCCGGGCCTCGTCGAATTCCGGGTATACGGGCAGGCCGTCCTGGGCGAAACCGTAGCGGCCGCAGTAGTACACGCGGATGTGCCGGGCGCTCTTGCCCGCCATGCGCCGCAGGTAGAAGTCTGGCGGAAGGTTGCCCAGGTTCTCGGCGGCGGGGTTGGGCAGAAAGACGCCGTCCCGCTCGACGAGCCCGCCGGGCTGGCGGAAGGAGGCCCAGCCGTGCGGCCGGGCCTCCTCGGCCAGATGGTGCCACCAGTGGTCGGCGTCGGGCGGGTTGGTGTCCATGATGACCCCGGCCCAGGTGCAGCCGCCCTCGCGCGCGGACGGGAAGCGCTCCACGCGGTCGCCCAGGGCCTCGATGACCGAGAGGGGCAGCTCGCGCGCCTCGTTGGCCCAGGCCCCGGTGAGGTCGAGGGAGAGCAGCTTCTTCATGTCCTGGGGCTTGTCCAGGGCGCGGAAGAGCAGCTCGGTCTCGGCCGTGGTGCCGTCGGGCAGCTCCAGGCGCAGGCGGTGGGCCATGTCCGAGTGGCCAAAGGGGCCGCAGGCCTCCTCCGGGAACCAGGACAGCCAGGTCTTGAGGGTGGTGTCCTTCAGCTCGCGGTAGGTGTTGCGCACGATGGCGAAGCGGGTGCGGCGCAGGCCGGACTGGTCCGGCGCCTGGGCCAGGGCCTTGGCCATGATCTCCACGCAGCAGGCCGAGGACTTGCCCGAGCCCACCGGGCCCATGAGGCCCCGGAACAGCGCGCGCGACGCCATGAACCGGGCGATGGTGGGGGGCGCGGCGTAGCGCAGGGTGTGGACGGGGATGTGGTGGTGCTTCATGCGTGCAAGCATAGCACGGCCGCGCCGGGGCGGATGAAACGGGCGGCAATCCGGCCGGGAAAAGGGTGAGTTTGGCGGGTTGACAAGGGCCAGGCCAGAGGGAGCCAGGCTGGAGGGAGCCGGGCCGGAGGAAGCCGGGCCGACAGGAACCGGGCCCGACAGGATCGGAAGGCGTGCGTGGGCCGGGCAGGCGTATGAACTGGCCTCTGGCGAGGCGGGCGGCGCGCGGCTGACAAGCGCGCGCGCATACGCTATGGTCCGCCGCGGAAAGGAGGACAGCGATGAGCACGGCGCTCAAACGTCTGGCCATGAGCGTGCAGCCCTCGCTGCGCGGAAGGGTGTTCGCGCTGCTGGCGGGGCTCACCATCTGCGCGTGCGCCGGGGCCACGGCCACCTACTGGCTGGCCCAGCACTACCTCTACGCCACGGACATCCTGCGCCAGGTGAACCTGGGCCAGCAGGTGGGCGCCCTGTCCCTTTCCGAGCAGCTCTCCGGCCTGGAGGCCGACGCCCTGGCCGCCCGGCAGGACCCGGCGCGCCTTGCGGACTTCCGGGACCACGAGTCCTCCATCGCCTTGTCGCTGCTGCAGGTGCGCGCCAGCGAGCCCCTGGAGGCCGGGCGCGAGCTTCTCACCCGCATCGACAAGGAGTTCCGCCAGCAGGCCAAGGTGCTGAACGAGCTGGTGGAAAGCAGGCCCGGCGAGGGCGCGGCCCTGGCCGCCCAGGCGGCGCGCCACCGCCAGGTGGCGCAGGAGGCCGCCCGCGAGCTGTTCAATCTGCACGCCCGCGACGCCGACCTGGGCGTTTCCACCATGCGGGCCCTGGCGCGCAGGGCCACCACGGCCTCGCTTTTCGTCATACCCGCCGGGGCGGTGCTGGGCATTCTGCTGGGCTGGGTGCTGCTGCGGCAGGTGCTGGGGCCCATCCGCAAGCTTGCCCTGGGCGCGGCCATGAGCGCGGCCCAGGCCCACGCGGGGAACGCCGAGACCCCGGCCGGGGCGGAGGCGCCGGCCTATCAGTCCGGCGGCCAGTCCTCCGGCCAGTCCCCCGGCCAACTCGCCGGCCAGCCCCCCAGCCAGCACTCCAATCAGTCGGACGAGGTGCGCGCCGTGGGCGAGCTGGTCAGCGGCCTGCTGCGCGACGTGGGCGAAACCCAGGCCCTGCTGAAGGAATCGCGCGAGCACCTGATGCAGGCCGAGAAGCTGGCCCTGGTGGGCAAGCTGGCCGCTGGCGTGGCCCACAGTGTGCGCAATCCCCTCACCAGCGTGAAGATGCGCCTGTTCTCCCTTGAGCGCGGGCTGGACCTCTCTCCCGGCCAGCGGGAGGACTTCGAGGTCATCAGCGAGGAGATTCGCCACCTGGACACCATCGTGCGCAACTTCCTGGAGTTCTCGCGCCCGCCCAAGCCCAAGCTGCAGCACGTCAGCCTCTCCGACGTGGTGGACATGACCCTGGTGCTTCTGAAGCACCGCCTGGAGACGTACGGGGTCGATGTGCGCCTGCTGCGCGAACAGCACCTGCCGCCCGTGGACATCGACCCGGAGCAGATCAAGGAGGTGCTGGTGAACCTCATCCTGAACGCCTGCGACGCCATGGGCGAGAACGGGCGCATCGAGATCGCCGAGGACACCGGCTTCATGGACCCCCTGGGCCGCGTGGCCATGCTGCAGATCACCGACTCCGGCCCGGGCATTCCGCCGGAGGTGGCCGAAAACCTTTTCCAGCCCTTCTTCAGCACCAAGGAGGAAGGCACGGGCCTGGGCCTGGCCATCGCCAAGCGCATCATGGAGGAGCACGGCGGCTACATCCACCTGAAACCATCCGACCGGGGGCAGGGCGCCTGCTTCCTCCTGGTCCTGCCAATCCGGGAGCGCGTATGGCTCAGATCCTGATCGTGGACGACGACGCCCAGCTGCGCCAGAGCTTCGGCAAGATCCTGGAGAGCGAGGGCTTCGAGATCCGCGCCGCGGCCAGCGGCGAGGCCGGAGTGGAGGAGGTCAAGGCCCACGCGCCGGACCTCGTGGTCATGGACGTGCGCATGCCCGGCATCACCGGCATCCAGGCCATGCAGCAGATGCGCACGGCCTGTCCGGGCCTGCCGGTGATCATCATGACCGCCTACGGCGGCACCGAGACGGCCATCGAGGCCACCAAGCTGGGGGCCTTCGACTACATCCTGAAGCCCTTCGACATCCCGGACATCCTGCGGCTCATCGGCCAGGCCCTGGACGCCGGGCGGCTGGCCCGCGCGCGGGTGGCCATCGCCCCGGACGACAGCCACGGCGACGCCCAGGCAGACGCCCTGGTGGGCCAGAGCCGCGCCATGCAGGAGGTCTTCAAGGCCATCGGCCGCGCCGCGCCCACGGAAGCGCTGGTGCTCATCCGGGGCGAGTCCGGCACGGGCAAGGAGCTGGTGGCCCGCGCCCTGTGGCAGCACAGCGCCCGGGCGGACAAGCCCTTCGTGGTCATCAACTGCGTGGCCATTCCCGACACGCTCCTTGAGAGCGAGCTCTTCGGCTACGAGAAAGGGGCCTTCACCGGCGCGGGCTCCCGCCGGGTGGGCAAGATCGAGCAGGCCCAGCGCGGCACCGTGTTCCTGGACGAGATCGGCGACATGCCCATGAACGTGCAGGCCAAGATCCTGCGCCTGCTGCAGGAGAAGCAGATCGAGCGCCTGGGCGGGCGGGAGACCATCCCCGTGGACGTGCGCATCATCGCCGCCACCAACCGCGACCTGGAGGCCGCCGTGGCCGAGGGCCGCCTGCGCGAGGACCTCTACTACCGTCTCAAGGTGGTCACCGTGACCCTGCCGCCCCTGCGCGAGCGGGAGGGCGACGTGCCCCGGCTGGCCAGCCATTTCCTCTCGCGCCTGGCGCGGGAGATGGACATGCAGAGCCCCGGCCTGACCCCGGAGGCCCTGGACGTGCTCTCCGCCCACCCCTGGCCGGGCAACGTGCGCGAGCTGGGCAACGCCCTGCAGAAGGCGCTCATCTTCTCGCGTGGCATCCCCATCGGCGCGGAGGAGATGCGCCAGGCCATAGGCGTTGACGGTGTTGGCGGTGTTGGCGGCGCCTGCGGCGGCGTCAGCCGGGGCGCCCACGAAGGGGGCCAGGGGGGCGACGACCCCCTGCGGGCCTTCATCCGCCGGGCCCTCATGGAGCGCGCGGGCGAGGCGGCCTTCGAGCACGTGCTGGACGCCGTGGCCAAAAGCACCATCGCCGAGGCCCTGGAGATGACCGGCGGCAACCGCACCCGCGCGGCCAAGCTGCTGGGGCTCTCGCGGCCCACGCTCATCGCCAAGATCGAGAAGTTCGGCCTCAAGGTCGTCACCCAGGTGCAGTAACGGCAGGCGCAGTAACGGGCAGGCGCGGCAGCCGGGGGCGGTCTTCAGCCCGCGGCCGGGCGTGCCGATAGGGCTTCTGAAGCCCTTGCGCCAGGCCCCCGGGCAGGGCCGGCATTGCGCACGGAGCGCGCAGGACATATCATGAACGCAGGATGCCGGCGCGGCCCGCCGTTTTTTTCGGCGGCCGGCCGGTTCCTTGTTACCGCGCGAGGCGAAAGACACACACCATGACCCGGAAAAAGCTCATCATCCTTGCAATCGCCGCCCTGCTCGTGGCGGGCGGGGGCTGGTATTTTCTCAAGAAGACCGGCGCCGCGGGCCAGACCAAGGTGCTGGCAACGGCCACGGTGCAGCGGGACACTGTCAGCCGCGTGCTGGAAGCCACGGGCATCATCAAGGCCCAGGTGGGCGCCAGCGTCAAGATCGGCGCGCGGGCCACGGGCGCCATCTCCCGCGTGTACGTGCGCGTGGGCGATGCGGTCAAAAAGGGCCAGGTGGTGGCAGAGATCGACGCGCGCGAGCTCATGGCCCAGCGCGACGCGGCCGCGGCCCGCGTGCGGCTGGCCGAGCCCAAGGCCAGGTTCGCGGGCATCACCCTGCCCCGGCACGAGGTGCTCGCCAAGCAGGGCCTGGAGGCCCAGAGCGTGCTGGACGAGACCGAGCAGAACCACCGCGTGGCCAAGGCCGAGGCCGCGGCCGCCCGGGCCGTGCTGGCCACCCTCGACGTGCGCATCTCCTACACCAAGATCGTCAGCCCCATCGACGGCGTGGTCTCGCAGGTCACCGCCCAGGAGGGCGAGACCATCGTGGCCGGCCTGCAGGTGGCCAACCTGGTCACCGTGCTCGACCCCACGCGCCTGGAGATGTGGATCTACGTGGACGAGACCGACGTGGGCCGCGTGAAGCAGGGCCTGCCCGTGGAGTTCCGCGTGGACTCCCAGCCGGACAAGACCTTCTCCGGCAAGGTGGACCGCGTGTACCCGGACCCGGAGATCCGCGACAACATCGTCTATTACAAGGCCCTTGTCACCGTGAACGCGGATGAGGCCCTGTTCCTGCGGCCGGAGATGACCACCCAGTGCCGCATCGTGGTGGACACGCGGGAGAACGTGGTGGCCGTGCCCAACCAGGCCCTCAAGTGGGTGGGCGGCAGGCAGGCCGTGTTCGTGGTGGACAAGGCCCAGCCTGACGGCGTGCGCCGCGTGGAGCCCAAGCTGGGCCTGCCGGGCCTGGAGAAAAGCGAGGTGCTGGAAGGCCTTGCCGAGGGCGACGAGGTGGCCACGCAGATCGTGCTGGGCGGGCAGGACAAGCCTGCCGAGGGCAAGAAGGGCGAAGACAAGCCCGCCGTGAAGCCCGCCGGTTCCGCTGGCGCGGGCGGCGGCAAGAAGGGCGGCTGATGTCCGGGGCGGGGCGGCACATGAACGCCGGGTCGGCCGGCGATCTGGCTGGCGATCTGGCTGGCGGGCCGGTCATCGAGCTGGCGGGCCTCCGCAAGGTCTTCCGTCAGGTCCTCGCGCCGGAGGCCCGGCCGGGGCTGCTGGCGCGCCTGTTCCGCCGAGAAAGCCAGCCCGGCGACCAGCCCGGCGACAAGCCCGGCGACAAGTCTGGCGGCCAGGCCCCCGCATTTTCCGCGCCCGCTGCGGGAGCCTCCCCCCATGGCGCTTCCGCCCAGGACGTGGCCGGAAACGGAGAGGGCGGGGTGGAGGTGCTCTCCGGCATCGACCTGACCATCCGCCAGGGCGAGTTCGTGGCCCTGCAGGGCACGTCGGGCTCGGGCAAGAGCACCCTGCTGCACCTGCTGGGCCTGCTGGACTCCCCCACCTCTGGAACCTACCGCCTCCTCGGACGCGACGTTTCCCACCTGCCGGACGATGAGCTCTCCGCCCTGCGCAACACGGTGCTGGGCTTCGTGTTCCAGAGCTTCTACCTGGTGCCCTACGCCACGGCCCTGGAGAACGTCATGCTGCCGGGCATGTACTCCGAGCTCTCCCAGGGCGAGCTGCGTTCCCGCGCCCTGGAGCTTTTGGGCAAGGTGGGCCTGGCCGACCGCGTGAACTTCAAGCCGGCCAACCTCTCCGGCGGGCAGCAGCAGCGCGTGGCCATGGCCCGGGCCCTGCTGAACCGGCCCAAGGTCATCCTGGCCGACGAGCCCACGGGCCAGCTGGACAGCGCCACAAGCGCGGAGATCATGCGCCTCTTCGCCCAGGTGAACGCCAGCGGCACCACCATCGTGCTGGTGACCCACGACGAGAACGTGGCCGCCCAGGCCGGGCGCATCATCAAGATCGCCGACGGCCGGCTGGTGTCGGACGAAGTGCCCGGCACGCGGGTTGGTACGCAGGCTGGTACGCAGACGGGCACGCCGCCCGCGGGCGCATGAGCCCCCGCCCGGCCCCTCCTCCCTCCATGCCCGAAGCCCCGGACGGGCACAGCCTTTCGCACATCCTTCTGCGCTTCCCCCATCCGGAGCCGCCCCGGCCCGCGCGCACAGCCGCAATCCTGCCCGTGTTCCTGCCCTTTGCGGGCTGCCCGCAGCGCTGCATCTTCTGCGACCAGAGCGCCCAGACGGGCCGCGCCCCGGAGCCCCTGGAGAGCGTGCACGCCCGTCTGCAAGCCGAGCTTGGGCAGCCGGGGCCGCCGGTGGAGGTGGCCTTCTACGGCGGCACCTTCACCGCCCTGCCGAACTCCTGGCCCGAGCGCTTCGTGGCCCTGGCCGGGAGCCACCAGCCTGGAGGGAACGCGGCCAGCGGCCGGGTCACGCGCATCCGCTGCTCCACCCGGCCCGACGCCGTGGACGCGGAACGGCTGGCGCGTCTGAAGGCCCTTGGTCTTTCGCTGGTGGAGCTGGGCGTGCAGAGCTTCGACGACGCGGCGCTCTTGGCCAGCAGGCGCGGCTACGGCGGGGCCACGGCGCTGGCGGCCTGCGAAACCGTGCGCGCCGCCGGGCTGGGGCTGGGCATCCAGCTCATGCCCGGCCTGCCGGGGCACACGCGCGAGGCCTTCCGGTCCGACGTGGCCCAGGCGGCGGCCCTGCGGCCGGAACTGGCGCGCCTGTATCCCTGCCTGGTGCTGGCGGGCACGCCGCTGGCGGAGCTGTGGCGCGCAGGCGCGCATGTGCCCTGGGGGCTGGCGGAGACCGTGGACGCCCTGGCCAGCGCCCTGCTCGTGCTCTGGGCGGCCGGGGTGCCTGCCGCGCGCGTCGGGCTGGCGGAGCAGGAGGGGCTGGAGATTCTGGCCGGGCCCAGGCACCCGGCCCTGGGGCAGATGGCGCGGGGCCGGGCCCTTTTGCTGCACGTGGCCGGGATGCTGGCGGCCGTGCCGGAGCCGGCGCGCGTGCCGGACATGGTTCCGGGCATAGTCCCGGGAATATTCCCGGATATGGTTCCAGGCCTGGTCCTGGACATTCCCCGCCGCCTGCAGGGCGAGGCCCTGGGCCAGAAGAACGCCCTGGCCGGGGAGTACGCGGCCCTGGGCCTGGCCGTGCGCTTCTGGGACGGGCCGGACCTGGTGCTGCGCGCGCAGTAGCGGCCGCCCGCCGCGGGGGGCCCATGTCGCGGGGCTTTGCTCCGGGCGGGAAATCTGGTAGCGTGCCGCAGCTTTTTTGAAGGGGAAAAGATGAAAGCCAAGCAATATTTCGAGGATGCCCTGCGCGCCGCGCTCACCCGCATGGATCTGCCCTGGCCGGAGAAGACGCTCATCGAGCCGCCGCGCGAGCGCAAGTTCGGCGACTATTCCGCCAACGTGGCCATGCTGCTGGCCGGGCCCGCCAAGCGCAAGCCGCGCGACCTGGCCGAGGAGCTGGCCGCGGACCTGCGCGGCCAGTCCACCCACTTCGAACGCATCGAGGTGGCCGGGCCGGGCTTTTTGAACGTCACCTTCGCCCAGGGCTTCTGGCACACCATCCTGGACGACGTGCAGGCCGCCGGCGCGGCCTACGGCGCATCGGCCCTGGGCAAGGGCCGCAAGGTGCAGGTGGAGTACGTCTCCGCCAATCCCACGGGCCCGCTGCACATCGGCCACGGCCGGGGCGCCGCCCTGGGGGACAGCCTGGCGCGCCTGCTGCGCAAGACCGGGCACGACGTGTCCTGCGAATACTACATCAACGACGCCGGCCGCCAGATGCGTATTCTGGGCGATTCCGTATGGTTGCGCCTGCGTCAGCTCTCCGGGCAGGATATCCCCGATCTAGAGGATTTCTACCGGGGCGATTATATTAAAGATATTGCGGCACGTATTTACAGAGAAAATCCAGACATTTTCAACCTGCCGGAATCGCAGGCTATTGATATCTGCTTCCGCGAGGCCGTGGACGAGATCCTGGCGGGCATCAAGCAGGACCTGCGCGACTTCCGCGTGGGGCACGACGTGTGGTTCTCGGAAAAAAGCCTGGTGGACGCGGGCAAGATCGACGCGGCCTTCGCCGATCTGGCCGGCCGGGGCCTGAGCTACGAGCAGGACGGGGCCCTGTGGTTCCGCACCACGGACCTGGGCGACGACAAGGACCGCGTGCTCAAGAAGTCCACCGGCGAGCTGACCTACTTCGCCTCGGACATCGCCTACCACCGCGACAAGTTCGAGCGCGGCTTCGACCGCGTCATCGACATCTGGGGGGCGGACCACCACGGCTACGTGCCGCGCATGCAGGCCGCGGTGGAGGCCCTTGGCCACAAGGGCCAGCTGCAGGTCATCCTGGTGCAGCTGGTGAGCCTGCTCAAAGACGGCGAGCAGGTGGCCATGAGCACCCGCGCCGGCAAGTTCGAGACCCTGGCCGACGTGGTGGCCTACGTGGGGGCCGACGCCGCCCGCTTCCTGTTCCTCTCCCGCAAGAGCGATTCGCCCCTGGAGTTCGACCTGGAGCTGGTGCGCAGGAAGAGCATGGACAACCCGGTGTACTACGTGCAGTACGCCCACGCCCGCGTGCACTCCATGCTGGCCAAGGCGCGCGAGGCCGGCATCGCCCCGGCCCAGCCCGGCGCCGCCGCCTGCGCCCACCTGGGCACCCCGGAAGACCTGGAGCTGTGCCGGCTCATGGAGCGCTTCCCGGACATCGTGGCCGCCGCGGCCGAGACCCTGGCCCCGCATGTGGTGAGCCATTACCTAGGCGAGCTTGCCGCGGGCCTGCATAAGTATTATACGCAGCACCACGTGCTTTCCGCCGGGCCGGAGGTCGCCTCCGCCCGCCTGCTGCTCCTTTCCTGCGTGGCCGCCACCCTGGCCGCCGGGCTGGAGCTGCTGGGCGTGAGCGCCCCGGAGCGCATGGACCAGGTGAGCGAGGACGCGGCCTAAGGCCCCTTTCTCCAGCAGAGCATCCCAAGGAGCCCCGGCACATGAACGCGCCCATCAGACTCAAGGATCCGAGCACCGCAGGCAAACAGTACTCCTTCACCCTCGGCTTCGGCGGCATGGCGGTGCTGGTCACGGGGCTCACCCTGGCCCTGTGCCTCTTCTTCGTGCTGGGGGTGCTGGTGGGGCGCGGCCACAGGCCGGAGACCGCCGTGCCCGTGGTGGCGGGCATAATGCCCAAGGAGAGCGTGGCCAAGCCCGCGCCCGAGGTGCTGAAGGCCGAGGAGCTGAGCTATCCCGAGCAGCTGGCCAAGAAGCACGAGGGCCCCTCGCCCTCGCGGCCCATCGACAAGGTGGAGCGCAAGGCCCCGGAAAAGGCCGAGAAGAAGCCCGAGGCCAAAGCCGAGGCCAAGCCCGACAAGGCTGACAAGAAGTCCTCCGAAAAGCAGGCGGACAAGAAGTCCGCGGGCAAGCAGGCGGAAAAGACCGCCGAGAAGAAGCCCGATCCCGACACGCAGCGCTACGACTACGCCTACCAGGCCGCGAGCTTCCCGGACCAGGAGGCCGCCAAGGCCTACCTGAAGAAGGTCAAGGGCCTGGGCCTCAAGGGCGACATCGAATCCGGCGAGAGCAACGGCAAGGCGTGGCACCGCGTGGTGGTGTTCTTCCAGGGCACTCCCACGGACACGCGCGCGCTCAAGGAGAAGCTCGCCGGCATCGGCGCGCAGAAGCTCGTCATGCGCTCCAAGACGCCCGCGAACTAGCCCTCCCTCTCCCCCGCACGCCCGCGCAAGACGGCTTGAGGCGGCCCGGATGTTCGTCGTCCGGGCCGCCTCTGCGTGAGGAGGGGGGAATGGAGCGTGGGCGGTGAAGTGGAGGTGGGATCCGGAGATTCGTGAAATCTACGCGCCGCGCGCGAGCGCTTGGCACACCTGCGGCAGCGGCGAAGGGCCTTCTGCCGCGCCCGTGCAGGGTTCCGCCGCCGCGGTGCGCAGCAGCCCCTCCAGCACGCCCCGCAGGGAGAGCAGGTCGCGCACGACGCAGGGATCGAAGTGCGTGCCGGAGCAGCGCGCCACCTCGGCCACGGCCTCGTCCAGGGTGAGGCTGCGGCGGTAGGGCCGCTCCTCGGTCATGGCCGAGAGGGCGTCGGCCACGGCCACGATGCGCGCGCCAAGGGGGATGGCGTTGCCGCGCAGGCCGTGGGGATAGCCGGAGCCGTCCCAGCGCTCGTGGTGGGCCATGACGATCTCGCACACGCCGGGCCGGCCGCAGAACACGCGCACGGGCGCGAGGATTTCCGCCCCGAGGCTGGGGTGCTGGCGCATGACCAGCCATTCCGCGTCGGAGAGCGGGCCGGGCTTGTGCAAAATGGCGTCGGGCACGCCGATCTTGCCCACGTCGTGCAGGTGGGCGGCCATGTGGACCATCTCCGCCTGGCGGGGGGTGAGGCCGTGGGCCTGGGAGAGCCGGCTGGACAGGTCGGCCACCACGGCGGAGTGCTGGAACAGCCGGCGGTCACGGGCGTCCACCGCGCGTCCAAGGCTCTCGGCCAGCTCGTGGGCGGTGTTGGTGGCGCAGGCGCCCATGCCGCCGCACTTGCCGGAGCAGCCCCCGGTCCTTTTGCCCCGACCGGCGGCGTTGCGTTGTTTTCCGCAGCCTGCGCTTTCCGTGAACATCCGTGTCTCCTGGCGGCCTGGTGATGCGGCCCGCCAGGGCGAGCCGCGCCGCGCAGCCCCCTTATGCTGAAATTGAAAATGAATGTCAACATCAATAAATAGTATTTCCGCGTTCGGCACAGGGATTTCTGTGCGCGCACGCAAAGGGGCCCCGCAGCGCAAACCGCGGGGCCCCTCATAATATGGAGGGATGGCGTGGCGTCAGGAGAGTTCGGCGATCCAGCGGGCCAGGGGCTCCTCCACCAGGCGGCGCAGCTCGGCCAGCCGCTCGGCGCTTTCGGCCTCGAAGCGCAGCACCAGTGCCGGCTGGGTGTTGGAGGCGCGCACCAGGGCCCAGCCGTCCGGGAAGACCAGGCGCGCTCCGTCGTCGCCTTCCAGCGTGTAGTGCTTGGCGAATTCCTCCCGCGCCTTTTCGGCCACGGCGAACTTGCTGTGCTCCGGGCAGTCCGCCCGCAGTTCCGGCGTAACAAAGGTGGCCGGCCAGTCGTCGAGCAGTTTTGAAGCCGGCGCGTCCTGGCGGGAGAGGATCTCCACCAGGCGCAGGGCGGCGTAGGGCGCGTCGTCGAAGCCGTAGTAGCGGTCGGCGAAGAACATGTGCCCGCTCATCTCCCCGGCCAGGGCGGCCTTTTCGGAGAGCAGGCGGTCCTTGATGAGGGAGTGCCCGGTGGCGCTCATGATGGGCCGGCCGCCGTGTTTGGCGATGTCGTTGAACAAGAGGTGCGAGCACTTCACGTCGCCGATGATGGCCGCGCCGGGCTTTTCCGCCAGCACCTGCCGGGCGAACACGGCCAGCAGCCTGTCGCCGTGGATGACCCGGGCCTTCTCGTCCACCACGCCGATGCGGTCGCCGTCGCCGTCCAGGCCGATGCCGGCCTCGGCCCCGGTCTCCAGCACCTTGGCCTTGAGGGCTCCCAGGTTCTTCTCCTCCACGGGGTCCGGGTGGTGGTTGGGGAAGCGGCCGTCCGGCTGGCAGAAGATATCGATGACCTCGGCCCCGGCGCGCTTGAGCAGGTCGCGGGCGATGAGCCCGGCCGCGCCGTTGCCGCCGTCGAGGACCACCTTCACGGGCCGCTTGAGACTGACCAGCGGGGCCACGGTCTCCAGGTAGGCGGGCACGATGTCGTGCCGGGTGGCGATGCCCGCGCCCACGGGGAATTCGCCGCGCTCCATCATGGCGGCCAGCTTCTGTATCTCGCCGGAGTGGATGGTGCTCTTGCCGGCCCAGACCTTGAAGCCGTTGTACTCCGACGGGTTGTGGCTGGCGGTGATCATGACCCCGGCTTCGTAGCCCAGGTGGCGGATGGCGAAATAGCACACCGGCGTGGGCACCATGTCCAGGAAGAGCACGTCCACGCCGGTTTCGCACAGGCCGCGCACCATGCGCTCCTGGAACTCGGGGGAGGTCAGGCGGCAGTCGTGGCCGACCACGGCGCGGCTGATGCCTCGGGACAGGAAATACGCGCCGCAGGCGCGGCCCAGGCGTTCCACCCAGGCGGCGTCGTAGTCGCGGCCGACGATGCCGCGGATGTCGTAGGCGCGGAAGATGCGGGCGGCGGTGCTGCTCATGTCTGCGGGGCCTCTGGGTACGGGGTATGCCGGCGCCGGGCCGGGCGGATCAGTTATATCGCCTTACCTTTTGAGGGGTTGAAACCTACTACCACAGCCGGGCGCGGTTGGGAAGCGCCACCCGGGCAGCCCCCCCCACATTGTACAGCGGAAGAAAGGCGAACAACACGCGAACAGTAGGTATGCTGAAGAACAGGTACCCTGTGCCGGGGGAGGGTATTGCATACGGAATTTACTTAATTTTGGTCTGTCCATATTGACACACTGACGTTGTGATATAAAAAAACGCCTCTGTGATGTTGTGATTGTAGCAAGGCATGATTTCATACAACTTATGGAACCGTGGGGCGACGACACAATATGTCATCCGTGTTTCCGCTTGACGGCGGTAATTTGGAACAACTATAGTATCCATGAGCTTGGGCATTCTTTGATAGGTGAATAGAGTAACCGGCAGCCGAATTTATTCGATACAGGATGAACGATACGGAGGAGTGCAGTGGCAAAGCTGAAGAAGAAGTGCGACGAGCGCCTTGAACGCTGGTTCGAGGAAGCCATGGAACGCATCAAGAAGGCCACGGGCGCCAGGACGCAGGTACAGCTGGCCGATGTTCTGGAGGTGCGCCAGTCGAGCATTTCCGACGCCAAGCGGCGCTGCTCCGTGCCCTCCGACTGGTTCCTGAAGCTCTACCGCAGCCACGGACTGAACCCCAACTGGCTCTCCGACGGGCAGGAGCCCGTGTACCTGAACGCCAGCCGCGGCGCGGTGGCCGCGGAGAACCTGCTGCGCGAGGCCCCGGCCAGTTACGGCCGCACCAACGCCCGCGGCCGCATCGTCCAGGTCTCCAGCATGGCCGGTGCCGGAACCGACCCCGCCGTCTGGACCCCGCAGCCCGCCGAGGACCTCTCCATCCCCGAATCCTTCCACCGGCCGGAACTCCAGGTGCTGCGCGTGGATTCCGCCGCCATGGAACCGCTGATCATGCGCGGGGCCTTCGTGGGCGTGGACATGGCCCAGCGCCAGCACCCCGACGGCGACCTCTGCGCCGTGCACTTCCCCCACCAGGGCCTGCTCCTGCGCCGGGTCTACTGCCAGGACGGCCAGTTTGTGCTGAAGGCCGAGGACAAGGCCCACGCCGACCTGCTCGTGCCCGCCGCCGAGATGGCCGCCCGCACCCTGGGCCGCGTGATCTGGGTCATGCAGGGGCTGAACCTGCAAGGCTAGGCCAGGCTAGTAATTGCGCACACCGGCCCCCTGCGTTGCCCGCGCAGGGGGCTTTTTTTGTCCTCCCGGCCGGAGGCGCCCCGCTTCCGCCCCGGCGCATTGCGCACAACATGCCGCATTGCCATGTGTATCGCGTCCGGGCCCGGTTCGTGCAATGTTTCCGGCATCGTGCCGTTGCATGCCGGATATCCGGCCGGAGGACGCCATGTCGGAAGCATTCCACACCCGCGAGAACACGCTGCCCCTTGACCTGTACCGCGTGTACGAGGCCACTGACCCCTTCCACCCCGCGCCCTACCGCGTGGGGCTGCGCCTCTCGCGAGAGAAGCGGCTTCTGGAGGACATCAGCTCCGGCCGCAGGCTGCTGCGCCTGGGGCGCATGGTGCTGGAGACGCGGGAGCTGGCCCTGGTGCGGGCGCAGGCCCGGGCCATGTTTCTCTAGCGTCTTCATGCAGATTGGTTCTGCGCGGGCCTTGATTTCCTCGCGCGGACGGTGGATTATGCATTGGCGCACGCTCGCGCCCTGGAGGCCCAATGCGTCTGTCCACTGCTCCGGTCCTGGCCGCCTTTTCCCTCGCGGTCCTCGTCCTTGGCGCCCCCGCCATGCTTGCCGCACAGGCGCCGGGCGCGCCCCAGGCGCAGGCCGCCACCCCGGCCCCCGGAGATGACGCCACGCCGCCGCCCTTCATGCAGCGGCCCAAGCGCGCGCCCCAGCCCATCCGGCCGGACAACACCTTCGCCACGCGGCCCGCCCCCGCCGGGTTCCGGGACCTGCCCTGGGGAACCAGCCTGGACCAGGCCAAGGCCAAGCTGAAGCTTGCGCCCGTCACCAGCCCCAAGCCCCTGCCCGGCACCTACCAGCGCCCGGACGAACTGCTCAAGGTGGGCCAGGCCGAGGTGCGCACCGTGGCCTACTACTTCCCCAAGGGCTCCTTCACCGGCGCGGGCATCATGTTCGAGGGCGAGGCCAACTTCTTCCTCATCAAGGACCACCTCATCGAGCTCTACGGGCCCGGCCGCCAGGTGGCCGACCGCTACGGCTGGACCTGGGAGAGCGTGAACATCGACTTGCGGTTCAAGAACGGCGTGGGCGAATTGCGCTACACCTTCGAGCCGCCCGCAAAGCGGTAGCCTGAGCCCCCGCGGGGGCGCCGCAGCGGGCGAAGGCCGGCCACCCGGCAGGGAGGCAACGCCATGCAGCAGGGCCAGACCCCGGCCTCGACCCCGATTCCCCAGGGCCGAAGCGCCAGCCTGTTCTATTTCGCCACGGCCGGAGCCGTGGCCGCCGCCATGGTGGCGGAATTCCTGGTGGGCTACTCCATCCTGCGCGACCACCCCGAACACTGGTCCCTGCTGGGGCGCGAGCTGCAGGCCGCGCTCGTCGCCGGGCTTCTGGCGCTGGCGGCCCAGGGCGTGGTGGTCTTTTTGGCGCTGATCCGGCCCTACCGCGAGGCCTCCATCCGGGTGGAGCACCTGGCCCACGCCCTGGACCAGCACAGCCACCGCGACGCGCTGACCGGCGCGCTCAACCGCACCGCCTTCGACCAGATCATCGTGCGGGAGCTGGAGGCCTTGCGCCGCTACGGCCTGGCCGTAAGCGGCATCATGCTCGACGCCGACAACTTCCGCCAGGTGAACGAGGCCAAGGGCTACGAGGCGGGCGACCAGGTGCTCTTCGAGCTGGCCCAGCTCATCCGCCTGCATGTGCGCCGGGCGGACTTCGTGTTCCGCTGGCGCAGCGGCCGCTTCCTCATCCTGGCCTCGGGCATCGGCGAGGAGCAGGCCCGCAAGCTGGCGGCCAAGCTGCGCGATCTGGTGGCCAGGCACGCCTTCCGCCAGGAGGTGCGCCTCACCGCCAGCTTCGGCGTGGCCCAGGCCCGGGCCGAGGATTCGCCCGAGCTCTTCGTGGGTCGCCTCAAGAGCCTGCTGACCCAGGCCAAGGAGCAGGGGCCCGGCGGGCTGGCCTGAGCCGACCGCGCCGCCCCCTGCGCGCCCGCCGCGAAACGGGCGCGGCAGAACCCTTGACTTGCCCTTTGCGCTTATGTAACACACAGTCTCTTTTTGCGCCGGGCCGCCCCGAACCGCACACGCGGCAGGGCGCGGCTGGCAATGTTTTTGCCCGGAGTTGCCCGTGTTCGACAGCCTCACAGACCGCCTTTCCGAAGCCTTCCGCAACCTGCGCGGACAGGCCCGCCTGGATGAGAAAAACATCCAGGACGGCCTGCGCGAAGTGCGCATGGCGCTGCTGGAAGCCGACGTCAACTTCAAGGTCGTCAAGGATTTCGTCGACCGGGTGAAGGAGAAGGCCCTGGGCGCGGACGTGCTCAAGAGCCTCACCCCCGGCCAGCAGGTGGTCAAGATCGTCCACGACGAGCTGGTGGAGCTTCTGGGCGGGGCCAACACCGGCCTGGACCTGAAGCGCAAGCCCGTGACCATCATGATGGTGGGCCTGCAGGGCTCGGGCAAGACCACCACGGCCAGCAAGCTGGCCAACCTGCTGCGCTCCAAGCACAAGATGAAGCCCTACCTGGTCCCGGCCGACGTGTACCGTCCCGCGGCCATCGACCAGCTGCACGTGCTGGCCAAGCAGCTCGGCGTGCCGGCCTACCCCAGCACCACGGACATGAACCCCGTGGACATCTGCGCCGACGCCCTGAAAAAGGCGGCCGAGGCCGGGTGCGACGCCATCCTGCTCGACACCGCGGGCCGCCTGCACGTGGACGAGCCGCTCATGCAGGAGCTCTCGGCCATCAAGGAGCGCTGCACGCCCGGCGAGATCCTCTTCGTGGCCGACGCCATGACCGGCCAGGACGCCGTCACCGTGGCCGAGGCCTTCGACAAGCGCCTGGGCATCACCGGCGTGGTGCTCACCAAGATGGACGGCGACGCGCGCGGCGGCGCGGCCCTGTCCATCAAGAGCGTCACGGGCAAGCCGCTCAAGTTCGTGGGCATGGGCGAAAAGCTTTCCGACCTGGAGCCTTTCCACCCGGACCGCGCGGCCCAGCGCATCCTGGGCATGGGCGACGTCATGACGCTCATCGAGAAGGCCCAGGACACCATGGAGGCGGCCGAGGCCGAGAAGCTGGCCGCCAAGATGCAGCAGGCCAAGTTCGACCTGGAGGACTTCCTCACCCAGATGCGCCGCATGCGCAAGATCGGCTCGCTCGAAAGCATCCTGAAGCTCATCCCCGGCATGGGCGGCATGATGAAGAAGCTGGGCGACATGCAGGTGCCGGAGAAGGAGATCGACAAGGCCGAGGCCATCATCAACTCCATGACCAAGAAGGAGCGCCGCGAGCCCTCCATCATCAGCGCCAGCCGGCGCGAGCGCATCGCCAAGGGCTGCGGCAAGCCCGTGGCCGAGGTCAACGCGCTGCTGAAGAATTTCGAGCAGATGAACAAGATGATGCAGCAGATGCTGGGCGGCGGGGGCAAAACCCCGCAAATGCCGAAGATGCCCAAGATCCCCGGCATGCCCGCAGGCTACACCCCGCCGGGCACCAAGCCCCAGCCCAAGCTCTCGCCCGCCATGATGCAGAACACCATGGCCCAGGGCATGCCCGGCATGGGCAGCATTCCCGGCATGCCGGAGATGCCCGCCGCGCCTGCCGAGGGCAAGAAGCAGCTTTCCAAGAAGACTTTGGCCGAACGCAAGAAGAAGAAGTTGAACAAGAAGCAGCGCAAAAAGCGCTGACCGAAAGGGCGCGCACGTGCGCCAGGGCCGGCCGGCGGCGCGTCCGCTTGCCATTTGGCTTGAAACCGAATAACAACTCAATTCAGGGGGAAAGACACCATGGCTCTCACTATCCGACTGACCCGCATGGGCTCCAAGAAGCGTCCGTTCTACCGCCTGGTGGTGCTTGAGCGCGCCAGCCGCCGCGACGGCCGTCCGCTGGAGTTCCTGGGCCACTACAATCCCATGACCGATCCCGCCGAGATCGTCATCGACACCGTGAACTACGACAAGTGGATCAAGCAGGGCGCCAAGCCCAGCGACACCGTCCGCTCGCTTCTGGCCAAGAAAGGCGCCTAGGCGTCCCTCCGGACCCGTTTTCTGGCAGTGGCAGCCGGCACATCTCCCGCGCACACTCTTCCAATGGGGGTTACGCCATGCTCAGGGACATGATCGAGTACATCGCCAAGTCGCTTGTGGACAACCCGGACGAGGTGAAGGTCACGGAGATCGAGGGCGAGCAGACCGCCGTGCTGGAACTCAAGGTCGCCAAGGAAGACCTGGGCAAGGTCATCGGCAAGCAGGGACGCACGGCGCGCGCCATGCGCACCCTGCTCGGCGCGGCCTCGGCCAAGGCCAAGCGGCGCGCGGTGCTCGAGATCATCGAATAGCGCCATGAGCGGCACAGCGGGTACCGACCGGCGCGGACTGGTCGCCGTGGCCCGCGTGGCCAAGGCGCATGGCATCAGCGGGGAGATCAGCATGGACATCCATGCCGACTCCCCGCTGCTATTTGCGCCCGGCAGCACCCTGTTCCTGGCGCCGCCCGCCTCGGGCCGTGGCCCCGGGCGGGCCAGGCCCTATGTCGTCTCCGCCGCGCGCGGGCACGGCGACCGCCTCATCCTGCGCCTGGAGGGCGTTGCCGACCGCAACGCGGCCGAGGCCCTGCGCGGGGCCGAGGTTCTTGTGGCCGAGGCCGACCTGCCCCCGCCCGACGAGGGCGAGGAGTACCTGCACCGGCTCTTGGGCGCGGAGGTGCGCCTGGCCGACGAGACCCTGGTGGGCACCTTCGAGGCCATCCTGGACACCCCGGGCCAGCTGACCTTCGTCATCCGCGGGCCCAGGGCCCAGGGCGGGCGGGAGATCCTCTTCCCCGCCGTGCCGGAGTTCCTTCTGGGCCTGGACGCCGAGCGGGGACTCATCCACATCGACCCGCCGCCGGGCCTGCTGGAGCTGTACACCGGGGGCGAGGCCCAGCAGCGCGATGACGGGCTGGACGAGCCCGCTTCCGATCAGAATGTCTCCGATCGGTCCGCTTCCGGTCAAACGGAATCCAACGGGACAGCCTCCGGCCAAGCTGTTGCCGGCCAAGCTGTTGCCGGTCGGGTTGATTCTGGTCGGGCTGGCTCCGGGCGGACTGATGACCGGCGGCCTGGGCGGCGTGTCGCCGGCCAGGGGGGCAAGCCCGCCAAGGTGGAACGCCCTTCGGGTCCCTCCGGCCCTTCCCGCAAGCCCCGGCCCCAGGGCCGCAGGAAGCCCCGGCCCCGGCGTTCCTCCGGCGGCGAGGAGTAGGGCCGTGCGCTTCACCATCCTCACGCTTTTTCCGGAGTTCTTCCAGGGCCCGCTGACCTGCGCGCAGATGGCCCGCGCCCGCGAGGCGGGCATCCTTGAGGTGGACCTCGTGAACCCGCGCGACTTTTCCACCAGCCGGCACAGTCATGTGGACGACCGCCCCTATGGCGGCGGGCCGGGCATGGTCATGAGCGCCGACCCGCTTGCCCGCGCCCTGGCCAGCGTGGAGGGGCCTGATTGCAAGCCCGGCCGCAAGCCCGGGCGAAAAATCGTGCTCGCGCCGTCCGGCCGCCCCCTCACCCAGGCCCTTGCGCGCGAGCTGGCGCAGGAAGAGGCGCTCACCCTCGTCTGCGGCCGGTACGAGGGCATCGACGAGCGGCTCATCGAGGCCGAGGGCCTGGAGCCCATCGGCGTGGGCGAGGCCGTGCTCAACGGCGGCGAGGCCGCGGCCCTGTGCCTTGTGGAGGCCGTGGCGCGCCTGCTGCCGGGCTTCATGGGCAAGGAGGAGAGCGGCGAGGACGAAAGCTTCTCCGCAGGGCTGCTGGAGTACCCGCACTACACCCGGCCCGACGTGTACGCCGGGCGCGAGGTGCCCGAGACCCTGCGCGGCGGGTCCCACGCGGCCATCGCCCGCTGGCGGAGGCAGGCGTCCCTCCGGCGCACCCTGGAACGCCGGCCGGAGCTCCTGCGCGAGGCCCCGCTGGACGGAAGCGACCTGAATTTCTTGCGCGGACTGCCGCGCCCGCCAGCCCTTGGGCGCAGCCTGTTTCTGTGCCTGCTGCACCATCCCGTGCTGGACAAGGCGGGAAAAACCGCCACAGTCTCTTTGACAAACCTCGACATACACGATATGTGCCGCGTTTCCCGCACCTATGAATTGGGCGGAGTGCTTTTCGTCACTCCCCTCGACGATCAGCGGGAGTTGGGGCAGCGCCTTTTGGACCACTGGACCGAAGGCGCGGGCGGCCGGGCCAACCCGGAC
The DNA here is from genome assembly GCA_016218665.1 of Desulfovibrio sp. Lineage (GTDB taxonomy): Bacteria > Desulfobacterota > Desulfovibrionia > Desulfovibrionales > Desulfovibrionaceae > Humidesulfovibrio. The sequence goes on along the minus strand of JACRDI010000008.1, from coordinate 61,883 downwards.
AGGGCGCAGGCCCTGCGCCTGGGCCGCATGGCCGCCAGCCTGGACGAGGCCGTGGGCTGGGTGACCGGCGAAACCGGCCTGGCCCCAAGGATCGTGGCCACCTGCGCCCGCACGGGCTACCGCCCGGCGCGCGGCCGCAAGGAGCGCATGATCGCCTTCAGCCCGCCGGGCCTTGTGCGCGGCTGGCTGGAGCGGGAGCCGGTGCTGCTGGTGCTGGGCACCGGGCACGGCCTGGCCCCGGAGGTTCTTTCAAGGGCGGACGCCGTGCTGACCCCGGTCCGGGGCTTTGCGGCATACAACCATCTGCCCGTACGCGCCGCCGCCGCCATTCTGGCGGACAGGCTGCTGGGCGACGCAGGCTAGCGAACACGACAGTTTTTCCAGAAAAGGAGTCGACATATGGACATCATGAAGAAAATCGAACGCGAACACATGCGCATGGACATGCCCGAGTTCCGCGCGGGCGACACCGTGAAGGTGCACACCCGCATCATCGAGGGCGACAAGGAGCGCATCCAGGTGTTCCAGGGCGTGGTGCTCCGCGTGAGCCGCGGCACCACCGACAGCACCTTCACCGTGCGCAAGGTTTCCGACGGCGTCGGCGTGGAGCGCATCTTCCCCATGCACACCCCGTCCATCGACAAGGTGGAGATCGTGGCCAACGGCAAGGTCCGCCGCGCGCGCATCTACTACCTGCGCAACCTCGCCGGCAAGGCCGCCCGCGTCAAGTCCCGCCAGGCCTGGGATTAATCCCGCCCTGCAGAGCCTTTTGAACGAACGTCCCCGGCGGAGCCAGCGCATGGCCCTGCCGGGGACTCTTCGCCTTTTCTGACCAAGCCTGGAAGGGGTGCACATGGCCAGACGCCCGTCGGCACAGCGCCAGGCCCTGCTCGGGGCCCTCGGCTTCGACCTCTTCGGGGGCCGGCCGCCCAGCGCCTGCGCCGGGGTGGACGAGGCCGGGCGCGGCTGCCTGGCCGGGCCCGTGGTCTCCGCCGCGTGCATCCTGCCGGACTCCTTCGACCTCCCCGGCCTCACCGACTCCAAGGCCCTGAGCGCCGAGAAGCGCGACGTTCTCGCCGTGGCCATCCGCGCCCAGGCCGTGTCCTGGAGCCTGGGCCTGGCCTGGCCCGGGGAGATCGACCGCGTGAACATCCTGCAGGCGTCTTTGCGCAGCATGGAGCGCGCCGTGGCCCGCCTGCGCGCGGCGCCGCAGCTTTTGCTCGTGGACGGCAACCAGAACATCGCCACGCACCTGCCCCAGCGCACGGTCATCGGCGGCGACGCCCTGGTGCCGGCCATCTCCGCCGCCAGCATCCTGGCCAAGACCTTCCGCGACCATCTGCTCTGCGTGCTGGACCGCCTGCACCCCGGCTACGGCCTGGCCGTGCACAAGGGCTACGGCACGGCCGCGCACCTGGAGGCCCTGCGCCGCCTGGGGCCTTCGCCCGTGCACCGGATGAGCTTCCGGGGCGTGCTGCCCCCGGCCGCACAGCCCGCCAACCCCAGACAGGAGCGCCAGCCGTGCCTGCCCGGAATCACGACGCCCGGCACCTCGACATAGGCCGCCTGGGCGAGGACGCGGCCGCCGAGCACCTGGCGGCAAAGGGCCTGGCCGTGCTTGAGCGCAACCTTGCCCTGGGGCGGCTTGAGCTGGACCTCGTGTGCCGCGACGGCGACACCCTGGTGTTCGTGGAGGTCAAAACCCGCGCCGAAGGCTCCCTGGCCACCCCGGCCGAGGGCCTCACCGCGCAGAAGCGCGCCCGGCTGGTGCGCGCCGCCCAGAGCTATCTCTCCCTGCACGGCCTCTGGGACCGGCCCTGCCGCTTCGACCTCGTGTCCGTGCGCATCCGCGCGGGACGGGTGGAGGGGCTGGAGCACGTGGAGAACGCCTTTTCAGCGGACGAGGCGCCCGGCAGGGGCCGCACCAGCTCCTGGCAGCCCTGGTAGGCGCTTTTTTCCGCCCGGCCTGACGCAAGTCAAGGCGCGGAACGCGCGGACGCGGCATGGTCGGGGCAGACACACCCGAGGAGGCCCCCATGCGACCGCAACATCCTTCCGGCGACGCCGGACCCCGCAGCTGCTCCATTTCGCCGCGCACCCCCGGCGGGGTGGTCAGCCCCGCCCAGCTGGAGGCCATCGCCTCCGTGGCCCGGCGCTTCGCCGTGCCCATGCTCAAGATTATGTCCAGCCAGCGCATCCTGCTCATGGGCGTGCCCATGGAGGAGGCCGGAAGCGTGCTGGAGGCCCTCGCTTCCGCCGGGGTTCCCGCGGAGGTGGCGGGCGGGCACGGGGGGAGCCTTGTGCAGGCCTGCCCCGGCAGCCGCGCCTGCCCCAACGGCCTGCAGGACACCATCGCCATGGGCGAGCGCGTGGAGCTGCGCCTGCGCGCCCTGGCCGAGGGCATGGATCTGCCGGGCAAGGTGCGCGTGGGCATCTCCGGCTGCCCGCGCTGCTGCGGCGAGTCCTACGTGCGCGACATCGGCCTTGTGGGAGGCAAGCAGGGCTGGACCCTGGCCTTTGGCGGCAACGCCGGGGCCAGGCCCCGCGCGGCCGACCAGCTGGGCTCCGGCCTGGACGAGGACGCCGCCCTGGGGCTGATGGAGCGCGCCCTGGCGCACTACGCCGCCAATGCCCGCAAGAACCAGCGCACCGCGCGCTTCGTGGAGGCCTGCGGCATTGCGGACCTGCGCGCGGCGCTGGGGTTGGACGAGCCCCCCGCTTGATTTCGGCCGGGCATCTGCTATGCGGGTGGCAGGTGCCCCCGGCGCCCCCCGCCGGAACCGAGGAGGCGCAACATGCGCAATCGCCGGTGTCCGTCGACCGCCCCTGGCCCGCCGTCCTGGCCGGGAATCCTGCTCCTGCTGCTGGCGCTTCTGTGCGCCGCCTGCACGGGCATCAAGTACACCGACCAGCCCTCCCTTCTCGTTGACCTGACGCAGGACGCGCGCCCGGAGGGCGTGAGCACCCGCGTGCTGGCCAAGGCCGAGGACTGGCGCAACTCGGGCCTGCTGGTGCGAAAGGGCGAGCAGTACGCCATCAGCGCCGCCGGGCGCTGGCGCGTGTGGGCCACCTGCGCCTGGACCGACGCCGACGGGCTGAACATGTACGGCCCCTTCTGCGTGGACTGGGGAAACGCGTACCTCAAGGGCTGGAGCCATTCGGCGCTCATCGCGCGCATCGGCGAGGACGGCGCGCCCTTCGGCGTGGGCAAGGGCCTGCGCTTCACCGCCCCGGCCGACGGGCCGCTCTACTTCATCATCAACGACACGCCGGGGCACTTCGGGGACAACGAGGGCTACGTGGACGTGAGCGTATCCCTGACGCGGGCCGCCGGGAGCCTGGCCCTGGCGCCGAGCCCCGCGCCGCCGCCCGCGCCGCCCAAGAAGAAGGCGGCCGCGCCCCAGTCTCTGCCCCAAGCCGTGCCGCAGGCCGCATCCGCTCCAGCGCCGGTCCCGGTGGAGGCGCAGCCGGCCGTGGTCCAGGCCGTGGACCACGAGCCCGCGGGCCTGTCCACGGGCAGGCGCGTGGCCTTGGTCATCGGGAACGCGGCCTACCCCGGCGCGCCCCTGCGCAACCCCGTGAATGACGCCCGCGACATGGCTTCGGCCCTGCGCGGCCTGGGCTTCGAGGTCATCCTCCGGGAGAACGCCACCCTGCGCCAGATGGAGGAGGCGGTGGACGAGCTGTGGCGGCGGCTGCGCCGCGGCGGGGCGGGTCTGTTCTTCTTCGCCGGGCACGGGTTGCAGGTGGCGGGACGCAACTACCTGGTGCCCGTGGACGCCCGGCTGGAGGCGGAGCAGGACGTGAAGTACCGCTGCATGGACGCCGGGCTGGTGCTGGGCCGCATGGAGAACGCCGGCAACGGCCTGAACATCGTCATCCTGGACGCCTGCCGCAACAACCCCTACGCGCGGGCCTTCCGCTCCCAGGCGGAGGGCCTGGCCAAGATGGACGCGCCCAAGGGCTCGCTCATCGCCTACGCCACGGCCCCGGACTCCGTGGCGGCGGACGGCTCCGGGAAGAACGGCGTGTACACGGGAGAGCTGCTCAAGAATCTGCGCATGCCCGGCGTGGCCATAGAGGAGCTGTTCAAGCGGGTGCGCATCGGCGTGCTGCGGGTGACGGGCGACAGGCAGGTGCCGTGGGAGTCCTCGTCCCTCACGGGCTATTTCACCTTCAATCCCGGCGGGCCCGGCGGGCCTGGCGGCCGCTGAAGCGGGTGTTGTCCGCGCGCCGGATTTGCTCTAGATTCGCCTCATTCCAAAAGCGGAGGTTCCCCATGCGCAGCGTTCCAGCCCGTTTTCTCGCCATTGCTTTCGTCGCCGCCCTTTCCGGCTGCGCCACCATCCAGAGGGTGCCCGTGAGCACCGACCCCGGCGGGGCCTCCGTCTACCTGGACGGCAAGCTCGTCTGCTCGGCCACGCCGTGCAGCGTGGAGGCAGAGAACAACAAGACCCACCTCCTGACCGTCATCAAGGACGGCTACAGGCAGAAGGACATCGCCCTGCGGCCCGCGCCCTCCCCGGGCGGCGGCACGCAGCTCTCGCCGGACATGGTCACGCTCCGCCTGAACAAACCTGGCGAGCTGGACCCGCGCGACCCGGACAGCGTGGTGGACAAGGCCGTGGACATGGGCATGAAGGTGCTGGGCCGCATGCTTGAGGGCGACGGCCAGCAGCAGCCCAGGGAAGATCCCTGGAGCGCGCCCGGCAAGTAGCCCCCGGCGTTCTCAAGCAAGAGGCCCGGCGTCCACGCGGACGCCGGGCCTTTTCCTTTGCGGGTCCAGGGGGCGCATGCCCTCTGGCGGGGTCCAGGGGCGGCGGCCCTTGTCGCTTACACCTTGTCGCGGGCCTTCACGCTGACGCTCGCCACGGCGGTGGCGCTGCCGGCGGGCACGGCCCCCACGGAGGCGGCGATGTCGCAGGCGTTCTGGCAGGCGGTGCGCTTGCTGAAGCCGGGCACCAGGTTGGGCATCACCGAGATGAGCGACAGGCACAGGGCGGCCAGGTAGGGCGCGCTCTGCACCAGCAGGATGACGGCCCAGGTGACGATGTCCGGGTTCTCGGTGCCGTAGCGGGCGATGACGCCGCCGGCGGCCACCCACAGGGCGCAGAGGATGATGAGCTCCTCTCTCGCCATCAGCATGCCGCGCATGACGGCGCAGCGCTCCTCGCACTTGGGGGTGCGCAGGAAGGGCTTGTTCTTGGTGGTCAGCCCCTGGAAGATGGCCTTGGCGATGGTGTGGGTGAGGGCCAGGCCGGCGATGGCCGCGCCGATGCGCTCCCACACGCCGCACTTCACGCGGGTCTTGTACAGCCACATGAAGTGGAACAGCTTGAAGATGAACGCGCCCAGCGGCGGCAGCAGGAAGATGGACAGCGGGGTGCCGAAGTAGCGCGGCAGGGCCAGCATGCCCAGGCTCCAGAACAGGCTGACGAGCAGCACGGCGATCTGGGTGGCGTCGGCGAACCAGGGCAGCCAGCCGGCGATGAAGTGGTACTTCTGGCTGTTGTCCAGGCTGGTGCTCTTGTTCCAGGGCATCAGCTCGCGCCAGTGGCGCTTCAATATCTGCACCGCGCCGTAGGCCCAGCGGAAGCGCTGGCTCTTGAAGCCGGCGTAGGAGTCGGGGGTCAGGCCCTGGCCGAAGCTCTCGGGCACGTAGACGGCCTGGTAGCCGCGCTCGAACACGCGCAGGCCGAGTTCGGCGTCCTCGCAGATGCACCACTCGCCCCAGCCGCCCACCTCGTCCATGACGGCCTTGCGGATCATGGTCATGGTGCCGTGCTGGATGATGGCGTTGCGCTCGTTTCTGTGCACCATGCCGATGCGGAAGAAGCCGTCGTACTCCCAGGCGCACACGGTCTTGTAGGGATCATGGTCCCACTCGCGGTGGTCCTGGGGCGACTGCACGATGGCCACGTCCGGCTTGTCGAAGTAGGGGGTGAGGGAGCGCAGCCAGCTGGGGCGCACCTGATAGTCGGAGTCCACCACGGCGATGATGCGGGCGTCCGGGGCGGTGTTCTTCAGGGCGAAGTTCAGCGCGCCGGCCTTGAAGCCCGGCCATTCCTCCAGGTGGAAGAAGCGGAAGCGCTCGCCCAGCTTGGCGCAGTGCTCCTCAAGAGGCTTCCACAGGGCGGGGTCGTGGGTGTTGTTGTCCACCACCACCACCTCGAAGTCGGGGTAGTCGAGCGCCGCCAGGGAGTTCAGGGTGGCGATGACCATGGCCGGCGGCTCCTTGCAGCAGGCCAGGTGGATGGAGACCTTCTGCAGGCCCTCGTCGGAGTCGTGGCGCAGGGGGTAGAAGCGGCGCTTCAAGCCCTCGGGCCAGAGCATCTCGCTCATCTCAAAGCCGTTGATGAGCACCACGGCGAGGAGTCCGATCTGCATGGGCAGCAGGAAGGCCCAGGCCGCGGTCTCGGCCGGCAGGAACTCCACGGTGATGGGCGTGAAGGCGATCCAGACCATGGAGCTGACCACGGTCTGCACCAGCAGGCCGAAGAAGAGCTTGCCCTGGAAGGGCTGGTCCTTGCGCTTGTAGAGGAAGAAGCAGATGGGCAGCAGGGCCAGCAGGGAGACGCCGAACTGCACGGGCCAGAGGCTGTCCTCCACGATGGCGCCCACCAGCGGGATCTTGTTCTCGCGGTCAACGGTCCAGATGCCCCAGTGCGCGCCCACGACGCCTTCAAGCGGGCGCTTCCAAGGCTGGTCGAAGGCCTCCATGACGCAGTAGTCGATGTTCTGCTGGGCGGCCAGGTTCATCCACTGGCGCAGGAACTTGGCCTCGTTGGCGATGGAGGCCTTGGCCTTGCCCCAGCGCTCGCCGTTGCTGGGCCAGCCCACTTCGGCCACCAGCACGGGCTTGCCCGGGAAGCGCTTCACCACCTGGTTGTAGCGGTGCATGCTCCACTCGATGGCCTTTTCCTCGGGCACGCGCTCCCAGTAGGGCAGGATGTGGATGGCGATGAAGTCGACGGCGTCGGCCAGCTCGGGGTTGTTGATCCACACGTGCCAGGGTTCGGCGGTGCTCACCTGGACGTCGGGAGCGGCCTGCTTCACGCGGCGGATGTACTCGATGAGGCCCGCGGGCTTGAAGTCGCCGCGCAGGATGGACTCGTTGCCCACGATGGCGCGGGTGACGTTCTTGTGCTCCTGCAGGTTCTTGATGAGCCCGGCCATTTCGGTCTCGTTGCGCTTCATGCGCTTGTCGAGCCAGGCGCCGGCGATGACGGGCATGCCGTATTTTTCGGCGATGCCGGGGATGGCTTCCATGCCTTCCATGGAGGAGTACGTGCGGATGGCCCCGACCTTGCCCTTGAGGAAGGCCACGTCCTCCTCGATCTGCTTGGGCGTGGGGAACTTGTTCACCAGCGGGTCCTGGTCGGCCCGGTAGGGGCTGAAGGACACGGCTTTCACCTGGCCGGTGAAGTCGAGCTGGGGATCAGCCGGGCGGTTGAACCAGGCCCACAGGCCCAGGTTGACCGCCATGACGATGAGCACGATGAGTGCGTTCTTGCGCATATGCCGCCCACTCCAGGATGGCGTGTGGTCAGTGAACACGTTTGCCGCAACCGCGGCCCGGAACCCGGTGCAATTCCACCCATAAAAACAGCGGCCCGGGGCCGCTTCCAAACAACGCAGCATGAATGCGGGCTAGCCCTTACGTCATCCGGCAAGGTGAGGCAACAGCGCCTCGTTTTCCGGGCGGTGCGCAATGGGCCATAGTGTACCATTTGTGCGCACCAGGAGCCTTGCCCGCACTTTTTTCAACGCGTTTACCCTGGTTAAAGCAAAGCGTGTGCCAGTATGTAACTATTCAAATTAGAAGAGAAAACTTAAAAAGTTACACGGTACGCAATTTTTTCGTGTGAAATATTTGCGCACACTGCGCGCCATGGTTGCGGCAGGCCCTGCGGACCGCGCCCCTTGCGCACGGATTGCGTCCGCGCGGCGCTTCCATCCGGCCGGAAAATGGGGCAAGAGGGCCTTGCGGGGGCACGTTATGAAGTGGACGTATCTGCTCTGGGCCGGGCTGGCAGCCCTGGCCGCCCTGGCCGGGCTCGGCGCGGCCTGGTGGGGGCGCGGACGCTTCGTGCGCGGGCGGCGCGCGTTCCTGGCCGTGGGCGTGTTCCTGGCCGTGGGGATCACCGGGGGCTACCTGGCCCACGGCCCCGTGACGGCCATGGAAACCCAGGGCCGCCTGGCCGAGGCCACGGCCAAGGCCGACGACATCTTCCGCACCGACGGGCTCTTGCGCGCGCTGAAGCAGGCCGAGCCCGAACGCGCCGGGGGCCTGCACGCCCGCCTGGCCCTGGCCCTTGCCGCCGCCACCCCGGCGGAGGCCGGCCCCGTGGAGGCCCGCCTGCGCGACGAGGCCATGCACGAGGCCCTTGCCGCAGCCTTCAGCCGCCTGCCCAACGCCTCGGACGAGGCCGCCGCGCGCCTGGCCCAGGCGCTCTTGGCCGCCCTTGGCGCGCTGCAGGGCAAGGACGCGCTGCTCTGCCTGGGGCTTCTGCACCCCGGCTCGCCCAACGACGCCGCCCTGACCCAGAACGCCATCGCCCGGCTGGAGGGCAGCGTGCGCAAGGATCTGGAATCCGCGCTGGCGCTGACTTTGGCCTCAAGCTCCATGCGGCCCTCGCCCGCGCCGCTGCCGGCCAAGGCCGACGCCGCCCTGGCGGACATGTTCACCGAGAATCTGCCGGAATTCCAGCGCGACTACGGCAACCCCAAGCAGGTGGCGGCGCTTTTCGAGGCCCTGGCGGAACCTGAACACGCCCGGTCCATAGCTCCGGAGACGCTGTGCGCCTTCGCCCAGGACCTGCTGCGCGCGCTTCTGCGCATGCCCCCGGCCGAGCGCGGCCCCGGCCTGCGGCGGCTTCTGGGCGCGGGGTAGGGTTGGGCGCGCCCTAGCGCCGGAAGCGGTTGCGCACCGCCAGGGCGAAGAGGGTGAACTGCACGGCGATGAGCAGCTGCCACAACCCGCGGCCGACCTTCACCCAGCCTTCGCCGGGAATGTCCTTGGCAAAGGGGATGGTGGCCATGGTGTACCCCGCCGCCGCCTGCAAAGCCAAAACCCCTCGCGGGCGCATGCCCCTCTGCCCCCTTCCAAACCGTTGATCTTTGGCGTAGAACCTTCGGCGTATGGTCCATCTCGATCATGTGAACTGCATGCTCGGCGGGGTGCAGGCCCTGTCGGATGTTTCGCTGCACGTTGAGCGCGGCGAGTTCGTGTTCTTGACCGGCCCTTCCGGCGCGGGCAAGACCACGCTCTTGCGCGTGCTCTACGGCGACTTGAAGCCGTCCTGCGGCGCGGCCACAGTGGCCGGGGTCGACCTCATGCGCCTCAAGTCCTCCGGCCTGCCGGAGCTGCGGCGCAAGGTGGCCGTGGTCTTCCAGGACTTCAAGGTGCTGGCCGAGCGCTCCGTGTTCGAGAACATCTCCATAGCGCTGGAGGTGCGCGGCGTGCCGCCGGCCAGCATCGACCGCCGCGTGCGCGCCGTCATCCGCGCCCTGGACCTTGAGGAGCGCTCCTACGCCCTCTGCCGCGAGCTTTCCGGCGGCGAGCAGCAGCGCGTGGCCATCGCCCGCAGCATGGTGGTCAACCCGGAGCTCATCCTGGCCGACGAGCCCACCGGCAACCTCGACGCCGACCTCTCGCGCCACTTGATCGAATTGTTCAAGCAGTTCAACACCTACGGCACCACCATCATCATGGCCACGCACAACCGCGAGGTGCTCTCCTGGGCGCCGGAGGCCAGGCAGGTGCACCTGGTGCGCGGCCAGGTCACCCTGCCCACGGCCGAGATCGTGGCCACGGTCGATCCCATGTCTTCCCGGGGGCGCGCATGAGCACCGGCAAGCTGATGCTGCGCGGCATCGCCGACATGGCCCGCCACCCCCTGCCGCAGCTTCTGACCCTCGTCACCGTGTGCATGGTGGCGCTTCTGGCGGGCACGGGCCTCCTCATCCTGCACAACGTGCAGCAGGAGGTGCTGAAGACCCAGGGCCAGGCGCGCTTCCAGATCTACTGGAGCGCCAGCTCCAACATGACCGCCGTGGAAGGCCAGTGGGCCGACCTGAAACGCGTGCCCGGCGTGGCGGAGGTGTCCACCTTCACCCCGCGCGCGGCCATGGCCGAGCTCATGCGCGGGCTTTCCGCCGCGACTCCCGCCCCGGTGCGCCGGGTTGACAGCGCGGCCGGCAATGCGGCCGGGAACGCGACGGGCGACAACGCCAGCGCCCCGGCGCCTACCCCGGCCCCCGGCCTCGGCCCGGACGACTTCTCCTGGCTGGAGGGCGAGGACATCCTGCCGCCCACGGCCCTGGTGAGCTTCGACATTCCCCCCGGCGAGGCGCCGGAGCCCTGGATGGGCCGCATGTACGCCCGCCTGCGCGGCATGGACGGCGTGGAGCGCGTGACCTACAACGCCTCGCAGCTCAACCTGGCCACGGGCTGGATCGCGCTGATCCAGCAGGCGGCCTGGCCGGCCCTGGGCTTCTTCGCCCTGGTGGTGGGCCTGGTGGTGGGCAACACGCTCAAGCTCATGATGATGGCCCGGCGCGACGAGGTAGAGATCCTCTCCCTTGTGGGCGCGCGGCCCTGGTACATCCGCGCCCCGCTCTTCGCCAACGGCGCGGTGCAGGGCTTCTTCGGCAGCATCCTCTCGCTCTTCTGCCTCAAGGTCCTGCAGGCCTGGCTCAAGGGCACCCTCGACGTTCCCCCGCTCTTCCTCAAGGTGCAGTTCCTGCCCGCATGGCAGTGCTTCATGCTCGTATTGGCCACCACCTGCGTGGCCGGTCTCGCCGCCTTCCTAGCCGGCCGCAAATAATCCCCCGCCCGGAAACCGTCTTTTCTCGACGCCAACAGGAGAGAACCCATGCCCGTCAGCAAGAAGATGACCGCCCGCAGCTCCAAGATGACCGGAGGCCTGGAAAAGGCCCCGCACCGCTCGCTTCTGGCCGCCCTGGGCCTGACGCGCGAGGAGATGCGCCGCCCGCTCATCGGCATCGCCAACTCGGCCAACGAGATCATTCCCGGCCACGTGCACCTGGACAAGATCGTCCAGGCGGTGAAGGACGGCGTGCGCATGGCTGGCGGAACGCCCATGGAGTTCCCCACCATCGGCGTGTGCGACGGTCTGGCCATGAACCACGAGGGCATGCACTTCTCCCTGCCCAGCCGCGAACTCATCGCCGACTCCATCGAGATAATGGCCAGCGGCCATCCCTTTGACGCCCTGGTGCTGGTGCCCAACTGCGACAAGGTGGTGCCGGGCATGCTCATGGCGGCGCTCCGGCTCAACATCCCCACCATCGTCGTCTCCGGCGGGCCCATGCTGGCGGGCGAGCTGCGCGGCAAGCGGGTCGATCTCATCAACGTGTTCGAGGCCGTGGGCCGCGTGAAGCTGGGCAAGATGGACGAGGCCGAGCTTTCCGAGATGGAGGAGAGCGCCTGTCCGGGCTGCGGCTCCTGTGCGGGCATGTTCACGGCCAACTCCATGAACTGCCTGTCCGAGACCATCGGCCTGGCCCTGCCCGGCAACGGCACCATTCCGGCGGTCATGGCCGCGCGCATCCGCCTGGCCAAGCAGGCCGGCATGCAGGTCATGGAACTGCTGAAGCGCGGCATCAAACCGCGCGACATCGTGACCGAAAAAAGCGTCAAGAACGCCGTGCGCCTGGACATGGCGCTGGGCTGCTCAACCAACACCGTGCTGCACCTGCCGGCCATCTTCCGCGAGGCGGGCCTGAACCTCACCCTGTCCATCTTCGACGAGGTGAGCCGCACCACGCCGAACCTGTGCCGCCTTTCGCCCGCCGGGCCGGACTACATCCAGGACCTGCACGCCGCCGGGGGCATCCCGGCGGTCATGGCCGAGCTCTCCAAGGCCGGGCTCGTTGAAACCGGGGCGCTCACCTGCACGGGCAAGACCGTGGGCGAGAACCTGGCGGAGCTGAAGGCCGCGGTGCGCAACTATGACGTGGTGCGGCCCATCGACGCGCCCTACGCCAAGGAGGGCGGCATAGCGGTGCTCTACGGCAACCTGGCCCCCCTGGGCGCGGTGGTGAAGCAGAGCGCCGTGGCGCCGGAAATGATGAAGCGCAAGGCCAAGGCCCGGCCCTTCGACTCCGAGACCGAGGCCGTCACGGCCATCCTGGCCGGAGACATCAAGCCCGGCGACGCGGTGGTCATCCGCTACGAGGGCCCCAAGGGCGGCCCAGGCATGCGCGAGATGCTCACCCCCACCAGCACCATCATGGGCATGGGCCTGGGCGAGAGCGTGGCCCTCATCACCGACGGCCGCTTTTCCGGCGGCTCGCGCGGGGCGGCCATCGGGCACGTCTCGCCCGAGGCGGCCAGCGGCGGGCTCATCGGCCTGGTGCAGGAGGGCGACCTGATCGAGATCGACATCCCGGCCCGCAAGCTGAACCTGCTGGTGGACGAGGCCGTGCTCGCCGAGCGCAAGGCCAGGTTCCGGCCCAAGCGCAAGAGCATCAAGTCGCCCTTCCTCAAACGCTACGTGAAGCACGTGACCAGCGCGGCCCAGGGCGCGGTGCTCGAATAGCGCGGGCAGCCATTCCAAAAGACAACGGCCCGGCCTCTCCGCATGGAGGCGCCGGGCCGTTTCGCGTCGTGGAGCTGGGAGGTTGCCGCCCGCATCGCTCACCAACTGCCCGCTGTCGGCCAGCAGGATGCCCGTCAGGTGCGGGGCCAGCGGGCGACCCTGTTGTTTTTCTTATTGCTTCTTTTCAGGCTCAGCTTTGGCATGGTAGTGAAAGCCGAAGGCGCGCTCATACGCTTGATGGTCGACAATATAGACGAAAGGGGAGTACTTCTTGATCCATGTTTTCCCAGTGAGAAATGACTCATAATAGAGAGAGATGTCCGTGACCGGAGCAGGATGGCCCTCCTGCACATCACCACAGTTCACACGAAACTCCCAGCGCCCAAACAGAAACGGCCGGACCCACTGGTCTGGCTTCATGCCGGAGCTCTCGGTCGGTTTGCCGCAGAGAAACCACACTTCTGCACCATGCATACCGTACCGCACCTCGTCCCACTCTTTGGGGTAGCCCGTCCGAATGTAGAGATTCCAACCGGTTATAGAAAGGGCCAAAGTCAGCACGAGGGATAATCTTCGCCAGAAGGTCAAGGGTAAAGTCATTGTATCCCCTCAGATTATTTGTAATCATTCTGTGTCGTGCGCCGCCAGAATGTTACGGGCTTCTGGTTACCCCTGAAACCCCAATTGTTTTCCACGACACAACCTGCCGTTTCACCTGTCGAGGAAACGGAAACAGTTCTATCCGGTCCACTTACAATCCCAACATGCGCTGCACTAGCCGCCACGTCGCCGGGCTGCGGCTTCCCAGTCACCCTTTCGTATCCTGTCACGTTGCCTTTATGTCAGTCGTTGGCCGAAGGTATCTGGCCGCCGATGCGCCCTCCGGTCCTCTCGTAGAGAGAGTCGCTCACATCCTCGCCAAAGGTTCCCGCCTTGCCGCCGATATTGGGCACGTGCGCGCCTGATTCCCGGAGTTTGCTGGCCACGTACTCGTTGCAGTGGTTTTTCGTTTCGCCGTTCTCGATGGTCGGAGCCCACTTGTCGCTGCCGATGTCCGCCTGGGCGTTCTTGACCAGCCGTTCCGGTGTGAACTGCTTGTCCTCAAGCCTGCGCGCCTCGTTGTCCCAGCCGCCCGCATCACTCACAACCCGACCGCCATCCGCCAGCAGGATGTCCGTCAGGTGCGGGGCGTCGGCGTCCTCGCGCGGCGCTTCGTCGTCTGCTTCGTCAGCCTCTTCGCCATTCACGGACATGCGGCCATCGGTCTCGAAGGTGCTGATGCTACCGTCCAGCAGGGACACGGAGCCGCCGTTGGGGCCGGTGTAGCGGCCGTGGGCGTCGTAGCCCTGGGGCTTGCCGCCCGCGCCGATCTTCACCCCGCCCGCGCCGGGAGCCGCAGCGCCAGCGCCTTCCTGGGCACCCGGAACGTCCAGATCGTCAACCTCGGCCACCAGCCCCATGCTCAAAAGCGAGCCGCCGCCCCAGGTACCCGCCTTGTCGCGCGGCGGCCGCCAGTCCGGGGTCTTCTCCACCACCCACCAGTCGGGAATGCCGCGGCCCCTCGGGCGGTTGTGGATATCCGCCGGTTTCTTCACCGCCACAAAGCCACCCGCCTCGTCCGCGATCCAAAGGCGTTTGCCTTTGTTGTTCGCCAACATACAAGCCTCCAATATGATTTTCAATGGAGTATAGCATGCACGTTTGGCGCGGACGGAGATTCCCCATTCTTGGCCGCGAAAAGGACGAAAGAAGCAGGTTCACAGGGGGGGGCGGGGGTCTCCCCGCGATGAGGAAGGCCTAGCCGCGACGCCGGACACCCAGGCCGATGCCCACCAGGGTGGCGGCCACGCCGGCCAGCTCCGCCGCGCCCGCGGGCCGGGCGAAGATGGTCAGGTCCCACACGTAGGCGAGCACGGGCTGCAGCAGCAGAATGAGCCCGGCCAGCGACATGCGCGTCTCGCGCAGCCCCCGGCTGATGAGCGCCCAGCCCATGAGCTGGGAGGTGAGGCCGTAGCCCGCCATGAGCAGCATGGGCATTCCCATGGCCAGGGCCGGGCTTTCGCCGCGCGCCAAAAGCACCGGCAGCAGCAGCGCGGCGGTCATCAGCGAGTTCACGGTCATGACGGCCAGCTGCGAGCCCTCGCCGCACACAAGCATGCTGCGGCCCAGGGCCAGGATGAACCCGGCGTAGAAGAGGCCGGTCAGCAGGCCGAAGACGACGCCCAGCTGGTAGTTCTGCCCGGCGCTGGCCCAGGCCGGGGCCACGATGGCGAAGAGCCCGCCCATGGCCAGGGCGAGCCCGGCGAAGAAGCGCAGGCCCGGCTTCTCCTTCAGGAACACGATGCCCCAGGCGGCCAGGAGGAACACCTGGAAGTTGCCGAAGAGCGTGGCCAGGCCGGGGCCGATGTACAGGATGGACAGGTGCCAGCACAGGAGATCGGCGGCGAAGAAGGCCGCGCACACCAGCGACCACCCCCAGCCCGCGCGCGGCATGGCCGAAACCTTGGAGCGCGGCTCGCGGCTGAGGAGGGTGGCCAGGTACAGCCCCACCCCGCCGATGAGCACGCGGTGGAAGGCGGCGGCGTCGCCGCCGACGCCGTAGGGCGCGGCCAGCTTCACGAACACGGGCGAGAAGCTGATGATGAAGGCGCCGAGGATGAGATGCAGCATCAATTGCTCCGGGGGCGTTCAAGGGCGGCCCAGGCGGGCGCCAGGGCCAGGCGCTCGGCCAGGTGTATTCCGGCCTCCGTGATGCGCGCGCGCCAGGCCCAGACCTCCACCCCTGCCGCGAGGGCGCGGGCCAGGCCCTCGGCATAGCCGGGGTCGATGGCCTCGGCCGGGGCGAAGCAGTCGCCATCGGGCCTTTGGACCAGGAAGAGCAGCGCGGCGCGGCAGCCCTCGCCCACCAGGCGGATGAGTTCGTCCAGGTGCTTGCGGCCGCGCTCGCTGGCCGCGTCCGGGAACTGGGCCTGGCCGTCCTCCACCAGGGTGACGTTCTTGCACTCGACATAGAGCGGCGGCAGGCCGTCCCCGTCAAAACGGGCGTCCAGGCGGCTGTCGCCGGTCTTGGCCTCGGGCGTCATGCGGGAGTAAGGGGCGGCCTCCGGCAGCAGGCCGGAGCGCCAGGCCGCGCCCAGCAGGCGGTTGGGGGTGAGGGTGTTCACGCCGACCCAGGCCGGGTTGAGCCCCCTGTGGCCACCCGGCAGGGCCAGGGCCTCCAGGGTCCACTTGAGCACGCGCTCCGGCCCTTTCGGGCGCTGGGGCGCGGGCGAGAGCAGGGCGGGCGTGCCCGGCCGCAGCAGGCCGAGCATGGAGCCGGTGTTGTTGGTGTGGGCGCGCACCTCGGCCCCTGCTTCATCCAACGTGATCGCCGTGAAGCGCTTCTCGCGCCGCAGCAGGCGCGTGACGCGGCAGCCGGGGGGAAAGGGGAGAAGGAGGCGAGCCTTTCCGGTTGCTTCGCTACACATGCCTGGGGCCCTTGCCGCCGTCGTCTCCCGCCGGGCCGGGCTCCTTGCCCACCAGGCGCAGACCCTCGCCGGGGTACACGCGGCGCTCGGACCTGGGGGTGGGCCGCGCCGCTTCCGGCCACACGCCGGGCACGGGCTCCGCGCCCTGGAGCGCGCAGGCCGTGGGTTCGGTGTCGGTCATGGCGGGCTGCCGGCGCACGTCCACCCCGGCCACGGGCACGCTGAACTCCACCGCGATGTTGTTGGGGTCGAAGGAGTACAGCGAGTGGATGAAGCCGTGGTCCACCACCTCCGACACCCAGAAGCCGGCGGCTTCCAGCTTGTCGCGCAGCTCCCACAGCTCGTCCTCGTTCCCAAGGCCGAAGGAGATGTGGTCGAAGGTGAAGGGCCCGCGCACGGGCGCGCCATGGTCCTTGTCCGGTCCCGGCTGCACGCCCGGCCACTCGAAGAAGGCGATCATGTCCTGGGGGGCGATCTCGAAGAAATAGTGGCGGTAGCCGGGATGCCCCAGGCCCGCCACCAGGCGCATGCCCAGCAGGTCGCGCCAGTAGCGGATGGTGGCGTCCATGTCGCCCGTGGCCATGGCCAGGTGGTTGATGCCGGTGAATCGCATGGCTGCTTCCTCCAGTGTGCGCAGGGTAGCCATGCGGGGACGGAATGGCAAGGAGACGGTGCGGGACGGAGCCTGTGCCCCGCCCCGCACGCGGATGTCGGCTCTAGATCGGCGGGGCGATGGTCACCAGCACGCGCATGTCCGTCAGCGCGCCCACGCCGTGGGGCGTGGCGATGGGGCACACGAGCACGTCGCCGGCCTTGGCCGGCACCTTGCCGTCCTTGGAGAGGAACTCGCCCTGGCCTTCGAGGATGGCCAGCACCAGCTCGCCCTCGATGTTGTGCGAGTGCAGGGGCAGGCCCTGGCCCGCCTTGAAGTTGAAGTTGATGACCTTCATGTTCTCGGACTCGTGCACGAGGACCATGTTGGGGCCGGTTTCCTTGAAGGCGTTGTTGAAGAGCTGTTGGATCTTCATGCGGGTCTCCTTGGGGGAGTGGTTGGCCGGGCGGCGGCTAGCCGAAGGGCCGGAATCCGCCGGACGCGGGGTCCTGGATCTGGCCGTCGCGGGTGATGACCGTTGTGGTGATGGGAACATTGGAGCCGGCGGCATGGGCCGCGCGCTGGGCGATGGCCGTCATGCCCGCGCAGCAGGGCACCTCCATCTGCACCACGGTGATGTCCTTGATGTGGTTGTTGCGCAGGATGTCGGCCACCTTGTCGATGTAGCTCTGGGCGTCGTCGAACTTGGGGCAGCCAAGCAGCATGATGCGCCCGGCAAGGAAGCGCTCGTTGAAGTCGGGGAAAGAGGGCGGCACGCAGTCGGCCGTCAGGAGCAGGCGCGCGTTCTGCAAGAACGGCGCGGTGGGCGGCACCAGACGCAGCTGGATGGGCCAGTGCGTGAGGTTGGAGATGCTGGCGCTCTGCTGGCGCGGCACGTTGGCCTGCTGGCAGGGGGAGGCGGGGCGCTGGCCCATGCTCATGACCCTGCTGCCCGGGCAGCCGCCGTGCGGCTTGGCGGCGCGGGGTTGAGACGCCGCGCCCATTTGGTCGAGCCGCAGGCTCGCGGGGTCGGGCATGTGGTCGGGCACTTCGCGGCCCTGGGCCTCCAGGTGCCTGGTCACGGCGGCGGGGTCGAAGTCCTCGGCCTCCACCTCGACCACCTTGAGCGCGCCGGTGGGGCATTCGCCCAGGCAGGCTCCCAGGCCGTCGCAGAAGACTTCGTTCACGAGCTTCGCCTTGCCGTCGATGATGGCCAGCGCGCCTTCGGCGCAGCCGGTGACGCAGTTGCCGCAGCCGTTGCAGAGTTCCTCGTTGACGGTGATGAGCTTGCGGGTGGCTCTCATGGTCGTGTTTCCTTTTGAGGGGGGCGCGGGAGGTTCGTCGTCTCCCGCGCCCGTGGAGTTCAGGATGGATGGAAGCGGTTTACAGTTAGGAATGGTTCCTGGCTTGGCAAGGGTTGCCCTTCAACCTAGCCGAGGATGGCCTTCAGGTCTTCGTCCGGGGTGCTGATGGGCTTGATGTCGAAGTTTTCCACCAGGAAGGCCAGCACGTTCGGGGTCACGAAGGCGGGCAGGCTGG
The DNA here is from genome assembly GCA_016218665.1 of Desulfovibrio sp. Taxonomy (GTDB): domain Bacteria; phylum Desulfobacterota; class Desulfovibrionia; order Desulfovibrionales; family Desulfovibrionaceae; genus Humidesulfovibrio. Next base: position 43,719 of record JACRDI010000008.1, on the reverse strand, counting down.
GTCCGAGGCGGATGTTCTTGATGCCCAGCGACAGCAGGGTGAGCAGGATGGCCACGGCCTTCTGCTCGTACCAGGAGAGGATGAGCGAGAGCGGCAGGTCGTTGACGCCGCAGTTGAAGGCGCCGGCCAGGGCCACGGCGATCTGGATGGCCGAGTAGGCGTCGTTGCACTGGCCCACGTCCAGCAGGCGGGGAATGCCGCCGATGTCGCCCAGCTGCTTGTCGAAGAAGCGGAACTTGCCGCAGGCCAGGGTCAGGATGACGGTGTCGGCCGGGGCCTTTTCCACGAACTCGGTGTAGTAGTTGCGGCCGGGCTTGGCGCCGTCGCAGCCGCCCACCAGGAAGAAGTGGCGGATCTTGCCGGCCTTGACGGCGTCGATGACGGCGGGGGCCACGCTCATGACGGTGTTGCGGCCGAAGCCCACGTTCACGGTGCCGCGGTCCAGGTCGTCGGTGAAGCCGGGCAGCTCCAGAGCCTTCTTGATGACGGCGGAGAAGTCCTCGTTGCCCACATGCACCGCGCCGGGCCAGCCCACCAGGCCGGTGGTGAAGATGTTCGGCAGGTAGCTCATGGCGGGCTTCTGGATGCAGTTGGTGGTCATGAGCACGGCGCCGGGGAATTCGGCGAATTCCTTGATCTGGTTCTGCCAGGCGGTGCCGTAGTGGCCGTAGAAGTGCTTGTAGGCCTTCAGCTTGGGGTAGCCGTGGGTGGGCAGCATCTCGCCGTGGGTGTAGATGTCGATGCCCTTGCCCTCGGTCTGCTTGAGCAGGGTCTCCAGATCCTTCAGGTCGTGGCCGGAGACGAGGATGCACTTGCCCTTGCGGTGGCCGATGGGCACGGCGGTGGGCGTGGGATGGCCGTAGGTGCCGGTGTTGCCGGCGTCCAGCAGTTCCATGGCCTTAAGGTTGGCCTTGCCGCAGCCCATGGCCAGGTTCACCCAGGCGCCCAGATCCAGGTCGGTGCGCAGGGCGCTGGCCAGGCCCTCGTAGATGTAGGCAGCCACGGAAGCGTCGTACTGGCCGAGGATGGCCGCGTGGTCGGCATAGGCGGCCACGCCCTTGATGCCGTAGATGACGGTCTGCTTCAGGGACTGGATGTCGGCGTTGGGGTCAACGGAGTTGATGGCGTGCTCCTCGCCCTGCTTCACCAGCCCGGCCAGATCGGCCGCGGGGGTGAACTGCAGGCAGGGGCAGTCGGAGATGACGCCGAGGGAGCCCACGCGGGCGGTCATGCACTTGCGCAGCTCAACGGCCTTGTTGATGAGCTCCGGGAAGCGGCCGGCGTCGAAGTTCACGTTGGTCAGGGTGCTGAACACGGCCTTGTAGAGGAACAGGTCGGTGTCCTTGTCCTGGATGCCTTTCTTGGCGGCCTCGAACGCCACCACGGACAGGCCCTGGCAGGCGTAGATCAAGAGGTCCTGCAGGGCGGCGACGTCGGGCTGCTTGCCGCACACGCCGATCTGGGTGCATCCGGTTCCCTTGGCGGTCTGTTCACACTGGTTGCAAAACATGGGGTGCCTCCTGTTCTGGTATGGGGGTTTGTTTCCCGGTTCAGGCGGGCCCGGTTTCCCGCGCCCGCAAAATGGGTTTACGATAAGCTTTGCATCGCTTCTTTGACTTGTGTCAACGGCCCATGTTTTTCTTCGAAAAAAAACGCCCCAGGCGTGGGCCTGGGGCGTTTGCGCGTGCGGAATGAAGTGGATTCGGCGTGTTACGGCTTGCCCAGCGGCTCCTGCCTCGTCAGGCAGTGGATGGTGTTAAGTTGCGAGAGCGAGCGGAAGCGTGGCGCATTGCATAGTGCTGACCACGAGAGGTTTTGAGGCCGCGAGCCTGATTGGTTCGATATTGGCGAGGCCGAGCTGTGGATTTTTACGCACAGCAAAACCGCCCTTGGCGATCAATTCCGCGTTGCCTGGCGCCTCGTTGGGCATGTCCCCGTACTCGACGACATAGAGAGGGAGTCCCATCTTCAACGTGCTGAGGCCCGCATGCAGGGTGCCGCCGGTGGCTCCTGCCTCAATGACGATCATGGCCCGCGAGAGGGCGATGATGAGCGTGTTCCGCGCCATCGCGTGGTATGCCTTCCAGCTTGTGGACGGGGGGAACTGGCTGATGACCAGCACTCGATTCCAATCCCAATCCGCGACCAAGGTCTTGCGAACACGGAAGTGCTCAATGCCCTCCGGCAGGACCATAATTGTAGAGCCACCCGCTTCCAGGGCCGCCTGATGAGCGGTGTAGTCCACCCCTGCGGCATAGCCGGAAGCCACGACAAAGCCGCTTTTAACGAGTTGGGTGGCACAGTCCGCTGCAACGCCAAGGCCCTTTGCGCTGGCCTTGCGCGAGCCGCAGAAGCCAACGGCGGGCTTGCCGAGCAGAGTGAGGTTGCCCCGGCAGTGTAGTGTCTTCGGTGCCTTGCTGCCCAGCAGGCGCGCAACAGCCGGGGGATAGTCGCAATCTCCCAGGTTTAGCGCCACAGGCGCGGGCGTCGGCTGGTCTGGAAGGCTCATGTGGTATCCAATGCCATGGTTCGAGGGTAAAGGCAAATCAGCAATTGTCCCTGTCCCCCCAGGTCTTTACGGCGTATAGTCCGTAAACTTCTGCCGCCCCATGCTGCTGCAGGACCATCGCAACGAAATTGGCAGTGACTCCCGATTGGTACTTGTCGTCAATTAGGATGACTGACTTGCCCCGGAGTCTCTCATAGGCCATTTTGTCCATGCCTAACCCAGCTTGAGCCAGCTGTCCCCAACGCTCATCATACTTCGTTGCTTTCAATTGGCCTTTGTCACCCGCGTAAATAAATAGGCCGGTCACATCATCTAGCCCAAGCCGCTCCACAATTTTGCTAACGAGAACGGTAGGAAGGTCATGATCCTTGCCCTTACGGGCAGGCACGGCAGCAATGACTGTCGCTGCTGCATATGGAGGAAGAGTCCTAATGGCTTCCAATAACTGCTCAACAAGTTTGGCTATCGCCTGCGTGTCTTGGTTTTGCTTCGCATCGTGCTCTAGCTGGCCGGTTGGGGTATAGGCCGGTGGATTAGAGTTTGGAGCAAAATTGTGGTCCAGAGCAATTGAACAAGTCAAACAATCCCTCAGGAACACGCGGGAGCCCTGCCCCTGTTCCCATTCTTGAACTCGCTGAATTTCCTCTTGTGTCTCTAAATAGCAATAATAATTGTTTGGCTGGTTGCCTTTGCGCAACCGCAAGCCTGTCATTTGCTCGAAGACGGTGCCAATCCCCTCGAAAAATTTAACGTTAAATGAAGGGGTTCGCCCTTCCTGCTTTGCGAGCTGCAATCCAGACTGAAGACTGAAGCACCTGCGACCGGGAGACAAGGCTTCCTGCTCAGCAAAATGCTCTAAGGTAATCTTCTGCATTTCCTTCCCCCTTCCTGACGTCTGGGCGCAACAAAGTGCCCCCTGAACGCTGCCAAAAGGGTATTTGCATGTCAATTAAATATATTGAATCTGTTATTTGCCCAGCGGCTCCTGCCTCGTCAGGCAGTGGATGGTGCCCAGGCCCCAGACCAGGTCCACGGCGTGGATGCCGATGACCGGACGGGCAAACAGTTCCGAGAGGATGCCCAGGGCCAGGCGGTCGTTGGGGTCGTTGAAGGTGGGCACCAGCACCGCCGCGTTGGTGATGAGGAAGTTGGCGTAGCTGGCGGGCAGGCGCAGCCCGTCGAAGAAGAGCGGCGCGGGCATGGGCAGGCGGATGACCTGGGGACGGGAGCCGTCCTCAAGCCGCGCACCTTCCAGGATCTCGCGGTTCTCCTCAAGGATGGAGTGGTTCTCGTCGTCGGCGTTCTTCTCCTCGCACAGCACCAGGGTGCGCGCGTCGGTGAAGCGGCAGAAGTCGTCCACGTGGCCGTGGGTGTCGTCGCCCTTGATGCCGTTCCTCAGCCAGATGGTGTTGGAAACGCCCATGCTGGAGGCGAACACGGCCTCGTAGTCCGCGTGGGTGAAGCCGGGGTTGCGCACCTGCACCTCGGGGTCCAGGCAGCATTCCTCGGTGGTGACAAGGGTGCCCCGGCCGTTGATGTCGATGGCGCCGCCCTCGAAGACCACCAGCCGGCCCTTGTGCATGGCGGGCAGGATCTCCATGCCCAGCAGTTTGGCCACGGCGCCCGGCACCTTCGCGTCCAGGCGGAACTCCGGGTACTTGCTCCAGGCGTCGAAGCCGAAGCCGGACACGGCGACCGTCTTGTTTGCCGGGCCGCCCCGCTCCACGAAGCAGGGGCCGCAGTCGCGCATCCAGCCGCGGTCCGTGGGGATGCGGAAGAAGTCCACGCGGTCCATGTCCACGTGGGCCTTGGCCAGCTGGCCGCGCGCGCGCTTTTCCGTCTTTTCGTCCCCCACCAGCACGCGGGCGCGCTCAGTCTGCCCGTCGACCGGGGCGCTGTTGGCCACCTTGCGGATGATCTCCGCAAAGGCCCAGGGCATGGGCGCGAACTTGCCCGGCCAGTCGCGGGCGTTCTGCGGCCAGGTGATCCAGGTGGCGGCGTGGGGCTCCCACTCCGCGGGCAGGCGCACAGCCGGGGCGCTCTTGGCTACTTCTTGGCCTTTTTCGGAGCCTTGCCGCTCTTCTTGGCCAGGCGGTCCTGCAGGCCCTTGATGAGGATGGGCCAGGCGAGCGTGGCGTCGGCGTGGACCTCGGCGAACTGGCCGCCCTCGGCCGGGGGCACGAACTTGCCCCAGCTGATGCCCTCCTGGTAGGTGCAGCCGGACAGGCCGCCCCAGTGCACGGGCTCCGGGCAGATGCGGATGGCGTACTGGAAGCGCCGCGCGGGCAGGTCGCGCTCAAGCCGGTCGCTCATGACGTCGAAGAACGGGCCCACCTGCTGCGCCCAGTTGCGCGGCACGCCGCCGCCGATGGTGAAGATGGCCATCTTCTTGGCGCCGTACATCTTTTTGGAATAGCTGAACAGGTCCAGGAAGGGGTTGAACTGGAAGGGCAGGGCCTCCGGGCCCTTGTCGCCCAGCAGGTGGCCAAAGTCCTTGGCCAGGATGGAGCAGGCCACGTCGAGCGCCAGCTCGGAGTCGGTGAAGGCCGGGATGTAGACCGGCACGTCCTTCTTGTAGGCGCTCTTCAAAATGCCGGGGCCGTTGTACTTCTCGGCAAGGTGCTTGCCGATGGCGCGGCAGATGAGCTCGCTGGACAGGTGGGTGACCTTTTCCACGTCCATGAGCTGGTGCATGACCTCGCGCACCACGAGCTCGGCCTGGGAGAAGTTGGCCTCGGGCTCAAGGGTGTCGTACACGCGGTTGTAGCCCGCGTCGAAGAGCGCCTTGTCGTTCATGCTGGGGTCGTACTTGAAGTGCTTGAGGCCGATGGACTCGATGAAGCCGTGGGCCATGAGCGCGCCGGTGGAGACCACCACGTCCAGCCAGCCCTCGTCGATCATCTTGATCAGGAGCTTGCTCTGCTTGGCCACGGTCATGGCGCCGGAGAAGGTGCCCACCACCACGCAGTCGGGGTCGGTGACCATGGCCTCCAGCACGTCCAGGGCCTCGCCCAGGCTGCGGCCGCCAAAGGCCGTGCGGCCCATGGCGGTGAGCAGTTCGTCGAAGTCGCCGATCTGGTCCGGGTCCAGGGTGGTCAGCGGGGTCAGCTTGTCTTTGGTGCCGTCGTGCAGGACGCGCTTGATGGTGGACATGGCGGGTTTTCCTTATGCCAGGGCCTCCCGCTCCCTCATCGGAAACGGGAGGCCCCGGGATTTGGTTGCGTATGCGGCTTGGGCTAGAAGATGAACACGACAGCGGCCACGGTGGTGGTCCACATGTTGGCGTTGCCCGTGGCGGAAACCGCGGCGGAGAACGAGTCGATGATCTTGCCGCTCATGAGGTACACCTCGCGGCGCTCGTCGTAGCCGATCTCGGGGTCGAAATCCACGCCAAGGGTGGTGGCCAGCATGGTGGAGGCCAGGTCCTCGGCGAAGTCGCCCAGTTCCTTCTCCTCCTCGCCGAAGCTGTGGTGCTCGGAGATGTAGCCGTAGTGTTCCTTGTCCGCGGGAATGGCCATGCCGCAGGCGCTGCCCACAAGGCGGCCCTTCTCGTTGGTCTGGTTGCGGGCCATGACGCAGAAGGTGATCTGGCCGGCGTGCAGGGCCTTCACGCCCTCTTCCAGGCTCACCAGTTCGCAGTTGGGCGGATAGATGCTGGAAACGTAAACAAGATTCTGTTTTTCGATGCCGGCCTCGCGCAGGGCCAACTCGAAGGATTGCAGTTTGTTCTTGTGGACGCCCACGCCTTTGGTGAAGAAGGCGCGGGTGGGAACCATCGGATGATTGGCCATGTATGGACCCTCCTGGGCTTGGAATAACGCCGGTGTCCCGACGAATGACGCCATATATTTTTTTGGAAGGGCTGGCTACTATTAAATTGGACCAGCCTTGGCAAGCACTATTTGCGCACCACCCGATAACGACTCGTCAACGGGTTGATTATCCTGCCAGAAGTTTCAGCTGGCCGCAGGCGGCGGCGATGTCCTGGCCCATGCTGCGGCGTATGAAAGTGGTGATGCTCTTGCTGCGCAGGTAGTTCTCAAAGGCCAGCACGCCCTCCGGGTCCGGGGCCTGGAAGGGGGCCTTGCCGGTCTCCGGCGGGGGCGGGTTGTAGCCGATGAGGTTCACCTTGCAGCGGCGCTGGCCCAGCAGCCTCACCAGCTGCTTGGCGTGGGCCAGGGAGTCGTTCACCCCGCCGAGCATGATGTACTCGTAGGTCACGCGCTCGCGGCTCTTGAGCGGATAGCGGTCCAGGCAGCCCAGCAGTTCGTCCAGGGGTACGCGGGCGGCCTTGGGCATGAGCTTCTCGCGCAGCTCCTGGGTGGGCGCGTGCAGGGAAATGGCCGGCACCGCCAGGCCCGAGTCCCCCAGAATCTTGAGGCCCTGCGGAATGCCCACGCTGGACACCGTGCTGCGGCGCGAGGCGATGGAGATGCCCTCCGCGCTGCCCAGTGTCTCCAGGCTGCGCAGAAGCTCCGTCAGGTTCATGAGGGGCTCGCCCATGCCCATGAACACCAGGTTCTTCAGGGGCTGCAGGCCGTTCTGCGCCAGGTGCGCCCGGGCCACCATGATCTGCCCCAGGATCTCGCCCATGGTCATGTTGCGGGTGAGGCCAAGCTCCCCGGTGGAGCAGAAGGAGCAGGCCATGGCGCAGCCCACCTGGGTGGACAGGCACTGGGTGTAGTGCCCGGCCATGGGGATGAGCACGGTCTCGATGCGTTCGCCGTCCGCCAGTTTGAGGAGCAGCTTGATGGTGCCATCGCGGCTCACCCGGACCACGTCCACCCCGGGGTAGACGATGGCCGCACGCTCGGCGAGCTTGCCCTTGAGCTCGCGCGAGAGGTTGGTCATGGCGTCGAAGCTCTGCGCGCCCCGGTGCCACAGCCAGTGCCACAGCTGGTCCGAGCGGAAGCGCGGCTGCTTCAGCTCGTCCACCACAAAGGCTTCGAGCTCGGAGCGCGTCAGGTTCAGGAGGTCCGCCTTGGGCGGAGTGTTCGCGGCGTCTGTCATCGCTTCAGCGTGTAGCAGCGCCTTGGCCGATGCACAAGGCCCGATGCACAAGGGGCGGCACGGGTGCTGGCGGGAGGCTGCAGCGGGAAGGGCCCAGGGCCGGGCTGGCGGAAAGGCCGGGCCTCGGACACCTCAAGGCCCGCAAACTTGCTGCGCCACTTGTAGAGCGTCGTGTCCGTGATGCCGATCTGGCGGCACAGCTCGGCAACCGGCCTGCCTGCCTCCGCCTGCTTGAGAAGCCCGATGATCTGCTCTTCCGTGAACCTGCTCTTCCTCATGTTCGTGGTCTCCTTCGCCGGAGCCACAAACGTATAGCTGGGATACTAAACGGGGGGAAGGTCACGACGAGCAGAAGCAAGCAGGCACCACGTCATGTCTCAGCACGGATCCACCCACCGATGTGTTGCCGCAGCGCAATCCTCTGGGGCTTGTCCAGGGCGATGCAGCCCTCGGAGTCGCCAATGCCCTGTCGCTCCGAGCGGGCCGTCTGAAGCGCGCCGATCACGCGACTCAGCGTGTCTTCTCTGGTTTTGCAGCCTTCCCCGCCTTCTCAAATCGTTCGGAGCCCACGTCGTACACGTATCCCGTCTCAAGCGTGGTGACGGACATGCCATCCATGCCGACGGTGACCAGGTGGCGGGCGGAACGCTGCACCAGTTCGCCGTGGTCGCCGGGCACAAGGTAATCCGCGAACATTTCCAGCGCAAAGCGGTCGTTGGGCTTGCCCGCAGCTATTCCGGGCAACAGTTGCCGCACCTTCCAGCCAGAGGGTCGCATGGGCAGAAAGTATACGGCTTCTTTCGCCGGTGCGGCCAAGGAGGAGATGGCCAGAAGATGCGACTCCAGCAACACATCCCACGGCTTGAGAATGACCGGGCGTTTTTTTGGGGGGATCAATTTCGCCCTGGACCATTTCATAGGACCGCAGAGTCATGCCTGGGAGCGGAAGGTCTTTTGTGCGTCCAGGCGAGTGATCGGGCGCAGCGACTCGTTCATGGGCAGTTCTTCCAGGGTCTGCGACTCTCCCAGCCGAGCTTGCTCCTGGGACGGCTCCACTCTTCGGAGTTGGGCTGGTCGAACCGTCAGATCGATTTCCATGAGGTCCATCTGCATGCGCCCGCCCGGCATGACCGTCCGGCGCGGCACCCGGTACCGCGCCGGGTTAGCCACGGTCACGTTGGGTTTGTAGCCGGGAACGGGACCAAACAACGCCCAGCCTGCGGCCAGTGGGCCTCTCCAAAGATGCGCGGGCGAACGTCGATCGATGATGTCTTCCACGAGCCCGACGTACAGTCGCTCGCCAGTCCCGTTCGGCTCCGGCACGGAGAAAATGCTCACCTGGGCTTCGCAAGGGCCGAGCATCCGCGCCTGAAATTTGCCTGAGCTGACGAGGTGAATGGCCAGCGGGTCGTCCAGGGAGAACGGCTGCTCCTGCGGAGGTTGGGCCAGCGCCGGGGCGGCGAGGCTGACCAGGAGAAGGAAGAGCGCCAGGATTCGAAGCATCGGTCGGCTCCTCGCTTCCTCTGCGGAATACGTTGATGTGGTGATGGTCCTTGTGCTCCTTGAGCAATTTGGCATCCCTGATTGGTATCCACCTCCGGCCATCGGCATGGGGGGGCCGTCCCGAACTTCCGCTACTTCCCGGCGGCCTTACTTTTTGGCTTGGCCTCTGGCTTTTCCCGCTCCCAGGACTCGTTGCCGCCATCATACACCAGCCCCATCTCCATGGGCGTGATGGACAATCCGCTGAAGCCAACGCTGACGCGGTGCCGCGCGCCAAGCGACATGAGTTCGCCGTGCTCGTTGGGCACGAGGTACTGTGCCACCATCTGCACCACGAAGTTCGCACGCTCCATATCCCCGCCCGGAATGAACAGCTCCTTCTCCAGGGTCCAGCCAGAGGGTCGCATGGGCAGGAAGAACACGTGGTTCTTGTCCGGGTTCTTGTTCAGGGACACCACCAGCAGATGCGAGTCCATGGAGTACTGCCAGGGCTTAACTACGGGGGGGCGCTTTCTCGGGGGGTCGGCATACCCCTGGTACAGACTGTAGGACCGCAACGACTGTTTGCCACCGAAGAAGCATTTCTGCTCACCCAAACGGACCATGAGCCGCAGGGAGTTGTTCATGGGCACTTCTTCCAGGGGTTGCGAGCCCAGCTGCCTTGTCCGGCCGGACTGCGTGTCCAGCAGGCGCAACTGGGCAGGCTTGGCTTCCAGGTCGATCTCCATGAGCGAAGTCCGCTCGCCGCTCCGGTTTAGGGCATCCGTGCGCTCGACGCGGTAGCGCGCGGGATTCGGGGCACTGAGCGAGGGTTTGTGCTCTGGCACCGGCCCGAGCTTCGCCCACCGGACAGCCACCGGGCCACGCCAGAGATGGGCCGGCGAGCGGCGATCATGGATGTCGTCCACAAACCCCACATACAGGCGGTGGCCGCTTCCGTCCGGCTCCGGCACGGAGAAGACGCTGATCCAGGCATAATATGGGCCGAGCAGCCTGGCTTCCTGGACGCAGGTGCTGACTATGCGCCGGGCCAGGGGATCCTCCATGGCATAGGGCTCCTCCCACTGGGCCTGCGCCGGGGCGGCGAGGCTGACAAGGACGAGGAACAACACGAGGATGCGAGTCATGCACAGCCTCTCTTTCTCATTTGCGGAACACATTGATGTGAATGTGGTCCTTGTGGCCATCGAGCAGCACCTTTTGCTTAGCAGGGGCCAAGGGGGTGATATTCCCCTTGCCGTCCTTGTTCCACCCGCCTTTGGGCCCGATGAATTGGTTGACGTCGGGGTTCTCTTTCGCCCAATCTCCCAAGTTCCTTGCGGCTTCTCTCGCCCTGTCCGCCCCGGGCGCGGTGGATGTTTCCAAGCCAGCCACGGGTATCCCATTGATCCGGCCGAGATCAACCGCCCGGCCTTCGGCATGGGGATCGCCAGCGCCCAGGGGCTCACGCCTGCCACTGCTGATCAAAACGGAATCCAGCTTCGAAACGTCCCGGCGCATGCTTTGCACCGCGTCCTGCATTTGCGGCTTGAGCCCATGCGCTTCCTCGGCATTTTTCCAAATCACTGTTGTGGGAACCTTCTGGGCTTCTTCTTTCGGCTTCGTCACCTTCCCTCGCACCTCACTGCCGCCCGAGATACCGCCAGAAACACCACCTTGACCCACAGTTCCGAGATACCGCCCATGGTCGTCGTAGGGCTGCTCTTCGCCGCCGCCGCCGGGTTTCGTGCCCGCAGATCCCGGGCACATCCCTGCGGCGGCGTGCTTGCCGTCCTCGCTCACCCAAGTCCAAATCCGCTTGTCCGCGCTTCCTGTCTCCATATATGACCTCCCAAGGTCTTTCAATGGAGTATAATGCAGGCTTTATATTGCGGACAAAAATCACCCGTTTTGGGCCGGGAAAAGGACAAAAACACCCGATTGACAGGGCACGCTGGAGGCAGAAGTCTGGTGCGACACCCGAACTGGTTTCACCGCACCACACGCTGGCATTGGGGGCTGGAGGCTTCCTGGGAAGGGGCTTTATTGCGCTGTCGGGCGGTGACGCTGAAGCCAGCAATGCCGTTCTGCGGTTTGTTTCCGTCCAGGAAACAAACCGCAGGCACGCTAAAACGTCATGAAAGGGCCGAGCTGGCGAACCCAGCGACCTTTAACAGCCGAATTTTCCGCGTGGGCCTCTGGCGGCCGATGAGCGCCCTCGACGGGGCCTGTTTTTCCGGACCCTCTTCCGAGGCGAGCCGGAGGGCATCAGGGCGGTTTTCTCGGCCATGCCGCAGATGGGCCTGGCCGATGGTTTTACACACTCCCGGGGCGTGGCCCCCGACAAATTACGCCCAGGGACAACTTTTTCTGCCAGTGCTCTTGAGATCTTCAAAACCGCGATCATATGCTTTCCCTTGCAGAGAGGTCCACCCCGTTTGCGGCGGGGGCGCACTCCGAGTCGGTCATCCTCCACTTTGACCGCAGAGAGGAAAAGGCATGCTGGACGTGCCCGCGCCCCTGCCCCCAATTCCTTCAAGTCCTGCGCCCTGGCAGGCGTAGAGCACCCCGCCCATGCGTTCCAGCCTCGGTGACTTCACACCTGGTCTTGCGTTCACAAGACGAACGCCGGGATGCGTCGGCTTCCGACAAGATATACCGGAGTCACCATGGGAAGAACGCTTGGCAGTCAAATCAAGGGCGTGTGGGCCTCAAGCGGCATTCTCCGGGTCGGCGCAAGCCGATTCAGGGCGAAGACTGCCGCGCGCGACACCATCCACGGCGAGGGGCACGGGGCCACTTCCGCCCGGATTGCCGAGCACACCCCGGTGACGAGCTCTCGCACATACGACGCCTACAAATCAGTTTCCACGGAGTTCGCGGCCTTCGCTGAAGGCCTGGGCGTGCGGCATGCCCGGGATATCCGCCCCGAACACGTCGAAGCGTTCATGCTGGCGAAGCTTGAAGAGGGCAGGTCATGCAACACGCTCCGAACGTATTCTGCCGCGCTCGGCAAGCTGGACGTCGCCCTTTCCATGACCCCGCGCGCGCTTTTCCACGGCCGCGTCGGCCACCAGCACGCGGGCGCGCTCAGCCTGCCCGTCAACCGGGTCGCTGTTGGCCACCTTGCGGATGATCTCCGCAAAGGCCCAGGGCATGGGCGCGAACTTGCCCGGCCAGTCGCGGGCGTTCTGCGGCCAGGTGATCCAGGTGGCGGCGTGGGGCTCCCACTCCGCGGGCAGGCGCGCAGCCGGGGCGCTCATGACTACTTCTTGGCCTTTTTCGGGGCCTTGCCGCTCTTCTTGGCCAGGCGGTCCTGCAGGCCCTTGATGAGGATGGGCCAGGCCAGGGTGGCGTCGGCGTGGACCTCGGCGAACTGGCCGCCCTCGGCCGGGGGCATCTTCACCTCCATTCCGGATGATGCCCCCGCCTTCGGGAAGCGGGTCAGGCTGAGCTGTTGGAGTGAGCACCGCGTGGCTAAAGGAGGCGTGCGGTTTCCTGCAGCCCTTCCGACAGGGTGGGGTGGGCGTGGATGGCGCGGGCGATGTCCGCGGCCGTTCCCTTGAAGCGCATGTTCAGGACCGCCTCGGCGATGAGGTCCGAGGCGTGCGCGCCGGCGATGTGCGCCCCCAGCACCCGGCCGCTGTCGGCCTCGACCACAAGTTTGAAGAGGCCGGCCAGCTCCCCCATGGCCTGGGCCTTGCCCAACCCGCGGAAGGCGGACTGCGGGCAGATCACATCCAGGCCACTTTCGCGGGCCTGGGCCTCGGTGAGGCCGACGCAAGCCAGCTCGGGCGAGACGAACACCGCCGCCGGCACTACGCCGTAGTCCATGCGCTCCGCCGCGCCCAGACAGTTGGCCACGGCCACGCGCGCTTCGGTTTCGGCCACATGGGCGAGCATGATCCGCGCCGGGCCAAGCACATCTCCAATGGCGTAGATGCCTGGCACGGAGGTCTCCATCCGCTCGTCGGCCACAATCCAGCCACGGTGGTCCACGGCCACTCCGGCCTCCTGCAGGCCAAGCCCCTCGGTGTTGGGCACACGGCCCACGGCCACAAGGACGGCGTCGACCTCAAGCTCGCGCTCCTTCTGCGCCGCCAGGGGAGGTTCCTTCACAAAAGGCGAGGGGCCGAGCGTGACGCGCACATCCGCGTCGACGGGCTCGGCCTTTATGGCGGTGCTGGCCGGTTCGAAGACGATGCCGTGCTTTTTCATCTCGCGCTGCACCAACCTGCTCAGGTCCTCGTCGATGGACGGCACGGGAAGCACGCGTTCCTGACCTTCAACCACCGTGACCCTGGAGCCGAGGGCCTGGAAGATGAAGGCCAGCTCGACGCCGATGACGCCGCCACCCACCACCAGCAGGCGGCCGGGCACGTGGTCCAGTTCGAGCGCGTCGTCGCTGGTCAGGACTCTGGCGTGGTCCACGGGCAGCGAGGGCAGGTTCAGAGTCCGGGAGCCGGTGGCGATGATCACCCGGTCGCCGGGCACGTCCACGGTGCCGCCGCCGGGCGCATGCACGCGGGTCAACTCCCGGTTGACCACCTGCCCCAGCCCCTTGACCACCCGGACCTTGAGCTTGGCGCACGTCTTCTCCAGGCCGTCGCACAGAATCTCCGTCACCTTGCGCTTGCGGGCGCGGATGGCGACCATGTCCGGAACGGGCTCGCAGCTCCCGGCGATGCCGAATTCGGGGAGGCGCCGGGCGTTCTCCAGGGCCTCGGCGGAGGCCTTCAACGTCTTGGTGGGGATGCAGCCTGTGTGCAGGCAGGTGCCGCCAAGCCGGGACGCCTCCACAAGAGTCACCTCCACACCGGCCTTGGCGGCGGCAAAGGCGGCAGTGTAGCCGCCAGGGCCACCGCCGATGATCGTGATGCGCTGGGTCATGCTCACTTCCTTGTGCATTGTTGTGCGAAGGCTGCGCCGCGGCCGCGTCTAGACCGCCACCAGGGCCTTGTAGGCCTCGGCGTCAAGGGTGCGTTCGTCGTCCGCGTCGTCGGCCTTGAGGCGGACCAGCCAGCCCGCATCGTAGGGTTCGCGGTTCAGGAGCCCGGGGGTGTGCTCCAGCGCGGCATTGACCTCGACCACCGTGCCCGAAAGAGGGAGGATCGCGTCCGAGACGGCTTTGGATGACTCGATATCCGCACAGGAGACGCCCTGGTCGAAATGCGCCCCCTCTGCGGGCAAATCCACGAAGAGGACCTCGCCCAACTGCTGTTGCGCGAAGTCCGTGATGCCGATGAGCCACGTGCCGTCCGCATTGTCCTTGGCCCAAAGGTGGCCGGCGTGGTAGCGGCGGTCGGCGGGGTATTTGAGTTCAGCCATCTTTCGCCTCCTCGCGGTGCTTAACGGTGTTGTTGCGGTCTGTTGATCTCGGCCCTGACCAGGGCTGCGCGCACTTTGGCCCGGTAGGCCAGCAGATCCTGGTCGGTGAGCGCGGGGAGGGAACCGGCCGGGCCGGCCTCAATGAACACCGGCAGCATCCGGTCGCCGCACAGTTCGAGGATCCAGCGCGCGGCCTGGCCCGCCTGCTCCGGGCTGATGCGCAGACTGCCGGCCGGGCCATGGGCCGCGACAAGAAACCGGATCACCGCGCCAGGGGTTGCGCGGGCCAGCGCCACGCTCCGCTTCATGTCGTCCGGGAGCAGCGGCCCGTCGGCCATGTCGGGGTACATCTCGGCCGGGCCGAGGATGTTCAGCGTCAGCCGGGCGGCCAGGCCTTCGCCAAGGATTTTCTCCAGCAGTTCCGGCCGCCGGCCGTCGCAGTCCAGGTGCACAGACAGGCCGCCCTTTGTGAGCAGCTGCAACAGGATCAGGAGGTGCTCCTCCTCTCCGGCGGGGCAGGCGGAAACGTTGATGCCTGATATCCAGCCGTGCAGCAGGCCGGTGGTGCCCACACAGCCGGCAAGTCCGTCGCCGGCGATGAGCGCGGCGAGGATTTCGCCGATGCCTTGCAGCACACGGCTGCCGTCGTCGTAGATGGGGAACTCCAGGCTGTTCTCCTCGTCGCGGTGCAGGCAGGCGCGGTGTTCGCGGTAGAAAGCGCTAAAGATGTCCTTGTCGGCCAGGAAGTCGTAGGCGACATAGTCCTCCCCGCGCGACGCCAGAAACTCCTTGAGGATTGTGCAGCGGGCGCAGTTGGGAGCGGTATAGATCGTGACGGACACATGAACCTCCGTGCTGTTGCCGTTGGGCGCAGCGCGCGGAGGGCCTTGCCGCTGGGTTTGCGGCGCAGCCCCCGCGCGCTGGCAGGTCTTATTCCGTTGCGGCCACGCAGTGGCCGGCGCCGGAGTAGTAGCCGATGGTGCCGGCCACCGAGACGCTGGACTGCGGGCCGAGGGGCGCGGCCCCGGGAACGCGGAAGCTCATGGTGTCCAGGGGCTTGACCTCGACCTCATCCTGCTTGCCGGCCTGCGGCACCCATTCGTATGGAGCCCGGTAGGCCCGGTAGATCCAGTGCATGGGCAAGGAAATCTTGCCGCGGTAGGGATTGATAAATTCCCAAACGATCTCGTGTTCCGGCGTCACCTCGATGAGCCGGCCGTTGGAACCTTCGGTGATCAGCGTATTGCCGTTGGGCAGGCGCTGGGCCGAGCTGATGAACGGCGAATAGAAGCGCGAGGCGTCCAATGGAATGAGGAAGCCGGCCTCGTGTGGCGTATGCTGCCAGACGATCTTGAGCGTCACGGGATCGAATTCGAGCACGCGGGAATAGTCGCGCTGCGCTGTCTTGACGCCCGTGGGCGCTCCGGGGTTGGGATTGCCGTAGCCGGCCCAGCCGCCGTTGTCGTAGACCAGGATGTTGCCCTCTCCGGGCAGCCCGCGCGGAATCATGTGCGCGTGGTGCTGACCGATGATCCAGCCCAGAGCCTTGAGCTCACGGCTGGTGTCATAGTCCGGCCCCACCTGCCAGACGATCTTCCCGGTCTTCTTGTCGAGGATCAGAATGACGTTGGTTTCGCGGCCATCGATGATGATGTTGTCCGGGTGGAAACGCGTGTCGCCGGCGTCGAACCACTTGTTCGGGCCCAGGGTGGACATGGAGTTCACGTGCATCCAGTCGCCCACGGCTGGAGCGTTCTCAATGAGCGAGCCGCCCCGGAAGTTCGGATCGCGGCACATGGCGTTGCGCGCGGCCTCGCTGAAGCCCATTTCCTCCACGTGGTCGGAGCACAGCCACTCCCACACTATCTCGCCGTCCCAGGTGACCTCGTAGATCACGTCGTCGAGCAGCGGCTTGTCGCTGATGAAGGGGCAGGAAACGTTCTTGTGGCTGAGAATCAGGCTGTTGCCGGAGTCGATCTTGGGCTCCATGCCCGGGGCGTAGTAGCCCACGGAGTTGCCCTCCCGCTGGAAATCGTGGTGCTGCCGGGCCACCCAGCGGGGCTCGCTGCCGGGATCCTCGACGAACTCGGCCTGGTCGAATTTCCACACGATGTCGCCGTCCCAGTTCACCTGCACGACATCGAGCTGGTCCTGCAGGGCGTGCTTGGGGTTGCGGGTTCCCGTGCTTCCCATGATGTGGCCGCCAGGGAATATCTTGTTGGGGAAACCGTGCAGATCCTTCCACAGGCGCAGCTCGGCCCCGTTCATGTTCAGCAGGATGGCGCCCATGTCGGGTGCGGAGATCACGGTGAAGCCGTTGTACGCCTTTTCAGGATTGTAGATGGTGACGCCGGTGGGATAGATTGTCGGGTGTCCCATAGCAATGATCCTCCGTTGGTTTTCCGTTTATTCGATGGATTCGAGGGACTTTCCGCCCGTGCGCATGCCCCATATGGCGATGACGAATACGGGCAGGATCATCAGCATCGCAAAAGTGTTGAAAACTCCGTTAAAGCTGTAGGAGGCGTAGACTATGGGAATAAGAGGCTGGGCAATTGCCACAGAGAGCCGGGCCAAGCCGTTGTGCAGGCCGGTGGCCGTATTGCGCATGCGCGTCGGGTAGCTCTCCGCGCAGTAGGAGAAGCCGATGAACGCAGTGGCCATGACCAGGACCGTGGTGATGAAGCCCGCGCTGACCAGCGGCCAGTATCCATCGACATTGCCGAACACGATTCCGGAGAGGCCGCAGAGCACGGACGTCACGATGAGCGGGATCTTGCGGCCTCCGAGGTCGGAGATCGCCGAGGCGAGATAGCATCCCACTGGCACGCCGATCTGGATGATCGTGGTGGCCATGAGGCTGTCCTTGATGTCGAAGCCCTTGCTGTGCAGGAGGGTGCCGGTCCACACGGTGACGGTGAATGTGGCCGGCGTGGAGAGCACGAACATGACGATGAGCACCAGGGTGCGCACGATGTACTTGCGCTGGAACATGCCGGTCACAACTTCCCAGACCTTGTCGCGCGGGACGCAGGTGCTGGCCGCCTCGGAGAGGTCGATGTCCCGCTTTGTTATCTGCCGGACAACGCTCTCCGCCTCGTCCACCCGTTTGCGCGAGACCAGCCAGCGGGGAGATTCCAGCAGATACTTGTGGGCCACGGGGAAGAGCAGGACGCCGATGCCGCCGAAATAGAAGATGTAGCGCCAGGCCTCGGGCGAGAGGGGAATGACCATGCGGCACAGGAGGCCAATGACCGGAACTGCGCAAAAGCCCACGCTGGCCACCAGGCCCTGCCACTTGCCGCGGCTTTCTGCCGGGGCCATTTCCGCGATGTAGGCCTGGGAGCAGACCATGAGACAGAACACGCCGAATCCGGTCATGCCGCGGAAGAAAACGAACAGTCCGAAGTTGTCCGTCCAGCCGTTGGCGAGCGAGGACAGCGAGAAGATGAGAATGGCCAGCAGGAAGGTCTTGCGCCGCCCGATGAAGTCCGAGATGACGCCGCCGACAACGCCGCCGGCGGTCATGCAGATGAAGTAGAAGAAATTGATCTGGCCGATGTGGGTCATGCTCAGGTTCCATGATTTCATGAGCGCCGGAGCGATGAAGCCGAAGTTCCAGTTGTCAAGCTGCTCAAGGAAATAGGCGGCCATGATCAGGAAGAACACGACCTTGTGCCGGCCGGTGACGGCCAGCCCGTCGAAATAGTTGTTCTTGAGTCTTGCGCCGCCCTGTGGAGCGGCCGCGGGGCTCCCGAAGGGGACCGTCCCGGCTGTGCCCGTGGTGTCGCTGCTCATAATGAACCCACCTTTGCCCCTGGCTACCAGAGGATGAAGATCTTGCCGTCGAGGCGAACACCCTCGTAGGACGTGTTCTGTCCGTACTCGCGGTAGACGGGGAGATAGGCGCCGACGGCCAGATCCACTGTGGTGCCGGGGATGTTGTAGTTGATGGCCGGGCCGGTGTACCATTCCAGGTAGCTGTTCTTGACGTCTCTGCCGAGGCGTCTGCCGTTCTCGCCGCGCTCGACGGTGCCCTCGATGCCGATGTCCAGGTTCTGGGTCAGGGCAAAGGCGTACTTGTAGGTAAGGCCGTAGCTGTCGCCCTTGCGCAGGTGGGCGTTGCCCTCCTCGAACGGGACGGTGTACCAGAGGTCGCCGGCCACTTGGTTGCGGCCCCAGGTCTTGGTCAGGCCAAGAACGCCGGTTCCGCTCCATGCGCCGCCGCCGGGCAGTGCGCTGGGCCCCATGGAGCCGGTGGGCAGGCCGGCCCGCAGCGTGACCGCAAGGCTCAGGGGATCGCCAAACTTCTCCTGCATGATCCCGTACATTCCCGCGATTACGACATCGCCCCAGGAGTCCAGGTTATGGCCGCTTTTGGGGTCGTAGAAAATGTAGGGGACCACGGCCTGGAGCTCAACGCGGTCGGTGACGCCATAGCGCAACTTCAACAGGTTGACGAAGGTGGTGTTGTCGATGTTGCGGTTGGTTTTCAGGTCCTGGCCTGCTGCGGAATCATACTTGGAGCGGTAGCTGGAGTTCAGGGCCGTGATCGCGCGGCCCGCGGGCAACATGCCTCCGCCGTTGATGGCCGTATTGGCCGGAACGCCTTGCAGCTTGCCGAAACTGGTGACGGCGGCGGGGTCCGCGGCAGTGCTTGAGGTGTCGTCAGCGGCGAACACGTCAGTCGCTGCGGACAGCATGAGCAACAGGCTGCACAAGGCCATGCGCAAACCTGTTCGGAGGGGGGGGGATGTCCTCATAACGGCTCCTGTTTTTCGATTACGCGTTACGGTGATGGATTGGAGATGCTTCAAGGAGTATGAGCAGAAGGCATGCCAAGAACGATAATCGGCAGGCCTACTTGAATAGATTGCACTTTTTTGAACAAGGTGGATCTTTTGCTTTCCAGAATATGGAATAATTTCTTTAAACGGCCGTTTTGTGTTAAGATTGGACAGCTTGATTACAGTAAAAGAAGAGCCCTGCTTGATCTGGTAGCCTCACCCCTGTCTTTTGCGGCGCAAGGTATGAGCGGCACATGCGCGAGACTGAAAATTGCATGCAACACGGTTGGCTGAGGCCCCAGGGCTGCGGCTCCCGTGAGCGACGAGTAAGGAGAGGCGTGCGCATGGCTGACAAGGAACGCGAGAGAGCCCGGTTGGCGTTGCTGCTGGCGCTGCCCTGGGCCACCAACGGATTCTCGGTGACGCCGGTCGCCGCGTTGCTGGGGTACCCCAGCGCCCTGGTTGAAGAGGTGCTGCATGGCTTGGCCGCCCAAGGCGCAGCCGCATGCGTGGAGGGTGTCTGGCGGTATGCCGGCGATCCGGAGGACTTGGAGGCCGCGCGGCGCAAGGCGGCCGAGGCGTTCCTGCACGCCACCGCGCCGCTTCCGTGCTCAGCCGCAGTGCGCGGTCTCGCCCTGGCCTGCCGGGGGGCATCCTTTGAAGCCGCGCGGGTTCTGTTGGAGGAGGTGCGCCGACTCTCCTTTGACGCGGCCAGCGTGGCCTCGCTTTGCCTGTCCATGGCCGTGGCAGTCATAGAACGCGCCCCGCTGGAGGGCATGAACGAGGAGACGCGCCGCAACTACGTGCACGTCACCATCGAACTGGCTGATGTCTCCGCCTATTACTGCATCATCACACGGGCGGTCTGCCCCACGCTGGACACGGCCATCATCTCCGCCCGCCGCAACGGCGACACGCGCTCAGTGGCCATACTGCACATGGTCAAGGCGCACATGCTGACCTTCGCCGCCTTCAACCTTTCCGAAGAAGCAGATCGAATGTTCCAGGAAGGCTACGAAATGGGCAAGTCGTTCGGCGACAGGGACATGCTGGAGTATGTCTCCACTTTCCTGGGCTTTCGGCATTTCGTGCAGGGCCGCTTTGCATGCGCAGTGCGCTACCTGGAGCAGGTGCGCAGCGGGTTTTCGCTGCCGGGAATGGTGTCCTGGTGGGGGCTTTTCTACGCCATGGCCTCGGCCTTCGTGGGGCTCGACAGGCAGGGCGTGGGCGTGCTGGAGTCCTGCTGGCGCACGGCGGAGCTGCGCGGCGACAGCCTCCCCGCAGTCATCTGGCGGCTCCATCTTGCGCTGCTCCTGCTCATGGCCGGAAAGCAGGAGGCGGCACGCGCCCACCTGGACACGCTGCGCAGCACCATCCGCGAAGACGCTCTCCCCTTTGTGCGCATCCGGCTTCTCTGGGCCCAGGCCTATGCGTTCTACCTGGAAGGTGCGCTGAAGGCCGCGCGCGATGCGCTGGAACGCAGCGCCAGGATCCTCCAGCGCCTGGGCACTCCCACCCCGATGCACCACTTTCCCTGGCTGCTGGGAATGCTGTACGCCTTCCGCCAGGCTGGATTGCCGGAAGTGCCAGGCTTTGGCTTCGAGGAAACTCTGCGCGGGTCCTTCGAGCATCCGAGCCTGCAGGTGCGTGCCTCGGCCTGGCAGATCAAAGGCATGATGCTGCTTGAGGAGCAGGGCTTGGCGGAGGAGGCGAGGGCCGCATTCAAGCAGGCGCTGAACCTTGACCTGGCGGTGGGCAACCAGGTGGAGGCCGCCCGTGCGAAGCTCGGCCTTGCGCGCGCCAACATGCTCGTTGGCCGCAGACGCTCGGCCGAGCGCCTGCGCGCAGGCGCCTTCGCAGTACACCGGGAGTATGGTCTGCCGGAGTGGCCCGAGGGTCTGTCGAAGCCTCGCGGCATGCACGCCGGCATCTCCGCGGCAAAGGCCCCCTTCGGGCCCAGGCTGCGCGAGCAGGAACCGGTTCCACAGCTGAGCAGCCCCGCCGAGATCCACCATCTGCTGATCAGCAACCTCTGTCGGGAACTGCGCGTGGAGCAGGGGGCCCTGTTTGTCCTCAAGGACGGAGACCTCGTTCCGCTTGGGTGCTACAACCTTTCGCTCCTCCAGCTGGAGAGTCCAACCTTCACGCGGATCCGCGGCTGGCTGCTGCGGGAATCCGCCGCCCCACGCATCACCCGGCGGGGCGATCTGGAGGGGCATGCCCTGTGCATGCCCCTGCGGCAGGGCGAGACCTCCTACGTCATCTACCTGTGCAGCCGCTACTACGCGGGCGAGCTTGAGGCCATGGGCAACGCCTCCCTGCGGGCGGCGGCGGAGAAATTCCGCGAGCACCTGTACTTGGCCGAGCGCTGGGGGGTGACCACCGGGAGCGAACCCGAGAGCAATGGCGACATCCTGATAATCCCCCGCGAGGATTCAGGCGACATGCTTACCGGCGACCCGGTCATGCTGCGCCTTTTGCACAAGCTTGAGCAGATCGCCGCGACCGACGCGCCTGTGCTTATCGCGGGCGAGACGGGGGTGGGCAAGGAGCTGCTGGCCCGGCAGCTGCACAAGCACAGCGGCCGCAAGGGACCGTTCGTCAGCGTCCATCCCGCAAGCATGACCGAGACCCTGTTTGAAAGCGCCTTTTTCGGCCATGAAAAGGGTTCCTTCACAGGCGCCTCCAACCAAAAGATCGGCTTTTTCGAACTGGCAGACCACGGCACCCTGTTCATCGACGAGGTGGGCGAGATGCCGCTGTCCATGCAGACAAAATTCCTGCGGGTTCTGCAGGAGCGTTGCTTCATCCGCGTGGGGGGCCTGCGGGAAATACACTCCAACTTCCGCTTGGTCACCGCCACGAACCGGGATCTGGAAAAGGAGGCCGCGGCCGGAACCTTCCGCCATGATCTCTATTACCGGCTCTCCGTGGTGCCCGTTCAGGTGCCGCCCCTGCGCACCCGCGTCAACGACGCCCAGCTTCTGGCCCAGCACTTCCTCGGCGTTTTCATGCGCAAGTACCAGCGCCAGAAGCTTTCCCTCAGCCGGGCAGACATGATCAAGATCGCGTCCTACCCCTGGCCAGGCAACGTCAGAGAGTTGGAAAACGTCATTGAGAGGGCCGTAATCCTCGCTGGCGAGGGGCGGCTTGAGCTGTCCCTCACGCCGCCTCAGGGCGAGGGCTCTTCCCCGCAGCTGCCCGCTGAGCTTGGCCCAGGTTCGCAACTCATTGCCGGCTGGCCCAGCCTGGACGAACTGGAGCGGCGGTATATCAAGCTTGTGCTGGCGCAGACCGGTGGGCGCATTTATGGAGACAATGGGGCGGAGGCCATCCTGGGCATCGGCCGCTCCACGCTCTATGCCAAGATTCGGCGCTATGGTTTGAAGGCCCATCGTTACTACGAGTAGGCGCAGCCCCGCCTGAAGCTACCCCCGGCACATGCTCTGCGCCGCGTCCCGCAGGTGCGGCTTGAGCCCATGCCCTTCCTCGGCCTTCTTCCAGGCCACTGTCGTGGGAACCTTCGTGGCCTCTTCCTCTCGCTGCTGTACCGGCCCACGCCATTCCGAAGGCTTCGTCACCTTCCCGCGCACTTCACTGCCGCCCGAGATACCGCCCGGGCCCGAACCTGGCCACGACGACCACGGACAGGCGCACGAGCTTATGGGGGGATATCGATTATGCCCTTGCACCAAGCCCCGCGCCGATTGCACGAGCCTTCTGTATGACGAACCCGGAAGGTTCTCCCCAGGGGCAAGATGCTTTGCAAACTGCTCCAGCCAAACAAAAAAGGCGCCCAGGATGTGCTCCTGAGCGCCTGTATTAGCTGGCGTCCCCAAGGGGGTTCGAACCCCTGTTGCCGGCGTGAGAGGCCTCCCAGAATATGGTGAATGTGGCGTTCTTTGGAGCATAGTTTCACACGAAATGACGTTTCGAACGCCTGGAACGGTTTCCGAAACGGTTTCCGCCTCAGCCAGCCTATCTCTCGCTGCCACCTATCAGTAACGCCAGCGTTTCCTTACTAAACGCAACCAAGCCGCCTCCGGTCATCCCTGGGGCGGACTCACAAGGAACGCTCATGAGTATGCAACCTATTCGCAAGCGCCTCCCCCTGCCCGTTCGGGCGGGGGCAAACTCCATTCCTGAAGAACTCCGTGCCCTCCCGCAATGGGTCGCAAGAGGGCGCGAGCCCGGCGACAAAGTACCCGTGGACCCGCGCACTGGCCGTAATGCCTCAGTCACCGACCCATCGACCTGGGGCACGTACGAAGAGGCTACCGCAGCGGTTCAGAAGCACAAGCTCCAAGGCGTTGGCTTCGTCTTCACAGGAAATGACCCCTATGTGGGCGTCGACCTCGACAAGTGCCGCGATCCTCAGACGGGAAAAGTGGCGGAATGGGCTCAGGAAATCGTCCAAAGCCTTGCCAGCTTCACGGAGGTGTCTCCCTCTGGGACCGGCCTGCACATCATCGTAAAGGGCTGTTGGCCCCCTGGCGCCAACCGCAAGGGTCCTGTCGAAGTCTACTCCCAGGACCGCTACTTTACTGTGACCGGAGACGTGGTCGACTTGAGGCGGACCATTGCGGAACGCACGCCTGAGCTTGAAAACCTCCGACTCAAGCACTTTGGCCCCACCCAGAAGGTACGCCAGCCCCTCCCTGTGAGGCCCAAGCCGGAAGCTCCTGGTAGCATGACCGATGCGCAGATCATCGCCCTGGGGCAAGACTCAGCCAATAATGCGAAGTTCGCCGCACTCTGGGCCGGGGTATGGCAAAGGCACTTCCCGTCGCCTAGCGAGGCTGTTCTGTCACTTTTAAACATGCTCGCGCAGTACGCGGGGAGGGACCGGGAGCGCGTCGATCGGCTCTTTAGGCAGTCAGGCCTCTACACCCCAAAGTGGGACGAAAAGCGCGGAGACACGACCTGGGGCGAGAAGCAACTGGACCTTGCCATGAGGGATGCGACAACGCCTCAGCCCCCTTCCGCCAGCCTGGACCGGGAAGCCGCCATCATTGCTTTCCGGGACTTGGAGAAGATGGATTTGATCGAACAGCGTCACCTCATGAGCCCCTGGCTTCTTGAGGCCAGCCTGAACCTCATTTCCGCCGAAGCAGGGACCGGGAAGACGTTCTTTGCTTTAGAGGTGGCTGGCGCTTGCGCCGATGGGCGACCCGCCATGGAGGGGAAATGGGAGTGCCCCCAGCGGTGCCAAGTCCTTTACGTCGACGGCGAGATGTTGCCGAGTGAGATCAGGACCAGGGGCAGGTTGCTCAAGCTACCGGGCTGCTTCAAGCTGCTCTCGAAGATGCTCTATGAAAAGGGCAATCCGAGCCAGCAGCTCAACCTTGCCTCCCCAGATGTTCAGGATTGGTTGCTCAAGCAGGCGGTAGCATTGAAGGTCAAGCTCCTTGTCTTGGACAACATCTATTCGCTCATCCATGGGCTGGACTCAAATTCCGACAGGGAATGGCAGCCAGTGAACTCATGGCTCTTGAGGCTCAAGGCCGAGGGCATTGCCGTCATCATCGTCCACCACACGAACAAGCGCGGCGAGCAGCTGGGGACCTCTTCACGGGTCTTCAACTTGGACACCCACCTCGTGTTGAAGAAGCCGAAAACTCGACGTCCTCACGCGGCCTTCAGCATCGAGGTCCAGAAGTCTCGGCACCAGATGCAAGGTGTCGACGGCCCCACCTATGAGTTTGTAGACGGGCTCTGGGTGGTGACCGCTGCGGGAGAGGCCGACGCCGGAGGTACAGACCAAACCAGGCGAGCAATAGCCCAAAAGCTCGCTGAGGGCGTCCCTCAAAAGCAAATCGCCGTCGACCTGGGGTGCACCCCAAGCTACGTCTCCCAACTCAAGCGAAGCCTGCTGACAGACGGCCTTCTTGCCGAGGATAGGGTGAACAACATAAGAAAGTTCTCCCTGACAGCAAAAGGTGCAGAGTGGATGCAGCGAAGCGATGAGTGACGACGAGGAGTATGGACTATCTACGGGGGGGGATTTATCCCCCCTCTTTATTTTCAAGCCTGGGATTTAAAGTTTATTAAGCCCCCCTTCGGGGGGACTTTCTTAATAAACTAATAAATTAATCCGAAATTAACCAATTCCTCTTAGGCAATCCTTACTAAATTAATTTCGTCGTCCAAGGCCGATCGCAACGAGAATATTAGCGAAGACAAAGCTATTATAGAACATGTACAGAGCGAGCTGCAATACCACAAGCAATTTCGTCTTACCAATCCGTCCAATGATTGGTCTTCATAAAGGGAAATTCCGGCGGGGTGGACCGTTGGACGCCGAATCCACCTCTGCGGGCCAGAAGGGGCAGCGTGCCCTTCCAGGGGCGCTGGAACAGGGGGGGACGGGTCTCGGGACAGGGGAGTTGCAAAGAACCGGTGTCGTGCGCGTCAGGCGTCAGCTAAAAGGAAAGTTCAGCGCGAGAACTGAAAGTCGTGGGGCACAGGATCTTGAGCACCTGTGGGCGTGATCGCGTCAATACCAGCACATCTGGCCAGGGAATCGGCAAGTGCATGCTAGCGGTATCCGCGTGGACGCGGGAAGACATCATCTAACCAATCGACGGCGAAGGCGTGGATTCTGAGAGCATGATGCGGGAGAGGACCGCCGCAAGCGTGTGAGGATGGAAGATCCCAAAAAAAAGGCTGACAAGGTAGGTGGGGCTGACCGAGCGAGTCGAACCGTCCTTAAGAACCCGCGAGCCACTTCAGCGTGTTCCCTCGAAAGGGTTGTCCTTTGACGCTGTAGGCAAACTCCGGTCTAGCCGTGATGTAACGGGCTTGCTGAGGAGCGAGGCGACAGGAGTAGACCGGAACCGAATGGGCTAGATTTGCAGCAAATGGATCGGAAGCGTATCGAGAGACGCAGCTTAACCTTAGGGCGTGGCCGAGCGTCGGGAAGAAAAAATGGCGCCTTTAGGTAGAGCTGGTTCTAGGTTTTGAGGCCTGAAATCCTGGATTAGAATGCGCTGACGAGGTGAGAGAAAGAGAAAGTTCTCGTCGACAACTGCCCACCGAACGTGAACTGTGTCCAGTGCTCAGAACTATTTCACAGACTGCCCCTTGATCTGAGGCACTGGCCTAGCCATACCTTCTATGTTTGGCAGGGCCTCCGACCGGAACGGTGGCTATTTCAGGAGTGGGCTAGATTACCGTTGTTTACGCCCAATAAACTCCGCTACGAATGCAGCTAGGGCCATTGCCCTTTCAGTTCGAAACTCTCCATTCGAAGCCTCAAGAATAGCTCTCCCAATCGATTCCGGAGTGAATGCCCCCCTTGTTACCATCTCCTTTAACTCCTCTAGCGATTTAGCCGGGATTTCGTTCGTCCGCTTTACAGGAACAGCGGCAACGGTTTCAGGAGTGCAAAGTTTGTCGATATCTTTGTAAATTCCAAAAAGTGGAACACCATTCTGCGGTACTACCCGACGTTTAACTAACAGTGTTTGCCCAAAAGATGTGCAAACCCATTCCCAGCAAAATCCATTTTGAGCATCAACAACTGGCACGTTTTTAGTTTCAATAGGCCCGAGCCCCGCCATATAAAGTCTGTTGTCTTTCAAATAAACAGAATCAGCGTTTGAGACCGGAGGCTTCCACGCGTTGATTGAAGGATAAACGAAAATTTTCGCCTGTTTGGCAAAGCGAATGTCTGCTAGCTTTTTAGATTCTTGAGCAATATAATCACTGTCTAAGACTTGCTCAGAAGGTGGAAACTCAGACAGAGATCCCGCAATTGCAGAAGCCATTGTTCCAATTGTATCAGTGTCGCTATTTAGCGCATTAGCTGCATATTGGGAACAAAGCTTTGGTCTTCCCTCAGCAATGAGCACCAGCGCGGACGCCAGCAACGCTGTTTTTGTCCCAGTCCCGCGCCATTGCGGAAGAAAACACCCTAGTTCACCAACAATGTTAAAATAAGTCCTTGGCCCCCTGGAAGAAAGATGTTGTTCTATCTTCGCGATATCCCCTCTCATCTCCTCAATAGCCTGTTCCCATGCTTTTTCGAATGAAGTGTGCGCCTGCTCTTCCCAAGTGGGAAGCCACGCAAGCCCTAACATTGAGTCATCCCTGATTATCGAGGGGACTTGCCTGAAATCAGCTAAAAACTTAAACCAGCTCGTAGGTGTTGGAGCACTCCCCTCAATCATGGAAAAATAAAGGCAGTATCCATGGAAAAGTGCCCCGAGTATCGCTTTGGGATGTCCATGAGTACAAATGGTGTCAACCAGAATGTTCTTGATCAATCCTGAGCTTTTTGATGATGCAGGGTGGCCCCATACATGAGGCTGAATCCGCATTGCAGCCCCATTTCCGCCGCCTTTCACATAAGAGGAATCTTTAGACTTGAAGAAATTATTTGCCCATCCGACACTTCTTTTGGAAAGATTCTTCGCAGCGAGGTTTGTGCCAACGCCACCCCCCAACTGATAACTCATCCAGACTGGCAATTCTATGTGAGCAAATGAATCCACATCGAAGTAGCCGTCATGTCCAATGGCCCTCGAAACTGAAAGCCGGAGTTGCGTGTCATCAGAGTAGCATCCAGACGGCAAATTGACACTAACGCCATAACGCCCGCCAATCTTCCTCTTCCAGCCGATCAAGGAAGAAACTTCTGCCAACCCTGTTCTATACTGAACAGTTTCAGGGTTAGCCATCTCGGTTGTAAATCCGAGGGCATCTCCGTAAGCAGCCCAGAGAGCGGAATTGGTGACTTTCCTCAACCATTGATCGTAGGAATTTGATGGCACGTTTGTCATTCGAAAGCGCCCGCGTCGATTGTGTACTTGAGCCCAGTTCGTTGCGCTCCAGCCAAATGTCCCAAAAATTCGGGCTCCTGTTGCACGCTAGGGATAATTATTTCTGTGAGATGCTTAAGCTCAAGAGATTTGTGGTACAAGACCTCAGCTTGTGGTGAAGTCGGGTTAGATGTTGGCGTCTGAGCTGTCCTTGATTTTTGATAAGGAGGCTTTTCTTTCACAACGTTTGCATAGAGGGATTGCAGCCCAGCCTTACCCTCACCTCGAAGAACAGTCTCTTCATACGAATTGTTCGTTGTGCAGAAAACTACCCCGTTATGCGTGAGAATACTAGGGCTAAAGCTTAGTATGCACCACCAGAATGGCTGATTGTGCACCCATTGCTTTGCATAACTCAAAAACATTTTGTTTGCGACCTGAATAGACAAGCTGATATAATCTACCCATTTCTCGTCTTTTCTATACTCGCAGTTATTGTGGAGTATGTGGCAAAGATATTGATCCTCGTTGAGCCCTTTTCTCGATTTTACAAGACCAGTGTTTAAAATACCCACTAGGCCGATGTTTGTCGTAAAATGTACAACTCTCTCGATGCCCCTGTCACGTATTAGCTGTAACATGGCTACAAAACCACCTTAGAGTATGTTCTTGGATCGAAATAATCAACAAGAGAAGACTTTTCAATTGGCTTATATCCTACCGTAAGTGTGTCGCGAGCCCTTCCGCACGACATCGCAATAAGTCTTCTGTAGTGATCAAGGAATACATCTCCATCATCTTTGCCATGCGGTGTCATGCTTTGATTCAAACCGATGATAATAACATGATCGAATTCCAACCCCTTGGAACTGTGCATCGTTATCAGGCCAACATTAACATTATTGTCAGGCCATGCTTTTAGCTTTGTCAAGTTGACATACTGGATCGATTCTGCGTTCAGCCGCGCTTTGACATCCCTAAACCAGCCCTTAGGGTGGAGGAACGCGACACTTTCATTCTGTAGATCAATTTTCGAAACGATGTTCTTGAAAGCCCAATCAAGTTGCTGATTATACAATCCCTCAAGCACAATGGGTTTGGGCCCACTTCGAGTGCAGTTCTCTGGTGCAGGCAACGCCCCGAAATCACCTCCTAAATCTGCACCTTTGATAATCGGCGCAATGAATGCTGCAATCTCTCTCGTGTTTCTGAAATTTTCTTTAAGCACAAATACATTTTCAGGAGTTGCCCGAATTCCGACCTCTTTCCATGTAAAACTCTTTGGGTAAATCTTTTGCGCCGAGTCTATCACGATTGTGAGGCTATGCTCTTCGTTTAAGACATTCTTTACAGCGCGCAATTCATTTGCTGAAAAGTCTTGACCTTCATCGATAACTATAACGTCATACTTCTGTGGAGCTGGAAGATTTGAAATGGCATACGCGAGATCATGGAAATCAAGTTCGTCATTTGATTGCTTAGCTGCAAAGTATGGTTCTATGATCTCCTTAATAAATTTCTCTCGCTGGGCTCTATCAAATCTAGGAGCCTTGCCTCTGCCGGTGCGCTCAAGGTCAAGATACTCGTGGATCTGGTTATGTGGGAATCTCCCAAGAACATACTCAAGCTCTGACGCGAGGAATGCATCGTCATGAGGAAATTTTGCAAAGCCTGCCGAAAGATACTGCTCTTTCCACTCCTCGCAGATTTGATTATTCCTTACGCGCAACATCCTATATGCCCATTCACCAAAAGTAGATATTTGGACGTCCGCATTAGCAAAATGCCTTCTTTGGCTCTCAGCTAGTTGGTTAACATACCCCATGAGTGTTCTGTTATATGTGAACACGTGTGCCTTAACGGGGGTTGAATCACCACTTCTCTTTTTTAATCCGGACATTCTTCCCAAAACGATTCTTAATCTGAGGAGGCACGTGGTCGTTTTGCCGCTCCCTGCAGCCCCTTTGATGATCATCGTTTGAGGATCGGGAACGAATAATTTCAGCTGCTCTGGCGTGGGCTTAACATCCACTAGAACTTTCATTCGTCAATCCCTCGGGCGGCTCATTCGTTAATGCCTGACAAGCCTCCGCGAAACGGCCTGGAAAGCTTGTGCGATCAAAATGAATTTCGAACTTTTTGAGACCCCTTTGGGCTAGCTCTATACAATTCAAGATAACTTGCAACTAAATATTCGTAGTCGCAGCTGGCCACCCGAATAAACACACATTTTCAGACACTATTTCGCGTGTTGCTCACCGGGTCTAAAAGAAGATCAGGTGAAGAAGGATGAGACAAAACCGAACCTAAATATGCCTACCATTCTGAAATGGAATTATTTGCACCCCGACTGGAGTGTAGGATCAGAAAGCGTGACGGGACTGAGGAGGTGTTAGAGTGGGCCCCGGAAGAAACTTGCCAACAAGGCAATGTGGATCAGACTGAAATTCCTCTTCCCTCACTCGACAGGCCCGATGTAGGTCCGGTGCAGCCCTGTCTGCTCCGCAAGATCTTCTTGTGACCAACCGCACCGAAGGGGATACAATCTCACCCGCTCCCCGAATGCTTAGAGCAGGGCCTTCTCCTCGTCGGTGTACGAGGCTTTGGGCATGACGACCTTACTCGGCGTATTTGTCGTGAGAAGTTGCTTGGTTGCCTCTTTTGAGTCGACAGACTATAAGTAGCACTCACTGGGAAGGGTGCCTTGCTAAACGCAATAACAATGGAGTCTCAGCATGGAATGGTTCGGTATTCTGCTCATCTTGTTGCCCGTGTATTTTCTGGCTGCCATCAACAGCAAGCTCACGAAAATCATCGACATGCTTGAAGCGAAGGCGAGGTGGAGCAGCGAACGCGGATAGGAAGCGCCGCATTTAGGCGGTGTCGGTTGTGTCGGGGAAGCCCTAGCTGCGCGTCACCCCTTTGAACGTGTCGACACTAGTCGCTGCACGGTAGCGCCGGTAAACGCTTTTCCGTCCAAAGTTGTCCGGCCCTCGCCGTTCAATTGCGCCGCGATCCGCTCATAGCCTATGGCCTTACAGCCCGGCTTCTTTCGGCGAAGCCGCTTCACCTCGCGGATGATCGCCCGTCCCTCCTCCGTGTCGGCATAGCCCTTCCGCCCCTCACACTTGCCCGTTCTTGCGCGTTTGCGCTCTCTGGCAGCCCGAAGCTTCGAGACAAGCATCGCCTTGTCGTACTCGGCAATGGCCCCTAGAACCTGCCTTACGAGCTTTCTAGTGGCATCCCCTTCGAGAAGGTCAGAGCCCTCGACTGCGGACACGAAACTGACCCCAAGCCGCTGGAAGTCGCTCAGGATGACCTCCTGCACCATGAGGTCGCGGGCAAGCCGGTCCAGGCGCTCCACGATGACCGTCTTGACCCCGTGCCCGTTCTCCTCCATGTCGACCAGCATCCTGGCAAGGGCTGGCCGATCCTCCTTGGTCCCCGACACGCCTTCTTCTTGGAAGTAGTTCACGACATGAAGGCCTGCAGCTGATGCACAAGCTTCAATGGCCTGCTTCTGGCGCTCAAAACCGTCTCCATCGACCTGCCCCTTGCCGCTGACCCTGATGTAACCGTATACATGCTGCATGATCTCCTCCGCAAAAAGTTCTCTCATTGCAACAGAAGTATACGTCTAGCTGATAAAAGTAAAGTATCATTCTAGAGAATGCATCTCGCAAATATGCCTCTAGTTGTTGAGTATCAACAGCTAGAGGGGTTGTTTTGCGCCCGATGCTCGACGGTGGGCGTGGATACCCCCTTTTCGAGCCGAGAGAGTTCGTCTGGAGGGAGGTGCTGGGGGTGCGAATAACGCGAGTGGTTTTTTGAAAACTTACTGCCACAGCGAAAGGTCTGCTTGGGCGAGATGAAGGCCCTCTCGCTAAAAAATATTCATCAACTTTTTGTACCTTAGCGTAATTGCTGTATATTTTACGCAAGGTTTGTCGTTTGGCTCTAACTCGATCGTGGGGGGACCGCTTCTCTTGTCCCCTGAAATCATCAAGGCGCTCCTTCCCTCATTTGGCGGTGCTCCATCGGGTCTTCGCTTCACTTGGTTTCCTTTTCAGTTCAGGTGGTTGCGTTGACACCACGGCGACCAGTGATAGTGTGACGGCAGATCTCAACTGCGGTTGCCGCGCCTCTGGGCATGGCCTCACGCGAGTTGTGAATTCTATCGTAAGGGGCTCTTGTGGGTGGAACTGCCTGCAATTGTAAGGTGGTCGCAGTGCCTTCCATGCAAGAGTGAGGAATCGGAGGCCATGAAGGATTTTGATCTATCTCTAGGGGGCCTGGGGCCCTTTCTGACTGTGAAGCAAGTTGCAGCTGCGTTAGGAGTTGCCTGCTCAACAGTCCGCAAGTATAGGTCAGAATTGGGAGGCCTCACGCTTGGTAAAACCGTACGTTTCCCTGAAAGCAAAGTTAAGGAGTTCATCGAAAATGCCTGTCGAAACAACCAAGCGCGGCAAGAAAGTTATTTACGGGAAGGTAACAGTCAACGGGCGCACAAGGACAATGATCTGCGCCACAAAAAAGGAGGCAAAGCTCTGGGAAGACAAAATGCGGGCCAATCCCGAATGGGCGCACCCGAAGGAAGAGTCGACAATCCTCACGACCTTAAGCTGGGCAAGCCAGTACCTGGACGCCATGCGGCTTCGGGGGATCGCTGATTCAACCTATGACGAAAAGCGTGATGCCTTCGCCACGCTATTTGCCGAAGGTTCTGAGGTCCTGCACGATACCCCGGTGGAGATGATTACCGTTCGAGTGGCATACGACTGCCTGAAGGCAAGGAGACAAACGGGTTCAGGCTACGCGGCCAACAAGGTCCGCAAGAACTTGTCCGCAGCGTGGAAATGGGGGACAAAGTACCTTGGGTTAGCCAAAGACAATCCGTTTGCTGAAGTCGAGAAGTTCCCTGAAGTGAGGAAGCCTCGGTATGTCCCCTCGGTTGAAGACTTTATGGCTGTTTACAGTGCCGCGCTGACGGCGCAAGACCAGCTTATGCTTCTCGCGTTTTTGGACACGGCAGCACGAAAGAGCGAGTTGTTTAACCTCCGCTGGGAGGATGTTGATCTGGCGAATGCCCGTCTCCTTCTGAGAACAAAGAAAAGGTCAGGCGGGAACCTTGAGCTTGATTGGATTCCTATGTCCAAAAGGTTGTTGGCTATGATGAGGGAGCATGCCCGTAGTCCTCTTGGTGAGTATGTCTTCATGTGGTTCGACATGGCAGGGCAGCCCAGGCCTTACAAGCATCGCCTACACTGGCTCAGGACTCTTTGCAGGCGAGCCGGGGTGAAGGCCTTCGACATCCATGCCATTCGGCACCTCTCCGCCACCTTGCAGGTCAAGGGCGGATTGAGCCTAATGGCGGTCCAGGGGATGCTCCGACACCGGAGCGCGACGACGACGAACAGGTATCTGCATCAGCTGACCGGGGTGCAGGCTGCGCTGGACACGGTGTTTCGGCAAGAGGAGCTTCCGATCTAGGGCAAAACGACAAGACCCCCGGAGGTCTAATCTCCGAGGGTCTTGCGGTTTCCCCCAGCGGTTTCCCGGTGAAGGAGGTATCAATGTAGCACCCTAAGGTACTGTTTTTGCTGGCGTCCCCAAGGGGGTTCGAACCCCTGTTGCCGGCGTGAGAGGCCAGTGTCCTAGGCCACTAGACGATGGGGACGTTTCTTAACCTTTGGTGGGCCGTGAAGGACTCGAACCTTCGACTCTATCATTAAAAGTGATATACTCTACCAACTGAGTTAACGGCCCCCAGAAGGAAGGCCCTTGTATACATGGCCCCTTGCGCTGTCAAGCGTTTTCCCGGCGTCGGCCCTGTCCGCGGCGGGTGCAAATCGGCGCAAAGTGCGGTAGCTTTCGCTCCGGGCGCATCCGCCCGCAGGGGTCCACCGCATGACCGAGAGCCGTATAGCCCATCGTCGCCGCCAGCGCAAGCCAAGAATGCATGCTTCCGGCGCCAGACCCGCGCTTTTGTCGCTCCTGGCGGAGAAGTCCAGCGACGTCTTTTTCTCCGTGCGTTTTCCGGAATTCCGCTTCGAGTACATCAGCCCGTCGAGCGGGGAGGTCTTCGGCTTCACTCCGCAAGAGTTCTACCAGGACGCCGGCATTCTCATGCGGGCCCTGCCCCAGGACTGGCGCGCCCAGGGCGAGGAGTGGCTGGCGCTGGCGCGCGCCGGCGCCCTGCCGGAAACCATAGAATACCCCGTGCTGAACGCCGCCGGGCGGCAGCGCTGGATACGCCAGCGCCACGTGCAGCTGCCCCTGCCGGGCAGGAACCGCTGGCGGCTGCAGGGTGTCTCCACCGACATCACCGAACTGCGCGAGGCCCAGCAGAGCATCCGCCGCAACGAGGAGTCCTATCGCCAGCTCATCGAGCTCTGGCCGGATCTGGTCATGCTCACGGTGAACCTGGACGCCGGCCGGCACGAATACGTGAGCCCCAGCATGGAGCGCGTGCTGGGCTACGCCCCGCAAGAGTTCTACGACAATCCCGGCCTGGGCATGGGCGTGGTGGCCCCGCGTTGGCAGCAGAAGGCCTGGGGCTGGATCGCGGACATCAAGAACGGCAAGCTCGAACCCTATTACGAGTTCGAATTGGTGCACAAGAACGGCGAGCACCGCTGGATACACCAGGTGGGCGTGCTGCGCCCCCGCCAGCCGGGCCAGGATCTGGTGGTGCAGTTCTGCTTCCGCGACATCACCGAGCGCCGCAAGGAGGCCGCCGCCCTGGAGCGGAGCGAGGCCCGCTTCCGCGAACTGGCCGAGAGCTGGACCGACCAGGCCCTCATCCGCTTCAACATCAAGACCGGCAAGCACGAGTACGTCAGCCCCGGCATCACGCCCATCTTCGGCTACCGGCCAGAGGAGTTCTACGAGGAGGACTCCCCGGCGCTGCGGGCCGTGCTGCCCGAGTGGCGGCCCAGGCTTGAGCAGTGGAAGGCCGATATGCGCCAGGGCGTGCTGCAAAACGAGTACGAGTACGAGGTGGTGGACGCCCGGGGCAACCGGCGCTGGGTGCTCCAGCGCGGCTCCATCCTGCGCGACGAGGAGGGCAATCCGGCCATCCTGCAGGCCGTGGTGTGCGACAACACCGAGCGCCGCCACCTTGAGGACGCCCTGCGCGAGAGCAACCGCCGCTCCGCCCTGCTGTCGGAGAATCTGGTGGACGTGGTATGGGCCCTGGACGCGGAACTCCGCTGGACCTACCTGAGCCCCTCCATCGAGATCATGACCGGCTTTCCCCAGGAGGTGGTGTACAACCGCCCCTTCCACGAGACCTTCTCGCCGGAGTCCATGGACCTTGTTGCCCAGGTGCTGCAGGCCTGGGCACAGGCCGAGGCCGGCACGCCCCCGGCCGGGCCGCGGTACCTGCTCATGGATGTGGTGCACGCCAGCGGCAGGCTTGTGCCCATAGAGGTGCTGGCCCGCCCCCTGCGCGACGAGACCGGCTGCATCACCGGCTACTGCGGAACCGCGCGCGACATCAGCGCCCGCCGTCGCATGGAGCGCGTCGAGGAAGCCATCAGCCGGCTGGCCCGCGTGCTGTTGGAGTGCGAGGATCTGGCCCAGATCCAGATGCTGGCCGCTGCCTGCGCCGAGGAGGTCACCGGCGCGTGCCTCGCCGTGGCGTCCTATGCCGATTGCGACCGTCCGCGTCCCCAGGCCCCGGACAGCGGGCTGGGCGGCGGGCTGGGCGGCAAGGCGGATGCCGAGGCGGACCGCGAAGGCGCCCTCTGCGTGCCCGTGCGCCACGCCGGGGCGGAGCTCGGCTCCATCTGCGCCTTTGGCCTGGCGCCCGGCACCGAGCCGGAAGCCGGGGAGCTGCTGGGGCGGGTGGCTTCGCTCTTCGCCCACGCCGCCGCCCGCATCCGCGCGGAGGAGGCCCTGCGCAAGAGCGAACGCATGTACCGCAAGTTGCTGGAATCCATGCACGAGGGCGTGTGGGCCGTGGACGCGGAACAGCGAACCATCTTCGTCAACGAGCACCTGGCCGGCATGCTCGGCTACTCTCCGCCGGAGCTGACCGCCATGCGCCCCGGCGACGTGCTGGATCCCTCCCAGCGGCTCATGGCCATCGAGCGCATGCAGGAGCGCCGCCTGGGCCTCTCCGGCTCCTTCGACTACGAACTCATCCGCAAGGACGGGACCCGGCTGCCGGCCCACGTCACCTCCTCGCCCATCCTGAACGCCAGCGGCGGGTACGAGGGCATGGTCTGCACCGCGCTCAACCTCTCGGAGCGGCAGCGCATGGAGGAGGAGCTGCGGCGCAACCAGGCCCGCTTCGAGGCCCTGTACGAACTCTCGCGGCTGGCGAACGCCACCGAGGCCCAGATGGCGGCCTTCACCCTGCGGGAGGCCCAGCGCCTGACGGGCAGCAGCGGCGGGGCGCTGTTCTTCGCCTCGCCCGACGGAAAGCGGCTGGTGCCCATGGCCTGGCGCGGCCCCGAAGGCATGGCCGAGCCGCCGGTCGTCAACGTCTCCGGCGGCTCGCCTTTCGCCGTGGTGCACCTCACCCGGCTGCCGCTGCTCTTGAACGACCAGAACCTGCTGGAGCTGGATCTCCCCACGGAGCACATGCTGGTGGACCGCTTCCTGGGGGTGCCCGCCCTGGACGGCGACACGCCCGCGGCCATCCTGGGGCTGACGGGCAAGGCCACGCCCTACACGACGGACGACAGCCTCCAGGTCTCGCTTTTGATGGACGGCATGTGGCGCATCCTGCGCACCCGCCGCGACGAGGAGCGCATCCGCGCCTCCCTGCGGGAGAAGGAGGCCCTGCTGCGCGAGGTGCACCACCGGGTGAAGAACAACCTGCAGGTGGTGTCCTCCCTGCTGGACATGGCTGCGCGCCGGCAGACGGACGCCCTGACGCGGCGCAGCCTGGAGGAGGTGCGCACCAAGGTGCTGGCGATGAGCCTGGTGCACGCCCACCTGCACGCCGAGGCCCCGGACGGCGGCGGCGGGCTGGCCCGCGGCATCGACCTGGAGCGCTACGTGCGCGCCCTGTTCCGCCAGCTGCGCGAGATATACTCCGGCGACATGGACCTGAGCGTCAGCGTGCTGCTGGATGGGCTGGTGCTGGGGCTGGACCAGGCTGCGCCACTGGGCCTGGCCTTGAACGAGATCCTGGCCAACGTGTTCAAGCACGGCCGTCGCGAGGGGGCCCCCGGCCGGGCGGAGATCCGCGCCCGGCGCGAGCCGGACGGCCGCGTGCGCATCGAGGTGCGCGACCACGGCCCGGGCCTGCCCCTGGACCTGATGCCGGAGCAGGCCCCGAGCCTGGGCCTGAAGCTCATGTACGGACTGGTGCGGCACCAACTGCGCGGCGAGTTGGACGTGGAGAGCTCGCCCCAGGGGGTGGTGGCGCGCATACGCTTCGTTCCGCATATTGCCGGGTGACAAAAGCACGGCGCCGCGGCGCAGCCCAGCCTACGAGTACATGAAGCTTCTGACGGCGGCCACGCGGTCCCTGGCCTCCCGCCCGGAGCATTCCTCTGCCATGGCCAGCAGGCAGCCCTCGCCGGGCGTGAACTCCGGGCAGCGCGAGGCGTCGGCCGAGTCCTCCGGGCACACGGCCGCCCTGGGCCAGCCTTCCAGCGCCAGCGCCTCGGCCGCCTCCTCGCAGCCCTCGTCGGTAAAGTGGCCGCAATCGCCGCAGCGCACGTCTCCATGGTCCAGCATACTTCCTCCGGGGTGTTGTGGGTTCGGCGGCGAGCCAGGGGCGCCGCGTTTTCTGTGGCGCAATAATAGTTTTCTGACTA
This sequence comes from Desulfovibrio sp., assembly GCA_016218665.1. GTDB lineage: Bacteria > Desulfobacterota > Desulfovibrionia > Desulfovibrionales > Desulfovibrionaceae > Humidesulfovibrio. The sequence goes on along the minus strand of JACRDI010000008.1, from coordinate 6,065 downwards.
TTATTTGTCAATACGCACAGGGCGTGCTCCCTTGAGCCGGGCCGGGAATTGTGCGAGGATGCGCCCACTTCAATTCCAAGGGGCATGGCGCATGCGCGAGATCATCCTCGACCCCGCATGCCAGCTCCTAACCTGCTGATCTCGTATCTCCTTCAATCCCGCCAACGGGTTACACCTTGCCGACTGATGCGCATGACTGCTACACACGGAGTCATGAGCGACATGTCCAAATGCCAAGGCGTCCACCGCCGTCCTGGAACTTCCAACTGGCACTACCGCCGCCGTGTTCCCCTTGATCTGGTTCAGCTCTACGGACGCGCGGAACTCACCTTCAGCCTGGGAACCAGCAACCACCGCGAGGCCTGCGAGAAGGGCCGGGCCGAAGCCCACCGCCTGGACCTGGAGTTCGTCAAGCTCCGGGAACGCCTTGCTGCCGGAGCCGTTGCACAGACCACACCACAGCTCACCCAGGCCAAGGCCCAAGAACTGGCCACCCGTTGGATGCACGAGACCCTGACGGAGTCCGAGGAGGCCCGTGCAAGGGCTACAAAGCCCACCACCGAGGAGGCCCTGGACGCCCACGCGGAAATCCTTGGCCATCTGGAGAGCGACGCCGCCGAGCGACTGGCGACCAGGGACTACGGCGTGGCCCTCCAGGAGGCCAAGGAGCTGCTGGAGGCGGAGGGGCTGGACCTCCATGCCCACCCGCTGGACTACTCTCTCCTGGCCCGTGAACTGCTCAAGGCCCGTGTCCAAGGTCTCCGCATCGAGCAGCGGCGGACCTGGGGTGATTACAGCGACCCGGTGCCAGCGATCACCCCCAGTCAGATTGGGGGTGATGCTGTGACTACCCGGCCCGCCGCCCCCACACGCGGCCTCCGCCTGGACCAGGCCATGGAGAAGTACATCGAGGGCAAGGCCACCAAGTGGACCATGTCCAGCGCAAGGGCCATCACCCCTGATCTGAAGAACTTCGTGGCCATGGTGAGCGCCGCCCCTCATGACTACCAGGAGGCCTCCCAGGCGATCCCCGCCACGGCCCTGGACCGGGACCGGATGCGCCAGTACCGCAAGATCATGCACCACCTGCCCAAGCGGCGCAGCCAGTCCGCTCCCTACACGGGCAAGACTCTGGCCCAGCTCATGGCCCTAGACATCCCGGAGGGGGACAAGCTCGGAGCCACGACCCTGACCGCCTCCTTCGCCAATGTCCGCAGCTTCGTGACCTGGTTGGAGGAGGAAAGGCTCCTGGACCGGGACTGGCCCGCCCGCTCCCTGAACAAGGTGCTGGAAGTCCATCGCAAGACCTCTGAGGTCAAGCCCACCGCCTTCACTGACCAGGAACTGGCCCTGCTGTTCCACCCGGACCACTTCAGGCCGGGCCACCTCCGGGCCTCCTGGCATTTCTGGCTGCCCCTGCTGGGCCTGCACACCGGGGCGAGGCTGGAGGAGCTGTGCCAACTTCACCTGGAGGACATCCGCCAGGAGGACGGCTCCGGGGTCTGGTTTTTGGACATCAACGACGAAGGGAATAAGCATCTCAAGTCCGAGGCAGGGAAGCGGAAGGTGCCGATCCACCCCGCCTTGATTGAACTGGGCCTCCTGGAGCGGGTGGAGGCGCTCCGGGTAAGGGGCGAGGCCCGCCTGTTCCCTGGCCTGGGGGTCCGCGCATCCACGGGCAATATGTCCGGGACCGCTGGACACTGGTTTACCCGCTACCGCCGGAGCTGTGGTGTGGGCGGTGCTGACGGTGAGAAGAGCGCCCAGGTGTTCCATTCGTTCCGGCACACGGTCTTCACTAGGGCCAAACACCTGGGCCTGGACCGCAGGGCCGTGAAGGAAATGTTGGGGCATGAGCAAGGCGAGTTCTCGGACGTGACTGGCAGGTACGAGGGGGCCTTCCCGATCCAGCACCTCCGGGAGGCCGTGGTCCTCAAGCTGGACTTCGGGGCCGTGGTGGACCTGGAGCGGCTGAAGCGGTGCCGCTGGGTGCTGGAGCCGTAGGTTCAAGGGGATCGCTTCGAAACTCGTCTCGCCAGGATCGCTTTTAAGCCCTCGAAAGGGCCTGGGCGGACCCTACACCTCATCCAGGACCCGCAACACGCTCAAATCGCGTGCGCGAACCGTTGGGGTTCTAGGGCTGTCGGGCGAGGCCCCGGCCACAGCGGACGCAATGGATATTGGTCCAGTTGCGTCCACCAATGCCGTCCCCCCCGCAATATGACGCCCTACTTCTCCTCGTCGTCCTTGGTCCTGGGCCTGGACACCCAGCCCCTCGGGTAGGGCCGAGCGCCTGAGGCTCCTGCCGCGTCCTGCTCACGCTTGAAGGCGTGGACATCCGCGAGGTGGTGATCCACCAGCAGCTCCACCGCCGACTCCAGGGTCTCGCCCAGATGACGGAGGACTCGGCCACGGCTGCGAGGGTACACGTGCAGTTCCTGGACCTGTTCCTGCTTCTGGCCCGGCCAAACGGGCGACGGGACTTCCCGCACCCAGCGCCGATGCGACCCTGAGGCCATACGGTGGACCACCTTGGCCGCCTGGACGCGCTTGTACTCGGTGCCGCTGACGGGCTGGGGATCGTCCAGGGTCACCAACTCCACGGCAAGCCACGCGGCGACGACCAGCCTGGGGTCGATGCCGTGCTTCCTGAGCCGCGCCAGGGCCGCCTTGGCCCGCTGCTGAGGTGGCAGACCACGCAGACGGAAGGCCTCCACGTACGGCCCGGCCTGCTGGTAGAGGCCCTTGACCCGCTGGATGGCGTTCTGCACCCACTGGCTGCCCTCGTGGGCCACGATCCAGGCCAGGGCCGCCCTGCGGTACGGGTTCAGCTCCCTGGCCGTGTACGACCCCTTGAGCGGACTGCCGTGTCGCTGGTTGTGGTCGGCATGGGCGCGGCAGTACCGCTCGTCCAGGCCGTCCGATGTCCCGGCCCTGGCTGGCCTGCCGCAGTGGATCACCCGGCAGTAGCCGTACATGTGGTTCGGGACGTTGGCGCGGTCCTTCACGTCCTGCTTGCGCTTCAGGCGCTGGCTCCAGTCGGTCATGGCTTACGGGTCCCACTAAAGGAGAGTGGGTGGTTCCCCATGTAGTTATACTTGTTCATGATCATCCTACCACCTCATCCACAAGACCCTGTACACCCACCACCCTGAGGAAGCAGGAGAGCATGATCTCCTTGACCTTGTCCTTGCTTGATTTCCCCACCACCACGGAGTCATGGACAGGAAGGGCATGGACCCTCAACTCACGGAGGGAGAGCAGGACCTCCACCATCACCTGGCTTTCTATGCACTGGGCCTGGTGGCCGATCCCGGTGAAGAAGCTGTCCTTGATGGCCGGATGAGCGGACTCAATGGCCCGCATGACCGCCTCCACGGTGTAGCGCTCCTCGAAGAACTTGCGGACGCCCTTGGGCATCCTGACCAGCCGCTTGTCGTGGAAGAGCATGGCGTTCATGACCTTCTTCACCCCGCTCCTGCTGTGCTTGATGCCGGGGATGTCGTAGGCGTCACCTTCTGGCGGTTGCGCACCGCACAGGCCATAGAGGATACGGGGGTTCATCTGGCCGTAGTCCAGCTCCACCACCTCCTCCCGGTTGATGAACAGGCCCTTCCGTCGAGCTTCCTTGCCCAAGGACTGCCAGAACCCGCCGAACAGCCTGCCCCCGCTGTCGAAACTGCCCTGGGTAAACACCCGCCGCAGACGCCGGTCCAGGGTGTCCACGGGCCTGCCACCGGGCCAGTAGTACTCATCGAACTCGATCACCGCCGACTCCAGCCACGCGTTGATGGCCCGCATCTGCTCGCGATAGCGGATGGTCTCCGGGGTGTCCTCGTACTCCGCGAAGTCCCCCTTGTCCCAGCCCCCCAGCTTGGAGCGCTTGAGCTGGATAACCTCCTGGGCGCGGTCGAGGCCCAGGTCCTCAGGCTGGAGGCCATGCTCCTGCACAAGCGCGAGGAGCCGCCTGCCCGCCCGGATGGAGGTCTCCAGGGGAGAGCCGAAGGGGCAGTCCGTGCCGAGTTCCATATCCAGGACGGCCAGCTCCGGCGATCCGAGACGGTCCAGGATGTCCGGCAGGGTCTTGCCATAGGCGGAGGGCCTATACCGGCTCTTGCTGCCCAGATAGCGGTTGGAGCGGGTGATGTAGACCCCGGCCTCGCGCTCCATGAGGTGGTGGTACGCGAGGTCCGAGATGATGGCCGAGACCGTAGCCTCGAAGGTCTCCTGGTCCGCCTTCCTGCGGCGGCGCTGTCGGAGCTGGTGGCGATCCTCGTATGCCTGGAGCTGCTGAAGAACTTCGGCGACCACCGCCTTGGACTTCTCCGTCCTGGGCATGCGCCACGGGTTGAAGTGGCTGTCCCGGGGCCGTTTCTCCTGCTCCTCCGCCTCGTCCTGCTCTATGCCTTGGTCCAGCACCTAGCCCTCCGTCACACAAGATGACCACCCCGCCCTGTCGGGGTGAGGTGATCGGGATAGTTGAAGATCGGCCCTGCGTCCAGAGGCAGGACTACAGCCCCAGGCGCTTCAAGGCCCGCTGGAGGGCGCACAGGCTCCAGGAGCAGCCCTGGGCCGTCCTGATCCCCAGGCCGTTCAACTCCTCGGTCATGCGGCGCTGGGTCATGCCCTGGCCCTTGAAGGCCGTCAGGGTGGCCCGCAGCCGCTCCACGCCCTGGTCAGCCTTCTCCTGCCGGGCCATGTTGATCCTCTCCAGGTTGGGGTTGCCCAGCTTCTTGCCCTGGGCCTTTACCCTGGCGAGGCCGTTCTTGGTCCGCTGGCTGATGAGGGTCCGCTCCATCTGCGCGGCCATGGCGAAGGCGTTGATGAGGATGTCCGTGGTCATGTCGCCCTCGCCACGGGTCACGATGTTCTGCTTGATGACGTGGGCTTCGACCTTCTTGGCGGCCAGATCGCCCATGATGTTGTGGGCCTCGCGCATGGACCGGGCCAGCCGGGAGACCTCGGACACCAGAAGCACGTCCCCACGCTTGAGGCTGTCCAGCAGCTCCACGATCCGGCGCTGGCCGACGCCTTTCCTGGAGCTGACCTCGACCTCCAGCCACTGGTCCACCACCAGCCCCACCTTGGCGGCGTAGGCCGTGATCTCCATGCGCTGGTTCTCCAGGTCCTGCCTGTCCGTGCTGACTCGCAAGTACGCGTATACCTTACACATCCCACAACCTCCCGTCTTGGTGCATCACTTCTAGACGTTCGTTTGTGTGATGTCAACAAACGCCTGTGATAACGCAGGGACTCATTGACGGCACAAAATCAGGCGGATAGATTCCAACTCAATTCGGTCTGGAAACATGGAGAGGTCCACCCTGAAGCCACTCGCCAACATCCTGTCCTCGGCTCTGCTCTTCCGCAAGCAGCCGGGCCTGCTGCCCCAGACGCTGAACCTCTTCGTCACGGCCCGCTGCAACGCCCGCTGCGAGTTCTGCCTGTACCGCCACGCCGTGGACAACCCCACCGCCCGCGACGCGGAGATGCGCCTTGAGGAGTACGAGGCCCTGGCCCGCGCCTACGGTCCGCTGCACTACCTGGCCGTGTCCGGCGGGGAACCCTTCGTGCGCGAGGACCTGGCCGACATAGTCCAGGCCTTTATCGACCACTGCCAGGTGCGCGTGGTGGATATCCCCTCCAACTTCACCTTCGCCAAGACCATGCACGCGGTCATGGACCGGCTCACCGCCGCCAACCCGGAGGTGGCCTTTGACCTGCAACTCTCCCTGGACGACCTGGGCGAGAAGCACGACGCCTCGCGCAAGGTGCCGGGGCTGTTCGCCAAAGCTCAGGAGAGCTTCCGCGCCATGGCCGAGCTGCGGGAGCAGCGGGCCAACCTGCGCATCAAGGGCAGCACCCTGTATCTGCCCGCCAACGCCGAGCGCCTGGACGAAGTGCTGACGGAATTGGCCCGCACGTTTGCCTTTGACCGCATGAGCGTGTCCTACCCCCAGATGCTGCTGCCCGGCGGAGGGGACCAGGCCGTTTATGCGGATGCAGCCGCCTACGCCACAAGGGCCGAGCAGGCATTGGCCAAGGCCAGCCCCTGCCGCCGCCGG
>JACRDI010000007.1 GCA_016218665.1 Desulfovibrio sp. | reverse complement strand
TTGGCAAAGGGAGTCCAGAGGGCCTCGTGCCCTCTGGCGGGGTCTGGGGCAGCGCTCCAGCGGGGTCAAGGGGCGGAGCCCCTTGCTTAAGTCAGTCGTGGAGCCCCTTGCCGGGGTCTGGGGGCGCTGCCCCTGGCGGGGTCAAGGGGCGACGTTTTTCCGGGGCGGACGAAATCTGCGTCCTTTGCGGGTGTGCGGACGAAAAATGCGCCAGATCGGCGACGGTGGGTCAGGCTTGGCGGATCAGGTGAACGCCTGGTTGGAGACGTCGAGCGGGCTGTCGTCGGCGCGGTTCAGGATGCGCCGCAGGGTGTCCTTGGAGATGCCGAGTTCGCGGCAGGCGGCATTGCGGTTGCCTCCGTTGCGTTCCACGGCCTCCACGGCGGCGCGGTAGCGGATCTCCTCCATGGTCATGGGCACGGAGGTTCCGGCCGGGGCCGGGCCGGGGTGCTCGCAGGCGCGCACGTCGGCGGGCAGGTGCTCCACCTGGATGAGCCCGCCGGGGCACAGGATGCAGGCGTATTCGAGGATGTTTTCGAGCTCGCGGATGTTGCCGGGGAAGGGGTGGGCCATGAGCAGGCGCATGGCCTCCTGGGAGAGTCCTTCTATGTCCTTGCCGCCGGTGAGGCTGCGGCGTTTCAGGGAGGCGTCGACCAGCAGCTGGATGTCGCCCCGGCGTTCGCGCAGGGGGGGCAGGGTCATGCGCACCACGTTGAGGCGGAAGTAGAGATCCTGGCGGAAGCCGCCCTCGGACACCATGCGTTCCAGGTCGCGGTTGGTGGCGGCGATGATGCGCACGTCGGCCGGCATGCCGGTGACCCCGCCCAGGGGTTCGAAGACGCGCTCCTGCAGCACGCGCAGGATTTTTGCCTGCAGGGGCGGGGGCAGGTCGCCTATCTCGTCCAGCAGGATGGTGCCGCCCTCGGCCAGCTGGAAGCGGCCGGGCTTGTCGCGCCGGGCGTCGGTGAAGGCGCCTGCCTTGTAGCCGAACAGCTCGGACTCCATGAGATTTTCCGGCAGCGCGCCGCAGTTCACGGCCACGAAGGGCCCCTTGTGGCGCGGGGAGAGTTCGTGGATGGCCCGGGCGAAATATTCCTTGCCCGTGCCGGACTCGCCCAGCAGGAGCACGGTGGCTTCGCTTTCGGCCACCTGCGGCAGGATGCGCAGGATCTCGCCCATGTTGGGGTCGCGGGAGCAGAAGCCCTTGGGCAGCTTGCCTCCGCCGCGCTTGTTCACCGGGGCGGAGAGGTCGCGGAAGCTTTCCACGCCGCCGATGACGTTGCCGTCATGGTCCTTCAGGGGCGCGGCGGAGACGCTCACCGGCACCTGGGTGCCGTCCTCGCGCTCCACCATCATGATGCGGCCGACGATCTTGCGGTCCTCGGTGATGCACTGCTTGAGCACGCAGTGTTCGCTGCAGCCCTGGGTGCGGAAGACTTCCCAACACTTGCGGCCCACGGCGGCATCGGAGGCGATGCCCACGATGTCCGCGGCGCTCTGGCTGAAGTAGATGATGTTCCACTCGCGGTCCACGGTGAAGATGCCGTCGGCCACGGAGTCCATGATGAACGAGCAGAGCGAGGTGCAGGGAAAGGGTTTTCCCAGGTTGTGAAGCACTGTGATTTCCCCCGGATGCCGTGAAACTGGCCCTCGGGGGCGAGTCTGCCCCTGGCATTGGAGGAGGTCAAGGGAAAGGGGCGCAGAATTCGTCCGGTTGAGCAGTGGTTTCCGTATTTGTGATAAAAATCACAAATAATGCGGCAGGATACGGAAGTGGCCCGGGACTTGCTTTTCCAGGGCATCGGCAGGCGCAAGGCAATGCCCGCCGGACATCGGCAACAAACACTTCTGGAGGACGAACATGGATCTCAACCTTACCATCACCGGCCGCTGCTGCGATCTGGCCCTGCACCCCGTCTCTTCGGCCACCGCTCAGAAGATCCGCGAGGAGGGCCGTGGGATATACAAGACCAAGTACCTGGAGTGGTGGCGCAAGGGCAACACCTGCACCTGCGGCATGAAGCTGGGTGACGAATCCATTGTGGAAGTGACCCTGGACGGCCGCCAGATGTTCTTCGACCCGACGCCCATGAAGGCTGCCGCGGTGCTGCTGCGCCGGCGCATGTATCTGGACAGCAAGGCTCGGTACATCGCCCTCATGGGGTACGACGACGAGGTCTGCTCGCTCACCTGGCACTGGACCGGCGTGGAGAACTTCAACCCCGCGAAGTTCGAGTTCTTCGTACACCGCTGGGACCGCCTGCTCAAGGAGGATGGCTTCTACATCGTGGACGACGTGCGCTACGACGGCCGTTTCGCCTCGGACCACTCCTGGGGCGAGCGCGGCGGGCACAGCATGATCGAGCCCGTGGTCATCGACCTGGAGGACGTGCGCCGCGAGATCGCCATGGGCGAGACCCGCGTGGCCTAGCTCGCAAAGCTTTCCGTTGTCTCACAGCCCCAAGGGCCGTCCGGCACCCCCTCGCCGGACGGCCCGCAACTTTTTGAATGGTGACATTCGTGAAGTCGGATATCGCTATTTTTATTAGGATTGTGCCAGCTCGAAGATAGATTTGAAAAATATTTACTATAGAAAGGACGCGTGTTATCAGCCCTGCCAGGGACGTTCCCGTCCCCGAACCACTAACGCCCGCGGAAGGCGGGAGGCACGGCACATGCGCGAGACCTGCCCTGCCCACTGGGCCTTTGATGACGAGTATGACGGCGGCGAGGAAACCTGCGGCCGCGTCATCATCAACCTGCACACCTACCTGAAGAACGCCGCGCCGGGCACGCGGGTGCTGCTCATCAGCCGCGACGCCGCCGCGCCGGTGGAATTCCCGGCCTGGTGCCGCATGACCAGGAACACGCTCATCGAAATGGCGCATCCCTTCTATCTCATCGAATACAAACCCGAACTCAAAGGAGTCTGACATGGCCGGCACCTTCTGCGTCACCATCACCCACTGCCGCACCGACGGCGACAAGGCCACCCTCGGCTTCGTGGTGGCCAACGCCGCCCAGGGCAGCGAGAAAGAGACCATGGTCTTCCTGTCCACCGACGGCGTGTACTGCGCGGTCAAGGGCGAGGCCGAGAAGATCGACGAGGGCGCGCCCTTCGCCCCGCTCAAGGAACTCATCAACAAGTTCGTGGGCGCGGGCGGCAAGATCTACGTGTGCACCCCGTGCCTCAAAAAGCGCGGCCTGTCCGAGGCGGACCTCATCCCCGGCGCCACCCCGGCCGGCGGCGCGGCGCTTGTGGAATGGCTGTCGGACGGCAGCCCCTGCGTGGCCTACTAGTTCCGGCGCACAGCCCCTCGCCCTTGCCGGGCCGGGCGTCCCCCCTCCAGCGGGAAGGGGCGCCCCGGTCCATTTTCCTTTGAGATGCCACAGAGGAGACATCCATGAGCGGCCCCCTTTCCGACGCCGAGCTGCGGAACATAACGCCCGACACCGTGTTCGACGGCGGCGACCTGGACTGCGGCTCGGGCCTGGTGCTCCTGATCCGCGAGAACATGCTGCAAACGCCCGTGGGCGGCGTGCTGGAGATGCGCTCCAGCGAGCCCACCGTGGCCGACGACCTGCCGCCTTGGTGCCGCCTGGCCGGGCACGTGTATCTGGGCCGGCTGCCCGGGGACGGGCGCGTGCGCTACTTCGTGCGCCGGGGCGAGGGGCAGGCGCAGGCCGCCGGGGCCAAGGCTTCGGAAGAAACCGCCCTGGCCGACGACAAGGCCCGGGCCAAGGCCTACGTGTGGCGGCTGCGCACCCGGTCCACCGGCCACCAGCAGGCCACCGTGTACTGCCGCAACTTCTCCTGGCACATAGGACAGAGCGCCAGTTTCGAGGAAAAGGACGCCCATCCCAGCGCGGTGGAGGCCGTGCTCGGCGCGCTGGGCGCCTCCCTGGCCACCGCCTACGCCACCGAGGCCGCGCGCGCGGGCCTTGAGGTGGACGACATCGAGCTCGCCGTGACGGGCAGGCTGCACAACGTTCTGGCGCACCTGGGCCTGGAGGAGGGCGACCCCTCCTTTGCGGAGATTGAGGTCAAGTGCTACGCCTCCACCATGGACGACGAGGCCCTGGCGAAAAGGATTTTCGAGACCGTGGCCGCGCGCTCGCCCATCGCCGCCACCCTGGCCAAGGCCACGACCCTTACCCTCAAATTCGCGGTGGTGTAATCATGGCGACGACCTTTCAGACCACACAGGTGGGCTCCTGGCCGCGTTCCAAGACCATGCTGCGCGCCCTGCGCGACCGCCGCACCGGCAACATGACCCGCAAGGCCTTCGACGCCGTGGCCGACGAGGAGGTGCGCCGCACCGTGCGCATCCAAGAGGAGGCGGGCCTGGACGTGCTGGTGGACGGCGAGCACAGGCGCGACAACTTCTATTCCTTCATCACCGAGAAGGTGGAAGGCACGCGGCTGATGAGCCTGGCCGAGATGCTGGACGAGGTGGAGGACAAGAGCGGCTTCGAGGAGATGCTGACCACCCTGGACGTGCCGGCATCAAGCATCCGCAACCCCACCTGCGTGGGGCGCATTGCCCGGCGCGAGCCCCTGGCGCTGAACGACTTCCGCTTCGTGAAGAGCCTGACGGACAAGCCCGTGAAGATGACCCTGCCTGGCCCTTATCTGCTCAACCGCTCCATGTGGGTGGGCGCGTACACGGGCAAGGTGTACCAGAACCAGCGCGAACTGGGCGACGACATCGTGCGCCTTCTGCGCGCGGAGCTCATGGACCTGGCCGAGGCGGGCTGCGAGTTCGTGCAGTTCGACGAGCCCGTGCTCACCGAGATCGTCATGAGCCAGGAGTGCGGCCGACGAACCTTCATGTGAGCGACCCTCGCCACCCGCCGGGACGCGGGTGAAGAACTGAAGTACGCCGCCGAACTCATCAACCGCATCATCGACGGGGTCTTCGACCCTTCCGGGAAAACAGGCCCGCGCATCGGCCTGCACATTTGCCGGGGCAACTGGAGCACCAGGGAAGAGGTGCTCCTGACGGGCGACTACACCCCGCTTCTGCCCGCCCTTGAGCGCATGCGCGTGCGCCAGTATGTGCTGGAGTACGCCACCCCGCGCGCGGGCGACATCGGCGTGGTGGGCGGCGCGCTCTCCGGCTCGGTGCCGGACACGGAGGCCGCGGGCGGCCTGCCGCGCGAGATCGGCCTGGGCGTGGTGAACCCGCGCACCACCGAGGCCGAGAGCCCGGAGTTCATCGTCCAGAAGGCTGAGGAAGCCCTCAAGTACTACCGGCCGGAGCAGGTGTTCCTGAACACGGACTGCGGCTTCGGCTGCTTCGCCAACCGCTGCGTCAACGTGGAGGAGGTGGCTGCGGCCAAGATCCGTTCCATCGCCACGGCCGCGCGCATGCTGCGCGAGAAGTGGGGCTAGGGCGGAGCCCGGTGCCGGGGCGAAAATCCATCGCCCCGCCCGCCGGCGCAACAGGGAGACAATGCAGGCAAATCACGAAAACTCGCAAAATATCTTTGGCGAAAAAATAATATATCCCCGCAGGCCCTTTACATTGGTTGCCAAGCTGCGTAGGGCAAGCTGTCCAGTCAGTTCGGCTGGGCGTCCTTTGCTCAGACTCAATGAGCGATAATGTTTTTTGTCCCCTTTCAGGAGTCTCATCACATGACGAAGTCCATCTATGTCGGCAACATTGCGTTCAGCACCTCCGAGAACGAACTCCGTGACATCTTCGCCCAGTACGGCGAGGTGATCTCCGTGAAGTTCATCAACGACCGCGAGACCGGCCGTTTCCGCGGCTTCGGCTTCGTGGAGATGGACGACGCCGCTGCCAAAGAGGCCGTGAACGCCCTGAATGGCAAGGAAGTCGGCGGCCGCGCCCTGAAGGTCAACGAGGCCCAGGAGCGCGAAGCCCGTCCGCCCCGCCGCTACTAGATCGCAAGAGCCCGCAAAACGGCCCCGCATTGCTTCGGCAGTGCGGGGCTTTTTTGCGTGCTGCGGCGGGCGCCCCAGTCTTTTCCGGGTGGCGTGGGCGGCTTAATCCTGCGTGGGGCGGGGCGGGACGGCGGCGTTCTGGTCCGCAGCGTCCTGGCTTGCCTCGGACAAGGTCCGCTGCCGCGAAAGCGCAAGCACCGTCGCGCCCAGGCAGGAGGTGAAGCCTGCGAGGCAAGCGTCGAGCAGGAACCATGGTGCCAGGGCCACAAGGCCGAGGTGGCGCTCCAGCACGGGGCCGAGGATTTCCACTCCCACGCTCACGGCGAGCATTGCCGTGAAAGGGGCCAAAAGCGGCCAGAAGATGCGCCACATGCGGCCGCGTGTTTCGCCGAATGCGGTGCGCAGCGGGGTCCTGTCGCGCCGGGCCACGGCCTGGGTAAGGTAGAGAAACCGGCTGAGCAGGTACGTGCTAACCAGGGCTACAGCGGTGGAGCCGATGCCGATGCTCAGGGCCTGGGAGCCGCTCACCTGCTGGTTGTCCGTGAATCCCACGGTGGCGAATACCAGCAGGGCCATGAGCAGCAGCGAGGGCAGGGCCGTCATGCATACGGCGAGAAGCCATGTCCAGGCGGCGCGCAGGAGGCGCCAGTCCAGCCAGAGGCGGGAGAAGGTGACGCGCAGGTCCGGGTTGCCCTGGATCAGGTCATAGATGAGAAATTCCGCCGGAATATAGAGGAAGGCGAACAGGCGCGGGCTGTACAGGCCGTGCATCCCTGAGCCGGGCAACTCCGGGCTCGCCCCGAAGGAGGCCAGCGCCAAGGCGGCCACGGTGGAGATGAGCACGGGCAGCAGGACGCTGTGCCGCAGCAGGGGAATGTCGTTCAGCGCCTGCCACGTGAAGCGCAGGCTGGCGCGCAAGAGACCGGTTCTGTGTGGGGGCACGGGCGCTCCTGTGTGCTTGCGGGCATCGATTTCGTGAGCTGTAGGCCGGGCCGGACGGCGCGTCAATATGAATACCCCGCCCCCTTCACAAACGGGCGGAAATCCCGCATCTTGCGCCGACTACGCAGCATGTGGGGGATGAGATGATCCATAGCGCCCTGGGACTTCTGTGCCTGCTTCTGGTCGCCTGGCTGTGCGGGGAAAAACGCTTCCGGCCCTTGCGCCATCTGCCCTGGCGCATGATCCTGGGCGGCCTGGCCCTGCAGTTCGCCATCGCCGGGCTGGTGCTCAAGGTGCCGGCGGTCAAGGCCGTGTTCATGGGCCTGAACGCCCTGGTCCAGGCGGCGGAGACCGCCACCCGCGCGGGCACGGCCTTCGTGTTCGGCTTCGTGGGCGGCGCGCCCGCGCCCTTCACGCCCACCAATCCCGCCCTCACCTTCAGCCTGGCCTTCCAGGCCCTGCCGCTGGTCATCGTCATCGCGGCCCTGTCGTCGCTCTTCTTCCACTGGGGCATTTTGCAGCGCGTGGTGCGCCTGTTCTCGCTGCTGCTCGAAAAGACCATGGGCATCGGCGGCGCGCTGGGCGTGGGCGCGGCGGGCAGCATCTTCCTGGGCATGATCGAGTCGCCGCTGCTCATCCGCCCCTATCTTGTGCAGATGACCCGCAGCGAGCTCTTCGCCCTCATGGCCACGGGATTGAGCTGCATCGCGGGCACCATGCTCATGCTCTACGCCTCGGTGCTCGCCCCGGTGATTCCCGACGCGCTGGGCCACATCCTCACGGCGAGCATCATCCACGCCCCGGCGGCGCTTCTGGTGGCGTCCATCATGCTGCCGGAGGACCGCGAGCCCACCCTGGGCCGCGAGATGCCCAAAAGCGGCGCATCGGGCAGCGTGGACGCCCTGTGCCAGGGCACCTGGGAGGGCCTGCAGCTGTTTTGGAGCATCGTGGCCATGCTCATCGTGTTCGTGGCCGTGGTGAAGCTGGTGAACCTGGGCCTGGGGATCTTTCCCGATGTGGCGGGCGCGCCCCTGACCCTGGAGCGCGGCCTGGGCGCGCTGCTCTCCCCCGTGGCCTGGCTCATCGGCATCCCCTGGGCCGAGGCCCAGACCGCGGGCTCGCTCATCGGCACCAAGATCATCCTGAACGAGTTCCTGGCCTTCATCGACATGGCCAAGCTGCCGGCCGAGGCGCTCTCGGCCCACTCGCGGCTCATTCTGGCCTACGCCATGTGCAGCTTCGCCAACTTCGGCAGCGTGGGCATACTGATCGCCGGGCTGGGCACCCTGTGCCCGGAGCGCCGGGGCGAGGTGACGGCCCTGAGCATGCGGGCGCTGCTCGCCGGGGTCATCGCCTCGCTTATGACCGGGACGGTTGTGGGAATCCTCGCCTCGTTGTAAAAGGGGCAGCATCAAAGGAGGCTGCAATGCCCGATAGCAAGCCCGACACCAAGCCCGGCAGCGCGCGCGCGACCGAGCCCCATATCGCCATCGACCTTTCCCTGTGCAACAAGGACGGGCTGTGCATCAGCGAGTGCCCGGCCTTCCTGCTCACCCGCGGGGAGGACAAGTTTCCCGTGGTGGCTGGGGACGCTGCCGAGCGCTGCATCATGTGCGGCCACTGCATCGCCGTGTGCCCCACCGGGGCCCTTTCCCTGGCGGGCCGCCACGCCGACGACCTGATCCCCCTGCGGCCGGAGCTGGACATGAGCCCCGAGGCCGTCGAGCAGTTCATGCGCTCGCGCCGCAGCGTGCGCCGCTTCCGCAACAAGCCCGTGGACCGCGAACTCATCCGCCGCTGCATCGACGTGGCGCGCTACGCTCCCTCGGGCGTGAACACCCAGCCCGTGAACTGGATCATCGCCGAGGACCCGGACCTCATGGTGGCCCTGGTGGACCTGACCACCAAGAGCCTGCGCCGGCTGCCCTACTTCATGCCCTACCTGAACGCCTGGGCCCAGGGCATCGACCTGATCCTGCGCGGGGCGCCCCAGCTGGTGGTGGCCCACGCGCCCAAGGGCGGCATGGACAACACCACCAACTGCATCGTGGCCCTGGCCCACTTCGACCTGGCCGCGCACTCCCTGGGCCTGGGCACCTGCTGGGCCGGGCTGTTCACCCACGCCGCCGGGCGCAGCAAGGCCATCGCCTCGGCCCTGTGCATCCCGGAGTCGCACAAGATCTACGGCGCGCTGATGCTGGGCAAGCCCAAGTACGGCTTCAAGCGCCTGCCCGAGCGCAAGCGCCCGCCGGTGCGCTTCCTGTAACCCCAGAGAAGGAGACCCCATGCGCAGCACCGTTTTCGCCGTTTCCCCAGCCCTTCTGGCCCCCGCGGGGGCGCTTCTGCTCGCGGCGCTGCTCTTTGCGCCCGGCCACGCGCAGGTGCCCGCCAGCCAGGGCGTGCCCGCCTTCCACCTTCTGGACCGGGACGGCGACGGCCGCGTGACCCTGGCCGAGGTGCTGGCCTATGCCAAGCAGCAGAGGGAGCTGGCCAAGCCTTTCGCCGTGAAGGACGTGGACAGGGACGGAGACGGGATCATCACCCAGGAGGAGCTCAAGGCCGCGGGCATCAAGGGCTTCGAGGGCATGGGCAGCATCAGCGTGAAGGAGCTGGACAAAAACGGCGACGGCTACGTGAGCCACGAGGACATCGAGAACTACCTGAACACCAAGCACCGCGAGGCCTACGCCCGGGCCGACGCCGACGGCGACGGGCGCATCACCCCCTCGGAGTTCGTGCTGTTCCGTTTCAAGTAGCGCGCAGCGCGCTGGCGCAAAACAGCAACGGCCGCCCCGGACGCTCGCCATGAGCGCCTGGAGCGGCCGTTTTGCTTCTCACCCCCGCTACTTCAGCGGAGCCAGCACCACCCAGTCGTTGTCCTTGGCCTTGGCGTGGCACTTGATGCAGGGATCGGCCTTGCCCTGGGCCTGGATCTTCATGTCCGGCGTGTACTTGAGCCACAGATAGTCCCCGGCCTCGGGGTTGTAGCCCTTCTTCTTGTTCATCACCGTCACGGCGGCCAGCTTGCCGTCCGGGGTGTAGTTCTCCTTCACGATGATGGCGCCGTCGGGCAGCGATCCGGCCTTGTCCTTGAAGGCCTTCATGGCCAGCTTGTTCACGTACACGTTCTGCAGGGCGCCGTGGGGCTCCAGGCCCTGGCGCATCCTGGTGGTGCCGGGCATGAGGTTCCATTTCACGTAGGGGTCGGTCTTGGTGATGTGCATGAGCAGGTGCGCGCCATCGGCGTTCTGCATCATCCCCATTCCCTGGCCCACTCCCTGGCCCATACCCATTCCCTGGCCCATCATGGTGCCCATGTCCGCCGCCGGCAGGCCGGCGGGAAGCAGCAGGGCCAGCAGCCCGGCCGCGGCGAGGAGTGCGTGCAGCCTTCTTTTCATCGCTTGTTCCTCCGCGTTGGAAAGTGAGGGGGGTCTTATCTCCCTACGCCTCTGGCCTTGATTGTCAACGTGGGGATTGGCGGCGTGGGGGAGGGCCGGGCACGGCGGGCTTGAGGAAGGGCGAAAGGGAGGGGCACAAAAGGAAGGCCGCCCCAGGTGCCCTTGATTCCACCCGGAGCGGCCTTATGGCTGCTGATCTTTTTTTGTGCTGCGCCCCCTCGTAGCGGGGGACGTCGCCTCTGACGCCTTTTCCACGTTTTGTGTCCGCTTGCGGCGGGGGCGCGTGGGCGGTGTTCGCCTTGCCAGACCGACTGTGCGGCTTTCTCCTGGCCTTTTGTGTGCGCCTTTCTCCGTTCCGCAAGCGGGGTTCTTGGCCTCTTCGCCTACGTGTCCACCTCTGCCTGTGCAGATGCGCCTGCTCGTTTTCGGCGGCGCCAGGGTGGTTGTCTCGGGCGGCCCCCCTGATGCTCCGTGGGGGCGACTTGGTGTACTGGTCAGGAACTGTGTGGCCTTCCGCCTGGTCTTTCTGGGCTGCTCCCACGGGCCTTGCCTTGTGCGCTTGCGCCTCTTCGGAGCGGCCTGGCCGGGCCGCGAACGGGCCGACCGGATGGGGTTTGGGCGGAAAGACCTTCCCCAGACATCTACGCGTCAGACTGGTCCATTGGCGTGCCCTCCATCATTTGGTTGAAGGATGATGCCTATGATTCCCAGATACGCCTTCCGGCCGGGATGTCAACTGCCTCCGCGAGAAGGCGCGTATTTTTTCTGAAGGGCCCTAGAATTCCTGGGGAAGTTCCTTCAATTGGGCCTGGGTGAACACTGGCCCGTCCACGCACACGAACTTGCCGCCGATGTTGCAGCGGCCGCACAGGCCCACGCCGCACTTCATGCGCCGTTCCAGGGTGGTCACGATCTGTTCGTCGGTGAAGCCGAGTTTTTCCAGTGCCTGGATGGTGAAGCGGATCATGATGGGCGGGCCGCAGGTGACGGCCACGGCGTTCTCCGGGCTCACGGCGAGGTCCGTGAGCACCGCCGGCACCACGCCCACGCGGTGGCTCCAGCTCTTGTCCGGGTTGTCCACGGTGAGTTCCACGCGCATGTCGCCCCGGGCCGCCCACTCGGCCAGCTCGCCCTTGAAGCACAGGTGCTCCGGCGTTCTGCCGCCGTAGATGAGGGTGATGTTGCCGTAGTCGGCGCGGTTGTCGAGCATGAACAGCAGCAGGGTGCGCAGGGGGGCCAGGCCAAGGCCGCCGCCGATGAACACGATGTCCTTGCCCTTCATGGACTCGTAGTCGAAGTGGTTGCCCAGGGGCCCGCGCAGGCCGATGGGGTCGCCCTCCTTCAAGGTGTGCAGGCGGTGGGTCAGCTCGCCCACGCGCATGACGCTGAACTGGAGAAAGTCCATGCGGGTGGGGGGCGAGCAGATGACGAAGGTGCTTTCCCCGGTGCCGAAGACCGAGAGCTGGGCCACCTGGCCGGGCTCGAAGCGGAAGGCGCGCATGGCCGCCTCGTCCTTCAGCACCACCCGGAAGGTCTTCACGTCCGGGGTCTCGTCGAAGGTCTCGATGATGGTGGCCAGGCTGGGTAGGTATGGGTTCAGGCTCACGACGCGTCACCTTTTTCCATGAGGTCGAGGACGACCCGGCGGATGTCCACCGAGACCGGGCAGGACTTGATGCAGCGGCCGCAGCCCGTGCAGGAGAACTCCGGCTGGGCGCCCGCGTCTTTCGGGAACTCCTGCGGGTGGTAGCAGAACTTGTGGCCCACGCGGTTGCGCAGGCGGTGCGCCCTGCTCACGCGCGGATTGTGGCCGCTGCCTTCCAGGGTGTACAGGGCGCTCATGCAGGTGTCCCAGGTGCGCAGGCGCTTGCCCTTCATGCCGCTGTTCTCGTCGGTGATGTTGAAACAGGAGCAGGCCGGGCAGAGGTACGTGCACACCCCGCAGGACAGGCAGCGGGCGCTCTCGTCCATCCAGAAATCCATGTTGCCGAAGAGCTTCAGGAAACGCTCCGGCGCGGCCGAGAGGTCCGGGGCCGGGCCGGGCACCGCCTGGGAGGGCGGGCTGGCCAGCTTGGCGGCCAGTTCTTCCTGGGCGGCGCGTGAGGCCTCGGGCAGCTTGTCCAGCAGCCTCTCGCCCTCGGGCGTCAGGGCCTTGGCCACGTAGCCGCCGCCGTCCGCGCCCACGGCGAAGAGCAGCACGTCCGAGCCCTCCTCGGAGGTCGGTCCGCCGCCGGTCCAGTGGCAGAAGCAGGTGTTCTCCATGCGCTCGCAGGCCACGGTGACGAACAGGGTGTTTCTGCGCTTGGCCGCATAGAGGGGGTCCTCAACACCGCGCTCCAGGAACACGCGGTCAAGCAGCTTGCGGCCGCGCGCGTCGCAGGGGCGCGCGCCCAGGAGCAGGGTGGGTTCCGGCGGCAGGGGCTCGGCCACGAAGACCTCGGTGCGGGTCAGGTCGGCCTGGTCCTTGCGGTAGGTGTAGGTCAGCAGGTTCTCGGTCTGGGGCAGCAGGGCCTCCTTGGCCGAGCAGGTGGGCGGGCGGCCCAGGAAGGGATGCATGTCCTTGGCCCAGGCGCGGTAGACCACGGCCTGGCCCTCGCGCACGGGCGCCAGCAGGCGGAAGTCCCTGGCCCAGGCGGCGGCTGTGTCCGCCAGGGCGCTGTTGGCCAGAAAACGCGCTACCATAGCTGCCCCCGGTCCTTGATCTTGTCTTCCTCCATGAGGAAGGTGTGCAGCGGCGGCACGGCCTCCGGGTCCACCCCGGCCTCGTAGTTGAACACTTCCTTGAGCTCCCGGTTCATCTTGCGCTTCAAAAGCAGGATGGGGATGCCCATGGGACAGGAGCGCTGGCATTCGCCGCATTCGGTGCAGCGCCCGGCCAGGTGCAGGGCGTGCATGACCTGGAACAGCCACTTCTCCTGCAACGTCGCCTCGGCCGAGAGCCAGTGCGGGTCGCGGCTGTCGGCCAGGCACACGTGCTTGCACACGCACAAGGGGCAGGCGTTGCGGCAGGCGTAACAGCGGATGCAGCGGCTCATCTGGCGTTTCCAGAAGTCGAAGCGCTCCTGGGGCGACAGCTTCTCGAAGCCGTCCAGGTCGGCGTAGGTGTCCTCGGCCCCCTGGGGCGTCCGCTCCTGGCCGATGAGATGGTCGGCCACCAGCGGATTGGGATAGCGGCAGCGCAGGCACTTGTCGGCCAGCACATCGCGCCTGGGCAGGGTCTTGGTCCCCTCGGGCAGGAGCAGGCGCACCTCGTCGCCGCTGATCTCCGCCCCGTGGATGGCGGCGATGTCCGCCTTCACGCGGATCTTGGCCAGGTCCAGCACGCCGTCGCAGGGCAGGCCGAAGATGACCAGCTGGGAGCGCTCCAGGAGCTTCTCCTGCATGAGCTGGATGAGGGAGCGCGAGTCGCAGCCCTTCACCACCAGGCCGATGCGCTTGCCATTGAGGCCGTAGAGGCTGGTGGCCAGGTTCTGCACGCAGGTGGCGTCGAAGATGAGCCTGTCGGCGTCGGCCTCGGTGCGCACGGTGACGGGCGTGGCGTGCAGGGGGTCGAAGCCCTTGGCGTAGCCCAGCACGAAGTCCACGTTCGCCAGCTCGGCCTTCACCGCCGCGCGCAACTGCAGGACGCGGTCGTCGGCATCAGCGGCCATGTCCGCCCTCCTTGCCGTTGGCGCCGTTCTCGTCACCCAGGCGCGCAATGTCGCTGGCGGAGAGCATGGCGTCGGCCCTGGGCTCCACCTGCCCCTGGGCGGGCCTGCTCCAGTCCGGCAGCTTGGGCTCGCCGGAGAGCACGGTCTGGATCCGGGCCTGGGAGAGGTCGCCCTCTGTTCCCCCCATGTCCGGCTGCGCCAGGGACTGGCCGAGCATGCCTTCAAGGGCGCACATGGTGCGCGCGGGCTCGGTCATGCGCGGCATGGGCCCCAACTCGTGGATCTTCTCCGTGAACCTGGTGACCATGTCGCGCCAGCGCGAGCCCTCCGACGCGGAGACCCAGATGTACTCGAAGCGGCCCTCGTCCACGCCGATGATGGGCAGGAAGCGCCGCAGCATCTCCAGCCGTCTGCGGGCGTAGAAGTTGCCCTCGGAGTAGTGGCAGTCCCGCGGGTGGCAGCCGGAGACCAGCACGCCGTCGGCTCCCGAAAGCAGGGCCTTGGCCACGAACATGGGATCCACGCGGCCCGAGCAGGGCACGCGGATGATGCGCAGGTCCGTGGGCTGGCTGAAGCGCGCCACGCCGGCCGCGTCCGCGCCGCCGTAGGAGCACCAGTTGCACAGAAAGCCTATGATTCGATAGTCTCGTCCCATGTCTTGCATAGGGCGTTGACCTCCGCGAGCAGTTGCGAGTCGGTGAAGTGCTGGAGCTGGATGGCCCGCACGGGACAGGTGACGGAACAGATGCCGCAGCCCTGGCACACGGTCTCCACCACCTCGGCGCGCTTGCTGCCGTCGCGCAGCTCGCGCATGCGGATGGCGCCGAAGGGGCAGGTGCGCTCGCACTTGCCGCAGCCGATGCAGCGGATGGCCTGGACCAGGGCGATCTGCGGGTCGCTTTCCAGCTTGTCCTTGGAGAGCAGCGCCAGCACTTTGCCGGCCGCCGCGCTGGCCTGGGCCACGCTGGCCGGAATGTCTTTCGGTCCCTGGCAGGCCCCGGCCAAAAACACGCCCACCGTGTTGGTCTCAACCGGGCGCAGCTTGGGGTGGCTTTCCAGGAAGAAGCCGTAGTGATCGTAGGAGATGCGCAGCTTCTCGGCCAGCTCCGGGGCCCCGTGCGAGGCCTCGGCCCCCACCGCCAGCACCACCAGGTCGGCGGCGATTTCCACCTGCCGGCCCAGGAGCGTGTCCGCCCCGCGCACGACCATCTGCACGCCGTCCGGGCCGTCTTTGGGGTAGATGTGGGCCACGCGGCCGCGCACGTACTCCACGCCGTATTCCTCCTGGGCGCGGCGCACGAATTCCTCGTAGCCCTTCCCGTTGGCGCGGATGTCCATGTAGAACACGTAGGAGCGCGAGTTCGGGATGTGGTCGCGCGTCAAAATGGCCTGCTTGGCCGTGTACATGCAGCAGAAGCCCGAGCAGTAGGGCCGGTCCACGCTGCGGTCGCGGCTGCCCACGCAGGAGATGAAGGCCACGGTCTTGGGCTCCTTGCCGTCGCTGGGCCTCTTGATGTGCCCGGCGGTCGGGCCGGAGGCCGAGAGCATGCGCTCGTAGGCCAGCGAGGTCACCACGTCCGGGTAGCGGCCCGCGCCGTATTCGCCGAGCTTGGTGTGGTCGAAGAGGTCTATGCCCGTGGCCGCGATGATGGCGCCCACCTTCTCGGTCACCACCTCGTCGGTCATCTCGAAGTCCACGGCGCCGGTGGGGCACACCTTCTGGCAGTTGCCGCACTTGCCCTTGGTCAGGCGGATGCAGTGGGCGGCGTTGATGGCCGCGCGCTTGGGGATGGCCTGGGGGAAGGGGATGTTGATGGCCGTGGTCAGGCTCACGTTCTCGTTGAAGGCGTCGGGCACCTTTTTGCTGGGGCATTTCTCCTGGCAGGCGCCGCAGCCGGTGCACTTGGTCCAGTCCACATAGGTGGTGCGCTTGCGGATCTTGACCTCGAAGTTGCCCACGTAGCCGGAGATGTCCTCCACCTCGGAGAGCGTGTGCAGGGTGATGCGCGGGTTCTGCCCGCAGTCCACCATCTTGGGCCCCAGCACGCACACGGAGCAGTCGATGGTGGGGAAGGTCTTGTCCAGCTTGCTCATGATGCCGCCGATGGAGGACTTCTTCTCCACCAGCACCACCTCCAGCCCGCCGTCGGCGCAGTCGAGCGCGGCCTGTATGCCGGCCACGCCGCCGCCCACGATGAGCACGCGCTTCTGCACGTCGAAGCTTTTGGGCGTCAGCGGCCGGTCCACGCGCAGCTTTTCCACGGCCATGCGCACCAGGTCCGTGGCCTTCTGGGTGTTGCGCTTGCGGTCAAGGGAGATCCAGGCCACGTGCTCGCGGATGTTGGCCATCTCGAACATGTAGCGGTTCAGCCCCGCGCGCTCCACCGCGCGTCGGAAGGTCACCTCGTGCATCCTGGGCGAGCAGGAGGCCACCACCACGCCGTCCAGCTTCAGGTCGCGGATGGTCTGCTCGATGGTCTTCTGCCCGGGGTCGGAGCAGGCGTACATGTGGTCCGTGGCGTAGACCACGTCCGGGAACTCTCTCGCGGCGGCGGCCACCGCCTCGCAGTCCACCGTGGCGGCGATGTTGTTGCCGCAGTGGCAGACCATGACGCCTATGCGCATGGGGCGTCCTCCTTGCAAACTGGCTCTGAACGGGGTGTGCCGTTCTTGGCGGCCTTGGCCGCGGCCCTGGCCTGGGCCTCGGCCCTGCCGGCGGCTTCGCGCTGTTGTGCGGCCGCAAGGGCGGGCTCAAGGGGCAGCACCAGCTTGGGCAGGCAGAGCTCGGCCTCGGGCAGGCCCAGGGCCAGGCCCATGAGCTGTGTGAAATAGGGCACCGGCAGGCGGATGTCCCGTCCGGAGGCGGCGTTCACCTGCCCGCGCCGCAGGTCCAGGTTCATCTGGCACAGGGGGCAGGCCACGGCGATGACGTCCGCGCCCACGCTTTCGGCCATGTCCAGGATGCGCGCGGAGAGCCGTTGCATGACGTCCAGCCGGGGCATGCCGAAGGCCGCGCCGCAGCACTCGGTCTTGAAGGGAAAGTCCACCACCGTGGCCCCGCAGGCCTCCAGCAGGCGGTCCATGGCGACCGGGTTCTCGGGATCGTCGAAGGCCATGAGCCCGGGCGGGCGGTTCAGGATGCAGCCGTAGTAGGTGGCCACGCGCAGCCCCGTGAGCGGGCGCTTCACGCGCGCCTTCACGCCCTCGGGCCCGATGTGTTCGAAGAGCGCCTGCAGGGTGCTCTGGCAGTCCACCGGGCCGGGGGCCGGGCGGCCCAGCAGGGCCTCCACGCCGGCCTTGTATGCTTCATCCGCCAGGTGCGAATCCGCCGTCTTGAGGGCAGCGAGGCAGCTGGGGCAGGGCGTGACCACGCGCTCCAAGCCGGCCTTTTCCGCCTGGAGCAGGTTGCGCGCGGCCAGGGCTCCGGCCAGGTGGTGGTCCACCGTGTGCGCGGGCGTCGATCCGCAGCAGGTCCAGTTCGGCACGTCGGCCAGCTCCATGCCCAGGGCCCTGCAGCAGGCCCGTGTGGAAATGTCGTATTCGGCGGCGGTCCCGCTCTGGGAGCAGCCGGGATAATAGCCCAGGCGCAGGCTCATGCCTTATCCTCCGCTTTCGTGCCCGTGGCGGGCGCGCGGTGTCTGCCCTGGGCGAAGCGCTCGAATATGGCGGCCACCTCGGCCTTGGCGCTGCCGCCCGGCTCGTGGGGCAAAAAGGCCAGCTTGCCCCGGGAGAGCATGGCCGGACCGAGCCCGGCGTCCTGCATGGGCTTGCCGCTCTTGAGGGCGAAGCAGGCCGCCAGCCCGGCCTCGAACACGCGGCCGTGGCGCGCCACAGAGGCCAGGAAGGAGTCGGCGAAGGTCTTGACCAGGCGCTCCGGGGCGTGGCCCGCGCGCCGGGCCATGTGCCGCAGCACGTCCATGACCGTGGCCACCTGGATGTTGTTGGGGCAGCGGGTGGTGCAGGCCTGGCAGGTGGCGCACAGCCAGATGGACCGGCAGGAGAGGGCCGCGTCCTTCAGGCCCAGCTGCACCAGGCGCATCACCTGGTGCACGGGGATGTCGTAGTCGTGGGAGTAGGCGCAGCCGGCGGTGCAGTTGCCGCACTGGTAGCAGCTCTTGAGGTCCTGGCCGGACTCATGGGCCACCTGGTCCATGAAGGCCTGGTCGCGGCCGGCGTCGAGGTCCATGGCCTGCATGGCGCGTGGCGGGGTGGCGGGCATGGGCGGGGCTCCTCCTGCGTGGCTCTGCGGCGTTGCCGGGCCGGACAAGGGCGGCCGCCCACGCGCCAGCGCAAAATGCCGGGGTCGCCCGGCACGGAAGCTTCGGCATGGGGGGCGGCGGGGCAACGTCCCGGCCTGTGGCTTTACGGTAGCAGAGCGCTTTCGGAAGGGCAAGGGCGCGGGAAGACTGCCGTCCTCCCGCGCCCAGGTGCGTCCTGTTGCTCGGCCGCCCGGCCTTGCCGTCCCGCCCTGTTGCCGGCCTGGGGCCGGGTTTCCGGAGCGGAGCGTCCGGGCTGGCCCCGCCCCGCCCATCCGGGAAGCGGGAGAGGCCAGCCCTGGCCGGTCGGCGGGGGGCAGGATGCTGGCCGGCTGCGGTAGCGCCCACGCGCCGGCCTCCCCCCGTGTCGTTGTCGATTCTTTGCGTCGGCTTGTTCCGGCTATTCCTTGATGTTCGGCTTGGCGTACAATTCGCCGCCAAAGGCGTCGTTGATGACCAGCAGCGGGAAGTCCTTCACCGTCATCTCGCGCACGGCCTCGGGGCCCAGCTCGTCGAAGGCGATGACCTTGCTGGCCGTGATGCACTTGGACAGAAGCGCGCCGGCCCCGCCGGTGGCGCCGAAGTACACGGCCTTGTGCTCGCGCATGGCCTGCTTCACTTCTTCGGAGCGCTTGCCCTTGCCGATGGTGGCCTTGAGGCCCAGGCTGAGCAGGCGCGGCGCGTAGGCGTCCATGCGGTAGCTGGTCGTCGGCCCGGCGGATCCGATGGGGCGGCCCGGAGGCGCCGGGGAGGGGCCGACGTAGTAGATGGAAGCCCCTTTCAGCTCGAAGGGCAGGGGTTCCCCCTTGTCCAGGAGCTCCATCAGTTTCTTGTGCGCGGCGTCGCGGCCGGAGTAGATGATGCCGTTCAGAAGCACCATGTCGCCCGCGCGCAGCATCTCGATGTCCGCGTCGGTGAGTGGGGTGTTCAGGGTATAGGTGGCCATTAGAACTCCGCCTCCTCGTGCCGGGCGCTGTGGCACTGCACGTTCACCGCCAGCGGCAGGCTGGCGATGTGGCAGGGGGCCATGGCGATCTTGACGCCCAGGCAGGTGTAGCTGCCGCCCAGGCCCATGGGGCCTATGCCCAGCGTGTTCACGGCCTCCAGCAGCTCGGCCTCCAGGGCCGCTATGACCGGGTCCGGGTGGGTGTCGTCCAGCTTGCGCAGCAGGGCCTTCTTGGCGATCTTTGGGGCCAGCTCGAAGCTGCCGCCGATGCCGATGCCCAGGATGATGGGCGGGCAGGGGTTGGGCCCGGCCTCCACCACGCGCTGCACCACGAACTTCTTGATGCCCTCCCAGCCCTGGCTGGGGGAGAGCATGGTCACGCGGCTCATGTTCTCGCTGCCGCCGCCCTTGGCCATGTAGCTGACCTTGACGCGATCGCCGGGCACGTGGTCCACGTGGATGACGGCCGGGGTGTTGTCGCCGGTGTTCTTGCGCGTGAGCGGGTGGCAGAGGCTCTTGCGCAGGAAGCCGTCCTTGTAGCCGGCGATCATGCCCTCGGTGATGGCCTTGTTGATGCCGCCCGCCACGTGGGCCTCCTCGCCCATCTCCACGTAGAACACGGCCATGCCGCAGTCCTGGCAGAGCGGCAACTTGGTCTCGAAGGACAGGTCGGCGTTCTCGATGAGCTGGCGGAAGATCTCCCTGCCGGCCTCGGTTGTCTCGTTCTGGTAGCCTTCCTCAAGCTTCTTGCGCACATCCTCGGGCAGCAGGGTGTTGGCGCTTACGCACATGCGCGCCACCGCGGCCGAGATGTCCGCCGGGTTTATCTCTCGCATAACCGGACCTCCTCGCTATTTGCCAAAGAAGTTCTTCAGCGCGGTGATGCCCATTTTGCGGCGCAGGAAGCCCAGCTGGTTCTGCAGGGGCATGTGCTTGGGGCACACGTCCTCGCAGGCCAAGAGGCCCATGCAGCCGAAGATGCCCATGTCGGTGCCGAGGATCTCGTAGTAGTCCTGTTCGGTGCGCTCGTCGCGCGGGTCGATGAGGAAGCGCCCCACCTTGTTGATGCCCGCCGCGCCCAGGAAGTCCGGGCGCATGCGCGCGGTGCCGCAGGCCGCTATGCAGCAGCCGCACTCGATGCAGCGGTCCAGCTCGTAGATGGCCTCGGCCACGGCGTCTTCCATGCGCTCTTCCTGCGCATTGGGGTCGAAGGTCTTGCTGGTGTGGATCCAGCTCTCCACGGTGTCGTAGAGCTCGCGGAACCAGCTGCCGGTGTCCACGCTGAGGTCGCCCACCAGCTGGAACACCGGCAGGGGCAGCAGGGTGATCTCGTCCGGCAGGTCCTTGGTCTTGGTGTGGCAGGCCAGGCCCGGGCGGCCGTTTATCACCATGCCGCAGGAGCCGCAGATGCCCGCGCGGCAGCAGAAGTCGAACTGCAGGCTCGGGTCCTGCTCTTCGCGGATGCGGTTGAGCGCGATGAACAGCGTCAGGGAGTCGGTTTCCTCCAGGGAGAAGGTCTCCATGTGCGGCGTGGACTCCGGGTCCTGGGGATTGTAGCGGAAGATGTTGAATTTCAGGTTTCTGGCCATGACTCTACCCCTTGGGAGCGGCCGGGATGTTCTCGGCCTGGATGATTTGGCTCTTGCCGTAGCCGCGGTCGCCGGGCGGAATGTGGAAGATCTGCGTGGCGGCCTCGTATTCCAGCGTGGGCAGGTCGTCCTTCTCGTTCTTCCAGTAGGCCAGGGTGCGGGTCAGCCAGTCGCGGTCGTTGCGCGCGGGGTAGTCCTCGCGGTTGTGGCTGCCGCGGCTCTCGGTGCGGTTCAGCGCGCCGTAGGCCACCATGAGGGCCATCTTCACCTGGCCTTCGATCTTGAGCGCGGCGGAGAGTTCGGGATTCACGCCCAGGCCGTTGCTCTTGAGGCCGACCTTGCGCGCGCGCTCAAGGGTCTCCTGCAGGGTCTTCACGCATTCGGTCAGGCCCTGCTCGGTGCGGAAGATGTTGGCGCCCTTGTGCAGGGTGTCCTGCATGGTCTTGCGCACCTTGTACACGTTCTCCGTGCCGTTCTTGCAGCGGATGATGTTCCCGATGCGCTCCTGCTGCTTCTTCACCTCGGCGTCGATGACGGCGGAGTTGAAGGTGACCTCCGCGCCCTGCAGGAACTCGGCGATCTTCTTGCCCACGATGCCGCCGGCGACGACGGTTTCGGCCAGGGAGTTGCCGCCCAGGCGGTTGAAGCCGTGCATGTCCCAGCAGGAGGCCTCGCCCACGCTGAACAGGCCGGAGATGCCGTAGGCGTGGCCGTCCTTGTTGGTGCGCACGCCGCCCATGCTGTAGTGGTGGGTGGGCCGCACGGGAATGAGCTGGTGGATGGGGTTCACGCCCAGGAAGCTGGTGCAGATCTCATACACCTCGCGCAGCTTGCCGGTGATGTGCTTCTCGCCCAGGTGGCGGATGTCGAGCCAGAGGTGCTCGCCGTAGGGGCTGGGCACGCCCTTGCCCTGGCGGATGTGGTGCGTCATCCAGCGCGAGACCACGTCGCGGGAGGCCAGCTCCTGCTTCTCGGGCTCGTAGATGTGCATGAAGCGCTCCTCGTTCACGTCCAGCAGGGTGCCGCCGTCTCCGCGGCAGCCCTCGGTGACGAGGATTTCCGTGGGCACGATGCCCGTGGGGTGGAACTGCACGGCCTCCATGTTGCCCATGGGCACCAGGCCGGTGTTGATGGCGGTGATGTGGCCGCCGCCGTCGCAGATGACGGCGTTTGTGGTGCCGGGGTAGATGCGCCCGAAGCCGCCCGTGGCGATGACCGTGGCCTTGGCCAGGTACACGCGCAGCTCGCCCGTGCGCAGGCAGCGCGCCACGCAGCCGAAGCAGGTCACGCCGTCGGTGATGAGGGAGATGGCCTCGGTCTTGTCGTGCACCTCAACGCCCAGCTTGGCGCACACGTTGTCCACGGTGTAGAGCACGCTGTGGCCCGTGCCGTCGGAAACGTAGCAGGTGCGCCACTTGGCCGTGCCGCCGAAGTCGCGGGAGTTGATGAGCCCGCGGTTCTCCTCTTTTTCCTCTTTGTCGAAGAGCTTGCCGCCCTTGTAGTAGGTGCCCTTGCCCGGCACCACGCGGCCCCAGGGCACGCCCCAGTAGGCCAGCTGGCGCATCTCCACGGGGGCGCGGTCGGCGAACATGCGCGCCACTTCCTGGTCGCAGCCCCAGTCGGAGCCTTTGACCGTGTCGGCGAAGTGCACGTCGGGGCAATCGCCCTCGCCCTTGGCGCAGTTGCCCATGGCGGCCTGCATGCCGCCCATGGCGGCGGAGGAATGCGAGCGGCGCGAGGGGACGAGGCTCAGGCAGATGGCGGAGAAGCCCGCCTCGGCGGCTTCGATGGCCGCGCGTTCGCCGGCCAGGCCGGCGCCCATGACCAGTACGTCGGTGTAAATCGTTTGCATGTGCGTAAGTCTCCCTAGGCTACCATGAACCAGAAGCGGAACAGCGTCAGCACGCTGATGCCGACGGAGACCAGGACGATGAGGGTGGCGAAGCGCTTGAGGCCGCGGCGCTCGGCCCGGCCGGCGAAGCCCCACTTCACCGCGATGCGGTACAGGCCGATGCCCAGGTGCACATGCACCAGGGGGGCCAGCAGCAGGTAGAAGGCCAGCCACCACTTGTTCCTTTGCAGGGTCTCGGCGGCCTTCAGCGCCACGATGGGCAGGTCGGAGAGCACGGCCCACATGTGGATGGCGCCCATGATGAGGATGACCATGGCGCTGGCGGCCTGCACCACCCACAGCCAGGTGTCGGCGTGGTGGATGAGCTTGGCGTGCTCCCAGATGGTCTTCTGGCCTTCCAGGCGGAAGGGGATCTTGCGCGCGGCCAGGACGAAGTGGGCCAGGAAAAGGGCGAAAATGAGCGGCCCGCCCACCTGGGCCATGCCGCTGTTCTCGAAGAAGGCGGCGATGGAGTTCATGATTTCCGGGCTCAGGAGCACGCTGCCCACAAGCAGCATGTGCGCCCACATGAAGGCGATGAGCCCGACGCCGGTGAGCATCTGGGCCCAGTCCAGCACGCCGTCCATGCGGCGGGCGTTCAGGGTGGGGTGGTTGGCCGTCAAGGGAAGAGACATAAATCCTCCGTGCGGGGGTTAACAAAAAAATGGCCCCGGCGGTCCGAACGGACCGCCGGGGCGCGTGAGTCGACTAGGGCTTGCCGTCCTGCCCGTTGACCGGGATGGCGGCGAGGATTTCCTCGGGGGAGTCCTCGGCTTCCTCGTCCTTGCCGGAGAGGGCCTTCTGCAGTGCGTTCATGTCCAGCGCGCCCTCCCACTTGGAGACCACGATGGTGGCCACGCCGTTGCCGATGAGGTTGGTGATGGCGCGGGCTTCGCTCATGAAGCGGTCCACGCCGAGCAGCACGGCGATGGAGGCGATGGGGATGGTGTGCAGGCTGCCCAGGGTGGCCGCCAGGGTGATGAAGCCGCCGCCGGTGACGGCCGCCGCGCCCTTGGAGGTCAGGAGCAGGATGCCCAGCATGTACAGTTCGTCGTTCAGGGAGAGCGGGGTGTTGGTGGCCTGGGCCAGGAACACGGCCGCCATGGTCAGGTAGATGCAGGTGCCGTCAAGGTTGAAGGAGTAGCCCATGGGCAGGGTGAGGCCCACCACGGACTTGTTGCAGCCGGCCACTTCCATCTTGCTCATCATGCGCGGCAGGGCGGACTCGGAGGAGCTGGTGCCGAGCACGAGGAGGATTTCCTCCTTGATGAAGCAGAGGTAGCGCCACAGGCTGAAGCCGGCAAGGCGGCACACGGCCCACAGCACGCCGAAGATGAACAGGATGCAGGTGGTGTACACGCCGGCCATGAGGTACATGAGCTGCTGCAGCGAGGCCACGCCGTGGGCGCCCACCACGTAGGCCATGGCGCCAAAGGCGCCCATGGGCGCGAAGTACATGATGTAGTGCACGACCTTGAACAGGCCCTTGCTGAACTCGTCGATGAACTTGGTGACGTTCTTGGCCCGCTCGCCCAGGGCGGAAAGGGCCAGGCCGAAGAAGATGGAGAAGAACAGCACCTGGAGGATCTCGCCCTTGGCGAAGGCGTCCACCACGTTGGCCGGGATGATGTTCAGGATGAAGTCCACGGTGGAGAGCTTCTTGGCGCTGCCCGCGTATTTCTCAACCGCGCTCATGTCCATGGTGGACACGTCGAGGTTCATGCCCACGCCGGGCTGGTAGGTGTTCACCACCACCAGGCCGATGATCAGGGCCAGCAGGGTCATGGTCCAGAAGTAGAGCATGGCCTTGATGCCCACGCGGCCCACCTTGCCCATGTCGCCCATTTTGGCGATGCCGACCACCACCGTGCAGAAGATGATGGGCGCGATGATCATCTTGATCATCTTGATGAAGGCGTCCCCGAAGGGCTTCATCTGCGCGGCCAGTCCCTCTTTGCCCGGGAAGAACACGCCCAGGGCAACGCCGATGCAGATGCCCATGATGACCTGGAAATACAGAGATTTGTAAATCGGTTTCTTGACCGGTGCGTCAGCCATCCCCCTGCTCCTTGGGCCGCCTCGCGGCGGCTTGATCTTTCACGCGGGCTTGCGCTCCGCGTGTCGTTTTTGGCCCCCAGCCCCCCGGGGGCCTCCTTGCCGCCGCAACCTGATTCGGGGAAGGCCTTGTACGAAGCCTTCCCCAGCCATGCGCCGGCGCGCCTGATTCAGCAATAGCCATGCCATGCTCCGGGAGGTTTTGTCACCAAGGAATTTGTGTCGAAAGGTTCTTTGATTCTGGTGTGTTGCGCAACCATCTGAAAGAATGAGGGAATGGTGGAGGCGGGGGAAAATGTGTGGCATGCGCCACATGTGGGGCGCCACGAAGGTGGGGCGCCACTGTTTTGGCTTCTGGCAGGAGAATGAATATCAGGAAATTTGATACTTTGCCATGTTGCGGTAGAGGGTGCGCCGATCCACGCCCAAAAGGCGGGCCGCCTTGGCCCGGTTGTCGCCCGCGTGGGCCAGGGCGCGGGTGATGTCGTCACGCGTGAGGCCCGCGCCCACGCTGCCGCCCATGCCGCCACCGCTGCCGCGACGCTGGGCCGGCGCCGCGGCGGTCCGGGCCGGCAGCCGCCCAAGGCCGAAGCGGGTGATGTCCGCGGGCAGGTGCGCCGCGGTGATTTCTCCGCCCGGGCAGAGGATGCAGGCGTGCTCCAGGGAGTACTTGAGCTCGCGCACGTTGCCCGGCCAGGGGTAGGTCATGAACAGGCGCATGACCTCGTCCGAGCACTTGGTGATGCGCTTGCCGAAGCTGGTCTTGAAGTGGTTGATGAAGTGGGTCATCAAAAGCGGTATGTCCTCGGTGCGTTCCCGCAGGGGCGGCAGCTGGATGACCATGACCTTGAGGCGGTAGTACAGGTCCTCGCGGAAGAGCCCCTGGCGGATCTTTTCCATGAGGTCCACGTTGGTGGCGGCCAGCACGCGCACGTTGGCCTTGCGTGTGCGCGAGTCGCCCACGCGCTCGAACTCCTTGCGCTCCAGCACGCGCAAGAGGTTCAGCTGGATGCGCGGGGAGATGTCGCCGATCTCGTCCAGGAAGATGGTGCCGCCCTCGGCCGCCTCGAAGCGGCCGATCTTGTCGCGGATGGCACCGGTGAAGGCCCCGCGCATGTGGCCGAAGAGCTCGCTCTCCAACAGGCTTTCCGACAGGGCCGAGCAGTTCACCTTGATGAGCGGGCCCTTGCAGCGCGAGCCGCCGTAGTGCAGCGCCTCGGCGATGAGCTCCTTGCCCGTGCCCGACTCGCCCGTGATGAGCACCGTGCTTTCCACGTCGGAGAGGTGGTTCAGCACGGAGTAGATGTCTTGCATGACCTTGCTCTTGCCCACGATGCCGCGGTGGCTGTGCAGGTCGGTGAGGCGCTTCTCCAGGTCCGCCAGGCGGGTGATGTCGCGGATGACGAGCACCGCGCCCACAAAGGTGTTGTCCCGGTCCAGCAGGGGCGAGCTGTTGATGATGATGACCCGGCCGGGGGAGTGGGTCTGGCACTCCACGCGATGCTCCAGCACGGGCTTTCTCGTCTCCAGCGTGGTGCGCAGCACCGCGAAGCAGGCCCGCTTGCACGAGCCGCTGACGCAGGAGAGGTCCTTGCCCTGGGTCAGGTCCTGGCCGATGCAGCAGGTCTCGGACAGGGCGCGGTTGGTCTGGATGATGCGCATGTCCGTGTCCACGGTGATGATGGCGTCGGGGATGGAGCGGAACACGGTCTCCAGGCCGGAGCGCAGGCGCTCGTTCTCGGCGTTGATGGCCTGCAGGGCGCGCTCGGTCTCCACCCGGTGGTTGATGTCCTGCACCATGGGCAGCAGGTACAGGGGCCTGCCGGCGGAGTCGCGCACCATGCCCGCGGAGAGGTGCACCCACACCTCGCGGCCGTCCTTGGTGATGTAGCGCTTGTCCTGCTCGAAGGACTCGATCTCCCCGCTTTTGACGCGCGCGTACTGGCGCAGGCTCTCGCCGCGCTCGTCCGGGTGGGTTATGGCGTCGAAGGTGATGCGCCTGAGCTCCTCCTCGGTGTAGCCGGTGATGCGGCAGAAGGCCTCGTTGGCGCGCAGGAAGGTGTTCTCCAGGCTGACCATGGACGCCCCGATGGGCGACTGGTCGAAGGTGTGGCGGAACTTCTCCTCGCTCTCCTTCAGGGCGCGCTCGGCCTCCTTGCGGGCCGTGATGTCGATGTTCAGGCCCTCGATGTACAGGAGCTCGCCGCTGGTGGGGTCGCGCACCTCGCGCGCGGTGAGGGAGATCCAGCGGGTGCTGCCGTCCTTGCAGATGAACTGGGTCTCGAAGCCCTTGATCTGCCCGGTCTCGGCCAGCACGCGGAACAGGGTGTCGCGGTCGGCGGGGTCCACGTAGAGCTGGCTGCGCAGATCCTTGAAGTGCGCGATGAGCTCCTCGGGCGAGTCGAAGCCCAGGATGCCGGCCAGTCCGGGGTTGACCATGAGGTAGCGGCCGTTCTTGGTGGACTGGAACACACCCTCCACCACGTTCTCGAAAAAGCTCTGGTAGCGGGCCTCGGCCCGGCGCAACAGGGAAAGGTCCGTGGCGGTGATGACCAGAAGCCGCCTGCCGCCCCCGCGCTCCACCAGGCGGGAGGCCAGCAGCACGGGCATGTTCTGCCCGCCGGCCCCGGCCACGCGGCATTCCACGCCGCTCACCCCTTCCAGCAGGTCGGCCAGGCGGAACTCGCCCCTGGGGAAGATGGACTCCAGCGAGGGCAGGGAGCAGCCGGCGCAGAGCATGGCCCTGGCGCGGTCGTTGGCGGAGAGGATCTCCCCCGTGTCCGGGTCCAGCACCAGCACCCCGGCGTTGACCGCGTTCAGCAGGTCGGCGCTGTCCGGCAGGGAGGCGGGGGCTTCGGGCGGGGCCTGGCGCATGGGCCTATTCCCCCTGTGTCGCGCCCACGGGGGCGAAGGCCTCGGCAACGGGCGCGTCCAGCAGGGCCAGAAGCTCCATGGGGTGGGCGATGATGCGCAGGGCGCCGCTTCCGGCCAGCTCGGGCTCGTCGCGGAAGCCCCACAGCGCGCCCACGGGCAGCATGCCCGCCCCGCGGGCGGTCTTCATGTCCGTCGCCGTGTCGCCCACGAAGACGATGGAGCCCGGGGCGAACCCAAGCTCCCGCGCCAGGGCCAGGGCCCCGGCCGGGTGCGGCTTGTTGGGCACCTCGGGCCGGGCGCCGCGCACATGGGCGAAGGGCCAGCCGGGAAAGAAGGCCTCCACGGTGAGGTCGGTGTACGGCTGCGGCTTGTTGGAGAGCACGCACACCGGCAGGCCGCGCAGGCGCAGGGCGTCCAGCATTTCCGGCACGCCGTCGTAGGGCCGGGTCTTGTCCTTCCAGCGGCGCTTGTACTCCCCGCCGGTCAGGGCCACGGCCTGCTTCAGGGTGGCGGGGTCGCGGCGGTCCTCGGGCAGCATGCGGCGCACCAGCTCCTCTATGCCCAGGCCCACGAAGTAGCGGTAGGCGTCGTCCGGGTGGGTGGGCAGGCCAAGGGCGGCCAGGGCGGCGTTGCCGGAGTCGGCGAGGTCGGCCAGGGTGTCCAGCAGGGTGCCGTCCAGGTCGAAGATGACGGCGCGCGGGGGAGTGCTCATGGGGGGATCCTCGTCGGCTTTCCGGCGCTGGTGCGCGGGGTTTTCGGGACGCTCACGCTGTACACCCTTGGGCCGGGCCGCGCAAGCGGGCGCACGCTTGCCGCAAGGGGGCCGGGTCTTGCTCCGGCGCGGGTATCGTGGCATGAGCTGGCATGGCCAAACGCTTCGTCTTCCGCCTGGAGAAGGTGCTCGAATACCGGCGCCAGCTGGAGGACCAGGCGCGCATGGCCCTGGCCGAGGCCCAGGCCAGGCACGACGCCCAGGCCCGCCTGCTGGCCGAGACCGAGGCCATGCTCGCCGCGCACAACGAGAAGGGCTTCGGCGACTCGGCCACCGAGGCGGACATCTGGCTCTGGCGCACCTACCGCGAGGCCCTGGAGCGCGACGTGGCCACGGCCAGGGCCGAGCTGGAACGGCTGGCCTCGATTTTGCAAACCTGCCGCCAGGAAGCGGTGCTCCGCTCCAGGGAGAAGAAGCTCCTGGAGAAACTCAAGGACAGGCAGGCCAGGAAACACCATGTCGCAGAAAACCTCGAAGAGCAGAAAGAGTTCGATGAAATGGCCACGATTCGCTATAAGCCCCAGGATCATTAAGGTCCTGCTGGCGCTTTCGGTGGTGGCCGCCCTCAAGCTCACCGTGCTGGGAGCCCTCGGGCTCGACGTGTGGCGTCAGCTTTCCGAGCAGGACATCCTGCCCATCCCCAAGGCCCTGGCCGCGCAGTCCGGCGAGAAGGCCCCGGCCCCGCCCGAGGTGGCCCCCAAGGCCGAGGCGGCAGGAGGCCCAGGGGGGGGCGAGCCCGACATGCTGGCCGAGAACGCCGTGCCCCAGGCCCGCGTGGGCGAGAGCCGGGAGGCCAAGGACGCCAACCGCCGCGAGGCCGAGCTGGCCGCCAAGGAGCGTGCCCTCACGGCCATGGAGAAGAGCATCGACGACAAGCTGGCCGAGCTCAAGCGCGTGGAGGCCTCCATCAAGAAGCTGCTGGACGAGGCCGACAGCCTGAAGGACGCGCGCATCAAGCGCCAGGTGGACACCTACCAGGCCATGAAGCCCAAGCAGGCGGCCGAGGTGCTCTCCAACATGGACCAGGAGCTCGCCGTCAAGATCCTGACTGGCATGAAGCCCAAGGTGGCGGGCGAGATCATGACCTACGTGAAGACCGACAAGGCCGCCAAGCTCACCGAGGCCATGACCAGGATACAGGCCCCGGTGCAGAACCCCGGCCAGTAGGCCCCGTCCCAGGGCCGCAGGCCGCCGAAGAAGAAAGACGCACAGCCCCGTCCGGGCCGCAGGGGAAACCCCGTGGACGCCCGGCCGGGGCTGTGCTACGTGCGGCCCCATGACGGCTCCCATGAAGACCACCGCGCAGACCTCCGGGACGCACTCGACGCCCGGCCCGAAGCCCGGCCCGCAATCCGAAGTGGTGCGCATCAAGCTCATCCTGGCCTACGACGGCACGGATTTCTGCGGCTGGCAGCACCAGGGCGGGGTGCGCACGGTGCAGAGCGACGTGGAGGCCGCCATCGCCAAGGTGGTGGGCGAGCCCGTGCATGTGCAGGGGGCCGGCAGGACGGAC
Source organism: Desulfovibrio sp. (assembly GCA_016218665.1). Classification (GTDB taxonomy): domain Bacteria; phylum Desulfobacterota; class Desulfovibrionia; order Desulfovibrionales; family Desulfovibrionaceae; genus Humidesulfovibrio. The sequence goes on along the minus strand of JACRDI010000007.1, from coordinate 23,753 downwards.
TCCGGCGTCCACGCCCTGGGCCAGTGCGCCCATTTCGACATTCCCGCCCGCTTCGCCCGCGTGCCCTGGGACAAGGCCCTCAACAGCCTGCTGGCCCCGGACGTGCGCGTGGTCGACGCCGCCATCGCCGAGCCGGGCTTCCACGCCCAGTTCGGCGCGCGCTCCAAGATCTACGGCTACACCCTGTGGCACGAGGGCGGCTACGTGAACCCCCTGCGCCGGCGCTTCGTGTGGGCCGTGCCCGGGCTCGACGTGCCCGCCATGGACGAGGCCGCCGCGCTGCTGCTGGGCACCCACGACTTCAACGCCTTCCGCAACCTGGGCACGCCCCTGGGCTCGCGCGGCACGGTGCGCACCCTCGCTCGCATCTGGCATGAGCCGGGCCAGGGCCCGGAGACGGTGTGGCGCTTCCAGGCCCACGGCTTCCTGAAGCAGATGGTGCGCAACATGATGGGCTGCCTGGTGGCCGTGGGCCGGGGTAAAGTGACCCCGCAGGACGTCCGATGCATCCTCGAAGGCCGCGACCGCAGCAAGGCTCCGGCCACGGCCCCGGCGCGGGGTCTGTGCATGGAGCAGGTGTTCTACTCCGCCGATGGCGGAGGGGACGCCGGCGCGCGCGGCCCGGAAGGGCTGCATGACGAGCATCAAATGGCAGGGGACGACGACGAGTCTTGACTCCGCGGCTGCGCCAGCGGGGGTCTCCCTGTACGTCGATGGCAGCCGCGCAAGCACCGCCGCGCCCGCCCAGAGCGAGCTGCGCGACTCCCTCTCCCCCTCGGCCCAGACGCGCCTGCTCACCGGCCTGGAGGACGCCCTTGCCGGCGCGCTCTCGCGCCTGTCCCAGCGCATCGACGCCGTGTCCTGGCCCTCTTCGTCCAGTCTGGCGGGTAGCTTCGCCACCGGGCTGGAAGGGACCGTCAGCGGGGCGCGCCTGGTGAGCGTGCCGCGGGAACTCTCGGCCGAGCTCTCGGCCGGCTTCAACTCTCCGGGCGTCTCCTCCCTGGAGGACCGCCTGGCCACCGCGCGGCGCAGGGCGGACGCTGCCTCGGGCCTTGCTGCCGGAACCTATTCCCTGAAGCTGTCCCTGGGCGACGAGTCGGACACCCTCGCCGTGAGCGTGGGCCGGGGCTGGACCACGGGCCAGGTCCTGGACGCCGTGGCCGGGGCTGTGAACGCCTCCCCCCTGGCGGTGGACGCGCAGGTGCGCTCGGATTCCGCCGGGTTCGACAACGGGCTCTCGGCCCTGGTGCTCTCCTCCGACGCCAGCCACGCCGGGCAGGGGGTCTCCCTGGCCAACGCCTCGGGCGCGGGCGGGGGGCTGGGGGGCTGGCTGGGCTCCGGACTAGGCTCAGGGCTGGGGCTTTCCGCCGCCAACGTGGCCCAGGCGCGGGACCTTCCCGCCGAGACCGGCGTCATCGACGTGACGGGCCTCTCGGCCGCCAAACCCACGCGCTACGCCAGCCAGGGCTTCGACCCCGGAGCCGCCACCACGCTGGCTCCCGGCAGCTACACCCTGGCCTATCTGCTGGGCCCCGCCCAGGTGGGAACCACGCCCGCGCCCGGCAGCGAGGCTGACGGCGTGTCCGGCAGCGTGAGCATCCAGGTGGTCAGCGGCGACACCTGGGGCGACGTGCTCGCGCGCATGGCGCGCGTGCTGGGCTCGGCCAGCCCGGCCATGGCCGCGCAGCTGGTGCCCGCCAAGCGCGTGTGGACCCTGCCGGACAGCGCCGGGGGCGGCACGGGCACCACGGACGCCCAGGGGCTGGAAGTGCTGGCCGACACGGGCAAGACCGGCTGGGGGCTGCGGCTCACCGGCGCGGACGCGGCCTCGGAGAATCTGCTCGCGGTCCTGGGGCTGAACGCCACGGCCCAGCCCGGCGTCACCGGGCGCGCGGTCATCGACGGCGAGGCGCGCCGGAGCGCCAGCGGCCTGTACAGCGCGGGCGGGGGGCTGCTCACGGTGGGCGTCTCCGGCACCTTCGGCGAGGCCGCGCCCCTGCGCGTGAGCGAGGCCGCCACCACCCTGGCCGACGCCCTGGGAGACGTGCTTTCCGCCTACAACGACGTGGGCGGCCAGCTGGCCAGGAACACCGACAGCCTGGCCCCGGGCGTGGCCGAGAAATGGAGCGGCCTGGCCGCGGGCCGGTCAACGGAGCTGGACTCCATCGGCGTGGCGCGCGCCGGGCAAAGCCTGTGGCTCGACGAGGAGCGCTTCCTCATGGCGCTCTTTTCCCGGCCGGACGAGGCCTACGGGGCGCTCCTGGGCGACGGCGGCTTCCTGCCCTCGGTGCGGGCCAGCGCAACGGCCGCCCTGGAGAGTGGCCCGGACGACTGGATGCGCGCCAGCCACAAGGCCACCGCCGCCCTCACCCCCGGCGAGCTTGCCGTGCGCAGCCTGGAGAAGCGCACCGAGGCCCAGGTGGAGCGGGCCAACCAGCTGCTGGACCTCTACGACAGCGGAAAGGGCGCGTCGGGCCTGGGCAATTCACTGCCGGGGCTGGACTTTTTTTCGGGCGGGGGCATCCTCAGCCGCAAGGGCTGAGGCGGTGCCGGCGCCGCATTTTCGCCGGCCCGCCCGGCCATCCCCCGCGACCCAGCGGGGGCGACGGCGCGCGCGCGCGAATTTTTCTTGCAACACCCCTTGATTTTGGTTCTTTTCCTCTTGCTGTTTTTGATGCGCTGGGATAGTGCGCCAAATAGGTCTAGGCAATCTTGTGGCGTCGTTGCTCGTTTTTTTGCCATTTGCGGGCTGGCGCGGCAAGGCGGGTTTTTTTCCGTGTAGCTCACTTCGAGGAGTAAGAAGCGATGAAGTCCATCTACGTTGGGAATTTGCCTTTCAGCGCCAAGGAAGACGAGATCCGCGACCTGTTCGCCGGTTTCGGCGAAGTGCAGATGGTCAAGTTCGTCATGGACCGCGAGACCGGCCGCTTCCGTGGTTTCGGCTTCGTGGAGATGGAGGACGCGGGTGCAGCCAAGGCCATCGAGGCCCTGGACGGAAAAGACTTCGGCGGCCGCACCCTGCGCGTCAACGAGGCGAAGGAGCGCGCGCCCCGTCCGCCCCGCCGCTACTAGACACCAGCGCACGGCATGAAAAAAGCCCCCGCGTCAGGCATGGCGCGGGGGCTTTGTTTTTGGCGGGGTTACGAGGGCAGGAGCTTCAAGCCCGCGATGCCCGCGGCGATGAGCCCGATGCAGACGAGGCGCAGGGCCCCGGCGCTTTCCCCCAGCACGATCATGCCGAAGATGGCCGCGCCCAGGGTGCCGATGCCCGTCCACACGGCGTAGGCCGTGCCGATGGGCAGATGGCGCACGGCCAGGCCCAGCAGGGCCATGCTGGCGATCATGGAGCCGACGACGAACACGGAAGGGACCAGGCGGGTGAAACCTTCGGTGTACTTGAGCCCCACGGCCCAGGCCACCTCGAAGAGGCCGGCGATGAACAGATACGTCCAGGACATGGTTGCGATTCCTTGCGGCAGGCGGGGTCGTCCCCGTGGAAGGGCGGCCGGGGCGGGTCGTCCCGCCGGGCCGGTGTGAACGTGTCGGTTGGGCGATAGAGGAGAGGGGCGCGGGTGTCAACGGGCGGGCAGAGGCTTTTCATCCGCCCCGCCCACTAGAAAGTCAGTATCTTGATGTCAGAGCCTCCGCAGTCGAGTTGCCGCGAGAGGTCGGGTTAATAGTGTTATGGAAAAATTTCAGTCTGTCTTTTGCTTTAACACTCTTGCAGCTTCCAACGTGTCTAGCGTTTCCCTCATCTCATTGAAGAAAGCCCAAGATTGATGCTGTTCAATGACATCACGAAATTCATCCCCCGGAAAAACATATAAAGAGAACGGCAACAGAAAGTTTTCGGCGATGGTCAACAGACGTTCAAATGTTGCATATGTTGTACGTATCGGTTTATTCGGAATTTCTGCATGCGCAACCCATTTGTCTCTGAATTCCCTGGCGAGCTTTATCAATTCAGCATTCTCACTGCAGCACGCCGAAATGCACAACCCTGTATGGCCAACTAGGCAAGATTGACATATATGACTTGCAAAGTCACAATTTTCGGCACATCTGTTGCAAGAAAAGTGTAACAGATCAATATAGTTTGCTAAGCTTAGATGATGATGAACTTTAATTTTGTCTGTGTTTTTTCGCATAAAATGCGAAACTTGCTGAAATGAAGAAATACTGCTTCTGGATGAACTAGATTCAAAAATTCTACATGTGTGGACGGCAAGAGCAGTTGTTGAATGGTGTCTAATTGCGCTAAAAAATTCGGACCCTCCGTTGGCAAATGGAGCATCCATTGTTAGAGTGCAATAGTGGAGTGCACACCTTGCGAGGACGATATCAGATGAAATTATGTGAAGATGACGAGCGAGTATTTCGTTTGTGTCCATAAAAGACCGTAGCAGCTTTTTAAACCATGATGTCGCCAGCTATTATCCTACCCACATTCCCGCCAGCAGCTCCTCCAGCATCCCCAACAGCTGCCCGCCCACCCCGCCGGAGGAGGGCGGCGGGCCGAAGAGCGCCAGGCGCATGTCGCGCAGGTTCTTCGAGAACACGTCGTCGGCCCCGTCCACGCCCGGCGTCTGGCGCACGGTCATGTCCAGGCGCTCGGCCAGCAGCAGGCCGGAGAGCCCCTTGCAGAACAGGGCGGCAAGGCGGCGGAACTCCTCGGCGTGGGCCAGCCAGAAGGCTTCGGCCGGGCTGCCGGCCGCCGGGGGCGGGCTTGCCAGGGCCTCGCACACCAGGGCGTACAGGCTGTTGATGCCCGGACCGGGGATGCCGCGCCGCCAGCCGATGAGCCAGGGGGTGCGCCAGAAGAGCAGCAGATGCTCCTGCCCCAGGGCGATGACCTCCCGCAGCGCGGCCTTGGCCTCAAGCAGCACCGCATCGGCCCAGCGGGGGGCCTCCGCGCCGACGTTCCAGGGCGGCACGCGCGTTTGCGCGCAGTCCGCGCCGGAAAGCCCGGCCAGGATGTGCGCCAGCCAGGCGTTGGCCTGGGGCGAGTCCGGGGTTTCCAGGTGCGGGTAGGAGAGCAGGTAGCGGCCCGCGCCGAAGCGGCCGGAGATCACCGCCGGCCGGCCGGAGAGGAAGTGCGGCCGCACTTGCAGGCCGTAGAGGTTCTCCCAGTCGGAGAGGGCCTCCTCCGGGATGCGCGACAGGGCCAGATCGGCCACCCAGAAGTCCGGGCCCAGGCCGTAGTAGCGGGCCAGCACCTCCACGCCGTCGTTTTCGTCCTTCGAGGGCGCGAACTGGGCGGGCCACCACACCTGGGCCAGGGCCTCCCCGCCGCCGGGCGGGTTGAGCCCGCCGGACTGCGGCGCCAAGGCCAGGCGCACGTCGCCGGAGAGGAAGTGTTGCAGACGTCCGGCAAAGCCCATGCGCCCCCAGGGGCAGATGCCCAGGGATTCGCCCGGCCGCGGGCTGGTGAGGGCCAGGCCCGCGCCGCCGCAGAAGCCCAGGTAGCTGCCGCCGACGGCCACGAAGTCGCGGATGGCCGCGCGTCCCGCCTCGCCCAGGCGCAGGGCCCGGCCGCGCGCCCAGCCGCCGGGGACGATCAGCAGGGAGTGGAGCGGGGAGGAGGCCCCGGTCCCATCGCCCGAAAGGCCAGAGCCTCCGTCGCCCGACGGGGCAGAACCTCCCTGCGCCGGGCCAAAGGCCCTGGGCTTGCCAGAGAGCGCTCCCTCGGCTATTTGATTGGCGCGCAAAATCCCGTGGGGCACGCCGAGCGCGCGCAAGGCGCGCAGCACAAGCAGGCCCCACAGGTGCGAGTCATCCCACAAGACGAAAACGCGCGTCATCCGCCGCCCCCAGGGTTTCCGGGCACCCTATCCGCGCCCGGCCCTCCCTGGCAATCCCCTTCGGGCCGCATTCCGGCCCCCTCCCGGGAGCTGCGGAAGGGAAGGCGGGCCGGCCGGATCTCCGGCGAGGCCCGGCAGAACGCGCGCGAGAAGGAGAGCACATGTCCGACGCCAGCGAACCGAAGACCACCCCCTCAGCCGCGCAGGAAGCCGCGCTGCCCAAGGGCTACGAGCCCGCAGACGTGGAGGCCCGCTGGGGCCGGCACTGGGAGGAGAACAAGACATTCACCCCCGATCCCCAGGACGTGCTTTCCGGCAAGAAAAAGCCGTACTCCATCGTCATTCCGCCGCCGAACGTCACCGGCGCGCTACACATGGGCCACGCGCTCAACATCACCCTGCAGGACATCCTCTGCCGGTTCATGCGCCAGCAGGGCAAAAGCGTGCTCTGGGTTCCCGGCACCGACCACGCGGGCATCGCCACGCAGAACGTGGTGGAGCGCCAGCTGAAGAAAGAGGGCAAGAAGCGCGACGACCTGGGCCGCGAGGCCTTCATCGAGCGCGTGTGGGACTGGAAGAAGGAGTACGGCGACCGCATCCTGAACCAGATCCGGCGCATGGGCGCCAGCGTGGACTGGACCAGCGAGCGCTTCACCCTGGACGAGGGCCTGTCCAAAGCCGTGCGCGAGGTTTTCGTGCGCCTGTACGGCGAGGGCCTCATCTACAAGGGCAACTACATCGTCAACTGGTGCAACCGCTGCCACACGGCCCTGGCCGACGACGAGGTGGAGCACAGCCCCAAGAAGGGCAAGCTCTACCGCATCCGCTACAGGCTGGCGGACGGCAGTGGTGAACTCATCGTCGCCACCACTCGGCCGGAAACCATGCTGGGCGACGTGGCCGTGGCCGTGCACCCGGAGGACGAGCGCTACACTTTCGCCGTGGGCAAGAAGGTCGTGCTTCCACTGGTGGGCACCGAGATTCCGGTCATCGCCGACGCCTACGTGGACATGGAGTTCGGCACCGGCTGCCTCAAGATCACCCCGGCGCACGACATGAACGACTGGGCCCTGGCGCGCACCCACAACCTGCCCGTGATCCCGGTCATCGACGACATGGGCCTGATGAACGAGAACGCGCCGGCCGCCTACCGCGGGCTCACCAAGACCGAGTGCCGCGATCGCGTCGTTGCCGACCTTGAGGCGCAAGGCCTGCTGGTGGACATCGCCGACCACGACCACAGCGTGGGCGAGTGCTACCGCTGCAAGAGCGTCATCGAACCCCACGTGTCCGAGCAGTGGTTCGTGAAGGTGGGGCCGCTGGCCAAGGCCGCGCGCGAGGCCGTGCCGGACCAGACCCAGATTTTCCCCGCCCAGTGGGAGAAGACCTACTACGAGTGGCTGGACAACATCCGCGACTGGTGCATCTCCCGCCAGATCTGGTGGGGGCACCGCATTCCGGCCTGGACCTGCCAGGCCTGCAATGAGCTCATCGTGCAGACGGAAGACCCGGCCGACCTGGCGCATGGCTGCCCCAAGTGCGGCGGCGCGCTGACCCAGGAAGAGGACGTGCTGGACACCTGGTTCTCCTCCGCCCTGTGGCCCTTCTCCACCCTGGGCTGGCCCGGCGAGGAAAAGGGCGGCACGGACAAGCTGAAGGCCTACTACCCCACCAGCGTGCTGGTCACCGGCTTCGACATCCTGTTCTTCTGGGTGGCGCGCATGATGATGATGGGCATTCACTTCATGGAGCAGGTGCCCTTCCACCACGTGTACATCCATGCCCTTGTGCGCGACGAGCAGGGCAAGAAGATGAGCAAGTCCACCGGCAACGTCATCGACCCCCTGGTGATGATCGACAAGTACGGCACGGACTCCCTGCGCTTCACCCTCACGGCCTTCGCCGCCATGGGCCGCGACATCAAGCTCAGCGAGAAGCGCATCGAGGGCTACCGCCACTTCGTGAACAAGATCTGGAACAGCGCCCGCTTCGCCCTCATGAACCTGCCCGAGGCCCCCAAGGCCACGCTGGACGAGGCGCTCTCTCCCAACGGGGGGGACGCGCCGCTCGCCAACCGCTGGATTCTGCACCGGCTGGAGGAAGTGAAGGACGAGGTGGAGGCCGCCACCCTGGAATACCGCTTCAACGACATCGCCCAGGGGCTGTACAAGTTCATCTGGAACGAGTTCTGCGACTGGTACGTGGAGATGGCCAAGGGCGACCTGTACGCCGAGGACGAGATCAAGAAGGACGCCACCCGCCGCGTGCTGCTCACCGTGCTCTCCGAGACCATGGTGCTGCTGCACCCGGTGATGCCCTTCGTGACCCAGGAGATCTGGAGCGTGCTGCCCGGCATTTCCCCGGAAAATAATGGCAAGGAACTGGCCCTGCAGCCCTTCCCTGCGCGTCGGCCCCGGTGCAGAAGCGCCCAGGCCGCCAGGGACATGGCCTTCTTCCAGGGCGTGGTGGGCAGCGTGCGCACCATCCGCACCGAACTCACCATCGACCCGGCCAAGAAGCTGCCGCTCATCGTGGACACCGCCGACGCCGCCCCCGGCGCCCTGGACGTGTTGGGCGACAACGTGCACCTGATCGCCCAGCTGGCCCGTATCGACTCGGCGGACATCGGCCCCGGCAAGACCGGCCCCCGCGCCAGCGGCACCGCCGTTGTCGAGGGCGCGCGCATCTTCGTGCCCCTCAAGGGCATCGTGGACTTCAGCGCGGAAGTCGCCCGCCTGGACAAGGAGCTGGGCAAGCTGGACAAGCAGCTCGCCGCCCTCAAGGGCAAGCTCAGCGCGCCCGGCTTCGCGGGCAACGCCCCGGCGGACATCGTCGCCGCGGAGCGCGAGAAGCTGGCGAACCTGGAAGACGCCCGGACCAAGCTGGCCGAACTGCAGGAGCGGCTCAAGGCCGCCCTGGCCGAGGGAGACTAGCCCCGGTGACCGCCCCGGCGCAGATACGCATACGGCCCTGCGTGGCCGCGGACGAGCCGCTCATGGCGGAGATCGTCGGCGACGCCGCGTCTGCGTACAAGGGGGTCATCCCGGCGGACCGCTACCACGAGCCGTACATGCCCCTTGAGGAACTGCGGGCGGAGATCGCCGCTGGCGTGCGCTTCTGGGGGGCCGAAGTGGACGGCGAACTCGTGGGCGTCATGGGCATTCAGGATGTCGACAACGCCACGCCCGGCGGCATCGGCGATGTCGCCCTCATACGCCACGCCTACGTACGCACTGCGCAGCGCGGCCTGGGCATCGGCGGGCAACTGCTGACGCACCTGATGGGCATTACGCAGCGGCCCCTGCTCATGGGCACCTGGGCCGCGGCGGACTGGGCCGTGCGCTTCTACCAGAAGCACGGCTTCACCTTGACCACGCACGCGGAAAAGGAAACACTTCTCCGCATCTATTGGAACATTCCGGCGCGCCAGGTCGAGACCTCCGTGGTCCTGGCCGATGCGCGGGCCATCACCATGCTACGCAACGCCAGACTGGAGAGCACCATGTCCACCGTCTACCTCATCGGCGCAGGCCCCGGCGACCCCGGCCTCTTGACCGTCCGGGCCAAGGAACTCATCGAGACCTGCGACGTGGTGGTCTACGACTACCTGGCCAACAAGGATTTCCTCAAATACGCCCGCACGGACGCCGAGATCATCTACGTGGGCAAGAAGGGCGGCGACCACACCCTGCCCCAGGACCAGATCAACCAGCTCATCATCGACAAGGCCAAGGAAGGCAAGAGCGTGGCGCGCCTGAAAGGCGGCGACCCGTACGTCTTCGGCCGCGGCGGCGAGGAAGCCGAGGAACTCGTCGAGGCGGGCATCGCCTTCGAGGTCGTGCCCGGCGTCACCGCGGGCGTGGCCGCCCCGGCCTACGCGGGCATCCCGGTCACCCACCGCGACCACACCACCAGCGTCTGCTTCATCACCGGGCACGAGGACCCCACCAAGGAGGAGACCGGCCACAACTGGGAGGTCTACGCCAAGAGCACCAGCACCCTGGTCTTCTACATGGGCGTGAAGAACCTGCCCATGATCGCCGGCAACCTCATCTCCAACGGCCGCGACCCCAAGACCCCCGTGGCCCTGGTGCGCTGGGGCACCCGCTGCAACCAGGAGAGCATGGTCGCCACCCTGGAGACCGTGGCCGCCGAGGCCGAGAAGCGCAAGTTCGCCGCGCCCTCCATCATCATCGTGGGCGGCGTGTGCTCCCTGGCCTCCAAGCTGGCCTGGTTCGAAAAGAAGCCCCTGCTGGGCAAGGGCGTGGTCGTCACCCGCGCCCGCGAGCAGGCCAGCGACCTGGCCGACGTGCTGAAGAACATGGGCGCCTGCGTGTTCGAGTTCCCCACCATTACCGTGGAGCCCCTGGACGACTACGAAGAGGTCGAGAAGGCCATCCTCTCCCTCGGCGCGGTGGACTGGCTCATCTTCACCTCCGTCAACGGCGTGAAGCACTTCTGGAACCAGCTCTCCGAGATCGGCCTGGACACCCGCGCCCTGGGCGGCATCAGCGTGGCCGCCATCGGCCCCGCCACGGCCGAGGAACTCAAGGCCCGGGGCGTGACGCCCGACTTCATCCCGCCCAAGTACGTGGCCGAGGAAGTCGTGGCCGGCCTGCTCGAACGCGGCATCGCGGGCAAGAACGTGCTCATCCCGCGCGCCAAGGTGGCGCGGGAGGTGCTGCCCGAGGAACTCGCCAAGGCCGGGGCCAAGGTGCGCATCCTGCCCGTGTACGAAACGCGCCTGACCCAGCAGGATCCGGCAGAGATCGTGGAGGCCCTCGAAAAAGGCAAGATCCAGGCCGTGACCTTCACCAGCTCCAGCACCGTGGAGAACTTCTTCACCCTGCTTGCGCCCGATACCCTGAAAAAGTACCCGGACGTGAAGATCGGCTGCATCGGCCCGGTCACGGCCAAGACGCTCTCGCGCTACGGCTTCGCCCCGGACATCCAGCCCGAGGACTACACCATCCCCGGCCTGGCAGAGGCGCTGGGCAAAGGATTGTAGGGAGGAATCAGGGGCTCCGTCCCTGCACCCCGCCTGGGGGCGCAAGGCCGCCGAAGCGGAAACGCGCGCGGCGAGGCTGAAGCGGGCAGGGCTTCGGGCCGGATGCAGGAGCCCCTGTCGGACTAGCAGCAGGGCTTGCCGCCGCCCCCCTGCCAGGGGCGAAGGTCACGCACAGCGGCGCCGGGCATGAGGCCCTGGCGCATCATGTCCATGAACGCGGCCAAAGGCGGCGAGAGCCACTTGTCCTTGTGCCGCAGCATGAGCACCGCCGTCTCCAGCTCGCCCTGCGCCCAGGGCAAAGCCGCAAGGCGGCCCGCGGCCACATCCTCGGCCACGGCCACCACGGGCAGGATGCTGACGCCCAGGCCAGCCATGACCGCGCCGCGCAGGGCCGCGGCGCTGGCGAACTCCACGCCGGCCGCGCGCGCAACGCCCGCCTCGTCCAAAAGCCCCTCGAACATGCGCCGGTAGGAGCAGTCGGCCTTGGAAAGCACCAGGGTCTCCCCGCGCAGGTCCGCCGGCCCGACGCTTCCCCGCCCCGCCAGCCTGTGGCCTGGCGCGCACACCAGGCACAGCGGCTCCACGCCCAGCATCTCCACCAGCAAGTCCCCCCCGCGCACGCCTTCGGCCATGAGGAACGCCAGATCCGTGACCCCCTGGCGCAGGTCCTTCTCCAATCCTTCCATGGTGCAGGAGGTGAGGCTTAAGGCCACATGCGGAAAACGCGTGCGGAAAGCACCGATGATGCGGCCCATGCGCCAGGCGCAAAGGGACTCCGGCACGCGCACGGTGAGGCTGCCCCTGGCCTCGCCCTCGCCCGCCACCCAGGCCCGGGCCTCGTCCTCAAGGTCCAGCATCTTGGCCGCGAAGTCCCGCAGGCGCTCGCCTTCCGGCGTCAGGGCCACCGTGCGCCCCAGGCGCTCAAAGAGCCGCACGCCCAGGTCCGACTCCAGGGCCGCCACCCGCGCCGACACCGTGGACTGGGCCGCGTGCACCTCCTCCCCCGCGCGATGAAAGCTCAGCCGCCGCGCCACGGCCAGAAACGTCCGCAAGTCCCGCAGTTCCACCTGGCCTCCTCTGTTCGGATTTTCCGTTCGACCGCATCTGAAACAATCGTTGGACCCGATTGTATCGCTCGTATAATCGGTAAATCGAAGAACACAAAACGTCAACGCGCCAACCGGCGCACAGGAGGATGCCATGAACAGTCAGGAAGTGGACAGACGGGCGGTTGAACTCATGGAAGGCGGCCTGCATTGCGCCGAGGCGGTGCTCACCGCCGTGCTCGAAGGCCAGGGGCTGCCCACGGACATGGCCCCGCGCGCGGCCTCGGCCTTCGGCGCCGGGGTGGGCCGCAGCAAGAAGGGCCTGTGCGGCGCCTTGAGCGGCGGGCTCATCGCCCTGGGGATCGCCCAGGGACGCGACTCGTCCCGCGAATCCTGGAACGACGTGGCCGCCAAGGCCGACGCCGTGCGCCAGTGGTTCGCCGGAGCCTTCGGCTGCACCCGCTGCGAAGTGGTGCTGGAAAAGCTGAGCCCCCAGGAAGGCAACGAGCTGTGCATCGGGCTCACCGGGCGCACCGCCGCCAAGTTCCACGAGGTGCTGAACGCCCAGGCCCCCGGCAAGGCCGCCGGCTGCTGCTGCACGGCCCAGGCCGCGGCCCGGCAGGAGACCGGCTGCGCGTGCGGCTAGACCGCCAGGGCAAGCACGGGGCCTGCGCCTTGAATGCCGCCGGGGGGGCGGCCCCCGCCCCCCCGCCCCCCCGCCAGAGGGTCTTCGACCCTCTGGACTCCCTTGGGCGAGGGTTTTCCGCCCCGGCGCGAGGTCGTCGGAGCGGAAAACCCTCGCGGCGGGGCTGAAGGAACAGGCGACACCCGATATTTCTTGCTGCTCCCGGAGTCGCAAAGGCTTCTTTCGATTCCAGCCCCTTGCTCCCCGTCACGGGATTGTCACCGCATCGATGCAAGAATAGGCTGGATTTCTGTCGGACGAATGTTTAGAGATTTTTTAAAGTCAGAGGGAGAAGGGCCCGCCGCGTCATGCGACGAGGGCGCGCCCGCCCGGCCCGGCAGAAAGGGGAGGTGGGGAAGCGTACCAGGTGAAATGAGCCCAGCACGACGACAGAGGACCCTGTCGGCCCGCGTCCAGGGGCCGAAACCACCAGCCCAAGGGATCCTGATGGCATCGAAAAATTTCGTGCTCGACACCAACGTGCTCATTGAGAATCCGAAGTGCGTCCAGGCGCTTCGAAACGGCCAGGACAACAGCATCCACATCCCCTACACCGTGCTGACGGAGCTGGACCGCCTGAAGCGCGACCCCCGGCTCGGCCATGTGGTGGCCCAGGCGGTGACCAGCATCCTCTCCGACCCGGACGTGCACATCTTTCCCCCCGGCGGCAGCGCCCTGCCGCTCGCCACGGACGAATCCCCGGACGACCGCATCTTGCGCGAGATCGCCCACCATCCGGTGGCCGAGCCCATCCTCGTCACCAACGACCGCATCCTGCAGCTCAAGGCGCGGGTTTCGGGCATTCCCTGCGAGGGCTATCGCGATTCCGTGCCCTTCCAGAGCGAGTCGCAGATCTACACCGGGTTTGTGGAGGAGGACGAGGAGCCCGTGCCCAACTCCTTCCGCTGGGAGAACGGCACGCCCGTGTTCCACGGGCCGGACGGGCCCAAGGCCATCGGCTACTCGCACGAGATATGGGGACTGAAGCCGCGCTCGGTGTACCAGAACCTTGCGCTGGAGCTCATGCTCGACCCGCGCATCGACCTGGTGACCCTGCAGTCCGAGGCGGGCTACGGCAAGACCTACATGGCGCTGGCCGCGGCGCTCTATCTGACCCTGGAGCGCAAGGACAACCCCTTCAAGCGCATCTACCTGGTGAAGCCGGTGGTGGAGATCGGCGCCAAGATGGGCTTTCTGCCCGGCGACGTGGAGGAGAAGATGGGCCCCTACGTCCGCTACATCACGGACCTGCTGCTCAAGCTGCACGAGATCCGACCGGCCAACCGCATCTTCCAGGATGCCCAGGCCGACGTGCTGAAGCTGAATCCCAAGCGCTTCATCATCCAGCCCATCGCCTACATCCGCGGCATGAACCTGGAGAACTGCATCGTCATCGTGGACGAGATGCAGAACCTCTCGCGCACGGAGACCCGCGCCCTCTTGACCCGCATGGGCGAGGGGGTGAAGTGCTTCTGCCTGGGCGACACCCGGCAGGTGGACAACCCCTACCTGAACGAGAGCAACAACGGGCTCAACTGGGCGGTGAAGAAGCTGAAGGGATTCAAGAACTACGCGCACATGGTGCTGAAGGGGGAGAAGAGCCGCGGCCCCATCACGGACATCGTGCTCAAGAGCAAGCTGTAGGCTATTTGAACACGCCCGTGATCTTGCGGGCGATCGTCTTCACGGCGCGCACCGGGGCGGCGTACCATTCCTCGCTCTTGTGCTCCCTGCGCCAGTCCTCCGGCCGCTGGGGGGCGGGGTCGGCCCAGAGGCCCCGCCGCTCCTGCCGGGCCTGGGCCTCCAACTGGCGCAGGCCCTCGCAGATGTCCTTCTGGCAATACTTCTCGTACACCCAGGCCAGGCCGTCGGCCACCATGGCCTCGTTCAGCAGCCGGCCGTCCTTGTCGTACACCAGGGCCACGGTGCGTCCGTAGCGGTCGGTGTCCACGGGCTCGATTTCCAGGGTCTTGCGCGAGGCAAGCTTCCGGAGCCTGGTCTTGGCCTGGTAGCCGTATGGCTGCTTGAACTCCGGCGCGTCGATGCCGTAGAGGCGGACATGCACGACCTGTTCGTCCGGCCCGTAGACGGCGATGGAGTCGCCGTCGTGCACGTTCTTGACCTTGGCCTGATAGGCGGCAGCCTGGCCTGCGCACAGCGCGCACAAGACCAGGGCGGGCAGGATGATCGAGCCGAACTTTTTCATTATTTGGATTCATGACAAGAATTCAATGATGAGTCAATTCGAACTGATACACGACTAAAAAACTAGGTTAATGCGTACGCCCTGTACTTGACTGCGTATCATTTTGTGCGTAACAGACGGCATGGATTGGTGGGACAGGCTGTGAAAAACACCAAGGATAGACGCCATGACGGAACATTTGGATACAAAGCGTTACAAGGTGCTGCTGGCCGAGGATCACGCCCTGCTGCGCCAGAGCCTCAAGGCCTACCTGGAAACCCAGGGGCTGTGCGAGGTCATCGGCGAGGCCCAGGACGGCCGCGAGGCCATGCGCATGTACAAGGAACTGCGCCCGGACATCGTCCTCATGGACCTTTCCATGCCCGGCGTGGACGGCATGGTGGCGGTCAAGGCCATCAAGCGCGATTTTCCTGATGCGCGCATCATCGCCCTCACCGCCCACCGCAGCGAGGACTACCTGCATGCCGCGCTGGATTCCGGCGTGGACGGCTACGTGGTGAAGGCCGCCAGCGCCGAGGATCTGCTCACCGCCATCCGCGCCGTGTGCCGGGGCGAGGCCTACGTAAGCCCGGAGGTCTCGGCTACGCTGATTACCGGGTATCTGCGCAGCAGCCGGCCCGAGCGCACCTCGCCGCTGGAGGGGCTCACCGCGCGTGAGCGGCACATCCTGCAGCTGGTGCTGCAGGGCATGAAGAACAAGGAAATCGCCGAAAAGCTGTTCCTTTCCACCCGCACGGTGGAGAAGCACCGCGCCAACTTCATGAAAAAGCTCGATCTGCACAACCTGCATCAGGTGCGCGAGTTCGTGAAGGCCAACGGCGTGGAGCTGGAAAAGCTCTCCTCGTCTGCTTACGGAGCATTGCGAGGGGCCGCGGGCGCGATGCCTGCGGCCCTTTTTGCGCGCCCCGCGCGGGCTACTGGCGCGGACGCGTGAAAAACATGGCCCGCCGCCGTTGACATCCCCCGCCCCCTGCTTATCTTTCCCCTCGCCCCAGCCGGACCGCTTTTTCGCCGCACGGCGTCCCAGCCGTCCGGTCCGGCGCGGCCACAACACCACATATTCTTTTTACGGAGGAGTTCCACATGAAGCTTGCACCCCTGCACGACCGCGTCATCATCAAGCGCCTGCCCGAGGAAGAGAAGACCGCCGGCGGCCTGTTCATCCCCGACAGCGCCAAGGAGCGCCCCATGCGCGGCACGGTCGTGGCCGCCGGCCCCGGCACCGAGAAGGTCAAAATGCAGGTGAAGAAGGGCGACGTGGTGCTTTTCGCCAAGTACGCCGGCACCGAGTTCAAGATGGAAGGCGACGAGTGCGTCATCATGCGCCAGGAGGAGATCCTGGCCGTCATCGAGAAATAGCCCGCCACGCGGCAAAAATTTACGACACAGGAGCGCTAGAAAATGGCCAAGACCATCCGTTTTGACGAAACCGCCCGCGCCGGCCTCAAAATCGGCGTCGATACCCTTGCCGATGCCGTGAAAGTGACCCTGGGCCCCAAGGGCCGCAACGTGGTCATCCAGAAGTCCTGGGGCGCCCCCACCATTACCAAGGACGGCGTCACCGTCGCCAAGGAGATCGACCTCGAAGACAAGTTCGAGAACATGGGCGCCCAGATGGTGAAGGAAGTCGCCAGCAAGACCAACGACGTCGCGGGCGACGGCACCACCACCGCCACCGTGCTGGCCCAGGTCATCTTCGGCGAGGGCCTGAAGCTCATCGCCGCCGGCCGCAACCCCATGAGCGTCAAGCGCGGCATCGACAAGGCCGTGGAGGCCGTGGTGGCCGAGCTGGGCAAGCTGGCCAAGTTCACCAAGGACCGCAAGGAAATCGCCCAGATCGGCACCATCTCCGCCAACAGCGACGAGACCATCGGCACCATCCTGGCCGAGGCCATGAGCAAGGTGGGCAAAGAGGGCGTCATCACCGTGGAGGAAGCCAAGAGCATGGAGACCGTGCTCGACGTGGTCGAGGGCATGCAGTTCGACCGCGGCTACCTCTCCCCCTATTTCACCACCAATCCGGACAAGATGACCTGCGAGTTCGACGACGCCCTGCTGCTGATCTCCGAGAAGAAGATCAGCAACATGAAGGAGCTGCTGCCCGTGCTTGAGCAGGTGGTCAAGATGAGCCGCCCGCTCATGATCATCGCCGAGGACGTGGACGGCGAGGCCCTGGCCACCCTGGTGGTGAACAAGCTGCGCGGCACCATCAAGGTCTGCGCCGTGAAGGCTCCGGGCTTCGGCGACCGCCGCAAGGCCATGCTCCAGGACATCGCCGTTCTGACCGGCGCCCAGGTCGTGTCCGAGGACATGGGCCTCACCCTGGACAAGGTGCGCGCCGACTCCCTGGGCTCCGCCAAGCGCATCACCGTTGACAAGGAAAAGACCACCATCGTCGACGGCGCCGGCAAGAAGGAAGACATCAAGGCCCGCATCAAGCAGATCGAGGGCGAGATCTCCATCACCACCTCCAGCTACGACAAGGAAAAGCTGCAGGAGCGCCTGGCCAAGATCATCGGCGGCGTCGCCGTCATCAAGGTCGGCGCGGCCACCGAAGTGGAGATGAAGGAGAAGAAGGCCCGCGTGGAAGACGCCCTGAACGCCACCCGCGCCGCGGTGGAGGAAGGCATCGTGCCCGGCGGCGGCACCGCCCTGGTGCGCGCCTCCAAGGTGCTCGACGCCCTCAAGCTCGCCGATGACGACGAGGCCGCCGGCGTGTCCGTCATCCGCCGCGCCGCCGAGGAGCCCCTGCGCATGATCGCCGCCAACGCCGGCTTCGAAGGCTCCGTGGTGGTGGAGAAGGTGCGCGAGGGCAAGGCCGCCTTCGGCTTCAACGCCGGCACCGGCGTGTTCGAGGACCTCTACGCCGCCGGCGTCATCGACCCCAAGAAGGTGACCCGCGTGGCCCTGCAGAACGCCGCCTCCGTGTCCAGCCTGCTCCTGACCACCGAGTGCGCCGTGGCCGACAAGGCCGAGGAAAAGGACGACAAGAAGTAGGCGAACAGGCCCGCTTCAACCCCCACACGCAAAGGCCGGGCACCTCGCCCGGCCTTTTTCTTTTGCCGCCCCTAATCCGGCCCCCGCACCCGCCGATAAGACGGGCAACTGTCGCACCAGACCAGACCTGGCCACACTTGGCCAGACCTGGTCACGGCGGTGGAGGCTTCGGAACTCACTAGGGAGGGGACCGGAGCCTCTTCTTTTTTCCCCCTTGATTGGTTTGCCAAATGTGCTACGTAGCATTTACGCAGCATTGCAAACCCCACCAAGGAGCCTGACAATGGCCCGCCTCATGTGGACCGACTCGTTCGCGCTGGGCATCACGTCCATCGACGAGCAGCACAAGCGCTTCCTCGACGCCCTGAACGAACTCCTGGACGCCCAGGACGCCTCCGGGCAGGCCTGCCTCGCCTCAACGCTCATCGACCGCCTGAAGGCCTACGCCGCCGAGCACTTCCACGTGGAGGAAGGCTACATGCAGGCCTTCGCCTACCCCGGCTACGAGGAACACCTCATGGAGCACGAGCACTTCCTCGACACCGTGCGCCACTTCGAGGACGCCTGCGCGAACGGCGGGGTGGAGTCCGCAAAGCTGCTGGACTACCTGCTGAACTGGATGGCCCAGCACCTGACCGGGGTGGACAGGCAGATGGGCCGCTACCTGGAAGAGTACCTGCGCTGAATCCGGCCGGGGGCGCCGCCCCCGGACCCCCGCCAAAGGGTCTTCGACCCTCTGGACGCCCTTTGGCGCGGATTTTCCGCACCAGCGCAAGGCCGCCGGCACGGAAAACCCGCGCGGCGGGGCTGAAGTAAGCCGGCAAGACCCGGTATTCTATGCAGTTCCAGGAGTCGCAAAGACTTTCCCCGATTCCAGCCCGCTCCTCCCAAACGGGCGCTTCCCTCAAAATTCCCGGAGGGCCTCGACCGTGCCTGCGTGGGAAAGGCCCCGCGGAAATTGAGGGAAGTTCGTGGCCCTTCGCGTGGTTCGGCCCGTGCCGGCCCCCACATGCGAGCAGGCCGTTCCGCGTGTTTGCGCGGAACGGCCTGCTCGCCATGCGGGTCCAGGGGGTGCATACCCCCTGGCGGGCTCAATGGATGTATTAAATTAATTTCCAGCCTCATGCACAACCATTCGGCATAATTGCCCTTGCCGCATTCGCTGGCCCTTGGGCACCCTGAAAATTTTCCTGGCTGCCTTTCGCCCGGGTCGCTATAATGGGTACATGAAGAAACCCAAATCGCCCGCACCAGACCCCCAGCCCATGGGCAAGGCGTACGCTTACATCCGCCTCTCCTCCCAAGCACAAGCAGCCGGTGACGGTGAGCGCCGTCAGCGTGAATCCGCGCAGCTGTTCGCGACCCAGCACGGGTACGAGATCGTCGACTACCTGCAAGACATCGGCGTCTCCGCATTCCGGAGCACGAATTCCTTGGCTGGTGTCTTGTCCGAATTCTTGGCGCGTGTGGCAAAGGGAACCATTGAGCCGGGCACGCTCCTGATCGTGGAGTCCATGGATCGATTGTCTCGAGACGAGCTGCAGCCGGCCGTTCGGCTCCTGCTCAAGATTCTCGATTCGGGACTTTTGCTCGGCATCATCACTGAAAACAAGATATTCAGCCAGCTCAACTACACGGACTTTCTTCTCATCGCGGGCGACATGGTTCGTTCGCACAAAGAGAGTGAGGTGAAGTCGCTGCGGTCCTTGGCGAACTGGGAAGAGAAGCGTGAAAAGGCAAAGAAAGGGGTCCCTGTCACGAGGCAATGCCCGCATTGGTTGAAGGTCAAGGGCGGCAAGTTCAGGCTAATTCACGAGCGCGTCGAGATCGTCAAACAGATTTTCGCCTGGTACTTGGAAG
Organism: Desulfovibrio sp.; assembly: GCA_016218665.1. Taxonomy (GTDB): domain Bacteria; phylum Desulfobacterota; class Desulfovibrionia; order Desulfovibrionales; family Desulfovibrionaceae; genus Humidesulfovibrio. The sequence continues at coordinate 4,150 of JACRDI010000007.1, read as the reverse complement.
GCAAGGGGCAGGGCAAGATCGCCGACATGTTGACGGAGAATGGTGTGACGCCTTGGAACAGGCGCAAGCCCGTATGGCATCAGAGCTACATTTTCAAGCTGCTGCATAACCGCGCGGTCATTGGCGAGTACCAGCCAGAAGTTACCGTCAAAGGCAAGAGAACAGCAGCCGAGGTAGTCGAGAACTACTATCCGGCTATCATCGACAGGGACAGCTTCGAGCTGATTCAAGACAAGACCCGGCTTCGCCGCGAAAACCACGCCGGGAGGAAAGGCAAGAAGTACGCGAACCTTTTCCAGGGCATGACCCGCTGCGCCGTGTGCGGCGCGCGGATGCGCTACCTCAACCATACCAAAGACGGCACTCGGAAGACCGGACTGCGGCCGTGGGCGCTCTACCTCGCCTGTTCCGATTCGCTTAAGAAGAACGGCTGCAAGAATAAGCAGTACTACAGCTACTTGCACATGGAGAACTTCATACTGTCTGGCATCATGTCCGACATCGACATCATCGAAGCCGCCGGTGTGCACGTTGAGCGTCAGAAGCAGCACCTTGAGAATGTGAAGGAACTGGACGCGCAACTCATCCGTGTGAAGGCAACGATTGGACGAATGGTCCAGTCATTGGAGAACGACGACCTCGGGGACATGCCCGAGCTCATCCAAGCGCTGGCAAAGAACCGCAGGAAGCAGACGGAGCTTGAAGTGCATCTCGCTACGGCGCGGGCAGCAGCGGCCGAAGCTCGCGAGGCCGCGCAGTCAGCGGATCTGTTCCGCCTGGTCGAAGAGGCGTATGGCGAGAAGATGCCGGAGGGCATCGACATGTCGGATGAAGCCGTCTACTCCCGCCGTGTCCGCATCGCCGACCAGCTGCGCGCCGTCATCGAAGACATCGCGTTCCATGAAGACCATCTGATCCGTATCAAGACACGTGCAGGCACCCTATACGAGCTCGTGAACCGGGAATGGACGCGTATCGAGAAGAGCAAGCGCATCGGCGCAAAAGGCACACTTGTCGCCCGGAGCTACGCTGGCCGCGCGGTCATGCAGCTTGGAACCGAAGATGACGAAGACGCGGAGTAGCCGCCGGCCTCCTTTCCTTCTCCATTTCCTTGTCCTTTCCTTGTTCCCTTGCCCCCTTTCCTTGTTTTCTTGCCCGTCCAGAGCCAGACGCAAGCAGCCTGAAAACGAAGGGCGGGGTTGCCCCCGCCCTGTCCGTTAACGCTCGACTACGTTTCGGCTAGCCTTCGGCTCGCCCGGCGCCTCGGTGCGGATGAGGAACTGCGCGACGGACCAATCGTCATTCGCTACGAACTTGCCACTTCGAGAGTAGCCGTTGCGCCACGTCTGCCGAGGCTGATGCGGCTGACAGCGGCTATCCCATGAGGCACCGAAGGGACGCACCGGGCTGTTCTTTGCGGCCCCGCGCAGCAGCTCCGGCGTGAAGTCGACGTACGCTCTCCGCCTGTACTGCTCGGCAATCTTGGAGGCGAAGCGGAGCGCGCTCTCGGAGATACGCTCCGGTCTCCAGCCTGTGCCCCAGGCCTTGGAGAAGCGCTCTTCGGTCTCGCGGATAAGCGCAGCAGGGAGGAATCCCGCGAGGACAACGCCTGCGTTCCGGACGAACGAGACGATCTCCGACCCGCCCGGCCGAGCGAACTGGCCATTCGGCCAAAGATGCCCGAACTGCCGCCACGGAGCGATGATCGGGTCGACGCGCGGAGCGAGGAAGCCGCACACCGGCCGCATCTGCACGGTGACGTTGCCTTGCGGGTCGGACCAGCCCCCTATCAGCTCCACTGCGTCAAATGTAGCCAGGGAGTAGTAGACACTCGGCACGTCGGCCAAGCTCACGTCGATGCCGATGGGCAGACTCGCCAAGCTTCCGACTATCTCGTGGCTTGGCGGCAGGTACTCGGCGTGTTGCACGAGCCCACGCTGCACTTTCATGATGATTTGCAGCGCCGTGCGGTGCGGTGCGCCACGAAGGTCGAGGCAGCCCTCAATGGCGAGCGGGTAGCCTTCCCGGCGAACGACGATTTGCCGAGTGTTCACTGCCCGGCAGGGCTTACCTGTGCGCCGCGACAGGCCGGGAAGCATGACGGGTTTCTTCAGCGTGACGAGAGCGAGTTCGTCGACCATGATCTTCTCCTTTGTTTAGGTCAAAAGGGATCATGATCTCCCAGAAATTATGCAAGAAGTCCAGCCCAGTAGATCTTGTATTCGAGAACCTCGAGTCGTTGAATTCTCTGAATGTTTTTCTGCTAGGCCAAGACGGGGTAAATAAATACGGGTGCAGCATGCGCTGGCCAGCAGCCCGGCAGAACAGCGTCGCCTCTTGGTTCCCCGTTCCTTCGTTTCCTTGTTTCCTTGTTTCCTTGTTTCCTTGTTTCCTTGTTTCCTTCGGCTTTACCGCCGCTACCGGCAGGATAGCACGAGCACGGCGCGCGGCAAGGCAACCCCATGCGGGGGCGGCTACGCCGCGCCTTGCCTCCCACCGTTTGCTCGTGCAGCGCTTCGCTTACGGGGCGACGGTCGAAGATGTCGCCGCCGGCGGGGGCTCAAGTCAAAGATGATGGGCAGCGGGTCGTCCTGCTTCGTTGACCCGCGCCACGCATACGTGAAGGCCTTGGCTCTGGAAACGCGGAGAGTACCTTGGCGTTTGTGACGTGCTCCAGGCGGTTAGCTGGCGAGTAGAAAGTTTTAAATAACATCATGAAAACGATCACTTTTTCCTGGGCTCGCTTCCCGTTTTGTGCTATATCTGTACTTCCCAAACGCACAAAACAAAGGAGAACTTATGGACGGCATCCTCATCTGCACAGCGCTGCTCATCGCCATCGCGCTCCTGCGCCTGCGCGGTCAGGAGTCGGACTCGCCGGCTTACGCGCCGGTTCGCGTGGACACGGACGAGAACATCAGCACTGGCGCCATTTACGGCAACAGCTTCATGCTGCACGAAAGCCCGCTCCTCTTCAGCGACAACGAATGGACGAGCAGCAGCACAACAGACGACAGCGCCGAATCCACCAGCTACGATTTCGGCACCAGCTCGGATACAGACTGGGTAACGGACCCCTCCTACGCGTACATGGTGGGCAACATCTACCATGATACCCCGATGGACCCGACGTACCATGACGACAGCTTTACAAGCTCGTCCGACGACGACTGGTCCAGCAGCACGACAAGCTTCGACGACTCGTTCTCCTCGGCCAGCTCTGACGATAGCTGGTCTGACAACAGCTTCAGCGATTCGTTTTCGTCCAGCAGCTTCAACGACTAGCCGCAGAGTATCCATGCCGTAGCGAGAGACGGCGCAGCAAAAGGGGGCCTTGCGGCCCCCTCTTTCGTTTCGTTGTTTAGCTTGCCTTACTCAATCCCAAATCGCTTGAGCAGCCAGAGCTTCACGGCCTGGGTAAGAGCCGCGTAGCAGAATAGCATCCCGAGCAGGAGAGGCCAGTAGGCGGCGGGCAGCCCCACTAGCCCGAGTTGCTCTGCCACCGGGGAGAAGGGCAGCCACAGCCCGATAAGGCAGACCAGCCCGGTGGTCAGCATGAGCGGCACGCTGGCCTTGCTCTGGAGGAACGGTACCTTGTTGGTGCGGATGATATGGACGATCAGAGTCTGCGACAGCAGGGACTCGACGAACCAGCCGGTCTGGAACAGAGCCGGGGTCTCCCAGGCGTTGAAGACGTAAAGCATCATGAAGAAGGTGCAGTAGTCGAAGATGGAGCTGATCGGCCCCACGCAGAGGATGAACTTCTTGATGTTCTCGATGCCCCAGCGCTTGGGCTTGGCCACGAACTCCTCGTCCACGTTGTCCGTGGGGATGGCCGTCTGGGAGAAGTCGTACAGCAGGTTGTTCACCAGGATTTGCAGCGGCAGCATGGGCAGGAAGGGCAGGAAGGCGCTGGCCCCCATGCGGATGTACTTGGTGATGTTGCAGAAGACCTTGCGGCCCTCCAGCACGCCCTTCTCCAGCACGATCAGGCTCTTCTCCAGCAGGATGATGTCGGCGGACTCTTTGGCGATGTCCACAGCGCTGTCCACGGAGATGCCCACGTCGGCGGCCTTCAGGGCCGGGGCGTCGTTGATGCCGTCGCCCATGAAGCCGACCACATGGCCGTTCTTACGCAGGATGGTGACGA
>JACRDI010000006.1 GCA_016218665.1 Desulfovibrio sp. | reverse complement strand
GTTCAAGGGCTTCTTCGCCTGGGGCATGAACCCCGCCGTGTCCGGAGCCAACTCCAACAAGACGCGCGAGGCCATGACCAAGCTGGACTGGATGGTCAACGTCAACATCTACGACAACGAGACCGGCAGCTTCTGGATGGGACCCGGCATGGATCCCAAGAAGATCAAGACCGAGGTCTTCATGCTCCCCTGCTGCGTCAGCGTGGAGAAGGAAGGCTCGGTGTCCAACTCCGGCCGGTGGATGCAGTGGCGCTACCAGGGTCCCAAGCCCCTGGGCGACTCCCGCGGCGACGGCGAGATCATCTACGAGCTGGCCCAGAAGGTGGCCGCGCTGTACAAGAAGGAAGGCGGCGTGCTGCCCGGCCCGGTGCTCGGCATGAACTGGGCCGCCATGGGCGACGGACACGAGTTCGACTCCCACAAGACCGCGCGGCTCATCAACGGCTACTACACCCGCGACGTGGAAGTGAAGCAGCCCGACGGCAGCGTGAAGGTCTTCAAGAAGGGCCAGCAGGTTGCGGCCTTCCCCGACCTGCGCGACGACGGCAGCACCACCAGCGGCAACTGGGTGTACTGCGGCTCCTACGTGGACGCCGATGCCGCCAAGGGCAACCGAGCGGCCAAGCGCTCCAAGGAGCAGACCCCGGCCCAGGCCAACGTGGGCCTGTACCCCAACTGGTCGTGGGCGTGGCCGGTCAACCGCCGCGTCATCTACAACCGCGCCAGCGTGGACGCCACTGGCAAGCCCTACGCCCCGAAAAAGGCCGTGCTGGAGTGGAACGCCGCGGGCAAGAAGTGGGACATCGACATCGTTGACGGCGGCGGCGCCCCCGGCGCCATCCATCCGTTCATCATGCAGGTGGACGGCCTGGGCGCCTTCTACGGCCCGGGGCTGAACGACGGTCCCTTCCCCGAGTACTACGAACCCCTTGAGTGCCCCGTGACCACGCATCCCTTCTCCAAGGTGCTGCACAACCCCACGGCGCTCAAGTTCGAGGGCGAGAAGCACAACGTGTGCGACCCGCGCTTCCCCTTCGTGTGCACCACCTACCGCGTCACCGAGCACTGGCAGACCGGCCTGCAGACCCGCCCCCAGGCGTGGCTGCTGGAGGCCGAGCCCCAGATGTTCTGCGAAATGAGCGAGGAGCTCGCCCAGCTTCGCGGCATCAAGAACGGCGACAAGGTGTGGCTGGAAAACACCCGCGGCAAGCTGTGGGCCATCGCCATCGTCACCAAGCGCTTCAAGCCCTTCACCGTGCAGGGCCAGACCATCCACGAGGTGGGCATTCCCTGGCACTACGGCTGGCGCTGGCCGAAGGACGGCAGCGGCGGCGACGCGGCCAACCTGCTGATCCCCTCCGTTGGCGATCCGAACACCGGCATCCCCGAGTCGAAGGCCTTCATGGTCAACGTCCGGAAGGCTTAAAGGAGGCATGTCATGAGCAACGGAAAAAGCTTCCTCGTGGACCTGACCAAGTGCACGGCCTGCCGGGGCTGCCAGATCGCCTGCAAGCAGTGGAAGAAGCTGCCCGGCGAAAAGACCAAGAACACCGGCAGCCACCAGAACCCGCCCGACTTCTCCTACAACACGCTGCGCGTGGTGCGCTTCAGCGAGAAGGAGATCGACGGCAAGATGCAGTGGTTCTTCACGCCCGACCAGTGCCGCCATTGCCTGGAGGCCCCGTGCAAGACCGCTACCGAACAGCCGGACGCCATCCTCATCGATGAGCAGACCGGCGCGGTGGTCTACACCGACAAGACCGCCAAGGAGAGCTTCGACGCGGTGCAGGGCATCTGCCCCTACGACGTGCCGAGGATGGACAAGAAGACCAAGATCATCAGCAAATGCGACATGTGCAACGACCGCGTGAAGGCGGGCAAGCGCCCGGCCTGCGTCACCTCCTGCCCCACGGGCACCATGAACTTCGGCGATCGTGACGAGATGCTGAAGCTCGCGGAGGTGCGCCTGGCCGAAGCCAAGAAGAAGTTCCCCAAGGCGCAGCTGGTCGATGCCGACAGCGTCCGGGTCATCTTCCTCACGGCGGACGCCCCCAACCTGTACGCCAAGAACCTGATGGCCGACGCGGGCAGCATGCCCGGCAAGAACGGCTACACCCGCCAGGAGCTCTTCGCCGCGCTGCGCCGCCCGGTGAAGAACCTGCTGGGCTAGGCGGCAGCAGCCACAAGACGGAACGCACCTTCAGAAAGCGGGGCCGCCGGGACGGACGGATCGTTCCGGCGGCCCCCACCTTCGGGGGGCTGTCAGCGCCCCCCGATTTCTTTCCGGCAGGGAGAAACCTTGCCAAAATATACGCATGCGTTATGTATGCGGCTTAGCGAACCACACAACTCCGGAGCGCACCATGCACAGATTCCTCGCCGCCCCCCTGCTTGCTCTGCTTCTGATGCTGGTCCTGGCCCTGCCCGCCCTGGCCGCCAAGCCCAAGGAGGGCGACGTGCTGCCCGACCTGGAGATCAAGACTCCGCTCAAGCCCGCGGAGCAGGAGTATCTGGGCCTGCCCGCCGGGGCAAAGAGCTGGCGCCTCTCGCAGATCAAGGCCGAGACCCTGCTGGTGGAGATATTCAGCATGTACTGTCCGCGCTGCCAGGCCGAGGCCCCGGCCGTGAACCGCGTGTTCGAGAAGCTCATGGCCTCGCCCCAGGGCGCGAAGCTCAAGTTCGTGGCCATCGGCGCGGGCAACTCCCAGTTCGAGGTGGATTTCTTCCGCAAGAAGTACCAGGCCGGCATGCCCATGGTGCAGGACGCCGACTACAAGCTGCACAAGGCCTTCATGGGCGTGGGCACGCCCTCGTACTTCGTGCTCAAGTCCCTGCCCGGCGGCAAGGGGCTCAAGGTGCTGTATTTCCGTGAAGGCCAGTTCGAGGATGAGGACGCCTTCCTGGAGCAGGTGCTGCGCGCCGCCGGAGCGAAGTAGAACAGGCAAGGGAGACACCAATGAGCAAGCGCCGCAACGCCGCATCCCTGCTTTTCGCCGCCGCGCTGGCGGTCGTGGCCCTCCTCGGCCCCGCCCCGGCGGCCGCCCTGGACCTCAAGGACATGATCCTGGACCCCGGCCCCCTCAAGCCCGTGGACAGCGTCATCAAGGTGCGCCCGGGGCAGATGGCCCCGGACTTCAGCCTGCCCGGCGTCATTTTTGGCCAGGGCGGCAAGCGCCTGGTGCACCTGTCCGATTATCGCGGCCGCAAGAACGTCATGCTCTCCTTCGTGCCGGCCGCCTTCACCCCCGTGTGCTCCGACCAGTGGCCCGGCTACAACCTGGCCAAGGACCTCTTCGACGAATACGACACCGTGGTGCTGGGCATCAGCGTGGACAACCTGCCCTCCCAGTACGCCTGGGTGCTGGAGATGCGCGGCCTGTGGTTCCCCGTGCTCTCCGACTTCAACCCCCACGGCGCGGTGGCCAAGGCCTACGGCGTGCTGCGTGGCGACGGCACCGCCGAGCGGGCCATCGTCATCATCGACAAGAAGGGCGTGGTGCGCTTCGCACAAAGCTTCAACATCAACATCCGGCCAGACCTGGAGCTCATCATGCGCGAGTTGCACAAGGTCGAGGAAGGCGCGCCGGGGACCCTCCAGCAGGACAAGCGCTAGGCCGCTAGGCCGGACTCCCCTTTGCCCGCCAGCGGCCGATCGCGCACGCCCGCGCGCAGGCGCCCCTCGCGAACAATGCGCACGCCCCCTGCTCTCGCATCCCCCTGACGGCCGTTGACGCCCCCCGCCCCGCAGGATACCTTCCGGCCACTTGTTCTCAGGGCGGGGTGCAACTCCCCACCGGCGGTATCCTGAAAATCTTCAGGCAGCCCGCGAGCGCCTTCTCCACGGGGAGGAGGGTCAGCAGATCCGGTGAGATGCCGGAGCCGACGGTGACAGTCCGGATGAAAGAGAATGAGGCAGCCTGCCCGCCGGGAGAGCCCGGCGAGCCTTTCGTGTCGCGCGTTCTGCGGGTTGCTTCCCGCGCGCCGGTCGGAAGGTGTCTGTCCTTTACGCCCTGATTCTGGTCCCTTTGCCCTTCCCGAGGAGGCAGCCATGAATCAGTCCCTGCTTGAACGTTTCGGCAACCCCAGAACACGCGTCGAAAAGGCGCTCCACAGCCTGCGCTCCGGCGGCGGCGTGCTGGTGGTGGATGACGAGAGCCGCGAGAACGAGGGCGACCTCATCTACCCGGCCCAGACCGTGGACCAGGAGCAGATGGCCCTGCTCATCCGCGAGTGCAGCGGCATCGTCTGCCTGTGCCTGACGGACGAGAAGGCCGACCAGCTCGACCTGCCGCCCATGGTGGCGGAGAACACCAGCCGCAACAAGACCGCCTTCACCGTCACCATCGAGGCCGCCAGGGGCGTGTCCACCGGGGTGTCCGCCTCGGACCGCGTGACCACGGTGCGCGCAGCCGTGGCCGAGGACGCGAAGCCCGGCGACCTGCACCGCCCGGGGCATGTGTTCCCCCTGCGGGCCAGGCCCGGCGGCGTGCTGGAGCGCCCCGGCCACACGGAGGCCACGGTGGACCTCATGCGCCTGGCCGGGCACGCGCCCGCCGGGGTGCTCTGCGAGCTGACCAACCGCGACGGCAGCATGGCGCGCCTGCCGGAGATCACCGTGTTCGCCGAAGTGCACGGCCTGCCGGTGATGGCGGTGGAGGATCTGGTGCGCTACCGGCGCGAGCCCGGCGCCTAGCCGCGACGCCAAACAACACGGGCCGCCGGAGGAGTCGACTCTCCCGGCGGCCCGTTTCCGTGCTGCGCGATGCGGCTAGTTGCCGCCCGGCTGGCCCGGCTGCGCGCCCAGGGCCTCGCCGCCCTGGCCCGTCCCGGTTCCGGCCTCCGGCGCGGGCAGGGAGCCCAGCGCCCGGCGGCTTATGAGCAGATGCAGCTGGCCGGGGTTCTTCATCCGGCCGGAGACGAACTCCGCGTACTGGCCGGAGCCGCAGAACAGGTCCACGTGGTTGCCCACGATGGCCCCGCCCGTGTCCTGGGCCAGCATCAGGCCGGAGAGGCGCGTCGGGCCGCCGCTCTTGGGAACGGGCAGGGGCACGCTCATGGCCAGGGCCGCGCCCAGGGGCACCAGACGCCGGTCCACGGCGATGGAGCTCATGGGTGTGAGCAGCTTGCCCATGCTGCCGTATGGGCCGCTGTCCGAGAGCCGGAAGAACACGTAGCTCAGGTCGGCCGAGAGCAGTTCCCTGGCCAGTTCCGGGCGCTGCTTCACGAAGCTCTTGATGCGCGGGGCGCTGGCCTCCTCGCGGGTCAGGTAGCCGCGGTTGATGACCGTGCGGCCCAGCATGGCCAGTTCGCGGCCGTTCTTCTCGGCGTAAAGCACGTGCTTGATGCTGCCGTCGGGCAGGATGAGCCGCCCGGACCCCTGGATCTGCAAGAAGTACAGATCGATGCGGTCCTTGACCCAGGCGATCTCCGCGCCCTTGTCCTTCAGCGCACCCTTGAAGTCGATGTCGCCGCGCGCGTAGTACGGTTTGATGCCGTTTGGCGTCATGCGGTAGTGCAGGCGCTGGCCCTTCCAGCGGGGATGGAACTCGCCCAGGTCCACGGTGAGCAGGTCCTTGGGGTGCCCGTACAGGGGATACGGAAAGGCCGGGTTCGGCTCCAGGCTGGCCTCCAGGAAGGGCTCGTAGTAGCCCGTCACCAGCGTGTCCCGCTCCAGCGGGTACCAGGCGAAGACCTGGGCCAGAAGCGCAGGATCCTCGTCCAGGTAGGGCAGCGCGGCCAGCAGGTCCTCAAGGGTCTGGCGCAGGGCCTCCCAGGTGATGGAGAGGCCCGGGCGCTCCACGGCCACGCCCCCGGCGGGCCGCGCGGAAACGTAGGCCAGGCTGGCCTTGAGGCCGGGGGCCAGGTCCTTCCAGGAGGCCAGCCCCTGGGTGGAGGGGTGCATCTGCCGGGCGCGCTCCAGGGCCTGCTCCCGCGTCAGCGGCTCGAAGCTGGGGCGCTCCACGGCCGGCGGCGGGGGCGGCGGTGGCGGCGGCGGGGGCGCCGGCCTGGCGCAGCCCAGGGCGAAAAGCGCGGCGCAGAGAAGCGCGGCGCCAAGCAGACGCAGCGCGCGGCGCGGCCGGACGTGGATCATGGCTCGTTCCTGTACTCGTGATAGCCCGAGCGCGAGGTGAGCACGTCCTTGTACTCCTCGCTGTAGATCTTGATCATCACCATGAAGAAGGTGAGGATGAGCGGGCCGTAGATGATGCCCAGCGCCCCGAAGGCGTGGATGCCGCCCAGAATGGCCAGGAAGATGTAGAAGGGCGACACCTGCGCAGCCTTCTTCATCAGCAGCGGCCGCAGAATGGTGTCGATGTTGGTGACGATGACCACGTTGTAGAAGAGAAAGAACGCCGCGGTCTGCCATTCGCCGAAGAAATACAGATAGGCCGCGGCAGGAATCCAGACGAGGCCCGTGCCGATGACCGGGATGAGCGCGGCCAGGCCCATCATGGTGCCCCAGAACAGCGGCGGGATGCCCACGATCCACAGCCCCAGCGAGCCCACCAGCCCCTGCAGGATGGCGATGAGCAGGCTGCCCACCAGCACCGCGCGCGAAACGCGCTGCAGGCTCTCGATCAGGAAGTCTTCCTGGTGGGTGCGCAGCGGCGCAAGATACTTGATCTTGAGCACGATGCCGCGCCCCTCGCGCAGGAAGTAGAAGATCATGAACACCATGAGGAAGAAGCGCAGCACCAGCTTGGCCATGTTGCCCACAAGGGTGGCGCCGACGTCCACCACGGACTGGGTGAAATTCTGCGTGAAGGTGAGGAGTCTCGCCTGGATGGCGGCTTCATCGATGGTGACGAAGGGAAACGTGTCCCGCAGCCAGTTGAGGATGAAGCTGAACTTGTTGCTGCGTAAAAACTCGCCAAAGTCGTTGCGGTCGGCCCAGCTGCGGATGGACATCATGGAGTGCGCGCCTTCCGACACCAGCCCCCAGACCAGAAACGCCGTGGGCAGCAGGATGAGCACCACCACCAGGGCCGAGGTGAGCCCGGCCGCGAGGTTGGCCCTCTCGCCCAGCCTGGCGAACAGGCGCGAGTTCACCGGCGAGAAGATGATGGCCAGAATGGCCGAGAGGATGATGGTATGCATGAAGGGCTCCACCAGGATGAAGCCCAGCGCGAACGCCACCACCAGAAAGAAAAGCAGGAAGTAGGCGAAGATCTTGTTTGAATGCGGCTGCGACGCCGGGGTGTCCGGAGTGTCCGGGCTGCTGTTCATCATGGTGCGTCCGCCCCCTGGCGGTCAGGGTTCATGCTGTTGGCCCGTTCCGCAAGCAGGCGGGTCAGGCTGCCCATGCATTTGAGCGAATCGGCCGGTTCCGTCAACACCTCGTCCATGCCGGCCGCCAGGCAGCGCTCGGCCTCGTGTTCCCCCGCACCCGGCCCGGAGCCGGCAAGCACGGCCAGCAGCACGGTGCCGGACGGAATCCCGGTGAGCCCGGCGCGCACGGTGCGCGCAAGGGCCAGCGCGTCCTGCAACTCCAGCGACGAGGCGAAGACCACGGCGTCCACGGCGGATTCCGCCAGGGCCCTGGCCGCCTGCGCGCCGCCCTGGACCGGCAGCGCCAGCCCCCCAGCCGCGTCTATGGCCTGGCGCAGCTGGCTTGGCATGGCGCCCTGCCCTTCCGCCAGCAGCACGCGCGCCCCGCCAAGGGGGCCGCATTGCACGCGCGGGCACTGGGCCCGGCGCAGCGGCACACGCAGGGAAAACACGCTGCCCCGGCCGGGAACGCTCTCCACTCCAAGGCTGCCGCCCATGCGCTCCGCCAGGCGGCGGCACATGGGCAGGCCAAGCCCCAGGCCGCGCACGCGACGGGTCAAGAAATCCTCGCCCTGGGTGAAGCGGTCGAACACGCGCGGAAGCTGCTCCGGCTCGATGCCCGGGCCGGTATCCTCCACGTCGAGGAGCAGCACGAAGGCTCCGTCTCCGTCCGCTGTCTCCTCCGCACGGGCGTTCACCCGCACCGCGCCCTTGTCCGTGAAGGCAACGGCGTTGTCCAGCAAAAGCTCAAGGGCCTGCCGGATGCGTTCCGGAGGACCCGCCGCGCGCTCCGGCAGGCCGCCCACGTCCAACGAGAACGCAAGCCCCTTGGCCTGGGCGCGGCCGCTGTGCCGCTCCACTGCCTGGGCCAGGAATTCGCGCAGGCTGAAATCCCGCTCCGTCAGCCGGCACACCCCGGCCTCAAGGGAGGAGTACTCGATCAGCCGGTTGAGGATGTCGGTGAGGGCCTGGGCGCAGCCCATCAGGTGCTCCACGGTCTCCCGGCGCTCGCCCTCCAGGCCGGAGAGCAGCAACAGCTCGGCCATGCCCATGATGCCGTTCAGCGGCGTGCGCAGCTCGTGGCTCACGGTGCCCAGAAAGGCCGTCTTGGCGCGGTCGGCCTCCTCGGCCGCCCGGCGCGCGCGCCTCAGGTCGCGCTCGGTGCCGTGCTTGGCCAGGGCCAGCTCGATGACGCCGCCCAGCTCCCGGTCCAGAAAGGGCTTGATGAGGTAGCCGAAGGGCGCGGCGGCCAGCGCCCGGCGCAGGGTCTGCTCGTCGGAATGGGCGGTGAGGAAGACCACCGGGATGTCCTGTTCGCGGCTGATGCTGAGCGCGGCCTCGGCCCCGTCCATGCCGCCCTCCAGGCGAATGTCCATGAGCACGAGATCCGGCGCGGCGGAGCGCGCTAGGGCTATGGCGGCCTCGCCGCTGGCGGCGGTCCCGGCCACGGCGTAGCCCAGCCGCGACAAGGCCCCCTGGATGTCCAGGCTGACGATGCGCTCGTCATCGACCACGAGGATTCTCGGTCTGGTCATGCGGCGTGCCCCAAAGCTGTCTGGAGTGATGGGCGCGGGCGTCCATGCGGGGTGTCAAAGGCAGCTTCTGCACGGAGTTGTAAGCCTGGGACGCGGCCGGGTCAAGCGAACCTGGCCGCGCCGGCCCGACCTGGCCGGCCTGTCCGGAATTCTCCGCCGCCGGACAACGGCCCTTGTCATTGCTTCCGCATATGCGATACAGGATCGCGTATCCCGGTGCAAGCTGTCGGCGCCGCACGCGGATGCGGGCCGCTTATCGCGGCCAAAGCCGATGGAGCCATTGAGCAAAGCAAGGAAAAAATCTGTTGCGGCAGCGGCCGCGCAGGGCCGGCAAGGCCCGCGGCAAAAGGCGCGCTTCTTCGTCCGTGGCGGGTGTCTGCTTCTTGTTTTTTCCAAACGATGTGTCTAAAGGAAGGTCAGCGCCGCGCGGTACCGGGATTGGGGCGCGCGGTCGCCGGGATTTTCCCCCGGGTGGGAAGCCTTCGGGCGTTCCATGCCGGGCTGTGGGGATTTTTGTGTCGATCAACAAACACGTATCACCTGGAGGAGTACGCATGAAACGCCTGTTCAAGTCCCTGCTCATCGCTGCCGCCTGCAGCGTCCTCGCCCTGGGCGTGGTCGGCTGCGGCAAGAAGGAAGAGAAGAAGGCCGAGCCCGCCGCCAACGCCACCGCGGCCGCCCCCGCCGGTCCGAAGACCATCATCTTCGCCGCCGACGCCGCCTACCCCCCGATGCAGTACATGAATGAGCAGAAAGAGATCGTCGGCTTCGAGGTCGACGTGATCAAGGCCGCCGCCGAGAAGGCCGGCTTCAAGGCCGAGTTCAAGAACGTCGCCTGGGACGGCATCTTCGCCGGTCTGGCCGCTGGCAAGTACGACGCCATCTCCTCCAGCGTCTCCATCACCGACGAGCGCAAGGCCACCATGGACTTCTCCGATCCCATCATGGCCATTGAGCAGATGCTCGTGGTCGGCAAGAACGAAAAGGCCACCGACCTGGCCGGCCTGAAGGGCAAGACCATCGGCGCCCAGATCGGCACCACCAGCTACCTGGTCATCAAGGACGTGAAGGGCTTCAAGGCCATCAAGACCTACGACGAAGTGGGCCTGGCCATGGAAGACCTGGTGAAGGGCAGCATCCAGGCCGTCGTCGCCGACAGCCCGGTGGCCGTGGACTACACCACCAAGAAGCACGCCGACAAGATCAAGATCGCCGCCACCCTGAAGAGCGACAAGGTCGAGAACATCGGCATCGCCGCCAAGAAGGGCAACAAGGAAGTCATCGACCTGGTGAACAAGGGCCTCGCCGCCATCAAGGCCGACGGCACCTTCGACAAGATCAAGGAAAAGCACCAGATGAAGTAAGCCGGCCCGCAAGGACCGACTTCGCCTGAGCATTCCCCGGGGGGCCGCCATGGCGGCCCCCCGGCATTCCAACACCGAAAGGCCAAGCACACATGACCGAAACAGCAAAAATCGACGTGGGCGAAGGCGCAGCCATCCCCAGCAAGAACGACTGGGGCCTGTTCAACGCCTGGGTCATCAGCATCGTCGGCGCAGTCGCCGCCATCATCTACCTCCTCGTCGCCCAGCCAGACCCCTACCAGCGTCTGCTCGTCTACCTGAGCGACGGCATCGTCATCACCTTCCAGGTCACCGTCACCTCCATCTGCTGCGCCTGCGTCATCGGCCTCATCACCGGCCTGGGGCGCGTTTCCAAGAACAAGGCCATCAACCTCGTGGCCTCCACCTACGTTGAAATCATCCGGGGCATTCCGCTCCTGGTTCAGCTTTTCTACATTTACTACGCCCTGGGCCGCTTCCTCAACGTGCACGACCTCACCGCGGCCATCATCGCCATGAGCGTCTGCTACGGCGCCTACATGGGCGAGGTGTTCCGCGCGGGCATCACCGCCATCGACAAGGGCCAGACCGAGGCGGCGCGCTCCCTTGGCTTCAACGGCAAGCAGACCATGTTCCTGGTCGTGCTGCCCCAGGCCTGGCGCACCATCCTGCCCCCGGTGGGCAACGAGTTCATCGCCCTGTTGAAGGACACCTCCCTGGTGTCCATCCTGGCGGTTTCCGACCTGCTGCGCCGCGGGCGCGAGTTCTCGAGCGAGACCTTCCTCTACTTCGAGACCTACACCCTGGTGGCCCTGGTCTATCTCGTCATCACGCTCATCCTCTCCAAGGGTGTGAGCATCATGGAAGCGAGGCTCAGCCATTATGTGCGCCGCTAGTCAGACCATCGTCGACATCCGCCACGTCAACAAGAGCTTTGGCGCGCTCAAGGCGCTGAACAACGTCTCGCTCTCCATGAGCCTGGGCGAGAAGGTGGTCATCATCGGCCCCTCGGGCTCGGGCAAGAGCACCCTGCTCAGGTCCATCAACAAGCTGGAGACCGTCGACTCCGGCAAGATCATCGTGGACGGGCAGGACATCAACGATCCCAAGACCGACATCAACAAGCTGCGCATGGAGCTTGGCATGGTGTTCCAGAACTTCAACCTCTTCCCGCACAAGACGGTGCTCGAGAACCTCACCCTCGCGCCCATCAAGCTCAAGGGGCTGTCCAAGGCCGAGGCCGACGCCGTCGCCCTCAAGCTGCTGGACAAGGTGGGCATCAAGGACAAGGCCCACGTGTATCCCTCGCGCCTGTCCGGCGGGCAGCAGCAGCGCGTGGCCATCGCGCGCGCGCTGGCCATGAGCCCCAAGATCATGCTCTTCGACGAGCCCACCAGCGCGCTGGACCCCGAGATGATCGGCGAGGTGCTGGACGTCATGGTGACGCTGGCCAAGGAGGGCATGACCATGGCCGTGGTGACCCACGAGATGGGCTTCGCCCGCGAAGTGGCCGACCGCGTGGTGTTCATGGACCACGGCACCATCATCGAGGAAGGCACGCCCGAGCACTTCTTCACCAGCCCGGAGCACGACCGCACCAAGCTCTTCCTGAGCCAGATTCTGTAGACCGGAACCCGGCGACCACAGCCCGACCAGGGCCGTCCTCCAGCTGTTGCGACACGGCGGGACGGCCCTTTTTCACGTCCTGCGGAGCCCTTGCGCCCGGGGCTCCGCCAGCGTACAGGCTTTCCGAGACCAAACGGAGGCATCCATGCGCAGACTCTTTCCCCTTCACGCACCGCGCGGCGTCGCCATCCTGTGCCTGCCGCTGCTGCTCGCCGCCTGCGGCCTGCAGCAGCCCGCACCTGCGCCGCTTCCTCCCGTCCAGGTCCAGCCCGCGCCTCCGGCGCCCCAGGCACCTGCCATCACCGAGGCCGCGGTCATCGACGGCCTGAACGTCCTGGCGAACGACACCGAGCCCGCCTCCGACGAGTACGCGGCCCGGCGCCAGGCCCTGACCCCGGCGCTGGAATCCCCGGCGCTTTCGGACAACCTGCGCCGCGTGCTTGCCCAGGCCCTGTCCTTCGATCCGCCGCGCCTGCGCGAGCGCTGGGAAAAGCACCAGCAGGCCCAGGCCGACGCCGCGGCCCTGTACGCGGCCAGTCCCCCGGAGAACACCAAGGTCCTGGAGGGCGCGCGCGTGCTGCGCCGCCTGGGCCCGGCCCTGTATCTTGTGCGCACCCGCAGCGGGGAAGGCGTCTTCTTCGCCACGGGCCGCAAGCTCAAGCGCAACGCCCAGCTCAAGGGCATTCTGGCGTTGGAGAAGCCGCGCCCCAGGCCCGATGCGGCCAAGGGCGACCTGGTGGACGAGTTGCAGGACCAGCCGCGCACCTTCACCGAAATTTCCCGCCAGGACGCCAAGGAACTTGAGAACCGCCGCGCCCCGGCCCTGGCCGAGCTGCGCCGGCTGGAAGCCCAGGGCGACGCCTTCGAGCGCGGCCTGGCCGCCGACCTGGCCCGGCTCGACGCCCTCACCCGCGACGTGAACGCCGTCATCAGCCCGGAGCTGCTGCCCAGGAACGCCGCCCCGGCTCCCACCGCCCTCATCCGCAAGGTGAAGCGCGTGGCCCAGAGCTACAGCCGCGAGCAATACTACCGCTATGCCCTGCCCGTCACCGGGCTGCCCGCCGTGGACGCGACCCTGAAGTCCTTCCTGGACGAGCGCCGGGCGGAAATGCAGAGCCTGCTGAAGAGCACCGGCGTGGGCCGGGGCCGCGCCCGGGCCAACGTGGACCGCATTGCCTTCACCGCCCATGCCGCCTCGCCCGCCCTGCTGTCCATCCGCTTCGAGGAGATGCGCGACACGGGCGGAGCGCACCCCAACACCACCTTCGCAAGCTTCGTCTTCGACCTGCGCAGCCAGACGCGGCTGCAGCTCACCGACATCTTCAGCGACGCCCCCGCCGCCCTGGCCGTGATTTCCCAGCTGAACGAACGGCGCATGCGCCTGGCCCTCGACGGGCTGCTGTTCCCCGAAGGGCTGGCCCCCACCTTGGAGAACTACGCCGTGTTCGTCCTCGACGGCGCGGACATCGTGTTCACCTTCCCGCCCTACCAGGTGGCCAGCTACGCCCACGGCCCCCAGACCCTGCGCCTGCCCCTGTGCCATCCACGCCTGGCCCCGCTGCTCACGCAGCGGATCAAGGACGCCCTGACGGCGAAGTAGGGCAAAGAGAGAGCAAGAAAGGCGAAGAGAATGTTTTTTCCAGGGGGTATGCGCCCCCTGGACCCGCAGGGCAACGCAAAAGGCCTGGCCCGAGTGAGACTCGGCCCAGGCCTTTTGCGTTGCGGCAGGCAGGCGGGAGCGTCTCCCGCGGTGGCCATTGTTTAAAGCGGTGCGCACGGGGCGGGGCGGGATGGCCAGCGGCGAAAAGGCATGGGAAACCCGCGCATTCGATCCCGCTGCGTGGGGCCCGAATCACGGCACCCGGCTCACGGCATGAGGCGCTCCCGAAGCCGGAGCGTCCCGGTGGGGCCCAGTCCGGCGCGCCGCGCCAGGGAGCGCCTTGGGCGGCGTCCAGTCGCAGGTGCCGTTTCCCTCCAGGCGCAGACCATGCCGCCGGGCCGGCGTTTCACGACCAAGAGGCCCTCGGCCCCGGGCGGAGGCGTCGAGGAAGAGCGGGCGCGAGTTGGCCCGCAGCGGCGCCTGCGCAGAGCGGCGCCAGGGCGCGGGGCCTTCTGCCCCGGCTAGCGGCCCTGCTTGCGGTCGTTGATGTTCTTCATGGTGACGCCGGCAAGGCAGCCGCACAAAAGCCCCAGCCCGAGCATGCGTCCCATCTCCACGCCGGGTATGATCCACCCGGCGAAGACCCCCAGGGATCCGCCGATGATGATGCCCCGGGCCAGGTAGTTGAGGGTGCTGGCGAAACGCTTGTCCCCCTCGGTGAGGGAATGGTCTTCGCCGCTGCTGTTCGCCCGCTCGGTTTCCTTGCGATCACGTTTGGCCTGTTTGCCCATGAATCCTCCAGGCATTGTTTGCGGCGATACAAGCACAAAAGCCCGCCGCCCTCAAGGCCCAGGAAATGATGGGGCCGTTTTCGCCGCGTTGTTCTTGACTACGATTTTCAATATCACTATCTTGCAGGCATGCGGCGCAGACCCGGGTGGGGGCGCTGCAAAGGAGTTTTCGACATGTGGCAGGACATCGCCGTGTACGCGATCATCGCCGTGGCCGGGGGGCTCACCCTCCGGAGTTTCTACAAGAAGCTCACCGGCAAGGGCTCGTGCTGCTCCGGTGGAGGCTCGTGCGGGGGATCGTGTCCCCAGGGCGCGGCCCCCGGAAGAGGGCTGCCCATGGCCGACAGGGGCCCCTGCTGCTGCAAGTAGCGGTGGAGCGCCCACAGTTTTTCCAGCACAAGGAGACACGCTCATGGATTCCTGCCTCACCCTGCGCCGCGCGCAGGTCAACCGGAAGCTCCGCATCTGTTCCATCGGCGCCCAGGGCGAACTGGGCCGCAGAATCCGCGACATGGGGCTCATCCCCGGCGCGGAGGTGACCGTGGTGGGCAAGGCCCCGCTGAAGGACCCCGTGGCCCTGCGCCTGCGCGACTTCACCCTGACCCTGCGCAACAGCGAGGCCGACCACATCGTGGTGGAAGAGGCGGAGTAGCAGCGTGTCCGAACCGAGACTGACCATCGGGCTTGCCGGCAACCCCAACTGCGGCAAGACCACCCTTTTCAACGCCCTCACGGGCTCGCACCAGCATGTGGGCAACTGGCCCGGCGTGACGGTGGAGAAGAAGATGGGCCACGCCCGCCACGGCGAGCTGGAACTCGACGTGGTGGACCTGCCCGGCACCTATTCTCTCACCGCATACTCCGAGGAGGAGAAGGCCGCGCGGCGCTTCCTCATCGAGGACCGGCCGGCCGCCGTGGTCGACGTGCTGACCGCCGATGCCCTGGAGCGCAACCTGTACCTGGCCGTGCAGATCATGGAGCTGGGCGTGCCCGTGGTGCTGGCGCTCAACATGATGGACGAGGTGCGCAAGCGCGGCAAGGACATCGACACCGGGCTCTTGACGCGCCTCACCGGCTGCCCGGCGGTGGAGACCGTGGCCCGGCAGGGCAAGGGCCGCCGGGAGATCCTGGAGGCCGCCGTCAATCTTGCCAGCGAGCGCGCAGGAGCCTGGATTCCGCTGCGCATCTCCTACGGGCCGGACCTGGACCCCGTGCTGGACGAGATGGAGGCCATCGTGGAGGCCAACGGCATCATGGCCGGCAAGGTGCCGCCGCGCTGGGTGGGCCTCAAGTATCTGGAGGGCGATCCCGGCATCATGCGCCGCGGGCGCGAGGCCAGCGACCAGGCCGGAGAAAAGCTGGAGAAGCTCACCGCCAAGGTGGCCGCGCACCTGAAGAAGACCCTGGGCACCACGCCCGACGCCATCATCGCCGACTACCGCTACGGCTACATCGCGGGCATCGCCAGGCAGGTGGTGCGCTACCCGGCCGTGGACCAGGAACGCCTGCGCCTGTCCGACCACATGGACAGGGTGCTGACCCACCAGCTGGCCGGGCCCCTGGTCATGGCGCTGGTCATCTATCTTTTGTACATCCTCACCTTCGCCGTGGGCAAGGTGCCCATGGAAGCGGTGCAGGCGGCCTTCGCCTGGCTGGGCAAGACCCTTGAGGCCGCAATGCCCGAGGGCCAGCTGCGCTCGCTCCTGGTGTCCGGCGTCATCGCCGGCGTGGGCGGCGTGCTGGGCTTCGTGCCGCTCATCATGATCATGTTCTTTCTGCTCTCCGCCCTGGAGGACACGGGCTACGTGGCGCGCATGGCCTACATGCTGGACCGGGTGTTCCGCATCTTCGGCCTGCATGGCACCAGCGTGCTGCCCTTCATCGTGTCCGGCGGCATCGCCGGCGGCTGCGCCGTGCCCGGCGTCATGGCCACGCGCGCCCTGCGCAGCCCCAAGGAGAAGCTGGCAACGCTGCTCACCGCGCCCTTCATGACCTGCGGGGCCAAGGTGCCGGTGTTCCTCATGCTGGCCGCGGCCTTTTTCCCCGGCAAGGAGGCGGCCGTCATGAGCGCCGTGACCCTGGCCGCCTGGGTGGCCGCGCTCTGCGTGGCCAAGCTGCTGCGCTCCACCGTGGTCAAGGGCGAGAGCACGCCCTTTGTCATGGAATTGCCGCCCTACCGCATGCCCACCCTGCGCGGCCTGTGCATCCACACCTGGGAGCGCTCCTGGGAGTACATGCGCAAGGCCGGCACCATCATCCTGGCCATCTCCGTCCTCATATGGGCGGCCATGACCTTTCCGCAGCTGCCGCAGGAACGCGCCGCGGCCTTTGACCAGCGCGCCGAGGCGGCCCAGGCCCAGGTGGAGGAGGCCAAGGCCCAGGGGCTTGAATCCGCCGCCCTGGAGGACGCCGTGAAGGCCGCGGAGGCCGCGAAGTCCGAGGAGGCCCTGCGCAATTCCTTTGCCGGCCGGGCGGGCGTGGCCCTGGAAGGTCTCACCGCCCCGGCGGGCTTCAACTGGCGGGTAAACATCGCGCTGCTGGGCGGCTTCGCGGCCAAGGAGGTCATCGTCTCCACCCTGGGCACGGCCTACTCCCTTGGCGAGGTGGACACCAAGGACGCCGCGCCCCTTTCGGAGATGCTGGCCCGGGACGAGAGCTTCCCCCGCGCGGCGGGCATCGCGCTCATCGCCTTCGTCATCCTCTACGCGCCCTGCTCGGTGACCATCGTGGCCATGGCCAAGGAGGCCGGCTGGAGGTGGGCGCTCTTCTCCATGGGCTTCAACACCGCGCTGGCCTACGTGGCCGCCGTCGTCATCTTCCAGGCCGCGCGCCTGCTGGCCTAGGCCCAGCGTTCGCCAACGAAACAAGGCCGGTTCCCTTCTGCAGGGGGCCGGCCTTTCCTTTTGCCCGCAAACCGGATAGCGTGAACAAACGCGCATCCCGCGCCCCCGGCCCCGGCGCGGCCCAAGGCCGCCCGCATCCATCCTGGCCGGTTCCACCCCAACAGAGGAGCCCGCATGCCCCTTGAACTCAAGACCGTCCACACCGAAAAGGCCCCGGCCGCCATCGGCCCCTACAGCCAGGCCGTGGTCTGCAACGGCATGGCCTACCTGAGCGGCCAGCTCGGCATCGACCCCGCCACCGGGATCATCCCCGACAACTTCGCCGCCCAGGCCCGTCTGGCCCTCCAGAACCTCAAGGCCATCGTGGAGGCCGCGGGCGCCAGCCTGGAGCGCGTTGTCTCAGTGGACGTGTACCTGACCGAGATGACGAGCTTCGGCGCGTTCAACGAGATCTACGCCGAATTCTTCCCGCAGCACCTCCCCGCCCGCGCCGCCATCGGCGTGGCCGCCCTCCCGCGCGAGGCCCAGGTGGAGGTCCGGTGCGTGGCCGCGCTGGCCTAGCCGCCCACGGCCCGGAAAAGCGGAAGGCGGCCTCCCCGCGTGGGGAAGCCGCCTTCTTTCTTTTGACGGGAACGCGCTCCTAGCAGTTGCAGCCGCCGGAACCGCACCCCCCGCCGCCGCCACCGGAGCCGCAACCGCCGGAGCCGCAGCTTCCGCCGCCGCCCAGTTCGTTCTCGGACTCGACGCTGAAGCCGTACTCGGTCATGTCGATGGAAATCTTGCCGGAGGCGGCCAGCAGGGCCTTCTCCGCCAGCAGGGTGTAGCCGCCGGCCTCGACGGTCTCGTCGCCCTCGCGGGGCTCGTCAAGGGCCAGGGAAAGCTTGGGGCCGCAGCAGCCGCCCGCCAGGAAGATGCGGATGGGAGACTTCTCCTTGTCCGCGAAATAGCCGTCCAGCTGGTTCTTTGCAGGGTCGCTCAAGGTGATCATGGGGGCACTCCTTTTGTGCGCCTGTGCGGCGCGATTTTCCGTCTGGGCAGAAAGGGCCGAACTGGACCTCGGGCCTTCGCCAAACGCCGCCCGCCATGAAAAAGGGGCGGCGCCCTGGTGTGGAACGCCGCCCCCTATGCAAACCGTGACTTGCGAGACTAGCAGGAGCACCCGCTGGAGGAGCCTCCTCCGCAACTGCCGCCGCAACCGCCGCCGCCCATGTTCATGGGATTCTCCGAGTCGACCGTGAACCCGTACTGGGTCATGTCGATGCGGATGGTGCCGGTCTGCTCGCCCAGGGCGCGCTCCACCACGAAGCTGTACCCCTGCACGTCATAGGTGTCGTCATTCTCACGCGGCTCATCCAGAGCCAGCGAAAGCCTCGGGCCGCTTCAGCCCCCTGATGCCATGAATACGCGGATCGGGGACTTTTCCTTGTCCGCGAAGTACCCATCCAGCTGGGCCTTCGCGGCGTCACTCAGTTCAACCATCTCTGCCTCCTTGGAGCGTTGGTGGAAGGTCGATAGATAATGACGCCCCTCTACTTTGTCAAATGAGCAAGGGCCCGCTTCCGGCGTTGACCACGGGTGGACTCTGGGCTACACGGCGTGATGCAGGTGGACGTGTTGTCCGCCCTCTTATTCCGACACTTTCCGGCGTTTTACAGAGGCAGCGCATGAGCACCAAGGACCTGATCCTGGCCACGGCGAAAGATATGATCTCCGAGGTCGGCTTCCACAAGATGACCACGGCCAATCTGGCCCGGCGCGCCGACATCTCCGAAGGCACCATATACCGCCATTTCGAGAGCAAGGAGGACATCCTCCAACACATCCTGGACACCTTCGACCAGAAGTACCAGGCCCTGGCCGAGCAGTGCCGCCTGCGCATGGACAAGGACAAGCTCTCCATCGAGGATCTGCTTGGCAGCCACTTCGCCTTTCTGGACGCCAACGCGGCCGACATCAAGATCGTGCTCGGCACCTACAGCATCCTGGAGCTCACCAAGCGCTCCATGGCCCGCTTCATCGAGCGCATGCGCAGCCTGTTCGAGGACTTCCTGGCCCGGGGCATCAAGGCCGGCACCATCCGCGAGGTGCCCCTGGCCGACACGGGCATGATCATCGCCAACATGTTCTTCGGCCTCATGCGCATCAAGCTCTACTGGCCGGAGATCGCCGACTTTTCCGAGGAGGCGGTGAAGTTCTGCCGCCGCAGCCTGGTCATCGAGCCCGGAGAGAAGCCGTGAGCGAAGCCCGCAGCACAAACGACGTCCGCACCATCCTGACGGCCAAGGAGATGGCCCGCACCCTGGACCGCCTGGCCTCCGAGGTGGTGGAGCGCCGGGGCGAGGAAGGCCCGCTGGTGCTGGTGGGCATCCAGCGCCGCGGCGTGGACCTGGCCCGCAGGCTCAAGAAGCTCCTGGACGCCCGGCTCTCCGCCCCGGCCATCCTGGGCCAGCTGGACATCAACCTGTACCGCGACGACTGGAGCAGCCTGGGCATCGCCCCGGCCATCAGCCACACGGAGATTCCGGCCGAGGTGGAAGGCGCCAGCGTCATCCTGGTGGACGACGTGCTCTACTCCGGCCGCACCACCCGCGCCGCCCTGGAGGCCATCCTGGACTTCGGCCGGCCGAGGCGCGTGGAGCTCCTCGTGCTCATCGACCGCGGGCACCGCGAGCTGCCCATCCAGGCCGACTACGTGGGCAAGCGCGTGAACACCTCCGCCACGGAGCGGGTGGACGTGCTGGTGGCCGAGCGCGACGAGCAGGACAAGGTGCTGCTGCGCCCCAAGGCCGACGCGTAAAGCCCTCCACGGACCCCATTGCAATGAGCACTTCCGAAGAATCGAACGCGCCCCTGCCGCGCCTGTGGCACCAGGGCTGCGTCAGCCTCGTCGGCATGGCCGGCGCGGGCAAGAGCACCCTGGGCCGCCTGCTGGCGGAGAAGATCGGCTGGGCCCACGTGGACACCGACCGGCTCATCGAGTCCTTCTACGGCCTGCCCCTGCAGGAGATCGTGGACGGCCTGGGCCTGGAGAAATTTCTGGAGGCCGAGAACACGCTGGTGGCCCTGCTCAACCTGCGCCGGGCGGTCATCTCCACCGGGGGCAGCGTCATCTACGGCAGGCAGGCCATGGAGCGCCTGCACCTGCTTGGCCCCGTGGTGCACCTGGACGTGGGCATGCAGAGCTTCCTGAAGCGCGTGGGCGACGGCGGCAACCGCGGCCTGGCCATCGCGCCCGGCCGCAGCCTGGAGGACCTCTTCCTGGAGCGCCAGCCCCTCTACCGCGCCACGGCCGATTTCACCCTCAGCACCGACTCGGGCGACCACCACGCCAGCCTGGAGCGCCTGTACGCCTGGCTCACCGAGGACGCCCCCAAGACCCCGGACGCCACCGCATGAAAAAGCCCGACAAGAAGAACCCCGTGCTGCGCCGCCTGCGCGAGCTGTACGCGCGCATGGACGAATCCTACACGGCCTCGGCCAAGGCCATCGGCCTCTCCTGCCAGGACTGCGCGGACAGCTGCTGCGAGACGCTCTTCCGCCACCACACCTACGCGGAGTGGACGGAGCTGGCCCTGGGCTTCGCCGCCCTGCCGCCCGCGCGCCAGCAGGAGATCCGCCAGCAGGCCGAGACCTACCTGCGCATCCACGGCGGGGCCCTGCCCGGCACCCGCCCCCGCGTGCCCTGCCCCCTTTGCGTGCACACGGACCACGGCCTGGCCTGCGGCCTGTACGAGCACCGGCCCATGGTCTGCCGGCTGCACGGCGTGCCCAACCTGCTCACCCGGCCGGGCGGCCAGCAGAGCGCCTTCCCCGGCTGCGACCGGGCCCAGCAGCTGGCCAAGACCTGCGACCCGGCCCTGCTGGACCGCACGCCCCTGCTGGCCGAGCTTGCGCGCATCGAGATGGACTTTGTGGGCCGCGCGCGCATGGGCAGGCTGCCCCGGGTGGACATGACCATCGCCGAGATGCTCCTCATGGGGCCGCCCAAGCTCTAGCCTGCCCTTTCCCCTTGGCAGGCGGCGAAAAATGGTGCTATCGCTAAACCAGACGCCAAAAGACAATCCTTGCTCAGACTGGAGACGGTATGCCCCCCTTCCTGTGGGATTCGAGCATGGACACCGGCGATCCTCTGCTCGACCGCGAGCACAGGACCCTGGTGGACCTTTTGAACAGGGTGCTGGAGATAAGCGCCGCGCCCGACCGCGACGTGGAGATCATGCATGTGCTGACGGACATGTACCTCTACGCCAAGGAGCATTTCTTCGACGAGGAAAGCCTCATGGAGCGCGTGGGCTACCCGGACCGCGAGCGGCATATCGCCCTGCACCGCGCCTTTGTGGAGAAGGCCAAGGCCCTCACCGACGACTGCCTGGAAGGCCATCTGGACTTCGCCGAATTCGCCGCCTACCTCATGGACTGGCTCAAGCGCCACATTGCCGACGAAGACCTGCGCATCGTACGCTGGACCAATGAACAGGCCGAAGAGCTGACCGACGACACGCCCCAGAATGATGGGGACGAGGCCCCCGGCGTGGACGATACGGACGACGGCGCCTCCGGCGGAGCAACCTGCCCGGCCTAGCCGCCGTGCTCCCGCACAGCCGCGGGGCATGGTCGAACCCGCTGGAAGCCTTCCCCTTGCTGCTGGGAATCCCTCTTCCGCCCGCGTTTTGAGAAGCCCTCTTCCTCCCGGCTGCGGCGCGCCGGCCCCCCTCACGTAAAACGGGCCGGCCCCGCAATGGGACCGGCCCGCAGCCATCACCGCAGAAGACGCCCGCTAGCCTTCGCCGCCCGCGTGCACGGGGTACGGCCCGGCCTTCTTGAAGGCCTTGCCCAGCCAGTTTATGGCCAGGCCCAGGTGGTGCATGTTGCGCAGGGCCTCGTCGTCTCCGGCCACCTTGCCGGGCTCCAGCCCGTAGCCCATGTTCCAGTAGGTGGAACCGGGAATCACCATCTGCGAGATCTGGAACAGGTGGTTCATGGTGTCGAACACGTGGGTGGCCCCGCCGCGGCGCACGGCCACCACGGCCGCGCCGATCTTGCCCGCCAGGAGGCAGCCGTTGGCCATGGCCACAAAGCCCGCGCGGTCCATGAAGGCCTTCATCTCCGAGGTCACGTCCGCGAAATAGGTGGGCGAGCCCAGCACGATGGCGTCGGCCGCGATGGCCTTTTCGAACACCTCGTTGAAGGGGTCCTTGCCGAAAACGCAGCGCTTGTCCTGCTTTTCCCAGCACTTGAAGCAGGCCTTGCAGCCGGGGATGGTCTTGCCGCCGATCTGCACATACTCCGTCTCCCACCCGGCCTCGGCCAGGGGAGCCAGCACCGCCTCCAGCAGCAGGCGCGTGTTGCCTTCCTTCCGGGGGCTGCCGTTGATGGCCAGAACTTTCATGGACACCTCCACTCTTTTGGTTGACTCCCGCGCTCGGGACAATTAGCTGATACCCATAGCCTGCGGATCATGCAAGTACGGTCTTTTTTGGCAGGTACTCACACAAATGATAGGGGGAACGCCCGTGCCCAAGCTCTGCGCCACCAAACAGTTGCAAGGCCGCACCTACCGCTGCTTCTTCGAGCTGGCCCTCACCGTCATGGGCGGCAAGTGGAAGCCCATCGTGCTCTACCACCTGGGGCAGTCCGGCGTGCAGCGCTACAGCGAACTCAAGCGCAACCTGCCCGATGTGACGGACCGCATGCTCACGCGACAGTTGCGCGAGCTGGAAGCCGACGGGCTCATCCGGCGGGAGGTGTTCCGGCAGGTGCCCCCGCGCGTGGAGTACTCCCTCACCGAGCAGGGCCTGGGGCTGTTCCCCATCCTGGTCACCATGCGCGACTGGGGCGCCCAGTACGAGCAGGCCATGGGCGGCGCGGAGATCATCACCGCCGGCGTGCCCGAACCGCAGGAGACCGAAGGCCTGCACCCGCGCTACCAGGCCAAGACGCCGACGGCGCAGTAGGCCACACGGGAAGCGGACCCCACAAAAAAAGCGGCGCGAGGGCACCTGTCCCCCGCGCCGCGCGCATTCTTCTTCTGCCCTGTTCTAGCCGAGCGCCAGAATGGGCTCCACGATCTTCTTGATGGCCTGGGCCGTGGGCGACTCGCTCTGCACCTTCAGCAGGGCGAAGCCCTCGTCGCCGCTGCGCACCACTTCCGGGTCCATGGGGATGCGGCCCAGGAAGCGCACGCCCATCTCACGGGCCAGCTTCTCGCCGCCGCCGGAGTTGAAGATGTCGTGCGTGGTGTTGCAGTTGGGGCACACGAAGCCGCTCATGTTCTCCACGATGCCCAGCACCTCGTTGCCCATCTGGTTGCAGAAGGTCACGCTGCGGCGCACGTCGTCCACGGCCACGCCCTGCGGGGTGGTGACGATGACGGCCTTGGCCTCCTGGCCCAGGGTCTGCAAGGCCGCCAAAGGCTCGTCGCCCGTGCCCGGGGGGCAGTCGGTGACGAGATAGTCCAGGTCGCCCCAGGTGACATCGCGCACGAACTGCTTGATGAGGCCGAGCTTCATGGGCCCGCGCCAGATGACGGCCGTCTCCTTGTCCGGGATCAAAAAGCCCAGGGACATGACCCACAGGTTGTGGCTGTAGGGCACGGGCTCCATGTGGTCGGGCTCGATGTGCGGCTTGGAGTCCTGCAGGGAGAGCAGGCGCGGAATGCTCGGCCCGTGGATGTCCACGTCGAGCAGGCCCACCTTCTTGCCCGCCAGAGCCAGCGCCATGGCGATGTTGGCCGAAACGGTGCTCTTGCCCACGCCGCCCTTGCCGGACAGCACCACGATCTTGTGCTTGATGCGTGAAAGGGTATTGGCGATCTTCTCGTCAACCGGCTTGTCGCCGCAGGACTTCGGGTCGTGCCCGGAGGAGCAGCCCCCGCTCGCGCTGGCGGAAGGGCAGCCCTTGCATCCCTTGCTCATGGTCGTCTCCTTGGAGGCCGGTCAGCGCCGGCCATGGTGGTTTCGGAAAAACTGGGGGAAGGTAGGCACGGGGAGCGTGCTTGTCAAACCTAGGCCCAGAACGGCTTGCTGTTCTTGGCCACGTAGGCGTCCAGGTCCTCGATGGGTTCCACCCGCCAGGGGCACTGGGCGTTGACGAAGTTCACCACCAGGGCCCCCTGGTCGATCAGGTCCGCCTCCAGGCAGTCCAGGTCCACCGCAAGCTCCACCACGGGCTCGAAGCCGGCCTCGGCCAGCCAGGCCCGGGCGGCGTCGCGGCCGGAGCCCGGCAGGCCGGGGTCCAGCGCGGCCAGCACCAGCGCACCGCTGCCCGCGTGGGCCGCATACGCGCCCGCCGCGTCCTGCCCGCTGCGCAGGGGGCGGGAAATGACCGTCAGCGCGTAGCGCTCCCGGTAGCTCATGCGCCACTGGTTCTTGACCATGCCGAAGGCGGGCTTGACGTAGCGCGCCAGAAACCGGCGCAGCCCGGCCTCGCTCGGCCCGGTCACCAGCACGGCGACCTTCCGCGGGGCGGCTTCGGCCATGTTCCTACGCCTGCTTCTTTGCGGCGCGCGCGGAGCGCAGCCAGTCGTACCAGGCGGCAAGGCCCTCGCCCGTGCGGCAGGCCACGGGGAAGATCTCGATGTCCTTGTTCAGCTTCTTGGCGTGGGCGCTGGCGGCTTCCAGGCTGAAGTCCACGTAGGGCAGCAGGTCGGTCTTGTTCAAGAGCATCACCGAGGAGAGGTGGAACATGAGCGGGTACTTCTCGGGCTTGTCGTCGCCCTCGGTGACGGAGAGCAGGCTGACCTTGTGGTCCTCGCCCAGGTTGAACTCCGCCGGGCACACCAGGTTGCCCACGTTCTCGATGAACAAAATGTCCATGCCGTCCATGTCCAACACGGCTATGGCGTCCTCGATCATGGAGCTGTCCAGGTGGCAGCCGCCCTCGGTGTTGACCTGCACGGCCTGGGCCCCGGTGGCGGCCACGCGGCGCGCGTCGTTGTCCGTCTGCAGGTCGCCCTCGATGACGGCCATCTTGAACTCGCCCTTGAGATCAGCCAGGGTGCGCTCAAGCAGGCTCGTCTTGCCGGCGCCGGGGCTGCTCATGAGGTTCAGGCAGAGGATGCCCTTTTCGGCGAAATAGTCCTTCAGCTTGCCCGCGCGGCGCTCGTTGGCCTCCATGACGTTGCGGACGATGGTCACCGTCTTGCCCATGTTCAGACTCCCGTTGCGGGCTCGCCATCCTCGGGGATGTCGGCCTCGATTTCCTCGATGTAGAGTTCCTTGCCGCTGGTGACCGTGTGGCCCAGAATCTCGCCACAGGCCGGACAGGGCATGTAGTGTTTGTCTTCCGGCTCAAACGGCTTGCCGCAGGCCCCGCAGACCACCTTCAAGGGCGCGTCCGTGATCTCCAGGGCCACGCCCTGCAGGTCGCCCTCCTGGGTAAGGCACTCCCAGCCGAAGGCCAGCGCGTCGGAAACAGCGCCGGAAAGAGCGCCGTTGACCACGCGCACCCGCAGGATGCGGTCCATGCCGTGCTTCGCCTTCTCCTCGCGGATGATGGAGAGCATGCTTTCTATGAGGGATAATTCATGCATGGGCTCCCGGCATATCCCAAAAGCTGCGGGGCGGCAAGGTCCGCGGTGCGCGGGGCGGATGTGTTTCTCCGAAGTCCTTCCTACGCATCCACCCGCCGCGACTACGCATTCTGCCCACGTTTGTTGACGGCGCTGCTGCCTGAAAGGTACTGCTCGATCATCCCCCCAACCCTTTCAGAGGAGATGAGCATGACGACACTGCGCAATGCACTGATGTCCATTCTGTGCCTTCTGACCCTCATGGCGTCCACGGCCTTCGCCGCCGAGATGAAGAAAACCCTCCCCGGCGACCTCACCCTCGCCCAGGCCCAGATGGTGATCGCGGCCGCCCAGGCCAAGGCCATGGCCATCAAGGTTCCCATGAACATCGCCGTGGTCGATGCCGGAGGCAATCTCAAGGCCTTCGCCCGCATGGACGACGCCTTCCTCGGCAGCATCGACATCGCCACGAAGAAGGCCGTCACGGCCCGCTCCTTCAACATGAGCACGCGCGCCCTCGGCGCGGCGTCCCAGCCCGGCCAGCCCCTCTACGGCATCGAGGTCAGCAACGGCGGCCTCATCATCTTTGCCGGAGGTCTGCCCCTGGTGGACAAGCACAACGTCATCATCGGCGCCATTGGCGTCAGCGGCGGCAGCGTCGACCAGGACGAGAGCGTGGCCATGGCCGGCGCGGCGGCCGCGGCCAGGTAGCGGAAGGCGTTTTTTTCGAAGGATTCGCAGGGCCCGGTGGAAACGCCGGGCCTTTTTCATGATGGCCGGCAGCGCCTCAGCAGCTTCCGCCGTCCTGCCCCCACACGCGCCGCAGGGCGGAAAGCACGGCGCGGATGGCCGGGTCAGCGTCGCGGTCGCGCCGGTACAGGAAATAGGCGTTCATGGGCAGGCTGTCGCCCCGCCAGATGAAGACCTCGCCCAGCTCCACGCAGCGCTCCCCCTCGTCCTGGCGCATGATGCCCATGCCCGCCCCGCTCTGCACCAGAGCGCGGATGGTGCCCTCGTAGTCCGTCACCGCCACCTTGGACAGGGAGCAGCTGTGCGGTTCGATCCAGCGCTTCACCGAGGCGTGGCAGGGCAGCGCGTCGGAATACCAGACCCAGGGCTCGCGGGCCAGGTCGGCCCAGGTTGCGTCGGCCAGGCGCTCCCGCCACTCCACCGGGCCCACCACCACAAGGCGGAACGAGCACAACAGCATGGCCTCCAGCCCCTGGGGCGGGCACTCCCCGTAGGCGAAGCCGCCGTCCAGGGTTCCCGCCCGCACATCGTCGGCGATGAAATGGCTCATGTTCTGCGGCAGGTGCACGCCAAGGGACGGATGCTCCGCGCGCAGGGCCGCCAGAAGCTGCCGCACGCGCAGGAACTCGGCGTCGGTGTTGAGGGCGATCTTGAGCTCGCCGGTGAGGTCGTGGCGCAGGGCGCGGGCCGCGCGCTCCAGCTCGCCCGCCTGGGACAGCACGGCCTCGGCGCGCTCCAGCAGCGCCTGCCCCTGGCTGGTGAGGCTCATGCCGCGCGCGCTGCGCGTGAACAGCACCACGCCAAGCTCCTCCTCCAGGGCCTTGATGTGCGCCGACACGGCGGGCTGGCTGATGAAGAGCTTCTCTGCCGCGCGGGTAAGGTGCCCGGCCTGGGCCACGGCGGCGAAGGTGCGCAGTTGGTAGAGTTCCACGCTCAGCAGGCCTCCGCCTCGGCCGGGACTTCAGCTCCCTCGGCGGCCAGCCCCCACACCTGGCCCAGAGCGTGGCGCACGGCCCGGATGGCCGGGTCGCCCAGGCGGTCCGACCGGGTGAGGAAGCAGATGCCGATGGGCAGGTGGTCGTGGGGCCACACGCACACGTCGCCCACGCGCTCCCAGCCCAGGGCCTCGTCGCGGTGCATGAGCCCCAGGCCCGCCCCGCTGGTGACAAGGGCCTTGAGGGTGCCCTCGTAGTCGGTCACCGCCACCTTCCTGATCTCGCGGACGTAGGGCGAAAGCCGATGCTCCAAAAGCGAGCGGCAGGGGCAGGCGTCCGTGAACCAGACCCAGGACTCCTGGGCCAGATCCTGCCAGGTGCAGGCCTCCAGCCGCCCCTTCCAATCGGTCGGGGCCACCACGTGCAGGGTGGTGGTGTCCAGCAGCCAGCAATCCAGCTCCTGCGGCAGCCTGCCGATGTCCTGCTCGGCCACGAAGGCGAAGCCCCCGTCGATGCGCCCGGCGCGCACGTCCTCAATGATCAGGTTGGAGGAACTCTGGGGCAGGTGCACCTGCAGCCTGGGGTGCGCGCCGCGCAGGGCGTCCATGAGCCGCCGCACGCGCAAAAGGTCCGGGTCGGTGTTCAGGGCCACCCGGAGCTCCCCGGTGAGGTTTTCGCGCAAGGAGCGCGCCTCGCCCAGGAACTCGCCCACGCTCTTGAGGGCGGCCTCGGCCTTGGGCTTCAGCGCCAGGCCCTCCCGCGTCAGCTGCATGCCGCGCGCGCTGCGCGTGAACAGGGCCACGCCCAGTTCCTCCTCCAGGGCCTTCACATGGGCCGAGACCGCGGGCTGGCTGATGAACAGCCGCTCCGCCGCCCGCGTCAGGTGGCCTTCCTCGGCCACGGCCACAAAGGTGCGCAACTGATACAGCTCCATGCCACTCCTCCGGCAATCCCACTACCAGATCAGCGCCGGCGCGGGGCATCACGATTCCTGAAGCCCGGCTTCAGGCATTGCGATTGGACCCGGACACGCCCCGGCTGCTAGTCCCATTCGCGTGGACGTGCGCATATTGCCACGCCCCGCCAATCCCGTCCAGAACCCGGCGTCCGGCCCGAACCAGACAGCACCGGGCCGCACCGCAAAGGAGGAGCCCATGGCCATGGTCCCGCTGCTTTCCGAAACCGCTCGTTTCCTGCGCTTTCTCATGACACCCGAGACCGAGATCGCGGCCGTGCATTACGCTGGCGCAGCGGCCGGCGCGGTCAAGGCCGGATTCTGGACCATCCTGGCCATAGCGGCGGGCGTTGGCCTGGCGCGGCTCTTGGCCTAGCGCCGCGAGGGGAGAATATGCCTCCGGCGGCCAGGGGGTATGCACCCC
>JACRDI010000005.1 GCA_016218665.1 Desulfovibrio sp. | reverse complement strand
TGGAAGGAATTCGAGCTTGAGGTGATGCGCGACAAGAAGGACAACTGCGTCATCATCTGCTCCATCGAGAACCTGGACGCCATGGGCGTGCACACGGGCGACTCCATCACCGTGGCCCCCAGCCAGACGCTTACCGACGACGAATACCAGAAGATGCGCGACGCGGCGCTTGCCATCATGCGCGAAATCGGCGTGGAGACCGGCGGTTCCAACGTCCAGTTCGCCATCAACCCGGCCGACGGCGACATGATCATCGTGGAGATGAACCCCCGCGTGTCGCGCTCTTCCGCGCTGGCCTCCAAGGCCACGGGCTTCCCCATCGCGAAAATCGCCGCCAAGCTGGCCGTGGGCTATACGCTGGACGAGATCCCCAACGACATCACGCGGGAGACCATGGCCAGCTTCGAGCCGTCCATCGACTACTGCGTCATCAAGATCCCCCGCTTCACCTTCGAGAAGTTCCCCGGCAGCGAGGACTACCTCACCACGAGCATGAAGAGCGTGGGCGAGACCATGGCCATCGGCCGCACCTTCAAGGAGG
This sequence comes from Desulfovibrio sp., assembly GCA_016218665.1. Classification (GTDB taxonomy): domain Bacteria; phylum Desulfobacterota; class Desulfovibrionia; order Desulfovibrionales; family Desulfovibrionaceae; genus Humidesulfovibrio. The sequence goes on along the minus strand of JACRDI010000005.1, from coordinate 110,504 downwards.
CGCTGCAGAAGGGCCTGCGCTCGCTTGAGGTCGGCATGCCGGGCCTGGGCAAGAAGTTCGAAACCTGCGGCATCGACCGCGACGAACTCCTGCGGCTGATGCGCAAGCCCAACAGCGCCCGGCTCTTCGCCGTGCGCAACGCCATGCGTTGCGGCTTCACCGACGAGGACATCCACCAGGCGTCCTTCATCGACCCCTGGTTCCTGCGCCAGATCCGCGACATCCTGGCCGTGGAGAACGAGCTGGCCGAGTTCGGCAAGAGCGAGGGCATAAGCGCCCAGAACCCGGCCCTCCTGCCCCTGCTCAAGAAGGCCAAGCGCTACGGCTACTCCGACAAGCAGCTCTCCGTGCTGTGGAAGATGAGCGAGGACGGGGTGCGCTCCCTTCGCAAGTCCCTGGGCATCGCCCCCACCTACTACCTGGTGGACACCTGCGCCGCGGAGTTCGAGGCCTACACGCCCTACTACTACTCCACCTACGAGACCGGCTGCGAGATCGAGAGCAAGGACGTGAAGAAGGTGGTCATCCTGGGCGGCGGGCCCAACCGCATCGGCCAGGGCATCGAGTTCGACTACTGCTGCTGCCACTCCTCCTTCGCGCTGAAGGAAATGGGCGTGCAGTCCATCATGGTCAACTCCAACCCGGAGACGGTGAGCACCGACTACGACACCTCCGACCGCCTGTACTTCGAGCCCGTCACCTACGAGGACGTGCTGAACATCGTGGAGTTCGAGAAGCCCCTTGGCGTCATCGTGCAGTTCGGCGGGCAGACCCCTCTCAATCTCGCCGTGGCCCTCAAGAAGGCCGGCGTGAACCTGCTGGGCACCCCGCCGGAGAGCATCGACCGCGCCGAGGACCGCGAGCTCTTCAGCGCGCTCATCCGCAAGCTGCACCTGAAGCAGCCCCCCAGCGGCACGGCCATGACCCTCACCCAGGCCACGGAGATCAAGGACAGCCTGGGCTACCCCCTGGTGCTGCGCCCGTCCTACGTTCTGGGCGGCCGCGGCATGGAGATCGTGTACGACGACGAGGAGTTCAACGCCTACTTCCGCAAGGCCGTGGTCATCTCGCCGGAGCACCCCATCCTCATCGACAAGTTCCTGGAGAACGCCATCGAGCTGGACGCCGACGCCCTTTCCGACGGCGACGAGACCTACATCGGCGGCATCATGGAGCACATCGAGGAGGCCGGCATCCACTCCGGCGACAGCGCCTGCGTGCTGCCCCCGCACACCATCGCGCCCGAAGTCGTGGCCGAGATAGAGCGCCAGGCCAAGGAGCTCGCCAAGGAGCTGGGCGTCATCGGCCTCATGAACATCCAGTTCGCCATCAAGGACGGCGAGATCTACATCCTTGAGGTGAACCCCCGCGCCAGCCGCACGGTGCCTTTCGTCTCCAAGGCAACGGGCGTGCCCCTGGCCAAGCTGGCCACCCGCGTCATGCTGGGCGAGAAGATCCGCGACCTGAAGCCCTGGGAGATGCGCAAGAGCGGCCATGTCTCGGTGAAGGAGAGCGTGTTCCCCTTCAACCGCTTCCCCGGCGTGGACATCCTCCTCGGACCCGAGATGCGCTCCACCGGCGAGGTCATGGGCATCGACACCTCCTTCGGCCTGGCCTTCATGAAGGGCCAGCTGGCCGCCGGCCAGCGCCTGCCGGAGCAGGGCACCGTGTTCCTGTCCGTCAACGACCGCGACAAGGCGGGCATCGTGCCCGTGGCCAAGGCCTTCGAGGAACTGGGCTTCAAGATCATCGCCACCGGCGGCACGGCCACCCACCTCGCCGCAAAGGGCGTGGCCGTGGAGCGCGTGCTCAAGGTGCAGGAAGGCCGGCCCAACGTGGTGGACCTCATCAAGAACAAGCAGATCGCCCTGGTGGTGAACACCCCCTCCGGCAAGCGGACGGTGAACGACTCCAAGGAGATTCGCCAGACCACGCTTTTGTACGGCGTGCCCTACACCACCACGGTGTCCGGCGCGGCGGCCATGGCCCAGGCCATCCGCGAGGAACGCGGGCACGGCCTTGGCGTGCGCTGCCTGCAGGACTACTACGGCGGCAAGCAGTAGGCGCGACGAGAGTTCCAGGCGCGCAGGCGCCAGGGTCGGGCGGCCGGGGGGGATCGACCTCCCCGGTGCGCTAGGCGTTGTTCCCCGATCCGGAAAACCAGCAAGGATCCCAAGCATGAAACGCGAGTATTGCGGCCTCTTCGGCATTTATGGACACCAGGAGGCCGCGCGCATGGCCTATTTCGGCCTGTATGCGCTGCAGCACCGCGGACAGGAGTCCGCGGGCATCGTCACCTGGGACGGCGCGGCCATCCGCGAGCACCGGGGCATGGGCCTGGTGCACGACGTGTTCAACGAGCGGCACCTGGGCAAGGAGCTCAAAGGCCAGATCGCGCTCGGCCACATCCGCTACTCCACCACGGGCGTCTCGCTCATCCGCAACGCCCAGCCTTTTTTGGTGCGCTTCAAGGACTGGCACATCGCGGTGGGCCACAACGGCAACCTGGTGAACACCCTTGAGCTGCGACAGGAGCTGGAGAACGAGGGCAGCATCTTCCAGACCACCATGGACACGGAAGTGTTCGTGCACTTGATCGCCAAATACCTGAACGGCGGCACCATCGAGGAGGCCATCCAGAAGGCCTGCGCCAAGGTGCGCGGGGCCTACTCGCTGCTGATCCTCGCCAACAACAAGCTCATCGCCGTGCGCGACCCCCACGGCGTGCGCCCGCTGGTGCTGGGCCGGCTGAACGACAACTACGTCTTCGCCTCCGAGACCTGCGCCTTCGACCTCATCGAGGCCGAGTACATCCGCCAGGTGGAGCCCGGCGAGATGATCGTGGTGGAGGGCGGCCGCCTGCAGAGCATGCGCCTGCTGGACAGCGCCCCCAAGCGCCAGTGCATCTTCGAGCTCATCTACTTCGCCCGGCCCGACTCCATGGTCTTTGACGAAGGCGTGTACGAGCGCCGCAAGACCATGGGCGCCACGCTGGCCAAGGAAGCCCCCGTGGAAGCGGACTTCGTCATGCCCTTCCCGGACTCCGGCAACTACGCGGCCGTGGGCTATTCCCAGGCCTCGGGCCTGCCGCTGGAGCTGGCCATGATCCGCAACCACTACGTGGGCCGCACCTTCATCCAGCCCAGCCAGGACATGCGCAACTTCAGCGTCCGCGTGAAGCTGAACCCCGTGCGCAGCATGATCGAGGGCAAGCGCATCCTGATCGTCGAGGACTCCATCGTGCGCGGCACCACCATCCGCACCCGGGTCAAGAAGCTGCGGGAGCTGGGCGCGCGGGAGATCCACATGCGCGTGTCCTGCCCGGCCATCCGCTTCCCGTGCTTCTACGGCATCGACTTCTCGAGCAAGGGCGAGCTCATCGCGGCCAACACGCCAGTGAACGACATTGCCCGCTTCATCGGGCTGGACAGCCTGCACTACCTGTCCATCCCCGGCCTGCTCGACTCCGTGAACGAGAAGAATGCCCACTGCCTGGCCTGCTTCGATGGCGACTACCCCATCCCCACCAGCTGCCACCAGGGCAAGATGTGTCTGGAGAACGAAGCCAAGGTGACCGGCTAGGCCACCGGGCACAGACAATGGCAGCGGACACGGGCATGCGCGCAACGCACCCGCAACCACACACGGGAGGCCGGCCATGACCAACTGCGGGCAGAACGGCGCCCCGCCCCCAGGCGGCTGGCTCGAACTGGCGCGCGAGGTCCTCGACATCGAGATCGAGGGGCTGGCGGCCGTGCGCGGGCAGCTGAACGGCGGCTTCGAGCAGGCTCTGGAGCTTCTGGCCGGGTGCACGGGGCGCGTGGTGGTCACGGGCCTCGGCAAGTCCGGCCTGGTGGGCCGCAAGATCGCGGCCACCATGTCCAGCACGGGCACGGCGGCCTTCTTCCTGCATCCCGTGGAGGGCGCCCACGGCGACCTGGGCATGATCCGCCAGGGCGACGTGGTGCTGGCCCTTTCAAACAGCGGGGAGACCGACGAACTGAACACCCTGCTCCCGGCCCTCAAAAGCCTGGGAGCGTCCATCGTGGCCCTCACCTCCGGGGAGGACTCCACCATGGCCCGCCTGGCCGACGTGACCATCGCCGTGCGCGTGCCGCGCGAGGCCTGCCCCATGGGCCTGGCCCCCACGGCCAGCACCACGGCGGCGCTCGCCGTGGGCGACGCGCTGGCCGTGTGCCTCATGCGCATCAAGGATTTCGGCACAAAGGACTTCAAGCGCGTGCACCCGGCCGGAGCGCTGGGCGCGCGCCTCTCGCAGCAGATCGCCACCCTCATGCACACCGAGAACCTGCCCGTGGCGCCAGACCACGCCCCCCTGGGCGAGGCCCTGGCCGCGCTGAACGCCGGGGGCTTCGGCCTGGCCGCGCTGACGGACACGAACGGCAGGCTCACCGGGGTGCTTACCGACGGCGACGTGCGGCGCATGCTCTGCAAAACCGGCTTCGACCCGGCCCAGCCTGCGGCCGGTTTCATGACGAGAGATCCGCGCAGCGTGACGGTCACGACCAGCGCGGCACAGGTGCTCGATCTCATGGAAGCCCGGCAGATAACGGTTCTGCCGGTGCTCAACGAAGACGGCTCCCTTGCGGGTCTGGTCCACGTGCATGACCTGTTGGGAAAGGGCCGGGTGCGCTTTGCGCCGGAGTAGCCCATGGACAACGAGAGCGATGCCGACTCGGATGTATGCGCCCGCTGCGCAACCGCCAGCGGCACCTGCTGCACCCTGGCCCCGGGAAACGAGGAATACTGCTTCCCCCTCTCGGCTTCCGAGCGCGTGCGCATGGAAGGGGCCGGGGCCGAAGCCCTGCACTTCTTCCGCCAGGCCAACACCGCCCCCTTTGTGGACAACCTCTGCCGCCTGTTCCCCGGCGAGTCGGAGACCATCCGCGGCCTGTTCCCCAACGGCGGCGAACACGACCGCCTGGCCATCGGCGCCGGGGGCGCGTGCCTGCTGCTCGGCCCGCAGGGTTGCCTGCTGCCAAGGGACGCGCGGCCCCTCTACTGCCGCCTGTTCCCCTTCTGGATGCGCTCCGGACGGGAGCTGTATTTCCAGTTCGACCGCTGCCGGGCCCAGCAGGAGGCCGGAGGCGGCGGACCGGGGCTGATGCTGCGTCTTGGAACATCCAGCGCCGAAATCCAAACCATGTACCACGAACTGCGCAGAGCCTGGGGCCTGCCGGAGCAAACCTAGATGCCGACCAAGAAGAACGCCAGAAAGCCCGCCGCCAGAAGGGACACTTCCATGAGATGGAGCCGCCGGTTCAAACGCAAGATATTCTGGACCCTCCTCGCCATGCCCGTGGGGGCGGTGCTCTGCGCGGTGCTCGCCTTCTGGTACTTCTCGCGTGACTTGCCGGGCTTCCGCAACATCACCGACTACAAGCCGCCCCTGGTGACCACCGTGCTCTCGCGCGAGGGCCGCGTGCTGGGCTATTTCTACAAGGAAAAGCGCTTCCTGGTGCGCCTGCAGGACATGCCCGCCTATCTGCCCAAGGCCTTCCTCGCGGCGGAGGACTCCGGCTTCTACAAGCACGACGGCATCGACCCCTGGGCCATCTTCCGCGCCTCGCTCATGAACCTCAAGGCCGGCGGCATCAAGCAGGGCGGCAGCACCATCACCCAGCAGGTGGTGAAGCGGCTGCTCCTCTCGCCGGAAAAGAGCTTCGAGCGCAAGATCAAGGAGGCGGTGCTGGCCTACCGGCTGGAGAACTACCTCACCAAGGACGAGATCCTCACCATCTACCTGAACCAGATCTTCCTGGGCTCCAAGGCCTACGGCGTGGAGGCCGCCAGCCGCGAGTTCTTCGGCAAGCATGTGAAGGACCTGACGCTGGCCGAGGCCGCCATCCTGGCCGGCCAGCCCCAGGCCCCCAGCCGCTACAACCCCCTCTCCGACCCCGAGGCCGCCAAGACCCGCCAGAAGTACGTGCTGGAGCAGATGCTCTCCCAGGGCTGGATAACCCAGGCCCAGTACACCCAGGCCCTGAACCAGAAGCTGGTGTACAAGAGCATGGAGGACCACTCCTGGAAGGTGGGGGCCTATTATCTTGAAGAAGTCCGCCGCTTCCTCATCGAGAAGTACGGCGAGGACGAGGTGTACCAGGGCGGCCTGACGGTTGAGACCGCCTGCGAGATTCCCCACCAGATTGCCGCGGACAACGCCATGCGCCGCGGCCTGGCCGAGGTGGCCAAGCGCAAGGGCTGGGAAGGCCCGGCCGGCCGCCTCAAGCCCGAGGAGTACGCCCGCTTCCTGGAGGACGGCCGCACCGGCGAGAGCGTGAAGCCCGGCACCTGGGTGCGCGCCCTGGTGGTGGAAAGCGCCAAGGACAAGGCCACGGTCCGCTTTGGTCAGAACACCGGCGAAATTCCCGCCAGCACCACCATGTGGTGCAAAAACGGCATGAAGGGCGTCACCGGCGACGCAGCCCCCGTGCCCGGCGATCCCTCGCGCATCATGCGCAAGGGCGACGTCGTCTGGACCACCGTGCGCGAGGCGAAAGGCTCCGGCCACTACATCCTGAACCTGGAACGCGAGCCAGGCCCAGAAGGCGCGCTGGTCTCCATGCTGCCCGAAACCGGCGAAGTGGTGGCCCTCGTGGGCGGGTTCAGCTTCGAGAAAAGCCAGTTCAACCGCGCCACCCAGGCCAGGCGCCAGCCCGGCTCCTCCTTCAAGCCCATCGTCTACTCCGCTGCGCTGGACCACGGCTTCACGCCCGCCAGCGTCATCATGGACGCGCCCATCGTCTTCGCCAACGCGGAGGCCGGAACCATCTGGCGCCCGGAAAACTACGAGGACATCTTCTACGGCCCCACGCTGCTCTCCACAGCGCTGGCCAAGTCGCGCAACCTGGTCACCATCCGCGTGGCGCAGAAAATCGGCGTCAAGACCGTCATCGAACGCGCCCGCGCCCTGGGCATAGACTCCGAACTGCCGGAGAACCTGTCCATCTCCCTCGGTTCGTCCGCCGTCACCCTGACCAACCTGTGCCAGGCCTACACCGCCTTCGCCCGCGGCGGCTCCTACGTGAAGCCGCGCCTGGTGCTCGCCGTCAAGAGCGCCTGGGGCGAAACGCTCTACAAGAGCGAGCCCGAATACGTGGAGGCAATCAGCCCGCAGAACGCCTTCCTCATGGCCTCCATGCTCAAGGAGGTCATCAACGTGGGCACCGGCGGCGCCGCAAAGGTCCTGAACAGGCCCCTGGCCGGCAAGACCGGCACCACCAACAACGAGCAGGACGCCTGGTTCATCGGCTTCACCCCGCACCTCCTGACCGGCGTGTACGTGGGCTACGACCAGCTCCAGAGCATGGGCCGCGAAGGCTCCGGCGGACGCACCGCCCTGCCCATCTGGCTCGAATACCGCAAGGCCATCGAGGACCGCTACCCGCCCGACGACTTCCTGCCGCCCGAGGGCATCGTCTGGGCCCGCGTGGAGAACAGCCAGGCCATCGGCTCCAAGGGCCAGCCCGCGCCAGAGAGCTACTTCCTGCCCTTCATGGAAGGCACCCAGCCCAGCGTCACCGACGTGGGCGCGGCATCCGCCGGCAGCGCTGCCGCAAGCGACGCCGATCTCATGAAACAGGGATTCTAGTAAAGAGAAGAGAATATGCTCCGCAGGCCAGGGGGTATGCACCCCCTGGACCCGCAGGGCAAGCAAGACGGCCCCGAACGAGTGGAACTCGGTCCGGGCCGTCGTGGTTGCGGGCAGGGGGGTGGCCGGTCGGGTGGGCCAGGGCCGGCAACGCCTCTGCCTGCGCCGCCTTGCGTCCGGCCATTCGGCTTGGAACTGGTCAGGACGAAACAGAGCGACAGTCTCGTGGCTCCTCAGTCCCGTCAGTCTCACCTGGCGCGCCCAGGCCCTCCGCGAGGGCTATTGCGTCCAGGCGGCTTCGCGCCTGGACGCAATAGCCCTCGCCAAAGGGAGTCCAGAGGGCCTCGTGCCCTCTGGCGGGGTCCGGGGCAGAGCCCCGACAGGGTCCAGGGGCGGTGCCCCTGGCTATTCAGCCGAGCACCTGCCCTCGAAGACGACGACATCCCCGCGTTCGAAGCGTGCGCTGCCGTGGTGTTCCCAGTAGGTGGACTCGCCGTCGCTGTAGCGCGCGCCCGAGGCGGACAGGGCCAGGGGCAGCGTGAGGGTCTCGCCACCGGGGAGGGGTGACGCGCACGTTGCGGGCAGGGATGTCGAACCGAGCGGTGAGGATGCGGCCGTCGTCGGAGCGGCACACGGCCACGGGTTGGTCCTGGGCGGCGGCCGGCCGGGCGGAGAAAAGGGCCAGCAGGCAGATGACGGCGAGGTGACGTGCGCGCATACGGAACGCTCCTTGTCCGCGAGGGATTATGCCGTGTTGTGCGCTGAATCCTGTGGCTGGTCAATCCGCTGCGCGGGGCAAAAAAAGAGCCCGGCCGAAGCCGGGCTCTTGGAAGGCGATGGACAGCGGGACTACTTGTTCAGCATGCGCTCCTGCGGGAACACCGGCAGGTAGCGGTAGGACAGGCTCATGACCAGGAAGCCGTAGGCCACGATCATGCCGCTGGTGGCCCACTCCGCCCAGTTGGGGGCGTAGGTCTGCCAGGAGTCGAAGGGCAGCACGGGGATGGCGATGGCCTGGACGGTGAACAGGTAGCGGTTCAGGGTCACGCCGATGCAGTCCAGGATGCCGGCGGTGTACAGCATGGTCGGGTTGTTGCGGATGCTCGGGGTGATAAGCATGATGGCCGGAACCAGACCGCAGAGGATGATCTCGGTGAACATCAGCCACTTGCCGTAGATGACGCCGTAGAACATCTGATCGAAGGTCATGCCGACGCTGGGCAGGTAGTTGTTGGCCCAGGCCCAGGTGTCCAGGATCTTGAAGAAGATGTACACGGTGAGCATGGTGCCGGCGATCTTGCCCATGAGGGCCTTGGTCTTGAAGTCGACCAGCTTGCGGCCGGTGAGCTTCTCCATGAAGGTGCACACCAGAACCGTGAAGATGGGGCCGCAGCCCACGGCGGAGAGCACGAACAGGAAGAAGGTCCAGGGCCAGATGAAGAAGCCCTCGCGGAAGGCGTAGGGACGGCCGATGAGCACGCCGTACATGCCGCCCAGGGAGCCCTGGTGGAACGTGGACAGGAACGCGCCGATGCCGGCGAAGAGCGCCATGTTCACGTGCATGTTGTGGGCGAGGTGGTGCAGGAAGGGGATCTTGTTCAGCTGCTTCTGCTCAAGGATGAGCGGCACGTACTCGATGATGAGCACCAGGCAGTAGCAGGTGATGCAGAAGATGACTTCCGTCAGCATGGAGTGGACGTTGGGGTGCCAGTAGCCGAACCAGGCGCGGATCGGCTGGCCGATGTCCATGGTGAGCACCAGCATGGCGCCCGAGTAGCAGATGAACCCGACGATGACCGTCAGGTTGATGATGTTCTCAAGCTGCTTGATGCGCAGGATGTACTTCAGGAAGCCGGTGAAGAACGCGCCCGCGCCCAGGGCGATGACCGCCAGGTCGAAGGTGATCCACAGGCCGAATCCGAAGTAGTTGTCCAGTCCGGTCACCACGATGCCCTTGTAGAAGATGAGCAGCATGGCGAACAGACCGAAGAGGAAGAACGCCGTGATGAAGCCCATCCACAGGGCGAATTTGCCGAAGGAGCAGCGCTCCACGCCTTCAGGAAAGAGTGCTCTATCCATTGTATCCGCCCCCTAGGAATGCTTCTTCGCGGCCCCGGCCTTGCCGGTGGCGGCGTAGTTGTCGCCGAGTTTGCGCACCCATTCGCGCTTGCTCATGTAGTAGACCTGCGGAGCAAGGCCCAGCTTTTCGAGCAGACGGAAAGCGTTCTCGTTCTTGGCCAGCTCGTGCACCTTGTGCTCCGGGTTCTTGAGGTCGCCGAAGGTGATGGCGCCGGTGGGGCACACTTCAACGCACGCGGGCATGTAGGCGCCGTCCGCCAGGGCCTCGGGGTTGCCGCCTTCCTGGCGGGCCTTGTCCTTGGCCTTCATGAGCCGGGTGTGGCAGAAGTTGCACTTCTCGACCACACCGCGGGGACGGGCGCTGGTGTTGGGGGAAAGCGCCTTCTCCATGCCCTTCGGGAAAACGGGGTCTTCCCAGTTGAAGTAGCGGGCATGGTAGGGGCATGCGGCCATGCAGTACCGGCAGCCGATGCAGCGCGGGTAGATCTGGCTGACGATGCCGCCCTCCTCGTTCTTGTCCGTGGCCACGACCGGGCACACGGGCACGCAGGCGGGGTTGCCGCACTGCATGCAGGGACGGGGCAGGTAGGCGATTTCGGCGTCGGGCGCGGCCTTCTTGTTGGACAGCTCGTACACGAGCATCCAGCTCAAGGTGCGCAGCTTGTTAGAGGCATCAACCATGGGGGCGATGTTGTTCTCAACCTGGCAGGCGGTCATGCACGCGCCGCAGCCCGTGCACTTGTCCAGGTCGATGACCATTCCCCACTTGATGTTGAATTCTTTGGCTTTCATTCGTTCCCCCCTAGACCTTGGCGACGGTGACGGTGGAGCCAGCCCACACCTTCAGGCCCGTGCCTGCTTCGTCGCTCACCGTGAGGATCTTGTAGACGTTATCGCCCTTGCCCTTGGTGAACTCGTCCCAAGCGCTGCGGCCAAAGCCAAGCAGGATGGCGGCCGTGTTGGCGGCCACGCCCTCGTTCACGTGAACCAGGGCCTTCACTTCCGCGCCGCCGGCGCTGAGTTTCACCTTGTTGCCCTCGGCCACGCCCAGCTTCTTGGCGGTGGCGGCGTTGAGCTGGACAAAGAGGTCCTTGCCCTTGAGCTCGGTGTCGCGCACGTTCAGCAGGTTGGCGGGCGGGGTGGCCAGGGTGGCGGAGCCGTAGGCCAGGCGGGTCACCGGGGCCAGGGCCACGGCTTTCTCGTCGGCGGCGGCGGGAGCGGCCTTGGCCAGGGCGCCAGCGCCCAGGCTCAGCGCGCCGCCCTTGGGCTCGCCGTTCCAGATGCCGCCGGCGGCCAGGGCGTCGAAGTCGGCTCCCAGGGCCTTGGCCTTGGCCTTGATCACGTCGGCGTAGGTCTCGAAGCCCAGCGACAGGCCCAGCTTGCCAGCGGCGGCCAGCAGCACGTCAACGGGGTCCTTCACGTCGAGCACGGGCTGCTTGAGCACCGGCTTGCCGGCCAGGTACGTGGCCTTGGCGACGCCGTAAGGGTTCATGGCGTCGTCGTAACGCTCGTACGGGTGCGGCGCGGGCAGGATGAGGTCGGCCAGGGCCGCAGTCTCGTCCATGTAGGTGCTGAAGCTGACCTTGAAGGCGATGTTGCCCATGGCCTTGGCCATCTCGGCGGCCTGGGGCAGGGCGTAGGCCGGGTTGGCCTCGTAGATCAGGAGCGCGGCAGGGGCGGCCTTGCCGGTGGCCACCTGGGCCAGCAGGCTGGCGGCGTCCTTGGCGTTCTCGCGGTCGGCTGCGGAGGCGATGGCCTTGGGAGCGGCGCCCAGGACGGTCATGCCGCCCTTCTGGCCCACGCGGCCCAGCAGGACGTTGAGCGAGGCGGCGGCGACGAAGTCGAGCGCGCCCGCGCCCTGTCCGAAGGAGGCGCCGGCCACGACCAGCGGGGCCTTGGCGGCCTTGATCTTGGCGGCCAGTTCCTTGAGGGCCTCGGCCTTCAGGCCCGTGGCGGCCTCGAAGCCGGCCGCGGCCTTGGCGGCCAGGGCCTTGTACTCGGCGAAGTCGGCCGCGGAGGAAACCGCGCCGGCCTCGATGAGGGCATGGGCCAGGGCCAGGCTGAAGGTGGCGGTGGCCGTGGGCGGAACCGCCAGCCACTTGTCGCACACGCTGGCGGTGTTGTTCAGGGTCGGGCCGGCGTAGATGTACTGCGCCGTGGCCGCGCCGCCCGTCGGGTGGCTGGCGGCGAAGGCCTTGAGGTTGGCCACGCTGGTGCCCCAGGAGTCCAGCGCGTCCGCGCCGATCATGAGCACCAGGTCCGCACCCTCGATGTCGAAGCCGGGCTGGCCGTTGCCGCCCATGAGCTTCACGCCGCGGGTGGCGGTGTACATTTCGCCGGGCATGACGGCGAAGCCGCCGGCGTTGCCCAGGCCGGAGAGAAGGGCGGAGAGCACCTCGTTGGCGCTGCCGGTCTCGTCGCCGCTGATGGCGGCGATCTTGCCCTCCTGGCCCTTGAGCGGGGTCAGCTTTTCAACGAGAAGCGCCTCGGCGTCTTCCCACTTGATGGCCTCGAACTTGCCCTCGCCCACTTTCTTCATGGGCGACTTGACCCGCGCCGGGCTGTACAGCAGCTGGGCGCCGCCCGCGCAGATGGGGCACACGCCGCCCTTGCTCATGGGGTTGGCGGCGTTGCCAACCGCTGCAAAGGGCTTGCCCTCAATGACCTTCACCTTCACGGCGCAGCCGGAGGGGCACAGTTTGCTCAGCGCGGACTTGGTTTTCACCTCGCCCTTGGGCACACGGGGAATCCAGCCCCAGTTCTGAGACCAGATGGACGCATCGTCCAGGCCCTGCCAGATGACAGGCGTGAACAGGGTGCCTGCAACGCCTCCCACCACGAATTTGACGAATCCTCTGCGATCCAAACCCATCTTACGCACCCCTCTTTTACTTGTGGCAGACGTGACAGGCGTTGCTGACACCATTCTCGGCATGACAGCGCTCGCACTGCCACATCTTCATGGTCTGCTTGCTGTAGCCGGACAGCCTGTTCTGATAATAGACCGGCGGAGTGTCATTCTTGCTCATGTCGGGGTGGCAAGACTTACACTCGAAGGACTCGTGGGCCTTGTGGCTGAAAATCACGTTGTCAGGCTGGTACTGGTACACGAGCCAGGGCACTTCCTTGCCGGTCTTCGCGTACTGCTCGACATACTTGGCCTCGTCCGGGTCGCTGCCCACCACGTCGGCGTGGCACTCCATGCACTTCTCGTTGGTCGGCAGGCCGGCGTAAGAGCCGTCGTCACGGAAGGTGTGACAGCTCGAACACTCCATGCCCTGCTCCTGGTGCACCTTGTGGCTGAAGCGGATGGGCTGCGTCTTCTTGCTGTAGATCAGATCAGGGAAGAGAACCCAGCCTGCGATCACTGCGGCCACGAAGCCGATCACGAAGGGCAACGCCCCCCCACACCCCTTGCACTGTTTCTTTTCCTCCATAACCTCGCCCCATCGCTCCTGTAGTTTCTGGTCAAATTTGGCCACGGAAAACTGCGTTTTCATAAAGGACGCCCATCTGGCGTGTCAAGGGCTTAGGAAAAAATTCACGAGTCCTCGTGTTTCACCCGCCCGTACACGTCGTCAAAGCGCACAATATCGTCCTCTTCCAAATAAGGCCCGCTCTGGATCTCGATGATCTCCAGCGGCACCTTGCCGGGGTTGGCCAGCCGGTGCGTGGTGGCCTTGGCGATGTCCACCGCCTGGTTCTCCACCAGCAACTGCTCCACCCCGCCGATCTCCACCATTGCCGTGCCCGAGACCACCACCCAGTGCTCGCTGCGGTGGTGGTGCATCTGCAGCGAAAGCCTTGCCCCGGGCAGCACCTCGATGCGCTTGATCTTGTAGTGCGGCCCTTCCTCCAGCACCGAATAGCTGCCCCAGGGCCGCTTCACGGTGAGGTGGCTTTCCACCAGCTGGCTGCCCTGGGACTTCAAAAGCGCCACCACCTCCTTCACCCGCTGCACCTCGGTGAGGGGGCAGGTCAGGGTGGCGTCGCGCGTCTGGATCATGATCATGCCCGAGAGGCCCACCACCGCGAGCTTGCCGCCCTTGGAGATGAGCAGGCAGTCCCGGCAGTCCATGGCCAGCACGTCGCCCTGGATGACGTTGCCGTTCTCATCCTTCTTGCCCAGGCGGTAGATGGCCTCCCAGTTGCCCAGGTCGTCCCAGTCGAACCGGGCCTCCACCACGGCGATGCCGTCGATCTTCTCGGCGATGCCGTAGTCCACGGAGAGGTTCGGCAGCGCGCCGTAGCCCTGGGTCATGGGGACTTCCGCCCGCGCCGCCCACCAGGCCGAAAGCTCCGGGGTGAAGCGGTCCACGGCGCAGAGGAACTCCCTGGCGCGAAACACGAACACGCCGCTGTTCCAGTAATGGCGGCCGCTCTTCAGGAACTCCATGGCCTTCTCCAGCCTGGGCTTCTCGATGAAGCGCTCCACCTCGAAGGCGCCGTCCTCCAGCTTCCTGCCCCGGGTGATGTAGCCGTAGCCGGTCTCGGGCTTGCGCGGCTGCACGCCGAAGGTGACGAAAAGCCCCTGCCCGGCCAGGCCCATGGCCTGGTCCAGGGAGCGGCCGAAGCCGTCCATGTCCTCCAGCAGGTGATCAGAGGGGAACACGGCCACCAGGGCCTGGCCGCCGTCGTCCCCGGCAGGGACGATGCGGTCGAGCCCCAGGAGCACCGCGGGCAGGGTGTTGCGCGCCAGCGGCTCGGCCAACACACGCGCGTCCAGGCCGGGGTCCAGGCTGCGCAGTTGGCTGCGCACCTCGAACACATGCTCCTCGTTGGTCACCACCCACACGTTCTGCGGCGCAAAAGCCGTCAGCACGCGGCGCACGGTCTGCTGCAGCAGGGTCAGCTCGCCGTTCAGGGCCAGCAGCTGCTTGGGGAAAAGATTGCGCGAAAGGGGCCACAGCCTGGTGCCCGAACCGCCCGCCAGGATGATGGCGTGCCGGGCCTGCTTGGGAGCGCTGCGTTTCTTGGGCATGGTGACTCCCGCTGGGGTTAGGCGCCCGCTCCGGCCGCTTGGGCCAGGGGCGGATCGCACACGAAGGGCGAATCGAAGTCCTTGAGGCGGGGCAGAATCGTGTCCTTCTCCGAGAGCACGGGCTGCCCGCCGGGCCAGGCGATGCCAAGGTCCGGGTCGTTCCACAGGATGCCCGCGTCGGCCTGGGGGGCGTAGGGGGCGTCCACCTTATACATGAACTCGGTGTCGGGGGTGAGGGTCATGTAGCCGTGGGCGAAGCCGCGCGGCAGGAACAGGCGCAGCATGTTCTCGGCCGAGAGCTCCACGCTGAAGTGCCGGCCGAAGGTCGGGGAGTCGCGGCGCAGATCCACGGCCACGTCGAGCACGGCCCCGCGCACCACCCACACCAGCTTGGCCTGGGCGAAGGGCGGCAGTTGGAAATGCAGCCCGCGCAGCACGCCCTGCTGGGAGGAATAGGCGTGGTTGTCCTGCACGAAGCGCACGCCGATGCCAAGCCTGGCGAAGGTGGCTTCGCTGTAGGTCTCCAGAAAAAAGCCGCGCGCGTCGCGGAACACCTTGGGCTCCAGGAGCGCAAGCCCCGGCAGCCCGGTCTCGATCAACCGCATTGTCCCCTGCTCCCCCCGCCGCGCGGCAGTGCGCGCCGGCGTTTGTGCCTTGCTGCAACAGCGCGTGTCCTAACTGAATTCACAGGCCAAGACAACCTGGGCTGCTGCCGACCGGACCCTTCCCTTTCGCGCCGCTGTCTGCTAATCGTCTCCGCCAGAAAGGCTCGGGGCGGGCTGCCGCCCCACGCACGGCGAGGGACAATGAACGCCCTGGACATCATCATCATCGCGATCATCGGCCTGGTGGCCTTCCGGGGGTATCACCGGGGGCTCATCCACGAGGCCGTCTCCCTGAGCTCGGTGTTCATCGGGCTTTTCGTGGCATCCCACCTGCACGGCATCTTCGTGCCGCACCTCAAGGTCTACGTGGCCAACCAGGGCACGGTGCAGGCCTTGAGCTACCTCATCACCTTCATCGCCACGCTGGTGGCCCTGTGGTTCCTCGTGCGCTTCCTGCAGGACGTCATCAAGGTGGCCCGGCTCACCGTGGTGGACAAGGCCGCCGGTGCGGCCTTCGGCGCCGTGGAGGGCCTGCTGCTCTCCCTGGTGCTGCTGCTTTTGCTGAAGGCCATGCTCCCCGGCACCAGCGCGGTGCGGCAGTCGGTCTTCGCGCAGAAGACGGAGCCCGCCCTGGTGCTTCTGGCCAACTTCACGCCGCAGCCCATCCGCGAGACCCTTGAGGAGGGCGGCTTCGCCCTGCCCAAGCCGGCCACCCTGCCCCCGCCCAAGCCGCCGCAGCCGCCCGCGCAGCAGCAGGGCCCGCAGAAAAAGGCCAAGGAAAAACACAACATCTAGTAGAATGACGTTGCCGCCGCCAGTGGGCGCGCAACGCCATGTTCGAGGAGGCCGGCATGTGCCCGGACAGCGCAAGCGTTGCCAAGATTCAGGAAGTCATCGACCGCCTGCTGGGCCCCGGGGGCTGCCCCTGGGACCAGAAGCAGACGCCCAAGAGCCTGTGCGACTACATCGTGGAGGAGGCCTTCGAGCTGGTGTCGGCCATCCGCGCGGACGACGCGGACGAGACCTGCGAGGAGCTGGGCGACGTGCTCTTCCTGCTGCTGTTCCAGGCCACCCTGGCCAGCCGCGCCGGACAGTTCAGCCTTCAGGACGTGGTGGCCCGCAACGCGGCCAAGATGATCCGCCGGCACCCCCACGTCTTCGGCGACACCGTGGTGGCCGACCAGGAAGAGCTGCTGCGCAACTGGGAGCGCATCAAGCGCGGGGAAAAGAAGGACAACGGCAAGGAAGGCGGCCCGGCCGGCACCTTCGACTCCCTTCCCGAAGGTCTGCCGCCGCTGCTGAAGGCCTACCGCATCCACTCCAAGGCCGCGCGCAACGGCTTCACCTGGGAGAGCGACGCGGACGCCCGCGCCCAGTACGAGGCGGAGCTCAGGGAATTCGAGGCGGCCTGCGAAGGCCCCGAGGGCGACCGGAAGGCCGAGCGGATGGAGGAAGAGTACGGCGACCTGCTCTTCACCCTGGTGGAGCTGGGCCGGCGCAAGGGCATCAAGGCCAACGCCGCGCTGGACCGCGCCAACATCAAGTTCCTGGCCCGCTACGCGCGCATGGAGGAAATGGCCCGCGAACGGGGCCTGGAGCTCATGGACATGGGGCTCGACGACAAGAACCGCCTCTGGGACGAGGCCAAGGCCGCGGCCGAGAAAGAAAAATAACGGCTAGCCTTCCAGCCTGCTGGTGGGCGACATCTCCACCTTGTTGATGGCCAGGCGCAGCTCGCGCATGATCTCCTCGTCGCTCACCGGCTCGCGGATGATGATGGAGCCGCTCTGCTTGTAGCGCGGGGGCAGGTTGTTCAGGGTCAGGGCGTAGATGTCCTGGATGTCCAGGTAGCTGGGCTTGTAGTCCAGGAACTCGCCCAGGGCCTTGGGCATGAGCTTCATCACCCGCTCTTCGTTTCTGTTGCGGATGTTGCCCAGCGGCACGCCGTTGACCTCGTGGCACTTCTGCGACATGGCGCACCTCCCTCCGGCTTTGGCGCCGGGCTGTGGGAAAATTCCTGCGGGCAGCGCGCCGCGGGCGCGGCAGCGTGCGTTTCATCTGTATCGCAATGCCGGGCCGGGGCGCAATACCCGCCCGTCACCGCGGCCTCCCGGAAACGGGAACGGAGCGCCGGCGGCGAACCGGCGCTCCCCACGTCCAGGAGACATTCCCGCTGCTACATCGCCGAGGCCAGCACCCCGGAATGGATGAAGCTGGCCGGGAACTCGTCCTTCACGGCGCGCAGCACCTCCTCGGCCTGCTCGCGGGCGTCGAAGCTGCCCGCCTGCACCACGGAGAGCTCGCGTCCGCCGCGCACCGCGCGCACCACGCTGGCTCCGCGGAAACCGGACTGCACCAGGCGGTCCTTCACCCGGCGGGCGTTCTCGTCCTGGGAGAAGGCGCCCACCTGCACGCTGTAGCGCGCGCCGGCCTCGAAGGCCTGGGCGGTGGACATGGCCTGGGCCTGGGGCACGGCCTTGGGCTGTTGCGCCACAACGGCCGGGGCCTTGGCCTGGGCCACCTTGACCTGGGCCTTGGGCGCGGCCGGGGCCTCGCTCAGGTCCTTTTCGATGAACGCGGCCTTGGGCTTCCTGGGCGGCGTGTCGTTCGACGCCACGGCCGTGCCCTTGAAGCTGGCGGTGGCCAGCACCGGGTTGTCCTCCACGCCCACCACCCGCACGCGGGCCAGGCCGTTGTCGGCCATGCCGAGCAGACGGGCCGAGGCGTAGGACAAATCGATGATGCGGCCGTCCACGAAGGGGCCGCGGTCGTTCACCACAAGCTCAAGCTCGCGTCCGTTCTCCAGGTTCGTCACCCGCACCTTGGTGCCCAGGGGCAGAGTCTTGTGCGCGGCCGAGACGCTGAACATGTCGTAGGTCTCGCCCGTGGCGGTCTTCTTGCCATGGAAGTCGATGCCGTACCACGAGGCGTAGCCCTCCTCCTTGAAGCCCATGCCGGACTGCACGGGCCAGTAGGTCTTGCCCATGACGGAATACGGCTGGATCTTCGGATCCACCTGGCCTGGCAGCCGCTTGTAGGTCACCTGGGCGCGGTCCTGCCTGGCCTGGCCGCCTGGGGCAGAATTTGCCGGAGCCTCGGAGTGGATGCGCTGCGAATCGCCCACGGGCAGATACGCGCACCCGGCGAGGGCGAGCAGGGACACGGCAATGCAAAATCTCAAGTACATCATGTAAGCCTCCGTGCGGACGTGGTTTCACGTCTCCCCTCCCAGGGCCCCCGCCAAGGCCGGACTCTCCCATGCCCGGCAGCGCGCGCGCAGGCTTGGCGGGTACGCATTCCGTCCCCATAGGGCCGGACGATTCCATCGGAAGCAAAGCGTGGAATTGCCAATGCAAAGAGCGAACCATATTTTTCGCTTGACATCCCGAGAGATGCAGCTCAAAGCTTGCGCTCAATTGTCGCCAAGGCCGGACGCCCGTGCTCCGGATGACCCGAGGCGACCGCAACATCCATCTTTATTTCAGGAGCTTAGATTTTTATGCCCAAGTCCATCTACGTCGGCAACATTCCCTTCAGCGCCTCCGAGGACGACCTCCACAGCCTTTTCGGCCAGTACGGCGAAGTGATCTCCGTGAAGTTCATCATGGACCGCGAGACCGGCCGTTTCCGCGGCTTCGGCTTCGTGGAGATGGACGATTCCTCTGCCAAGCAGGCCATTGACGCCCTGAACGGCAAGGAAATCGCCGGTCGCGCCCTGCGCGTGAACGAGGCCCAGGAGCGCCAGCCCCGCCCCCGCCGCGACTACTAGACGCAGCGGAACGCCGGCGAAGAACCACACCGGCCCAAGTCGCCCCGTCCCGCCCCCGCGGGACGGGGTTTTTCAATTCCACTGGCGGCTTGAACGCCGTCCCCCGAGCGCCAAAGAACCGTCACCGGGCCGTTGCCAAGCAGACACGCTCCGGCTACGCTCCTCCGGTATCCTTTTCAGCACCTCGCAACGCCCCCCAAAGGAATTTCCCAGCATGAAGAACTCCGCACGCAACGAGAACCTGCGCAACATCGCCATCATCGCCCACGTCGACCACGGCAAGACCACCCTGGTGGACGGCCTGTTCCGCCAGAGCGGCGTGTTCCGCGAGAACCAGCAGGTCAGCGACCGCGTCATGGACAACATGGACCTGGAGCGCGAGCGCGGCATCACCATCGCCGCCAAGAACTGCTCGGTCCGCTGGAAGGGCGTCAAGATCAACATCATCGACACCCCGGGCCACGCCGACTTCGGCGGCGAGGTGGAGCGCAGCCTCGCCATGGCCGGCGGCGCCATCCTCCTGGTGGACGCCAGCGAAGGCCCCCTGCCCCAGACCCGCTTCGTGCTCAAGAAGGCGCTTGACGGCGGCCTGCCCATCATCGTCATCGTGAACAAGATCGACCGCGCCGACGCCCGGCCCGAGGAAGTGCTGAACGAGGTCTACGACCTGTTCATCGACCTGGGGGCCGACGAGCACCAGCTGGAATTCCCCGTGCTCTACGCCATCGGCCGCGAGGGCATCGCCCAGACCACCCTCACCGAGCGCGGCGAGAACCTGCACCCGGTCTTCGACGCCATCATCGAGAAGATCCCCGCCCCGGCCTACGACCCGGAGGCCCCCTTCCAGATGATCGTGTGCGACCTGGGCTACTCCGACTACCTGGGCCGGCTGGCCATCGGCAAGGTGGTCAACGGTCTGGTCAAGTCCAGCGACCAGCTGGTCTGCATCGGCGAGGACGGCACGCCCAAGAACCTCAAGGTGACCAAGCTGCAGGTGTACGACGGCCTCCAGCTCGCCAGCGTTGACGAGGCCACCCCCGGCGACATCGCCGTGCTGGCCGGCATCGACGACGTGCACATCGGCGACACCATCTGCAACAAGGAATTCCCCCAGGCCCTGCCGCGCATCACCGTGGACGAGCCCACCGTCAGCATGCGCTTCGGCATCAACACCTCGCCCCTGGCCGGACGCGAGGGCAAGCTGGTGCAGAGCAACAAGATCCGCGAGCGCCTGCAGCGCGAGGCCCTGCTCAACGTGGCCATCCGCGTGGAGGAGGCCGAGGACCGCGACAGCTTCATCGTCAAGGGCCGCGGCGAGTTCCAGATGGCCATCATCATCGAGACCATGCGCCGCGAGGGCTTCGAGCTCACCGTGGGCCGCCCCGAGGTCATCTACAAGAAGGACGACAAGGGCCGCATCACCGAGCCCATCGAGCGCGTGTACGTGGACTGCGACGAGACCTTCATGGGCATCGTCACCGAGAAGCTGTCCATCCGCAAGGGGCGCATGGTGAACCTGGTGAACAACGGCAAGGGCCGCGTGCGCATCGAGTTCAGCGTGCCCAGCCGGGGCTTGATCGGCTACCGCGACGAGTTTTTGACCGACACCAAGGGCACCGGCATCATGAACTCCTACCTGGAGGGCTACGGCGAGTACCGGGGCGACTTCCCCACCCGCTTCACCGGCTCCATCGTGTGCGACCGCAGCGGCAACGCCGTGACCTACGCCCTGTACAACCTGGAGCCGCGCGGCACCCTGTTCTCCGTCCCCGGCGAACCCGTGTACGAGGGCATGATCGTGGGCGAGCACAGCCGCGAGAACGACATCGACGTGAACCCCACCAAGGAGAAGAAGCTCACCAACATGCGCGCCTCCGGCAAGGACGAGGCCTGCACCCTGACCCCGGTGAAGCCCATGACCCTTGAGCGCGCCATCCACTTCATCCGCGAGGACGAGCTGGTGGAGGTCACGCCCCAGTCCATCCGCCTGCGCAAGGCCGTGCTCTCCGCCCAGAAGCGCCACACCATGCGCGGCGCCATGAAGGCCGAAGGCGACAAGTAAGCCCAGGAGGGAACGCCGTGAACCCGCTGCGCCTGCTGCTCAAGCCCTCGGCCCGCCGCTTCTTCGAGGAAGCCGACCGCCTGGGCTTCAGCCCTGGCAAGAAGTTCCACGGCTACCTCTACCTGCGCTGGCCCTACACCTACATCAAGATCCTTTCCGGCGAGCACCCCCTGGTCAAGCTTCTGGCCAGGGGGAGCCGCTGGCTGGACAAGCTCCTCCCCTCCCGCGTGGAGCGCCGCCGCAAGGCCATGCGCGCCAGCCGCGCCGCCTCGGGCATCCGCTTCGCCGACACCTACCACGGCAAGGTGATGCCCACGGACGAGGCCGTGAAGCTCGTCAAGATCGGCCGCGAGGTCAGCCTCACCGCGCCGGAGACCGTCATCCCCTACCAGCTGGCGCGAGACATCGTGCTGAAAGACCCGGACCACATCGTGGTCTTCGACTGCCCCTGCCGCGCGGCCCGCAAGAACCCCTGCTCGCCCATGGACGTGTGCATGGTGGTGGGCGAGCCCTTCGCCAGCATGGTTCTGGAGCACCAGAACAAGCGCGCCCGGCGCGTCACGCCCGACGAGGCCGTGGCCATCCTGAAGGCCGAGAACGCCCGCGGCCACGTGCACCACGCCTTCTTCAAGGACCTGGCCCTGGGCCGGTTCTACGCCATCTGCAACTGCTGCTCCTGCTGCTGCGCCGCCATGGCCGCCCAGAAGAACGGCGTGGGCATGCTCGCCCCCTCCGGCTACCTCGTCCACGTCGACGCCGAAGCCTGCGTGGGCTGCGGCAACTGCGCCAAGTACTGCCAGTTCGGCGCGCTCAAGGCCCGCGACCGCAAGCTGCAGATCAAGACCGCCCGCTGCATGGGCTGCGGCGCCTGCGTGAGCAAGTGCCCCAAGCAGGCCCTTTCGCTGGCGGCCGAGCCCACACGCGGCATGCCGCTGCTGGTCGAGGAACTGCTGAAGCAGAACGGCGCGCAGTAGGCGGGGCGTTCTGCCCGGTTATGCCTCGGCGGCCAAGGGACCTTCGGCCCCTTGGAACCCCGATGAGCGAAAGGCACCTCCCCCATCGCCGGGGTCCAAGGGGGCGGGCAGCCCCCTGGCCTGCGGAGCACGAAACAGGCACGACGCCCGGCCTCCCGCTCCGCGCCAGCGCCCTGCACTCCTCAGCCTCCGGCGGCCAAGGGACCTTCGGCCCCTTGGAACCCCAATAGGCGAAAGGCAACTCCCCCATCGCCGGGGTCCAGGGGATGGATATTCCCTGGCCTGCGGAGCACAAAACAGGCACAACGCCCGGCCTTATGCAGTTGCGTCGGCGCCGGCAATGCGGCTAGATGCGGCCATGAGCACATCGACTGTTTCCACGCGCCTGACGGGGGTCCGCCTCATCGCGCTTCTGGAGCTGGCCAAGGGCGGCCTGGTGCTGCTGGCGGGCTTCGGCATCCTGACGCTCCTGCACCGCGACGCCGGCCTGGCTGCGGAAAGGCTGGTGCAGCACCTGCACGTCAACCCCGCCAGCGGAACGCCGCGCATCTTCATCGAGCTTGCCTCCGGCCTGACGGACGCGCGCCTGCTGCTGCTTGCGGCGGGAGCGGCCGGGTACGCCTGCGTCCGGGCGGTCGAGGCCTATGGCCTGTGGCGGGAGCGGACCTGGGCGGAATGGTTCGGCGCCGTTTCAGGCGCGGTGTATCTGCCGCTGGAAGTGTACGAGCTCAGCGAGCGCGTCACCTGGGAGCGGGGCGCGGTGTTCGTGGTGAACGTGCTGGTGGTGGGGGTTCTTGCGCTGGCCTTGTGGAGAAGGAAGGGGTCGGGCCGGCCGCGCTAGCGGGAGAGGACCCCGGCGGCAAGGCGGGAGGAGGAGACTCCCGCCTTGCCGCCGCGCCGACCCGGGGGAGGGGTCGGCTTTTGTCCTGCCGGGGGGCTTCAGCATGCTGGGGCGCAGCAGCGGACGGCAAGGCAGAACAAGGGGTAAGCACACGTCGGTGCGGCTTCGGATGCGGCGTACAACGCATCCGGGCCGCCTCGGCGCGGTTGGGGCTAGTCGTAGCGGATGGCGTTGCGGTCCCACATCTGGATTCTGGCCGCCTCGGCGCGCAGTTGGGCCTCAAGGTCGGCCAGGCGTTCTTCAGGCACACGGGTGCGCTCCAACTGCGCGGCGATGGGCTGCGCGGCGACGGGCTGCGCGGCGACGGCCGGCGTGGCCAGAGAAGCCGCCTCAAGACGTCCGGCATCCATGCGGTTGCAGGCCGTGCTGAGGAAGAGCATGACAAAGAAGCATACTCTGGCGAAGGCAAGGCTGGCTCTGTCGGTATTCATGGGGCACCTCGTCTGGTTGGTGGATCCGATGCAGTGTTCGTCTCCGCCGAAGGAAGCCGTTTTCCAGCTTCCATGACCGCAAATTGAGCCCGTTTCCGCATCTTGTAAATGCGGAAGAATTTGAGTATACCTTCGTCTGCGCCGAAGGCTAAACAAAACCCTCGGCGACGCGGCCAGTTGCCGGAGTAGACGATGTCATTTGATATCACTGACTTGCGCCTATTCCTGAACGTGGTGGAGTGCGGCAGCATCACCAAGGGGGCGGAGCGTTCGTATCTGGCGTTGGCTTCGGCCAGCGCGCGCATCCGCAACATGGAGGAGATGATGCAGGTGGAGCTGCTTTCCCGCGGGCGCAGGGGGGTGGAGCCCACCCGCGCGGGCCGGGCGCTGCTGCATCACGGGCGCATTGTGCTGGAGCACTGGGAGCGCATGCTGGGAGACTTGAGCGAGTACGCCAAGGGCCTCAAGGGCAGCATCCGGCTCTTGTGCAACACGGCGAGCCTGACGGAGTACCTGCCGGAGCTTTTGACCACCTACCTGGCCAACCACCCCAACGTCAGCATCGACGTGCGCGAGCGCCTCTCGACGGAGATCGTCCAGCAGGTGGCCGACGGCAAGGCCGATGTGGGCGTGATGGCGCGCGCCATCGACGTGGGCGACCTGGAGACCTACCCCTTCCGCAAGCTCACCTTCGTGCTGGTGACCCCGCCGGGGCATTCGCTGGCCTCACGCCGCAGCCTCGCCTTTGTGGAGACCCTGGACCATGACTTCGTGGGCCTGGCCGAGGACAGCTCGCTGCAGCGCTATCTGGAGAACCACGCCGCGCGCCTGGGACGGGAGATGAACTACCGCGTGCGCCTGCGCAGCTTCGTCACCGTGGCGCGCATGGTGGAGAACGGCGTGGGCGTGGCCATCATGCCCGACTCCGCCGCCCAACGCTGCCAGGAGACCATGAACATCCGCACCGTGCAACTGACGGACCTGTGGGCCGCCCGCGAACTGATGCTCTGCGTGCGCCGCATGGCCGAAATGCCCGTGCACGTGCGCGAGCTGGTGGAGATGCTGCGCTCCAGGGACTAGGGCTTCTCGTCGAAGGCCACGGTCTTGAAGGCGCGCTCGCGCTTCTCCGGGCTCCACATGGAGGGCGCCGGAGGGGGCGCGACAGGCGAGGTCAGGGTCAGGCCCTCCATGGGCCGCACGATCTCGGCGCGTCCGCCGTCGTTGACCACGTACACCCCCTTGCCGGAGATGAGCAGCACGGAGATCGCGCTCTCCGTGAGGTATCCGCCCCAGAAGTCGGTGCCGCGTATGCCGATGGTGCCCAGCGGGGTCTGGACCTCGAAGGGGCCGCCGCGCAGCGATTCCAGCCCACCCGTGGCCACGCGGAAGGCCCCCTTGGAGAGCTTGAGCAGCACGCCCCCGCCCTGCCTGCCCAGGTCGTAGCGCTCCACGCTGAAGGCGGTGTCCGCGCCGAGGGTCAGCCTGGTCTCGTCCAGCAGCGTCACCTCAAGGCGCGCGCCGGGCCCGGTCTTGAGCACGTCCAGGCGGCCCACCAGGGCCTTCTGCGAAAGCTGGCGCAGCTGGCTGCCCTGCTGCACCGCGTAGCACAGGCCCTGGATGCGGCTCACGTGGCCCACGGTCTCCACGGCGGCGGCAAGAGCCGTCCCGCGGGAAACGACGGCGAGCAGACAAAGCGTGAGGGCCAGGATCGGAATCAGGCGCGGGACGGGGCGGGTGCGGATCACGGGCGGCCTCCTGGGCGCGGGGAGCGCGGGTTTCCACAACTATAGCCCGGCCGCCGCCCCTTGTCGACCCGTCGCGCCCGCATCCCCTTTCCTTCGCAGGGCTTGCCGGAAGGGCCCCGCCGCGCTACCACAGGCCATGCGACTCGGATGAACCGCAAAAGACCGGGGGGCGCCATGCCAGCCAGCGACGCAAAGATGCTCTGCATCCACGGCCACTTCTACCAGCCGCCCAGGGAAGACCCCTGGCTGGACGCCATCCTGCCCGAAGGCAGCGCCGCCCCGGCCCTGCACTGGAACGAGCGCATCTGCGCCGAGAGCTACGCCCCCCTGGCCTGGGCCAGAAGGCTGGACGACCGCGGCCGCATCATCGAGATCATGAACTGCTACGAGCACATGAGCTTCAACTTCGGGCCCACGCTGCTCACCTGGATGGAGCGCCAGGCCCCGGACGTGTACGACCGCGTGCTGGAGGGCGACCGCAAAAGCCTGGAGCGCCTGGGCCACGGCAACGCCATCGCCCAGATCTACCACCACGTCATCATGCCGCTGGCAACCGACCTGGACAAACGCGCGGAGATCGCCTGGGCCCTGGCCGACTTCGAGGCGCGCTTCAAGCGCCCGGCCGAGGGCCTGTGGCTTTCCGAGGCGGCGGTGGACACGCGCACCCTGGACCTGCTGGCCCAGGCGGGCGTGCGCTTCACCATCCTGGCCCCGCGCCAGGCGCGGGAGGTGGCCGACGTGGGCCAGGACAACTGGACGCCCGCCCACGAGGGCAACCTGAACATCCGCGAGCCCTACCTGGTGGAACTGCCCGAAGGCCGCAGCATCGCTGTGTACTTCTACGACGGCCCGCTCTCCCAGGCCGTGGCCTTCGAGGGCCTGCTGCGCCACGGCGACATGTTCTGGGGCCGGCTTTCCGGCATGGCCGGCCAGAACAATGGGC
Organism: Desulfovibrio sp.; assembly: GCA_016218665.1. Classification (GTDB taxonomy): domain Bacteria; phylum Desulfobacterota; class Desulfovibrionia; order Desulfovibrionales; family Desulfovibrionaceae; genus Humidesulfovibrio. The sequence goes on along the minus strand of JACRDI010000005.1, from coordinate 84,402 downwards.
AGGGGCTGCTGGCCCTGGCCACCGACGGGGAGACATACGGCCACCATTTCAAGTTCGGCGAGATGGCCCTGGCCTTCGCGCTCTCCCAGGCGCGGGCCGGGGTGGACGGGGTCAGCCTCACCAATTACGCGGCCTACCTGGCGCAGAACCCGCCCAGGCGGCGCGCGCGCATCCACGAGAACAGCTCCTGGAGCTGCGCCCACGGCGTGGAGCGCTGGCGGTCCGATTGCGGCTGCGCCACGGAGCACAAGCCCGGCTGGAACCAGCGCTGGCGCGGCCCCCTGCGCGACGGCCTCAATGCCGTCAAGGCGCGCCTCGACGCCCACTACCTGCAGCTGGGCGCGAAGCTCTTCGTGAACCCGGAGGAGGCGCTGGTCTCCTACGGCCGTGTGCTCTCCGGCCTGGAGAGCGCGCAGGCGTACGCCGCGGCGAACATGAGACCGAAACTCAAGGCCGATGACCAGCGCGTGGCCTGGCGGCTTCTGACCATGCAGAAGTGGGCCCTGTCCTCCTTCGCCAGCTGCGCCTGGTTCTTCGACGACCTGGGGCGCATCGAGCCCCTGAACGCGCTCACCTTCGCCCTGCGGGCCATGCAGCTGGCCAGCCGCACCGGCCTGGAGGACCTGGAGCCGCTGCTGCTCTCCCACATCGGCCAGGCCAGCAGCAACGACCCGGCCCTGGGCGACGGCAACGACCTGTGGAACCACGAGGTGCGCCCCCGGCGCGAGAGCCCGGAGACCATCCTCGCCCAGGCCCTGCTGCGCCTGTGGGCCGAGGGCCGGCTGCCCGCTCCCGGCGCCGCGGCGCAGGCGGACTGGCCCGGCCTGTCCGTCACCGTGCGCGCGGAAAAGCCCGACGCCCAGGGCCGCCGCACCGGCACGGCGAGCATCGCCTGGGCGCGGGAAAGCGGCGCCGACGAACACGCATGGGCCTGGGAACAGCCCGCCGGGGGCGACCCCTTCGCCGGCTGCGTCCTGGTCGACGAGAAAACCGGGCGTGGCGCGCGCTGCGTCCCGGCCGCCTACCTGCCCTGGGGCAAGCGGCAGGCCTTGGCGCTCTCCTGGGTGCGCCGGGTGGAGGCCGAGGCCTGGGAGCAGGAGATCAGGGAATCGCGCCTGGGAGCCCACCTGTTTCTGCCCTACCGCGAGGCCCAGACCACCCAGACCGGCAGCGAATGCTGGGACCGGCTGTGGTCGCCGCTGGTGTGGCAATGGGTCACGGGCGAGGTCACGGCCTCGCGCGACTTCCTGGACTATCTGCGCCAGAACGGACGGGGCCACCCGGAGCGGGAGCTGCTGGCCCGGCGTGTGGGCCAGGCCGTGGCGCGGCTGCTTGAGGGCGACGCGCCCGACTGCCGGGCGGTGGGGCAGATACTGGAGCGCGCGGCCAGCGTTGGCCTGGAGCCCGACCTGCGCCAGGCGCAGAACTTCTACTGGGAGCACCTGCGCCACGAGCCGGGCCTCTGCTCCGCCGGGGAGGCCCTGGGTTTCGCGCCCGCCTAGCACCCCTTGCCCAAATCGCCACGCCGGGGTAGAGCCCCGAACACTCGACCCCCTGGAGGTTCTGCGTGCTCACTGAAGTCATTTCGCAATTCGCCATCAAGGTGCTGGAGACCACCGGCTACGCCGGGGCCGCCTTCCTCATGGCGCTTGAAAGCATGATAGCCCCCGTGCCCAGCGAGGCCGTGATGCCCTTCGTCGGCTTTCTGGTGGCCGACGGCAAGTGGGGCATGGCCGAGGCCATCCTGGCCACCAGCGCTGGCTCGTTCCTGGGCTCCTACGTGTCCTACCTCATGGGCTATTATGGCGGCCGGCCCTTTGTGCTCAAGGTGGGCAGGTTCCTCCTGCTCGACGTGCACGACCTGGAGATGACCGAGCGCTTCTTCCAGCGCAAGGGCAGCGCCTGGACGCTCTTCGCCAGCCGGTTCATCCCCGTGGTGCGGCACCTGGTGTCCATTCCCGCGGGCATCGGCAAAATGCGGTTCTGGCCCTTCGCCATCGCCAGCACGGTGGGCGCCACCATGTGGAACACCTTCCTGCTGTTGTGCGGCTTCAAGCTGCGGGAGAACTGGGAGCTGGTGCAGACCTACCGCCAGCAGTTCGACGGGCTCATCATCGGCATGCTGGTGGTCACCATCGTCTGGTACGTGTGGTACAAGCTGAAGCGCAAGCGCGCCCTGCGCGCGGAAACGGCGGACTAGCCCCGCCCCCCTTGCGGAACGAAGAAGCCCCCGGCGATCCAGAGCGGACCGCCGGGGGCTTTTGATTGTCTTTGGCCCTGGCCTAGCGGAACACGATGTCCGCGCGGGCGGTCTCGGCGTCCTGCACCTGCACGGTGATGTCCACCGGGGTCTTGTAGTGCTCGGCCGCGCCGCGCAGGATGCCCTCGAAGTAGTGCTGGTATCCCCGGCGCGACTTGTAGATCATGGTCAGCTTGTTGCCGCGGTCCTCGTAGCTGAAGCGCGGCGGCACGATGCCCGGCAGCGCCTTGGTCAGGTCCGCGTGGGTCTGGTTCATGGTCAGCAGGAAGTCCTTCAGGTTCTGGGCCTTGAAGTAGGCCCGGTACATCTTGTGGAACTGGCCGATGGTGTACTTGCCCAGCTCCACGAACACCTGGCGCACATCCTGGCCCATGGCCTGCGCCACAACGTCGGCCATCTGCTTCAGCACCTGGTCGGGGTAGCTGCTGCCGGGCAGGAACATGGGGTTGCCCAGGGCCTCGGCCATCTTGGCGTGCACGTCCGGGCCGTACTTCACCTTCACGTACTCGTACATGAGCTTGGGCAGAATGCCCTTCATTTCGCCCTTGGAGGCGCGCAGCTTGCTCGCGTCGGCCTTGGTGGCGCTGAAGGTCATGGAGAGCTGGAGCAGATTCTGGGCCAGTTCCGCCAGTTCGCGGGTGGCGCTGGCGGACTGCCCCGCGCCTTCCTCCGCCTCCTTGGCGATTCCGGCGATATCCTCGATGTTCTTGTTGATCTCCTCGGCCGCGGAGGACTGCTCCTCGGCCGCGGTGGCGATCTGGGCCACGCGGGCGGTGACGTCGTCGATGCGCCGCATGATCTCTTCCAGCGCCTGGCCCGTGCGGTTGGAGAGGTCCGTGCTGGTCTCCACCTGCTTCTCGGTCTCGCGCATGGTGGTCACGGCGTTCTGGCTGCGCTCCTGGATCTCGCGGATGGAGTTCTCGACCTCCTTGGTGGCGGTCATGGTCTTCTCGGCCAGCTTGCGCACCTCGTCGGCCACGACGGCGAAACCGCGTCCGGCGTCGCCCGCTCTCGCGGCCTCGATGGCGGCGTTGAGCGCCAGAAGGTTGGTCTGGTCGGCGATGTCGTTGATGACGTTGATGATGCGGTCGATCTCCGCCGCCTGGGAATCCAGCTGGCCAAGAACCTGGGCCAGCCGGCGCGAGGATTCGGCCACCTGGTTGATGCCCTTCACGCTCTCGCGCACCAGGGACACGCCGTCGCCGGCGGCCTTGCTGGCGGTGGCGGCCGCCTCGGAGGACTGGGTGGCGTTCTGCGCCACTTCAAGCACGGTGGCGGTCATCTGCTCCATGGCGGTGGAAACGCTCTCTGTCTGGGCCTTCTGGCGGTTGGCGCCCTTGGCCTGCTCGTCGGCGCTGGCGGAGAGTTCCTCCGAGGCGCTGGCCACGCGCTGGGCCAGGTCGTTGATGGAGTTGCCCACCTGCATGGCCTGCTCCTGCTGCTTCTGCAGGGCCCGCTGCTGCTCCTTCACCTCGGCCAGGTCGGCCAGGCACACCACCGCGCCCAGCACGTCGTTCCCCACCCCGCGGATGCAGTTCACCACGGCCAGGACGTCGGCCTTGCGGCCGTCCCAGAACTGGAGCTCCAGCTCCTGGGAGATGTCCATCTTGTCGGCGATGACCTTCTCCGTGATGGAGGCGTTCTTTTTGTTGTAAAAGGCCTCGGAAACGGTCCGGCCCTGCACCTCGGACTCGGACTTCTTCAGCAGGGCCAGCATGGACTCGCTCACGTGGGTGATGATGCCGCCCGCGTCGCACAACAGAAACGGCGTGCCCACGGCATGCACCGCGCCGCGGTAGAACTCGCGGCGGCGCATGTTGTACTCGAAGGCCTCCGATACCTGGACGCCCAGCTCACCGAACTCCCGCCAGGACTTCACCTCGTCGAAGAGGAACTCGCGCCTGCGGGACATGAGCCGCTGCAGGCCTGCCATGAGGGGTGCGTTTCCCGCCCCCTGGGTGGAAGCCAGGTACCCTCCGAATGCCAGGCAAATGGCCCCAAGGCCCAGCGCGGCGTAGAGATTGGCGGTGAAGTACGTTGCCAGGACCAGAACGGCCCCGACGGCCCCGCTGGCCCACAGGCCAGCCGCGGGAGGAATCTGCTGCTGCGCTTTCATGCTCGCTCCTTAAATGGTGCGGAACTCTGGAAAAACCACTGTCTCATGTTCATCGGCAGCTATCATCGACATCTTTACCACATTTGCATTTCACCAAAATTATTTATCCTTGGCAAGAGGGGCGCCCACGCCGCGTGCATTGACTTGCCTTGGCTGTTTTGGCACCTACAAAGGCGCTTGCGCCACGGTCCTTTCCGGCCGGCCGGCGCACCGGGCGGAGGGGTGGCCGAGCGGCCAATGGCGGTGGTCTTGAAAACCACTGACGGGAAACCGTCCGGGGGTTCGAATCCCTCCCCCTCCGCCACTTCACACTCCCCCGCAGCCCGCGACAGCCTGACGCTTCCTTGGCTCTTCAGCCAGAAGCCCCGGAGCCATTGCAAACTGCCCCCCGCGTCCCCCAGAGGAAAAGGCCCAGGGTACTCCGGCCCAGTCCCGCCGAATGGCTTTGCAACCGCCGGACTTGAGCGGCGCACCAGGGCGTTTGAACCAAAGCCGTGGCGACGCACCGCAGAAGAGCGCGAAAGCGGCGCGGAGTGGACCTGCTCCTGGCGCGCTCCAGTCCGGCCAACGGCACAAGCTACCCCTGGCCCCATGCTGCTCCGCCCTCAAGGTAGGGCTTCAAGCTTTCCAGTTCAGCCAGCAGCGCGTTGACGGCCGCACGCGGATCGGCGCCGGCACGCGTCACAATCTCCGCCTCGTGCGCCAGTTGCGCCCCCCGCGCCGCCCCAAGTGATCCCAACGCCCCCTTGGCCTGGTGGGTGGTGCGCTCAAGCACCGCGCGGTCACCGCTGTCGAGGGCATGGACCAGGGCGTGGGTCAGCTTGGGGAGGCTGGCTTCCCGGAACTGTTGCAGCATCTGATCAAGGAGATCCTGCCGCCCCTCATAGGTTCGCTTTATGTAGCCGATGTCGAAGCGAGGCTGGAGGGCCGCAGAATCGGGCGCTGCACCCTGGGCCTTCTGCGCGCTGCGGTTGGCCTTCAGAAGGGCCCGCCGCGCGGCAGCGAACAAGGCTGCCTCCTCTGCGGGCTTGGTAACGACCTCGTCGACGCCGGCCTCAAGAAAATGCAGGTGGTCTTCCCTGGCTGCGTATGCCGTCAAAGCGACGAGCGGCGTTCCAGCCTTCTTTTCTCCCAGAGCGCCCCGCCGGATCTGCCTGGTGGCGGTGACGCCGTCCATGCCCGGCATCTGCATGTCCATGAACACGATGTCGAATTCCTGCTCCGCAAGCAGGCGCAGCACCGCGTGCCCGTCGCCGACGCTCACGATTTCATGGCCGGCCGCCCGCACCATGTGTTCGACGAGTATGCGGCTGATCACGTTGTCCTCGGCCAGGAGCACACGCAGGTGAGGCATGGCCGCCGCCTGGTTGTCCAGGCTCGACGCCCTGTCCTCGGTGTCCTGCGGCTCCGCTGCGGCCAGGTCTTGCCGCCCGAAAACGGCCGTGAACGTGAAGGTGCTGCCCGCTTCAGGCTGGCTGGAGACGTTGAGGCTCCCTCCCATTTGTTCCACGAAACTTTTGCTGATGGCGAGCCCGAGACCCGTGCCCGCGTGCTGCTTGCCGTACGAACTGTCCGCCTGGCTGAAGCTGTCGAAGATGTGCGGCAGGTACGCGGGGGAAATCCCCATGCCTGTGTCGGTCACGGTGAAGCAGAGCGTCACGGTTCCGGAATCCGCAGTGGGCACCGGGACCACGGACAGGGTGATGCCGCCGCCCTCGGTGAACTTCAGCGCGTTGCTCAGCAGGTTGCGCAGCACCTGGCCCAGCCGCCCGTCATCCCCGATCAGATCCTTCGGTGTCGGCGGGGCGACAGAGAGATCGAACCGGAGCCCCTTCTCCCTCGCAAGCAGGCGATACGGCGCACTGACAGATTCGAGCAGCAGCAGCAAATCAAAGGGGGCGCTCCTGAGGGGCATCTGGCCGGCCTCGATCTTGGAAAAATCCAGGATGTCGTTGAGGACTTCCAGGAGGGCCCCACTCGATTCCTGAGCCATTTCGACCAGTTGCTGCTGCGCGTCGTCAAGCTTCGTCTGGGCGAGCAAGCGCGTCGTGCCCACAATCCCGGCGAGGGGCGTGCGGATTTCATGGCTCATGTTCGCCAAGAACTGCGACTTGGAGCGGTTGGCTTCCTCCGCCTGCCGCTTGGCAGCGGCGAGGGCTGCCTCATCCCGCTTCCGCTTCGTTATGTCGCGCGCGGAATTGTAGACGTGGGTCTTGCCGTTCAGGCTCAAACCCCGCGTCGAGACCTCCACATCCAGGATCAGGCCGTCCTTCCGCCGGTATTGCGTCTCAAAGGTCTTTGTCGCGTCGCCGTTGTCGCGGACGTATTCGAACATCTTTTGCGATTGATTGGTCGCGTCCCAATCCCGGACATTGAGCCCGACTGGCATTTCCGTTGCGCCATAGCCGAGCATCTCGGCAAAGGACGGGCTATGCAGGACAAGATTCCCCTCCATGTCGAGCACATGGATGCCGTCAGTGGCCGTTGTCAGCAGCGTCTGAAGCCGTGTCGACTCCGAATGCAGCTCTGCCGTGCGCTCCTCGACCCGCTGTTCGAGGGAGGCGTTCACCTCCCGGACTTCCTGGTACTGCCTGGCAAGCGATTCCGCCACCTGCCTGAAATTGTTTATCAGCTGATTCGCTTCCTGTATGCCGCTCTCCTGCCAGGCGAGGCTGCCCTCTCCCATTGCCAGCCGGTTGGGCAGATCCTGGGTGGCCTGGCCAAGCTTTTCGAACGTGTTGATGCCCTTGCGGCTGCAGAACTCGGCAACGGCGAGCGCTCCGAGCAGGATGAGGAACAGCAGGCTGAGCAGGTTGGCGTACCGGCTGTAGAGCGCCTTTTGAAAAGGCGCCACCGGCTGCTCCAGGATGAGCCGCCACTCGGAAAAGTCGCCCACGGTGGCGTCCGCAATGTAGTACGACTTCTGCCAGCGCTCGGAAATGGAAGTGTTCGGGGTGACGTCCGGCACCCACTGGCCGATCCCTTCGCCCAGCCGGCGGTAGGCGCCAGGAGCCTGGACGAAAGGCGCCATGATCTTCTGATCGGGGCGAGTGGTCATGACCACGGCGCCGTTCCTGTCCAGAAGCGTGTAGCGAAGCCCCGGCTCGCCCGGAGCGAGCTCAAGAAGACTGCGGACCTGTTCCAGGCTCAAAATCCCGGTGACGTAACCGGCGTACGCCCCCTTCCGGATCACGGGGGCAAGCATCGTCACCATCGGCTTGGGTGTGCCGATTCGTCCCATGACCACTTCGGAAAGCATGGGTTGCAATGTCCGCTTCAGGTCCGCGACAAAGGGTCTGTCGGCAAAGTTCTTGCCGATGTTTCTTTGTCCGAGTTCGTCCTGGAGCGGAAAATAGGCGGTGACGGTGGCCTCGCCATCCAGCAGCCCCATTCGCAGAAAGTTCGTGTCCGCCTTGACGGCCTGCTCCAGGCGGGGTTGCATTTCCTGGGGTGAGCTCGTGGACGCCATTTGGGCGAGGCTCGTGACGGATGTCTTGCGGTTCCGCACCCACAACCTGGCGCCATCGGCCAGGGACCTGCAGTCCTGCGTAAGCTTCGTGCGAATTTGGCGATCAGTTTCGGCAAAATCGATTCTGCTTTGCAGAGCCAGCAAGAGCAGCACCGGAGCGAGCACAAACAGGGCAAGCATGTTGTAGACGGTCTCCCGGTACGAGACCAGTTCGAAACGTGTGCGAAGAGCAAAGGTGGTGAAAACAAGCCGGGCGACCAGGGCGTTGGCTATGCCGTTCACGGCCTGCTTCGTCATCGTGATGTAGGTGTTGCTGACGCCAAGATGCATGACGCCATAATAAAAGACCACCACAAGCGGCATGCCGAGAAGTAGCCAGTAGATGGTATCCGCCAACACGAATCCCGTTTTGCGATATTTCGTGAGCCAGCCGACAACCGCGACCTCTGCGGTCATGATGACGATGGCGTAGGGATGGTTCCAGAGAACGTAAGTATATCCGGCGATTACTCCGGCAGCGATGACGCCCGGCACGAAGCCCAGAAACTGCAGGGCGAGCATGGCGAAAATGCTGCCGAAGAGGAAGTCGATATTGAGAAATATCGGAAACTTGAGATAGTTCCCAGCAAGCCCGGCAACAATGAATCCGAGAAGGACAGCAAGCCGGAAGCGTGCCGAGTGCCTGGGCTTCTCAGTTGATTGTGTCGGCATGGCTCCTCCAAACTCCGAACAATTCCATGAGGAGTTCACTACTACCACGGAACGACAGGTTTGTGCGTATTTTTTTAGGGGGGGGACGCAGTGGCAAACATGATGCCAGGTATTCGCCCATGGCCGGGAATTCCTTCTGCTTATCGCCATGTCTAGCTGGATCTCGGTGCCCACCACACCGGGGGCATTCCGGGAAATGGCGGCACAGGAGCCCTTCCCTGTGGATTCGGGTCAGCCGATGAAGGTTGGAAAGGGGGCACGGTGCGGCGCCGTCTGCTGCAACGCCGGACTTTTTCCGATTGCCGGGCCGTATCCGGCCAGGGGTGGCCCCCCGTCTCCCTGGAGCGTGGCGGAACCGAAGCGCGATGAGCCAGAGCGTCGTGGCCAGAGCCTGAAGCATTTCGTTCCGCGCGGTGCGCCTGAGACAGGCAGGAGGGAGATGAGCCCCCCTGCGCCAGCGGCCTGCGCGGGGCCCGGCATGCGCTTGCCATGATCCGAAACGCAATCATCCGGGCGGAGAGTTCGTGTCGTTGCGGCGCCTGCCAGCTCTGGGAGACCGCGGCAGCATATTGGCCGTGCGTTGGCCGGGCGCGCAAGGGCAGGCGGGAAGAATGCAGGCCACCAGCGAAAGTGCTTTTTCGCCTGGGCGCGCAACCGGCCCCGCTTCGCCGGGGCTTTTCTTTCCTGCCGGCCAGGGCTACAAAGCCGACGATGCCGAATGGTGAAGACCACGCCCGCAGCCACCAACCTCCAGCCAACGCAGGGACGGCCCCATGAACGCGCAGACCGCCTTCCTCATCTTCCTGGCCGTGGTGCTCGCGGCCGTCGTGCTCTCGCGCCTGCGGCCCGAGCGCAACCCGGCCGACACAGCCATCACCATGGAGATATCCAACCGGCTGGCCAAGGAATTCGCCCCGGCCGGCGGCGTCCAGGTGGACGTGAAGACTTTCGACGGCGTGGTGATTCTGGGAGGGCACGTGCGTGAGCACGGGCAGCGCCTCAAGGCGGTGGAGATTTCCAGGGCCGTGCCCGGCGTGAAGGACGTGGACGACCGCATCATGGTGCGCTCCGGCGGCTAGCCGGGCACGTTCTCAGTCCGCGGCCGGCAGGGCGTGCTCCCGCAGGATGGGGATGAGCCCGCGGCCCAGGGTGTCGCGACGCGGCCCGTCCCGCAGCACGCCCTCGGCCCAGGCCAGCGTCCAGGAGGGGAAGAAGGCCGGGTTGTCCAGCACGATGCGCGCCTTGGCCTGGGAGTCCTCCTCCCGGGCGCGGAAGGAAAAGTTGGCCCCGTGCATGCGATACTTGTACAGGGGCTCCGCAACGCGGGCGAAGCGCGCCCCCAGCAGCGCCAGCTGAATCCAGAAATCCCAGTCCTCGTAGGCGGTGTGCGCCCGGAAACGCGCGCCACGCTCCCACAGGCGGCGCGAAAAGAGCGCCGTGGGCGGAAGGATGTTCTGGTTGGCCAGCAGAAGCTTGTGGAAATCCGGCAGGCCCACGGCCCGCGTGCCGCCGTCCTCCAGCAGCAGGTAGTCGGCATAGGCCACGTCCGCCCCGCTGGAGAGGGCGGCCAGGCAGCGCGGCAGGTAGTCCGGCTGGAGTTCGTCGTCCGGGTCGAGGGTGAGCAGCGCCCGGCCGCCGGCCACGGTCAGACCGGCGTTGCGCACGGGGCCGGGCCGGCCCACGCGCGGCAGGGCGACGACCCTGTGCCGGCCGAAGGGCATGCGCGGCAAGAGCTCCCGCGCCAGTTCCAGGGAGCCGTCGCTGCTCTCGTCGTCCACCACGATGACTTCCAGGCTGCGCGTGTCCACCCGCTGCGCGGCGACGGACGCCAGGCAGCCCGGCAGGAACCGGCCGTAGTTGTGGTTGGGGATGACGATGGAGACCAGGGGCCGCGCATCCCGCGGCGGCTGGTCCGTGCCGTGCTTCTGCTGCATCTGTCCCGTCGCTCCTGGAATTCCGGAAGCCGCGCCGGCCTCCGCAGGCCTTATCGGCGCGGCCGGTTGCAAGCTTACCCCATGGCCCCTGCCCTGGCAAAGACGGAAAAAGCCCCCCGCGCGTGCGCGCGGGGGGCCCCTTGCCCTAGTGCTTCATGTACCGCGAGTACAGGAAGAATCCGATGCAGGACAAGACAAGCAACGTTCCGGCGATTGCGCCGAGATCACCAAGCCCCATGATCGCCTCCCCGGGCCAAGCCCGAAGCGCAGGCAGGCGGCTTCCGTCGTCCACCCGGTTTGCGCCGTCCGGATGATGCGGGCGGTGCCTTCTCGAACCAACTGTCCTCTGCCGACTATTTCCGGCGCAGCAGTATCTTGTCGTAGAAGGCGGCAAGGTGCTTGGCCGCGTCGTACTCCCGCTTGAACTCGAACAGTTTGAGCCGGCCCACCCCGTGCAGGGAGCCCAGCAGCATGTAGGCCAGTTCCTCCAGGTCCGCGGCATCGAACTCGCCCGCGGCCACGCCCTGGGTCAGTATGTCCAGGATGCGCCCATACAGGTGTTCGTAGAACCCGCCCACACCGACGACGCCGTCGTCGCGGTCCGCCCCGCGGCCAGCTCCATGGGCGGCTCCGGCGCTCTGGTACAGGAACTGGGCGCTCTCCGGCGCGTGTTCCAGGAAGTCGAAATGATGCCCGATGAGAGCGTGCAGGCGTTCCAGGGCGGTGGGGCGCTCCAGGGCGGGGCGCAGGGCCGCCATGTACTCGGCGTCCAGTTCCTCGGCTATGGCCTGGACAACGCTCTTCTTGTCCTTGAAATAATAGAACAGCAGGCCCTTGGCCACGCCCGCCCGCGCCGCTATCTGCGCGATGGTGGTGGCCTTCACCCCCTTGGCGGCGACGAGGCTCTTGGCGGCGTCCAGCAGTGCGCGGCGGTTCTTCATGGGGCCTGCTCCTTTGACCGCGTGGTCAAGTTGACCATACGCTCAATCTTTTCCCGGTCCTTGTCAAGCCCCGCGCCGGCCGCGTGCAAATGTTGACGCGGCGCGCCGGGCTGATTAGCTTCTGGCTTCCCGCAGCGGGCACGGCGCCCGGCGGGGAATCCCACACGCAACCGGTCCTGCGGACCGCTTTGGAGACGACAATGCGCTGCGCCTGCCTGAACTGTGGATACATCTACAAGCCGGAAAAGGGCGACCCGAGCCAGGGGATAGCCCCCGGCACCGAGGCCCGCGACCTGCCCCAGGACTGGACCTGCCCCGTGTGCCAGGGCGGGCAGGACGACTTCGCCATGATGGAGGACGACGACTAGGCGGCGGCAAGCAGGCGCGGAAAGGTCAGGCGATGAGGTCCATGACGCGGCCGGTGGTCTGCTCCACCGCGCTGATCATCGTGGCGTTGGCCGAGTAGGCCCGCTCTATCTGCATCAGGCCCACCATCTCGCGGGTCACGTCCACCCCGTTGTTCATGCCCAGCAGGGACGAAACTCCCCTGAGGCCCTCGCCGGGGTCGCCGCCGGCCGGTGCAGTGGCGGAGGTTCCGGCATTCTCAAGGCCCCCTCCCGCGCGGCTCACGGCGGCCACGTGCACGCCCTGCCCTCCGGGGCCGTCGGCCAGCTCCGCGCGCAGGGGCTGGTAGCCCTCGGTGGTCATGTTGGCCACGTTGTGCGCCGTCACGTCCAGGGAGGTTCCGAAGGCCTGCAACGCCTGGGCGCTGCTCGATGCCCCGTCGATGACCATGCCCTTCCCCCTATGCCGTCTGGTCCACGATGCGGCCGATGAAGCTGTCCGTGTAGTTCTGCGCGGCCAAGTTGGAGGCGTAGGCCTGGTCCAGCTGGTTCAGGGCCATGGTGCCCTGGAGGAAGTCGTGCGGCGTGCCCTCGCTGGTGGCGGCCACGGGGCGGATCATGCCGGACTCGTAGTCCGTGGGCGCGCCGGAGACGCTGAGCGGGAAGCCAGGTCCGTCGGACACGGTGGCGTTGCTAGCGGTCAGCTCGGTGATGTCCAGCAGGGGCGGCTGGGTGCCGCCCAGGTAGTCCGCCCGGGGCGGGGGCAGTTCGCGGTTGGTGTCCTGGCTGGAATTGACGATGCTCTCCGACGCCGACATGGCGGAGAGATCGAGGGCCGTTATGGCCTGGGCGTTCCAGCCTGCGTCGATGACACTCATGGCGTTCCCCGGCGGCTCCCCGTCACAGGGGGGATGCCGACATATAGACCCTACACCTGTTTCGCGGGACTTTCAATAGACGCCTGCGCCGAGTGGCCGTGGATGGACTCGAAGCTCTCCACCTCCACCTTGAACCAGGTGATGCGCGGATGCTCGGAGAGCCCCTTGGCCGCCGCGCGCACCACGTCCTCCACAAAGGCCGGGTTGGCGAAGGCCGCCTCGGTGACGAACTTCTCGTCCTCGCGCTTGAGCAGCGTGTAGACCGGGGACGAGCCCGAGCGCTCGGCGATCTCGATCAGGTCCTCCAGCCAGAGGAAGCCCTTGAACTTGGCCTGGATGCGCACGCTGGAGCGCTGGCTGTGCGCGCCCTCGTCGCTGATGGCCTTGGAGCAGGGGCACACGGTCATCACCGGCACGTCCACGCCCAGGGTGAAGTCCAAACGGCCGTCCTGCCATTCGCCCACCACGGTGCAGGGGTAGCCCATGAGGCCCTTGGCCCCGCTCTTGGGCGAGGACTGGCGCAGGAAATACGGGAACTCGAAGCTGGCGTAGGCGCGCCGGGCCTCCAGCCGCACGGAGATGTCGGACAGGAGCTTTTCCAGCGAGGAGCGCGAGAGCTCCTCCTCCCAGTTCTCCAGGGCTTCCACGAAGCGGCTCATGTGCGTGCCCTTGAAGGCCGCGGGCAGGTCCACGGCCAGGTCCACGCGGGCCACCGTGTGCTGCGTGCCGGAGTGCTTGTCGCGCACCACCAGCGGCAGGCGCAGGTCCTTCACGCCCACGCGGTCGATGGGCAGCTGCACCGGGGCCGGATGCTTCTGGACGTCTTCCATGTGCGCCGCCATCTAGTCGATCTCCTGGCCGGTGGTGGTGAGCACCAGGTGGCCGTGCTTCACGCCCTTGGTGGAAATGAGCTTCTGCCCCAGGGCCTTGATGCCCTCGGCAGAGCCCTTGAGCACCAGCACCTCCAGGCAGTTGTGGTGGTCCAGGTGCACGTGCATGGTGGAGAGGATGACCTCGTGGCTGTCGTGCTGCAGCTCGGTGAGCTTCTGGGCCAGGCCGCTGGCGTGGTGGTCGTAGACCAGCGTGAGGGTGCCGGCCACCTCGCCGTCGGAGTTCTCCCACTGGCGCTGCACCAGCATGCTGCGGATGAGGTCGCGGATGGCCTCGGAGCGGGTCTGGTAGCTCTTCTCCTTGCACAGGGAGTCGAACTTGTCGAGCAGGTCGGAATCAAGCGAGACGCCGAAGCGGATGGTCTCTCCCATGGTCAGCCTTCCTTGTGGCAATGTGGTGTGCGATGCGATGGTGTTTCGGTTCTATGCGCCCGCGCGGCGAATCTCGCGCAGGTGCACCGTCATGTCCTGGCCGCCCTGGGCCACCCTGGCCGTGAGCGGCGTTTCCACGCGCCAGCCCTTTCCCTCAAGCCGCGCGCACACCGACGCGGACACGCTGCGCTCCGGGTCGGCGATGTAGGCCCGGCCGCCGGGGGCCAGGGCGTGGTCCAGCAGGGCGGCCACGGGCTCGAAAAAGCGGCGCTCGTACAAAATGTCCGCGCCGAGGAGCACCTGCGCCCCGCCCCTGGGCAGGGCCGGGGTCCGCCAGTCCATGACGGCGAAGAGCGGCGCGCCCTCGTCCGGCTCCAGGTTCAGCGCGGCGTTGGCCCGGGCGAACACAAGGGCCTCGGGCTCGTAGTCGAAGCCCAGCACCCGCGCCCCGCACGAGGCCGCCACCAGGGACGAGAGCCCCAGGCCGCAGCCGGCGTCCACGCAGGCCCGGCCCGCCACCAGCGCCGGGTTGGCGGCCACGAAGCGGGCCAGAAGCACCGCCGCCGGCCACAGCTCCACCCAGTAGGGCAGGCGCTCGTCAGCGCCCCAGCCGGAAGCGGAATCGCTCTCGCCCATGGCCGCCCACAGGCTCTCCAGGTCCGCCGGGCGGGAAAGCCGCCACAGCCGCCCCGCCACCTCGGCCTCGATGAAGCCGCCCGAAGCCGCGGGCCGCGTGGGTGTCTGGATGTGTTGAGTCATGCCGGGCGCTCAGCTCCTGCCGCGATTTATACCAGCAATGCACATTCCGTCAACGATTCGTGGCACGATACGCAACATGCCGCAGCCGCCCAGGCATCACCGGAGCAGCCGCGGCGCATTGCGCGGAAATGTCAGGAATTGTCGTCGCCGCCGCCGAAGCCGGAGTCGCTGCCGCCGCCGCCGAAGTCGCCTCCCCCGCCGGAGAAGCCGCCATCGCCGCCGCCGAAGCCTCCGCCTCCAAAGCCGCCGCCACCGCCGCCGCGCCACCGGCTGGAGAGCATGCCCAGCAGCATGCCCAGCAGGAACGAGCTTCCCCGCCCGCCGCCGTCGTCGTAGCCCTGGCCGTCCCCCCCGCCGTAACCCCCGCCGTAACCGGGCCCGCGCCTGCGGCTCAAAAGGGCGATGGCCAGCACCGTGGCCAGCACCACCAAGCCCAGGGTCAGCCAGGGGAAGCCGTCGTCCTTTGCCTGGGGCCTGGCCTGGGGTGCAGGTGCCACAGGTTCGGCCGGGGCGGTATCGGCCCCGCCGGGCGGGGTCAGCGCGGCCTGGATGGCCTGCACCGTCTGCGTGAGCCCGGCGCCGAAGCGCCCGGCCCGGAACTGCGGCACGGTGACATCGCGCTGGATGCGCTTGGAGAGCACGTCCGTGAGGCGGTCTTCAAGCCCGCGCCCCACCTCGAAACGCACGCGGGCCTCGGCCTTGGCCACCAGGATGAGCACGCCGGTGTTGGCGTCCTTCCTGCCCACGCCCCACTCGCGCGCAACGCGGTTGGCGTAGCCGGCGATGCTCTCGCCCTCAAGGCTCGGCACGGTGAGGACGACGATCTGGTTGCCGGAGGTTTCGGCATAGCGCCGCAGTTCCGCGCCGAGGGCGTCCTTCTCCGCCGGGGGCAGCAGGCGGGCGGTATCGACCACCCACTGCCCCCCGTGCGGAGGAACGGCCAGCGCCAGCGCGCCGGAAGGGGCGAATGCCGCCAGCGCCGCGTAAAGCAGCGTCAGGACGGCGAGGAGCCTTCTCACTTCTTCTCACCACCGGCGGGAGCGGCAGTCGGAGCGGCAGCAGGCGCGGCAGCGGGTGCGGCGGCCGGAGCCGGGGAACCGAAGCTCACCTTGGGCGCGGCCTGGGCGGCCTCCTCGGCCTGGAACACCTGCCGCTCCTTCACGCGGGACATGAGCGCGTTGACCAGGCTGCCCGGGAAGGTGCGGATCTGCACGTTCAGCGCGGTGACGGCCTTGTTGTAGTTGTCGCGCTCGATCTTGATGCGGTTCTCGGTGCCCTCAAGCTGGGCCATGAGGTCCTGAAAGTTCCGGTCGGCCTTGAGGTTGGGGTACTGCTCGGACACCACCATGAGCTTGCCCAGGGCGGCGGAGAGCTGCCCCTGCGCCAGGTTGAATTCCTTCAGCTTGTTCGGGTCGGAAAGGGTGCTCGCGTCGAGCTTGATCTGCGTGGCCGAGGCGCGGGCGGCGATGACGGCCTCAAGGGTCGCCTTCTCGTGGCTGGCGTAGCCCTTCACCGTCTCCACCAGGTTGGGGATGAGGTCGAGCCTGCGCTGCAGGGCCGAGTTCACCTGGCCGGCCATCTGCTCGCACACGGCCTCCTGGGTGATGATGGCGTTGGATTTGGACACGAGGGCCGTGCCGCCGAAGAGCAGCAGGGCCACGATGACGATGCCGGCGATGGCGATGGGTTTCATGGGGGTTTCCTTGTTGCGTGCTGCGGATGAGGGTGTCGTGTTGCGGCCGGGCGGTCGCCACCGGCCACGATGCTTCGCCAGTAGCGCAAAAGATTAGCATCCACGGGCCTTCTGTCAAGTTTGCAACGCCCGCCGCCGCCAAGGGGGCTCGGCGTTCCGCCCGCGGGGCGGAAAGATTCACAGCTTCAAGCATGGCATGTGTATTGCTTGCAACTGGCATCGTTTGAAACGCAAGCAAGGAGGCACCATGAGCGGGAACTTCGAGCAATACGTGTCCCAACTGCTGCAGGGCCACCTGCCCAGCTGGGAGGACGGCTACCACCTGGCGCAGTTCAAGGCCGTCATGCCGGCCAAGATAAAGACCGCCCGGATGATGCGCTACGAATACAAGGACCGGGCCATGCTCTACGCCTACATGCACGAGAAGCTCGTGCCGGCCGGCGCGCCCATCGACTTCCTGGAGTTCGGCGTGTTCCGCGGCCAGAGCATGAGCGCCTGGCTGGACATCAACCGCCACCCGGATTCGCGCTTCTTCGGCTTCGACAGCTTCGAGGGCCTGCCCGAGGACTGGGACTACGGCGGCAGAAAGAAGGGCGACTTCACCTGCGACGGCGAGATTCCGAACATCGACGACCCGCGCGTGCGCTTTTACAAGGGCTGGTTCAAGGACACCCTGCCCGGCTTCCTGGACACCTTCGAGCCCAGGAACAAGATCGTGGTCCACATGGACGCGGACCTCTACAGCTCCACCGTGTACGTGCTCATGCAGCTGGACCGCTTCCTGCCCAGGGGCACGCCGGTGGTCTTCGACGACTTCGGCCCCAAGGACGACTTCGCCGCCCTGTGCACCTACGCCCGCTGCTGCGGCAGGCAGTGGGAGGTCATCGCCAGCCGCGACGACATGGGCAAGATCGGGGTCGTCATCCGCTAGCGGCCACGCCGAATTTTCTTCGCCAAAAACGCGAATCATCCCGCCTGTCCGGCGCGGGCCATGGCCTTGCGCCCTCTGACCCTGCGCTCAAAATCAGGGTTTTCATTCGCCGTCCGGAGTGCTATTAGGCCTCACCCCGTAAACAACCTTCCTGAACGGAGGATACCCTGATGATTCCGAACGAGCTGAAGTACGCCAAGAGCCATGAGTGGGCCAAGGTCGAGGGCGACGTCGCCACCGTTGGCATCACCCATTTCGCCCAGGAGCAGCTGGGCGACCTGACCTTCGTGGACCTGCCCAAGGTGGGCGCCACCGTCACCGCCGGGGCCGAGATGGGCTCCGTGGAGAGCGTGAAGGCCGCCAGCGAGCTGTACTCGCCGGTCTCCGGCACCGTCACCGAGGTCAACGCCGCACTGGAGAACGCCCCCGAGGCCGTGAACCAGGATCCCTACGGCGCGGGCTGGATGATCAAGGTGAAGCTTTCCGGCACTCCCAACGAGTTGGGCGGCCTGCTGGACGCCGCGGCCTACGCCGACGTCTGCGCCGCCGAAGCCCACTAGCCTTCGGCCCAAGGAGACCGCCATGCCTTACGTTCCCCATACCCCGGAGGACATCCGGCGGATGCTCGACGTCATCGGCGCGCCCAGCGTGGCCGCGCTGTTCGACGAGATCCCCGCCGGCCTGCGCCCCAAAAGCTTCGACCTGCCCGAGGGCAAGAGCGAGATGGACGTGCTGGCCCAGCTGGAAGAGCTGGCCAGGAAGAACGCCACCGGCCATGTGAGCTTCCTCGGCGCCGGGTTCTACGACCACCACATCCCCTCGGCCGTGGACGCCCTGTCCATGCGCAGCGAGTTCTACACCGCCTACACGCCCTACCAGCCCGAGGCCAGCCAGGGCACCCTGCAGGCCATCTTCGAGTACCAGACCGCCGTCACCCGCCTGACCGGCCTGGCCTACGCCAACGCCTCGGTCTACGACGGCGGCTCGGCGCTGTTCGAAGGGGCCATGATGGCCGTGCGCCACACCGGCCGCCGCAAGCTGGTGGTGTGCGAGGGCGTGAGCCCCATCTACCGGGTCATGCTCGGCTCCTACACCGCGAACCTGCACCTCGAACTCGTCACCGTGCCCCACAAGAACGGCATGTGCGACCTGGCGGCCCTGGCGAGCGCCCTGGACGCCGAGACCGCCGCCGTGGTGGTGCAGAATCCCAACTTCTTCGGCACCGTGGCCGACTTCACCGCGCTGTTCGCCGCGGCCCGCGCCGCCGGCGTTGTCAGCGTCATGAGCGTGTACCCGGTGCTGCAGTCGGTCTTGAAATCCCCCGGCGAGATGGGGGCCGACGTGGCCGTGGCCGAGGGCCAGAGCCTGGGCCTGCCCCTGTCCTTCGGCGGGCCGTACCTGGGCATCATGACCTGCAACAAGGAGCTGGTGCGCCAGATGCCCGGCCGCATGGTGGGCCGCACCGTGGACAGCGAGGGCCGCACCGGCTACGTCCTGACCCTGCAGGCCCGCGAGCAGCACATCCGCCGCCAGAAGGCCACCTCCAACATCTGCTCCAACCAGGCCCTGTGCGCCCTGCGCGCGCTGATGCACCTGTGCCTGCTGGGCCAGGAGGGGCTTACCCGCACGGCCGAGACCTGCATCGAGCGGGCCCACTACGCGGCCGAGCGCCTCACGGCGATCCCTGGCGTGAAGCTGCTTTCGGGCAACGCGCCCTTCGGCAACGAGTTCGCCCTGGAACTGCCGGTGAACGCCTTCGCCGTCATCGACAAGCTCACCGCGCGCGGCTACGTGCCGGGCTTCCCCCTGGGCCGCTACTACGACGGCCTGGAGAACGCCTTGCTGGTGGCCTGCACCGAAAAGACCACAACCGAACAGATCGGCATCTTCGCCGAAATGCTGCGGGGGGCCCTCAAATGAGCACCGTGTTCAAGAAATCCACCAACGGCCGCGAAGGCGTGTGGCCCGCCAAGCCCGAAAAGTCCGCTTCCGGCTATCTGCCCGCGGACCTGCTGCGCGGCAAGTCCGCCGGCCTGCCGTCCCTGTCAGAGCTCGACGTGGTGCGCCACTTCACCCAGCTCTCCAAGAAGAACTTCGGGGTGGACGGCAACTTCTACCCGCTGGGCTCCTGCACCATGAAGTACAACCCCAAGTTCGCGGAAACCGTGGCCGCCATGCCCGGCTTCACGCGCTTGCACCCGGTTCTGCCGCAGCTGAAAGGCGCGGGCAGGCTGTGCCAGGGCGCGCTTGAGGTCATGTACGAGACCGAGCAGCTCCTGTGCGAGATCTGCGGCATGAAGGCCTTCACCCTGCATCCCATGGCGGGCGCGCACGGCGAGCTCACCGGCGTCATGATCATCGCCGCCTACCACAAGGACAAGGGCAACAAGAAGACCAAGATCATCTGCCCGGACAGCGCCCACGGCACCAACCCGGCAAGCGCGGCCATCGCCGGCTACGAGGTGGTGAACCTGCCCAGCAAGGACGGCATCGTGGACCCGGACGAGCTGGCCAAGGTGCTGGACGACCAGGTGGCGGGCATGATGATGACCTGCCCGAACACCCTGGGCCTGTTCGAGAAGAACCTGCCCAAGATCGTGGAGATGCTGCGCAGCGTGGACGCCCTGCTCTACTACGACGGCGCCAACCTGAACGCCATCATGGGCAAGATGCGCGTGGGCGACGCGGGCTTCGACGTGGTGCACCTAAACCTGCACAAGACCTTCGCCACGCCCCACGGCGGCGGCGGCCCCGGCGCGGGCCCGGTGGGCGTTTCCGAGCGCCTGGTGCCCTACCTGCCCATCTCCCGCGTGGAAAAACTTGAGGACGGCCAGTTCTTCCTGAACTACGACTTCCCCAAGTCCATAGGCTACGTGGCGCCCTTCTACGGCAACTTCGGCGTGGTGCTGAAGGCCTACGCCTACATCCTGCGCCTGGGCAAGGCCGGGCTCATCCGCGCCACCGAGGCCGCCGTGCTGGCCGCCAACTACCTGCGCAAGCGCCTGGATGCGCACCTGGAAGTGCCCTACGACCGCGTGTGCATGCACGAGTTCGTGGCCACCTCCTGCAAGCAGGCCACCTGC
This sequence comes from Desulfovibrio sp., assembly GCA_016218665.1. Lineage (GTDB taxonomy): Bacteria > Desulfobacterota > Desulfovibrionia > Desulfovibrionales > Desulfovibrionaceae > Humidesulfovibrio. The sequence goes on along the minus strand of JACRDI010000005.1, from coordinate 64,021 downwards.
GGCGTGCGCGCGCTGGACATCGCCAAGATGCTGCTGGACAAGGGCTACCACGCCCCGACCATCTACTTCCCGCTCATCGTCAAGGAGGCGCTCATGTTCGAGCCCACCGAGACCGAGAGCCTGGACACCCTGGACCAGTTCGCGGACGACCTGATCGCCCTCTTGGCGGAATCGGAGAAGGACCCGTCCTTCGCCACCTCGGCCCCGCGCACCCTGCCGGTGACGCGCCTGGACGAGACCCGCGCCGCCCGCAGCATGGAACTGACCGACGACCTGTAAAAACGCTCGCAAGATTGCAAGAGGCTTATGACGACGACATATGATCTGGTTGTGCTGGGCGGCGGCCCCGGCGGCTTCGACGCCGCTGTGGAGGCCGCCGCCTCCGGCCTCAAGACCGCCCTTGTGGAAGCCGCCGACCTTGGCGGCAGCTGCCTGAACCACGGCTGCATTCCCACCAAGCTCTGGCTTGGGGCCACCAGCGCCATAGAGGAGCTGGCCGCCCAGTCCAAGGCCCGCGTGGCCTCGGGCCAAGTGGCGGTGGACTTCGCCGCGCTGCAGGCCAAGAAGGACCGGCACCTCGCCGCCACGCGCAAGGCCATGGGCGTGCGCCTGGGCCAGTTGGGCGTCGATCTCTTCGCCGGGCGCGGCCGCGTGGCGGACAAGACCTCCATCGAGGTCAAGCTGGCCGACGGGACGCAGAGCCTCGGCTTCCGCACGCTGCTGGTGGCCACGGGCTCCCGCCCGGCGGCCTTCCCCGGCCTCTCGCCCGACGGCGCTCGCGTGGTGGACTCCACGGGTTTCCTGGCCCTTTCCGCCATGCCGCAAAGCCTCATCGTGGTGGGCGGCGGGTTCATCGGGCTGGAGATGGCCCAGGCCGCGCACCGCATGGGCGCCAAGATCACCATCGTGGACGCCCTGCCCCGCCTTGCCGGGCTGGAAGACCCCGAGGTGAGCAAGGCCCTCGAAACCGTGTTCAAGCGCCAGGGCTGGGACATCCGCCTTGGGGTCAAGGTGGCCTCGGTCCTTACCCAGGGCGAGAACGCCGTGCTGACCCTGGCCGCCGAGAACGGGGGCGAGGAGCTGGTGGCCGAGTGCGCCCTGGTGGCCATCGGCCGCAGGCCCAACAGCGCCGACATGGGCCTTGAGTCCCTGGGTGTCGAGCTCTCCGGCCCGGGCTACATCAAGACCAACGAATTCCTGGAGGCCGCGCCGGGCGTGTACGCCGTGGGCGACGTCAACGGCCGCATGCTGCTGGCCCACGCCGCCAGCCACCAGGCCCATTATGTGGTTGAACGCCTGTTGGACAAGGCCAAGGAAGCCTACGATTCCGGCCCGGTGCCGAGCATCCTCTACGGCTCCCCGGAAGTGCTCCGCGTGGGCCTCATGGCCGAGGAGGCCAAGGCCGGGGGCGAGGCCGTGCTGGTCTCCCGCGCGCAGCTCATCGCCAACCCCATCGCCCAGGCCCATGCGGCGACGCAGGGTTTCGTGAAGTGCGTGTGGAGGCAGGGCCGCGTGGCGGGCATCACCGCAGTTGGGGCCGATGTCTCGCGCATGGCCGTGGCCGCCACCATGATGGTCAAGGCCGGCTGGACCCGCGAGGACGCCGCCGGATTCATGTTCCCGCACCCCACGCTGGACGAGTCGCTCAAGGCGGCCCTGCTGGCGGACAAGGAAGCCGCCTAGGCGGCGCACACAGGAAAAACGACAGTGAGCGCAAAAAAAGCAACCACCCTGGTGGCCACCCCCATCGCCGTGCAGCCCGAGTTCGACATGTTCACCTACTGCGAGCTCTGCGGCGAAACCCGGCTGGACAACGAGCTGCTTGAGGAACTGGAGCCCCGCTTCGACGGCTGGCAGGCGCACCTCAAGGCCTACCGCCTGGCCGCGCCCGATGCGGCGGAGACGGACCCCGGCTTCGTCATCCTCTGGCTGGACAAGCCCGTGGAGGACGAGGTGGAGGGCATCTGGCAGGACTCGCCCTCGGCGGGCATGGCCTTCCACAACCTGGCCATCCACATGGTCATGAGCGCCGTGCAGAACCTGGTGCCCGAGCTGGCCGACAAGGGCTGCGCGCCCCTGCCCAAGCCGGACAAGGAGACCATCGCCCTCTTCAAGAAGCTGGGGCTAGAGTGGAACAAGGAGGGCACCGTGAGCCGGCAGTTCGCCGTGTTCACCAACATGCCCGCCATCACCGGCTGCGGCACGTGCATGCTCAAGGCCAAGTGCGGCAACGTCGCCAGCTGACCCCGATACGCATTCTCATCGATTACGTGGCCGCCCCGCTTGCGCATGCAGGCGGGGCGGTTCTATTTTACGTGAGATTTCATTGTATTAGAAAATCCCCCCCGGAGATAGACAAAATGCCGAAATTTAAACGCCGTTTACGACAGGCCTGCATTTTCCTCGGCGTATTCATCGTCGCCCTTGAGCTGACGTCCTGGTTGTATATCCGCTTCGTGAACCAGAACATCGCCCTCCCCACTTACAGCCTGGTCAACGCCGGCAGCAAATTCTGGGTGGCAATCGACCCGAACTTCGGAGTATGGCACCGACCCGGCTCACGCTATCTGCACAACAAGTCCTGTTTCACCGTCGAATACGTTGCGAACAGCCTGGGAATGCGCGACAAGGAGCGCACCCTTCAAAGCAACGCCTCGCGCGTGGCTGTGCTGGGCGACTCGTTTATCGAGGGCTGGGGCAACAAGTCCGAGGACCGACTCACCGACCGCCTGGAGGCGACCATCGGTCGCGAGGTCCTGAACTTCGGCACTTCGGGCGGGTTCGGCCCGATACAGGAATGGCAGCAGTACAAACACTTCGTGTCGCGCTTCAGCCACGACGTGGTGCTTCTGGGCATCCTGCCCTTCAACGATTTCACGGACAGCAGCTACGATTACGCCGTCAAGACCCAAGCGCAGGGCTACCGGCCATATCTTCAGGGCAGCTACCCGAACTACAAGCTGGTCCGCCAGGGCCAGTTGTCAGCCGCGGATGCCTCTCCCCCCATCCTCAAAAGCGTAGATTTCACCTTGCGGGAATGGAGTGCGATCTACCGCGTGTTGCGCTACCTGGGTTCGTATCGGCTGCGCAACTTCAAGCTGGTGCCGCGTTGGGTGACAGAATTCCAGACGGACACGGGCCGCCCACCATCCATGTACTACGACTACAGCCAGAAGGACTGGGACATTCTTCGGTACTGCCTTGAACAAATGGCGCAAGAAGCCCGCGGCAAGCAGTTCATCGTGTTCACCATCCCCCAGCCCACCGACTTTGCGCGCTACGACGGGTCCACCACACCGCCCCTGACTGCGGCACTCACAAATCTGGCCAAACAGGCCAACTTCACCTACGTGGATTTGCTGGACCCCATGGCCAAGCACGACGCCACCACCGACGACCTCTTCTTCGTCTGTGACAACCATTGGGATGCGCACGGCAACGAAGTCGCGACAAGCATTCTGCTGCCCTACGTGGAAGCCGCGCTTGCGGAAGCGGAACAGAACGGAACGACGCCGCAGCGTTAGATAAAGGCCACGCTAGCCGGTGGGGTGAGACCCGCGAAGAAGGCCTCCACGGCGGCGCGCTCCGCCGCGCGGATGCGCAGGTCGCTCACGGGCAGGGGGTCCTGCACGCCAGCGTACAGCTTGAGCGAACGGTCCACGAAGTCGGCCAGGAGGAAGGCCGCCTGGACTTCGTAGTCGCGCCCGCCCCAGGTGATGGTGAGGGGGATGACGTGGGTGCCCATGGGCTTGCAGAAGATGACGCTGCCCGTGTGCACCAGGGTGTCCAGCACGCCCTGGGGGAAGCTGACGGCCCAGCGGGCGAGGATTTCCGTGAAGATGGGCTCCAGCGCCAGGTAGTAGTTCGGGTCCACCTTGCACATGAGGGACTGGCCCGGAACGTTCAGCACATGGGGGGAACTCTGGTAGCCGCTGGCCAGGCCCTTTTGCAGGCGGGTCAGGGCGTCCTGGTAGTCCTTCATGGGCATGGCGTTGCTCCTTTGCTGCGCGGCGTGTGTGCGGTTGGCGGCCCTGTGCGGCCCTGTGCGAGATTGACGCGGGCCAGCCGGTGGTCCGCACGATACATCCGCCGGGCGCGTGCCGCAAGGGTGCTGTCACGCGCCGCCCGCGCGTGATTCGCTTGACGTATACAGACGGTTTTCATAGAGCGTTGGGCAGGAGGCTGACCTCATGCCGCCATACCCCCCCCACCGCATCACAGGCGGTGTTCACCGCCGGTTTCTCCACCCTTGCGCCAGAGCGTTTCCTGAACAATCTGCGCACCTACGACATCCAGATCCTGGCGGACGTGCGCTCGCGGCCTTACTCGCGCCACGCGCCGCAGTTCAACAAGGAGCAGGCCGAGCGCCTGGCCCGGCAGGCCGGGCTGGAGTACGTCTTCCTCGGACGCGAGCTGGGCGGCATGCCCGACGACCCCCGCTTCTACGATCCGAAGGGCCATGTGCTCTACGACCGCATCGCCGCCGAGCCCTGGTTCGAGACGGGCATCCAGACGGTGCTCGCCAGCCTGGGACGGGGCCGCAAGATCGTGCTCACCTGCGCGGAGGACGACCCCCGCGCCTGCCACCGGCGGCTTCTGGTGGGCCGCGTGCTGCGCGAGCGCGGCGTGGGCCTGGCGCACATCCTGGCCAATGGCGGGCTCATCTCCGAGTCGGAGCTGCTGGACGAGGAGGCCGCCCTGCCCCGCCAGGCCGCGCTCTTCGGCATCGGTCCGGCGCGGCAGTGGCGCTCGGCCAGGCCCCTTGCCACTCGCCCAAAAAATCGTTAACAGTGAATTGATACCACTTATCAGCACGAAGCAAGGAGGGTCGAAATGGGACTCATCAGCGCGTATACACTGGCACCGGGACAGCTCGCTGAGTTTTTTGCGAAGCTCAAGGAAGGCAACGCGCCAACACAATTTTCTCAGCAAATCCTGAAAGATCTAGGATATACCTCCTCCAATCATCGATCCTACATCCCTCTTCTTAAAGCGCTTGGCTTTTTGTCCCCAGATGGCACACCGACATCAATTTATCATGAGTATCGTGATAATTCGCGCTCACGCACTGTAATGGGACAAGCACTCAAATCTGCATATTCTGATTTATTCATAATAAAAGCAAACCCAACCAAAGCCGATAAAGATGCGATAGAAGGAAAATTCAAAAGTTACCACAATGCTACGGAAATCAGCGCAAAGCGCATGGCCAGCACGTTCTTTGCACTTCTTGATATTGCTGACATACAAACATCTGAACATAGATCAGAAGAGAAACATATTGACCAAAATGACAAATCATTTCAACAATGCGAAACTATTAATACAGAGAAAAAGCCGTCACAGCACATATCAAAGCCACCAACACTCCACTACAATATACAGATACATTTACCGGCAACAAAAGACATAGAAGTATACAACTCAATATTCAAATCAATAAAGGAGCACCTCTTTGAAGCATAGGGACTTGAGAGATTTTCTCTTTCGCGGGCTGATGTTCGAAGCAGAGGCAAGTGCATTCCAGAGCGCAGGCATCCAAGTTGGGGCAGACCAACGCGTCGCAGAGGAGCGGCTTTTATCTGAAGCCTTGACTCCATTCTCTGTCTTTTCGCGTAACAACGCCTTGGCAATGGCAAGATTATACTCTGTATTGCACTGCTTTGAAAATCAAGTTCGCTTTTTTATTCGAGATACTCTAACGGAAAAAGAAGGGGCCGACTGGCTTGAGAAGATCCCTGCAACCATACGCAGACACGCAGAAACAAGACAGGCAACCGCTCTAAAAGATACATGGCTTGAAGGTGAAAAAATCGACATGCTTGGCTTCGTTGATTTCGGTCAACTAGCCTTGATCATTCTAGCGAAATGGGAATATTTCGAAGATGTGATTCCATCGCAGCACTGGCTGAAGCAACGCATGGACGAGCTTGAGAAGGCACGGCATTTCATTGCTCACAATAGAATGCTGCTTCCAAGCGAATTCAACAGAATGTATATGTACATTGCTGACTGGAATAGGGTCATCGGACTATAGCCAAGTGATTCAATAAGGCGTTGTCTCGGCCATGTCTGTCTCCCTTCGCGCCATACAATAATTCTTGAACCGAACCACTCTGCGCCGAGTCCGTCCTATTACGCCGCCCCCCGCCCCGCCGCCGGTCTTCAAAAATGTCGCAAAATTCCGCGGCCTCCGGCCCTATCCGGCTTGCGGCCTTGACATTCTCGCTTGCTCCTCCCTATACGTCTAAACATAGATAATTCCAGCTTGGATCGGCTCTTCCCGCCGGGCTTCCTCTCCGGCGGATAAACTCGATACACGGAGTATGGGATGTCGGAAGCGCTCAAGTCTCAACGCACGTACGTTCTGGTGGGTCATGGCGGCAGCGGCAAAACCTCCGTCGCCGAAATGCTTCTGTTCAACGCCGGTGTTCTGAACCGTCTGGGAAAGATCGAGGACGGCACCACCGCCCTTGACTACGAGCCCGAGGAGATCAAGCGCCGCGGCTCCATCCAGCCGAGCTTCGCCAACTTCAAGTGGAACAAGAACCAGCACTTTCTCATCGACACTCCGGGTGACAACAACTTCAACGGCGACCTGCCCTACACCCTGGCCGCCGCCGACGCCGTGGTCTTCGTCATCGACGCCGTGGACGGCGTGAAGCCCCTTACGCGCAAGGCCTGGAGCGAGGTCAAGAAGGCCGGCCTGCCCGCCCTCGTGTTCATCAACAAGATGGACCGCGACCGCGCCGACTTCCAGGCCGCCTTCACCGGACTCAAGGACTCCCTGGGCATCAAGCCCGTGCTCCTGCACTATCCCATCGGCGAGCGCGAAAAGTTCAAGGGCGTGGTGGACATGCTTGAGAACACCGGGCTCACCTTCGACGGCAAGGGCGGCGCGAGCGCCGGGGCCGTCCCGGCCGATGTGGAGGGCGAGTCCACCCCCCTGCGCGAAGCCATGATCGAGAACATCGCCGAGAGCGACGAAGCCCTCATGGAGAAGTACCTCGACGCGGGCGAACTGACCCCCGACGAGCTCAAGGGCGCGCTGGTGGCGGGCGTCAAAAGCGGCGAGCTGGTGCCCGTGCTGGTGGGCAGCGCGCTGAACAACATGGGCGGCCCCCAGCTGCTCGACGCCATCCAGGCCCTGCTGCCCAGCCCGCTGGACCACGCGCCCTTCGAGGGCGAGGACGGCTCCGTGCGCGAAAGCATCGAGGCCGCGCCGGTGGCTGGCTTCGTGTTCAAGACCATGGCCGACCCCTTCGCGGGCCAGCTGACGGTCATGCGCGTCATCTCCGGCTCCCTCACGGGCGACATGAGCCTGGTGAACTCCCGCACGGGGCAGCAGGAGCGCATGGGCCAGCTGCTTTTGACCAACGGCAAGGAGAACGTGCCCTGCAAGGCCGCGCTGGGCCCCGGCTCCATCGTCACCCTGGCCAAGCTGAAGGACACCAACACCGGCGACACGCTGTCCTCGGACAAGGCCCCCTTCGTGCTGGCCAAGCCCAAGCTGGCGCCCACGCTCATCACCTACGCCCTGGCCCCCAAGGAAAAGGGCGACGAGGACAAGGTCTACCAGGCCATGGCCAAGCTGCTTGATGAAGACGTGACCTTGAAGCTCGGCCGCGACGAGGAGACCGCCGACACCCTGCTCTCCGGCATGGGCCAGAACCACATCGAGATCAGCGTGGAGAAGGCCAAGCGCCGCTACAAGGTGGACATCATCCTCAAGACCCCCAAGGTGCCCTACCGCGAGACCTTCAAGACCGCCGCCAGGGAGATCCAGGGCCGGCACAAGAAGCAGACCGGCGGCCGCGGACAGTTCGGCGACTGCTGGATCCACCTGGAGCCCCAGCCCAAGGGCGCGGGCTACGAGTTCGTGGACGCCATCGTGGGCGGCAGCATTCCCCGGCAGTACATCCCCGCCGTGGACAAGGGCGTGGTGGAATCCGCCGCGCGCGGCGTGCTGGCCGGCTTCCCGGTCATCGACTTCAAGGTGACGCTCTACGACGGCAGCTTCCACAACGTGGACTCCTCGGAAATGGCCTTCAAGATCGCCGGCTCCCTGGCCTTCAAGAAGGCCTGCGAGAAGGCCAAGATGATCCTGCTGGAGCCCATCATGACCGTCACCGTGGCCGTGCCCGACGCCCACATGGGCGACGTCATCGGCGACCTTTCCAGCCGGCGCGGCAAGGTGCTTGGCAGCGAATCCCAGGCCGGCGTCACCGAGATCAAGGCCCACGTGCCCATGAGCGAGGTGCTGAAGTACGCCCCGGACCTGCGCTCCATGACAGCGGGCCAGGGCACCTTCACCATGGAGTTCTCCCACTACGAGGAATGCCCGCCGCCCATCGCGGCCAAGGTCATCGAGGAGAACAAGCGCGAGGCCGCCGAGGAAGAATAGGCCGGCAGCCATGTTGCGAACCTGGGCGGCGGGGGCGACCCTGCCGCCCTTTTTCTCGCCCGCCGAAGACCTGCCCAGCGCCGCGCGGCGCGCCCCCAGAGGGACGGACACGCCTGCAACCCTTGTGTCCTGGGCGCTTTTGACGTAGGGACGGGGAAATCAAAATCGACAGGATGAACCATGTTCCGAGTGCTGCGCTTCTTCATCACCCTGGTTCCGGCAACCATCTACTACAGCGTGCGCCAGCTCATGCTCGACCAGGAGCACGCCACGCTGGACGAGAAGGACCATTTCGGCAAGGTGTACGGCCGGGCCATGCTGCGCATGGCGGGCATCAAGGTGGACATAGACCTCTCCGCCCTTGATCCCAAGGGCCACTACGTCTTCATGTGCAACCACCAAAGCCTGTTCGACATCCCCATCCTGTTCGACGCCCTGTGGGACTACCACATGCGCTTCGTGGCCAAGGAGAGCCTGTTCCGCATTCCCATCTACGGCAAGGCCCTGGGCAACGCCGGGCACATCTCGCTGAACCGCGAAAACCGCCGCGCGGCCATGAAGAGCCTGGACGCGGCCGTGGCACAGGCCCAAAGCGGCATTTCTCCGCTCATCTTCCCCGAGGGCACGCGCAACCCCGACCTCTCGAAGCTCATGGACTTCAAGGTGGGCGGCATGGTGCTGGCCCTCAAGTGCGGGCTGCCCGTGGCTCCGCTGGTCATGGAGGGCACGGGCAAGCTGCTGCCCAAGAAGTCCGTCTTCTTCAACCCGGACCAGCGCATCCGCCTGCGCGCCCTGCCCCCGGTGGACACGTCGAAATATACCCTGAAGGAGCGCGAGCAGTTCAAGGACGACATGTACGCCCTGATGAACACCGCCTATCAGGAACTTTTGAGGAGCTGACATGACACCCGCCCCTGGCGAGCTGACCATACATCCCCTGGGAGGACTGGGCGAGATAGGGCTGAACTGCATGGCCCTGCGCACGGCCGACGCCACCGTGCTCATCGACTGCGGCCTCATGTTCCCCGAGGACTTTCTCTTCGGCGTGGACGTGGTGATTCCCCGCTTCGAGCACATTCTGGAGGAACGCGACAAGATCAAGGCCGTGGTGCTCACCCACGGGCACGAGGACCACATCGGCGCCCTGCCCTGGCTTTTGCCCCATGTGGACGTGCCGGTGTACGGCTCGGACTTCACCCTGGCGCTGGTGAACAACAAGCTCACCGAGCGCGGCATGGAAGCCGACCTGCGCCCCGTGAAGGACAACGAACGCGTGGAGATCGGCCCCTTCGCCTTCAACTTCATCCCGGTCTGCCACTCCATCATCAAGGGCCACGCCCTGGGCATCGAGACCCCGGCCGGGCGCATCTTCCACACGGGCGACTTCAAGATCGACCGCAACCCGCTGGACGGCCACGCCACCGACCTGGAGGCCATCCGCCGCTTCTCCGAGCCCGGGGTCAAGCTGCTCATGAGCGACTCCACCAACGTGGAGCGCGACGGCTTCGCCCTCACCGAGCGCGAGATCAAGGCCTCCCTGCGCGAGATCTTCGACCGCTCGCGCGGGCGCATCATCGTCACGCTCTTTTCCAGCCACATCCAGCGCCTGCAGGAAATCTTCGACCTGGCCGCCGCCTGCGGCCGCAAGGTGGCCATCTCCGGCAAAAGCCTGGTGCGCAACATCGAGCTCGCGCGCGAGCTGGACTACCTGCGCATCCCCGGCGGCACCCTGGTGGAGGTGGAGGAGATCGGCTCCCTGCCGGACGAGCAGGTGGTGCTCCTCGTCACCGGCAGCCAGGGCGAGCCCCTGGCCTCGCTCTCGCGCATGTCGCTTGACGAGCACCGCCACGTGCACATCAAGAAGGGCGACCTGGTGCTTTTGTCCTCGCGCTTCATTCCGGGCAACGTGCTGGCCATCACCAAGGTCATCAACCGGCTGTACAAGCTGGGGGCCGAGGTGCTGTACGAAAAGGTCCAGGCCATCCACGCCTCGGGCCATGCCCACCGCGAGGAGCTGCGCATCATGCTGGAGACCGTGCGGCCCAAGTACTTCGTGCCCGTGCACGGCGAGTACCGCCACCTGGTGAAGCACTCGCGCCTGGCCGTGGAATGCGGCGTTGCGCCGGAGCGCGCCCTCGTGCTGGAGGACGGCCAGCCCATGACCTTCCTGAGCCAGGGCATCCGCCTTGAGGAGGCCGTGCCAGCCGAACGCATTCTGGTGGACGGCAAGGGCGTGGGCGACGTGGGCCAGAGCGTCCTGAAGGAACGCCAGCTGCTGGCGGGCGAAGGCATGGTGGTGGTGCTGCTGGTGGTGGACCAGGACACGGGCGAGATCACCCTCGGCCCGGACATCGTGTCCAAGGGCTTCGTGTTCGAGCAGCAGTACGCCCACGTGCTGGAAGACGCCAAGTGCGTCGTGCTGGAAGAGTTCGAGGACGTGGGCTCGGCCAACCTGAAGCGCCTGAAGGAGCGCGTGCGCGGGTCGCTCAGGCGCTTCTTCCGCCGCGTGCTGGACCGCGACCCCGTGGTGGTGCCGCTCATCATCGCCGTGTAGGGCGCTGGAGAATGGCGCCGGGCCTTGCGCCCTGCGCCGCGCCAGAAGCAGCAAAAAAGCCCCCGGACCTGTCCGGGGGCTTTTTTGCGTGCGGGTCCGCGCCGGCCGGGGCTAGCGCGAGGTCGCGTAGGCGTTGGCCGCGCGGAAGCGCATGGGATTCACCGGCGCGGCGGGCGTGGCCTCGGGCGCTGGCGCCGGCTCCGCCCCTGGTTCGCCTGCCGGATCACCTGCCGGCTCGGCGGCCAGATCGCCCGCCGGATCTGCGGCCGGATTTTCAGCCGGCCGCGCGGATGCCGCCTCTTGCGTCCGGGCCTCAGATGCGGCCACGGCCGATGCGCCCTCCGCCCCCATGCCCTGCTGGGCGATGGAGGCCACGCCGTCCACCGTGGGCATGATCTGGGCGAAGGCCTGCCGCAGGCCGAAGAGGATGGAGATGACCTCCTCCACCATGTCCGTGTTCATCTGCAGATTGGCCTTCAGCAGCCGCGTGTTGCAGAAGAAATACAGCTGAAACAGGTTCTTGGAGATGTCTCCCCCGCGTTCCTTGTTCAGGCTCTCCTGCAGTTCGCTGATGATGTCGATGGCCTTGGTGATGAGAATGCCCTTGCCGGCCACGTCACCCGCGCGCATCTTCTCGATGGCTTGGCGCAGGTGCTTGACGGCCGTGTCGTAAAGCATGAGCAGGAGATCCCCCTGCGATGCCGTGGTGACCTGTGTGACCAGATAGGCCTTGGCTGCCTTAAGCATGTGGTCCTCTTCCGCCCGCCAGCCGGCTAGCTTTTCGAAAGCTGGTTGATGACGCTGGAGAGCTGCGATTGGGTGTTGGTCAACGTGTTCAAAAGCGAGTCGAGCCGGGCGTATTGCGCCTTCAGGCGCGCCTTCATGGTGGTCAGGCGCTGCGTCTCGCGCGCTATCTTGTCATCGATGCTGTCGATGATCTCCCCGTAGTTGTCTTCGAGGATGGAGATGGGGCCGTTGGTCGTGTTGGTGAGATCCTTGAGCTTGTCCACCATCTGGCCGGCCTTGCCCTGCCGCAGGTTCACGTTTCCGGTGAAAGTGCTGTTGGGCGTGTGGTTGTCCACCTGGATGACCATACCGGCCGCATCGCCGCTGAGGGCGGTGACCTTCCAGCCGTCTATGCCGGCGGGCTGGCCATTGATGGTGGCGCTTGAAATGCCTGCCGCGCTGGTGATGATCTGCACGCCGTAGCTGCCGGCCTTTGTCGTGCCGTTGATGCGCGAGAGGTACGAGAAATTCGCCGAATCTGTTCCGCCCTCGTAGTCGGCGGAAAAGAGCTTGGCCACGCCTTCCGCGTCCTTCGAAAGCGCCGTGTCCAGGTCCTCCTCATTCAGAATGAGCTTGCCGTACGTGCTTGAGGATTCGTCGGCGTCGGTGCTGATGCCGATTTGCGAGAGCGCGGAATAGTAGTCTCCGGTGCCGGTGGCCGCGTTGTAGATGTTGAAGCCCAGGCCCAGGTCGGTGATGACGTCCTTGAGCTGGGTGCCGATGATCTGCACGCCGTAGTTGCCGGTCATGATGGACCCGGTGGCCGTGCCGGAGCTGTTGCTCACCTTGGTCAGGGCCTGCAGGGCGGTGCGCACCTCGTTCACCGCGTCCACGAAGGTCTTGACGTTCTCCTTGATGGCGTCGGTGTTGGTGGTGATGCCGATCTTGATGCTGGCGTTGGAGTTGGCCTCCTTGAGGGTCAGGCTCACCCCGGGGATGACGTCCTCCACGGAGTTCGTGTCGCGCGAGATCCAGTTGCCGCTGCCCTGCGGGTAGCCGTCCACCTTGATGAGGGCGCTCTGGGCCTGCTGGGTGTTCTGGAAGCTCGCCGCGCCGAACACCAGGGAGCCTGTGTTGGAGACGATCACCTGGTTGCCCGCGCCCTGGTCCATGCCATACAGTTGCAGGTGGTAGCTGGTGCCGTCGAAGAGCGTGGTGGCGCGCACCTTGTCCTTGGTGGCCGAGTTGTTGTTGATGTAGTTCACCAGGCTGGTGAGGGTGCTGCCCGCGCCGATGTTGCTTATGGTGTAGCTCTGCCCGGCGTAGCTGAAGGTCAGGTTCGTGGCGTTCGATGTGACCACGCTGGTAAGCGTGCTGAGGCCCGAGCCGGTGGTGAGGATGTCGTTCTGCGCCAGCTGCCCCACAATGACCGTGTGCGACCCTTCGAGGGCATCGCTGGTGGCCGTGGCGCTCACGCTGTCCGATGTGCTGGTGACGCTCTTGGTGAGAAATTCGTTCACCGTGTCTATGCTGCCCAGGGTGGTCTTCAGGGCCAGGAGCTTCTTGTTCAGGTACTGCAGCCCCTCGATCTTGAGTTCCCACTCCTGCTTCCAGCTCTCGAACCTCTTCTTGGTCGCGCTTTCGGCGGTGATCAGGCCGTCGATGAGGGTGCTGAAGTCCGTGCCGTTGCCCAGGCCGGTCACGTTGATCTGGCCTGAGGTGAAGGATGTGGTGGAGCTGGTCGTGCTGGTGGATGACGTCACTGGCGAACCCCCCTAACGGGAAAAAGATGCCGGATGCTGTTGGTCCACCTTGGTTGTGCAATCACGGTGCCAAAACGAAACGGGCCGCCTTGCGGCGGCCCGTTGTGCTTCTGCTCACGGTGCGGCGGGGCCAGCCCTCGCCCGCACCCTGTGGTCCTTTCTACTAGCCGCCGATGAGCTGCAGGGCGAGCTTGCCGAGGCTGTTGGCCTGGGAGAGCATGGCCACCGCGGTCTGCACCTTGATCTGCTGGCGGGTGAACTCGGTCATTTCCGTGGCCACGTCCACGTCGGAGATCTGCGACTCTGCGGCCGAGGTGTTCTCGGACTGGATGGTCAGGTTGGTGATGGTGTTCTCCAGACGGTTCTGGAGGGCGCCGAGGTGGGCGCGGATCTTGTCCTTGGAGATGATGGCGTTGTCCAGAGCCTTGAGGGCCTGCTGCGCCAGCTCCTGGGTGGAGATGGAGCGGCCGTTGGTGCCCGAGGCGCCCAGGCCGATGCCCAGCGAGGAGGCGGTGGCGCTGTCGATGGACACGTAGTAGTAGTCCTCGTTGGAGTCGTTGCTGGTGCCGAAGTGGATCTTCATGGGGCCGCTGGCTTCGAGACCCGCGCCATTGTGCGAGGAATCGGTGCCGGAGAGGTGGCCGTTCAGCAGGTGGATGCCGTTGAAGTCCGTGGCCTTGGCGATTCGGGTGATTTCCGAAGCCATGGCCTGGTATTCCGAGTCGATGATGAGGCGCTGGTCCGAGCTGTAGGTGCCGGTGGCAGCCTGCATGGCCAGTTCCTTCATGCGGATGAGCTTTTCGTCGATGACGCCCAGGGCTCCGTCCGCGGTCTGGATCATGGAGATGGCGTCGTTGGCGTTGCGCACGCCCTGGTTCAGGGACGAAATCTCGGCGCGCATGATTTCGCGAATGGCCAGACCGGCGGCGTCGTCGGCCGCGGTGTTCACGCGCAGACCGGAAGACAGGCGCTCGGTGGAGGTCGACAGCGCGGAATACGAGGACGTGAGGTTGCGGGCGGTGTTCGCGGCCAGCAAGTTGTGGTTGATGGTGAGCGACATATTCATTTCCTCCTTGAAAGCTTTTTGGCGTCCTTGCCATTCGGTGGCCCTCGTCTGGCGACATCGCCCACGGGACCAATCCGATTGTTGTTACGACACCCTCATCGGCCTGCCGGAGGAATTCTTTAGGAGCCTGCGGATATTTTTTTGGGGAACCGGCAAAAAAACCGCGGGGAGCACCCGCGGCAGCAATGCGCCCGGCGGCGGCGCGAACTAGTCCACCGGGACAAGGCGGGAGGCGAAGAAGCGGGCCTGGGATGCGGGAACGCCCGGCAGGCCCATGTCGAGGCTGGGCCCGGGCCCGGCGTCCGCCAGTTGGCCCCGGGCGGTGATGGCCGGGGCCTGGGCGGCGCAGAATTCCGCCGTGCGCCGCGCCGCCTGCTCCATGAGCCAGGCCAGCGTGGCCGAGAGCTCCTCCCCGGTGGCCGGGTTGCGGTAGCTTATGCGCCCGCTCACGGCGTCGCGCTGGTCGAAGAGCTGCGGGGCGTAGAAGAGCGCGGCGATCTCGCGCAGGCCGGCCGGCATGAAGCCGGAAAGGTCGCGCAGCAGGCGGGCCACGGTGGGCATGCGGCAAAGGGACTGCATGGTGCAGTAGGTGTCCAGGGCGTCCAGCAGGCCCTTTTGCGCGGCCGTGGCCCCGGATTCAGAAAGACCGGCCAGGCCGGCCACGCCTTCCGGCGGCACGGCCAGCGCCAGCGTGCCCTCCAGGCCGTTCACCAGCGAGCGCAGGGAGCGCTCAAGCACGGCGTCCGGCCCGCCCGCGACCACCATGTCCATGAGACACTCCAGCGCCCGGTGCCGCTGCACCGCGCCCGTGCGACGCTTCTCGTCGGCATCATAGTAGTTGCCCGTCAGGTGGTACACGAGCGGATGGATCATCGCGTCGGCGAAGATGTGCGAGACCAGGCCCACGAACAGGGCCGTGGGCAGGGGCTGGTCCTTGCGCGCGTGCATGTGCGCCGCCTGCACGCGCAGGATCTCGAAGCTGTCCTCCCCGTGGGAGCCGTGCATGCGGTGCGGCAGGGCCTTGAGGCCGGCCGGGTGCTCGCCGCGCAGGTAGAAGAGGATGTCGTGCCAGACGGAGCCCAGGAGCAGGCCGTTGGGGCAGCGCGACAACGCGGGGCCGTAGGGGCCGCCGGAAAGCAGCTCCCCGGCGCGTTTGGCCACCATCCAATGCACTATTTCCTTGGGCATCCGCCCTCCTTGCCGGTCGTATTTGCCTGGCCGATTCGCCTGGCCTCTTTGCCAGGCCTCTTTGCCTGGCCGATTCGCCTGGCCGATTCGCCTTTCGGCCTTGCCCGCCCGCCAGAACGCCGCAGCGGCCGGGGCGGCCGAGGCCCTTGCCCAGGCCCGCCCTCTGGGCTATACCCTGCCAGACTGCGGGCGGCAACAGGGCCGCATCCCAGCCCAAGCGCCAACAACAGACACAGGCACCAGACCGATCAGAAGGAAGCCACCGGTGACCGAGTTCATCCGCCGAGAGTTCCACGTCGAGGAAGCCGACAAGAGCACGACCCACGGAACCGCCGCCCCGCGTCCGGCCATGCCCGGCGGCGGCGTGCTGTATATTGTAGGATTGGAAGGCAGCGGCAAGAGCGCCGTGGCCGCGCACCTGGCCGCCAACCTGGGCGCCACCGCCCACGCCCTGCCCCTGGACGGGGCCGACGCGGCCCTGGACGCCGTCCTCGCCGCGGCCGCAGGCTGCAGTCAGGCGGTTGTCGAGGTTCCGCACAAGCTGCTGGCTTCCGAGGCCTTCCGCTCGCGCATGGCCGCCAGCGGCCGCGTGCTTTACCTCATGGCCGGGGTGGAGGCCATCGCCGCGCGCAAGACCGGCACGCCCGAGGAGGAAGCCCGCCTGCGCGAGCGCCTGGGCCGCCA
The DNA here is from genome assembly GCA_016218665.1 of Desulfovibrio sp. Lineage (GTDB taxonomy): Bacteria > Desulfobacterota > Desulfovibrionia > Desulfovibrionales > Desulfovibrionaceae > Humidesulfovibrio. The sequence continues at coordinate 47,636 of JACRDI010000005.1, read as the reverse complement.
GCGCACGGCCTTCGAGCCGCTCTTCATGCAGTGCCTGCACCTGCTCGTCATGGCCGACGGCCCCCTGGCCCAGGTCCAGGCCGAGGCCCTGGAACGCGCGCGCATGTAGCGCCGCGCCCGTCCCACCATCCACACGAAACCGGAGCGCCAATGCCCGTCACCCAACTTTCCGTGGAACTCCTGGCCGCCACGCCAAACGCCCTGTCCCTCATCTACGCCGCCTTCCGGCAGTGCTACCACGCGGGCTTCGTGGCCGACATGTGGCCCAGGTTGCTCTCCGGCGAGGTGGACCGCGAGACCCAGGCCGACTTCGTGCGCAAGGTCATGGAGAGCGGGCACGACAGCCCGGTGGAGCACGCCAGCTTCACCTTCGCCATCGCGGGCATCTCCCGCGCGTGTTCGCACCAGATCGTGCGCCACCGCATCGCCTCCTACTCGCAGCAGAGCCAGCGCTACGTGGACGGCTCGGACATGGACTACATCCTGCCTCCAGCCATCGCCAAGATCCCCGAGGCCAAGGAACGCTTCGAGGCCTTCATGGCCGAGGTGGGCAACGCCTACCGCGACCTGAAGGCCATTCTGGAGGCCCACGGACGCAAGGAGAAGTCCAAGGAGGACGCCCGCTTCGTGCTGCCCCAGGCGGCGGAAACGCGCATCGTCATCACCATGAACTGCCGCTCCCTGCTGCACTTCTTCCACCTGCGCTGCTGCAACCGCGCCCAGTGGGAGATCCGCGCCATGGCCGACCGCATGCTGGCCCTGTGCAAGGAGGAGCTGCCGGCCATCTTCGCCACGGCCGGAGCCAAGTGCGAGTCCCTGGGCTACTGCCCGGAAGCGCCCCGCTTCGCCTGCGGCCGCTACCCCACGCGCGAGCAGCTGTTCTCCGGCGGCACGCAGGGCTAGCCCGCACAAGGCAGGGCCACCGCATTGACTGCGCCCCGGCCGGCATTAGATGATCCGCGCTGATCCCCGCCCCGCCCCACACGCGGGATGGGCTTCGAACCGGAGGACACCCCCATGACCAGCCAACTGAAGACGCTCTTCCTGCTGGCCCTGCTCACGGCCATCATCCTCTTTCTGGGCCAGGCCCTGGGCGGCCGGGCCGGCCTCGTCATCGCCCTGGTGCTGGCCCTGGCCATGAACTTCGTCAGCTACTGGTGGTCCGACAAGATCGTGCTGTCCATGTACCGCGCGCAGGAGCTCTCCCCGTCGGACGGCCCCTGGCTGCACGCCGTGGTGGAGGAGCTTTCCCGCAACGCGGGCATCCCCAAGCCGCGCATCTGCGTCATCCCGCAGGACTCCCCCAACGCCTTCGCCACGGGCAGGAACCCGGAGAACGCCGTGGTGGCCGTCACCCAGGGCATCATGCAGACCCTCACGCCGGAGGAACTGCGCGGCGTGCTGGCGCACGAACTCGCGCACATCAAGAACCGCGACATCCTCATCCAGAGCGTGGCCGCCGTGCTTGGCGCGGCCATCATGAGCATCGCCAACATGCTCCAGTGGGGGGCCATCTTCGGCATGGGCAGGCGCGACGACGACGAGGGGGGGACAAGCGGCCTGGGGGCCATCGCCCTGGCCATCATCGCGCCCATGGCGGCCATGCTCATCCAGATGGCCATCTCCCGCTCGCGCGAGTACCTGGCCGACGAGACCGGGGCGGCCATCTCCGGCCGGCCCTTGGACCTGGCCAACGCCCTGGGCAGGCTGGACGCGGCCGCGCGCCAGATTCCGCTTGCGGGCAGCCCCGTGGCCGAGAACCTGTTCATCGTGAACCCCTTCTCCGGGGCGGACATGGCCAACCTGTTCAGCACCCACCCGCCGATTCCCGAGCGCATCGCGCGGTTGCGGGAAATAGCCGCCCAGCGCGCCGGCAAGATGTCCGGCCAGTGGGGGCGCTAGCCGTGGCCGGAAACGCGCGCTTCCTCGTCGCCGCCGCGCTGGCCGTGCTGCTCGCCGCCGCCCCGATGGCCGGTTCCGGCCTGGCGCAGAAGCGCACGCCCGCGCCCAATCCACCGGTGCCCAATGCCCCGGCGCAGGTCCAGCAGCCCGCTCCGTCGCCCCCTGCCCCCGCCGCAGCCCTCCCAGACGACCCGCGCCGCACGCCCGTGGTGCGCGTGGTGCAGGAGGCCGGCCCGGCCGTGGTCAGCATCATCAGCGCCCGCGAGGTGAAGGCCCCCTTTGCGCCGGAATCGCTCCTGCAGCGCTTCTTCGGCGACTCCGCCGCGCAGCAGGCCCAGAAGCAGCCGCCCAAGCCGCGCACCGCCCAGAATCTCGGCTCCGGCGTCATCATCGATGGCCGGAAGGGCTATGTGCTCACCAACGCCCACGTCATCACCGGGGCCACGCAGATAACCGCCCGCCTGCAGGACGGCCGCGAATTCACCGCCCACCTCCAGGGCGCGGACCAGGACATGGACCTGGCCGTGCTGCGCCTGGAGCTGGCCAAGGGCGAGCCGCCCCTGCCCCAGGTGCGCATGGGCGATTCCGCAAGCCTCATGATCGGCGAGCCGGTGGTGGCCATCGGCAACCCCTACGGCCTTTCCCACACCGTCACCACAGGCGTGGTCTCCGCCCTGGACCGCTCCATCAGCAACGGGCAGCAAACCTTCGCCGGGCTCATCCAGACCGACGCGGCCATCAACCCCGGCAACTCCGGCGGGCCGCTCCTGAACATCCTGGGCCAGGTGGTGGGCATCAACGCCGCCGTGTTCGCCCGGGGCGGGGGCTTAAGCTTCGCCATCCCCATCAACAAGGCCAAGGGCGTGCTGGACGAGCTCATCGCCACGGGCCGCGTGGCGCACATCTGGCTGGGCCTGCTGGGCGTGAACATGACGCCCGAGCAGGCGGCCGCCTACGGCCTGCCAAAGCCCGGCGGCATGGTGGTCACCGAGGTCTTCCCCGGCACCCCGGCGGAAAAGGCCGGCATCCGCCCCGGCGACGCCCTGCTGGCCATGGGCGGGCAGAAGGTGCAGGACAAGGCGCAGTTTCTGGGCCTGCTTCTGGGCTTCTCGCGCGGGGACTGCCTGGACGTGCTTTTGAACCGCGCGGGTCAGCAGTTCCAGGTGCAGATGCGGCCGCAGGTGCTTGAGCGCGACGCGGGCCTGGGGCTCATCGCCTGGCGCTGGGGCTTCACGCCCGGCTCCGGGGCGGGAATGGCCGCAGCTGCCGCCCCAACGTCTCCCGGCCAGGCCAAGACGCCGGGCGTGGAGGTCGCCTCCGTCAAGGCGGAAGGCCCGGCCGCGCGCCTGGGCCTCAAGCCCGGCGACGTCATCCTGCAGATAGGCACCCTGCGCACCGCCACCGAGGCCGATCTGCTCTCGGCCTTCTACCGCTACCAGATGCACACCCAGCTGATTCTGAGCGTGCAGCGCGGAGAGCAGGTGTACACCGTGCGCATGAAGATCTGAGCCCAGACCGGGACTTGAGACGCGAAAAGGCCCGCCTGCCCTGTCGAGGGGGAGGCGGGCCTTCTGCTTGCGTCGCCCTGGCGTGAGCGGAGCCCCGAAGAGGCCGGGCCTCGACCTCCAAACGGTCTGACGCTCTTGCGTCCGCCCGGCGCGAACCCTGTCCCTGCGCGCAGATCCCTTCTTCAGTCCGCCAACGCAACGCGGCCCGCCCCTGCGCTTTCGCAGAAGGCGGGCCGCTTCCCTTTGTGATGCTGGCTGTCCGGTCTAGGTCTCAGGCTCCGGCTGGGCGGGCAGCGTGGGCGCAATGGGCGTGAGCGGGGCCTCCTGCGGGGCCGGAGTGCCCGGCGCGGCCGGGCGGGTGGCCGGAGACGCGGGCAACGGGGCGGCAGGGGGCGGCGCGGCGGGAGCGGTGAGTTCCGGCCCGGGCGAACTGGCCCCGGCCTGCAGGGCCTTGAGCCTGGCCTCCTCGATCTTGCGCAGGCGGCGCTCCTTGGCCAGGGCCTTCTTTTCCTCCCGGCGCTCCAGGATGCGCTGCTTGGCGATGCGCGCCTCCTCCTTGGAGATGACGCCGTCGTGGTTCAGGTCCATCTCGGCGAACTTCTTCTCGCGCCGGACCAGGTACTCCTTCTGGCTCACCCGGCCGTCCTTGTTCTTGTCGAAGGTGGAAAGGTAGGGCTTGGGCGGCCTGGTGCTCTTCTTCTTGGGCTTCACGGGCTTGCCTTCGGCCAGGCGCTTGGCCTCCCTCTTGGCTTCCTTCTCCTGGAGCTTGGCCTTGGCGGCCTTGGCCTCCTGCGGGGAGATGATCCCGTCGCGGTTGGTGTCGGCCTTGGCGAAGCGCTTCTTGCTGCCCGCCATGAACTCATCCTTGGAAATGCGGCCGTCGTGGTTCTTGTCCAGGGAGCGCAGGTAGGGCTTGCCGTCGTTCTGCACGGCCGGGCCCTTCTTCTTGGCCGGAGCTGCGCCCTTGCCGGGCTGCTGGGACTTGGCCTGCTGCCCCTGGGGCTTGGCGGATTTTTCGCCAGGCTTGGCCGCCGGTTTTGCGGCGGGTGCGGGCTTCGCGGCCGACTTGGCGGCAGGGCGGCGGGCGCCCTCGCCCTCGTGTGGCGGGGCGTCCTGGGCCAGGGCCGGGGCGGCCCCGAGCAGAAGCGCCAAGCCGAAGGCGAGAAGCCTGGCCGACACTCCGGAAGCGCGGCGGCCGGATGTGGGGGGAGTCAGCGGCATCTAGTTTCCTCCCTTGATGCGCAACAGGGTCTGGGTCCAGGTTATGGCTTCGGAATAATTACTCGCCGAGGCCTCCCGGTCAAGCTCCCTGTTGTCCAGGAACTGGAACACGTCCTCCCAGTTGCCGATTTCGATGTCCTCCACCAGGGAGAGCCAGGCCCAATAGGACGAAGGCTTGGACAAGAGCGCGGCCTCCACGTCCTTGTTCAGGGGGATGTTCTGCAGAAGCTTGTCCATGGGCTGGGAAAGCAGCACGTCGAGCTTGGAGAACAGGCCCAGGAGGAAGAGCGTTTCCGAGGGGAACTGGCGCGAATTCAAGAGCTTGCCCATGCTTTCCAGGTAGCGGGCGCGCTGCAGGGAGGTGTAGGCGGCCTCCTGCACCTTGGCCGAGGAGTCGAAGTCGGAGATGATGACCGCCAGGAACCATTGCTTGATCTGCTGCCGGCCGAGCAGCGTGAGGGCCTGGCCTATGGACTGGATGTTGGCCCGCAGCGAGAACGCGGCGGAGTTGATGAAATTCAGCAGGCGGTAGCTCACGCTGGGGTCGGTGGAGATGATCTTCGTCAGCTCGCGCACGTCGTAGTCCTCGCCCGAGAGCGCGCGCAAAAGCCGCATCTTGGCCATGACCGGGGTGGGCACCTTGCTGCCGGTCATGGTTTCCGGACGGCTGAAGAAGAAGCCCTGGAACAGCGAGAAGCCCAGCTGCCGCGCCAGATCGTAGGTGGCGCGGTCCTCGACCTTTTCCGCCAGCAGGCGGCAGCCGTATTTGCCCAGGCCGGCGCTCACCTCGCGCAGGCGCGCGGCGTCCATGCCCAGCAGATCCACCTTCACGATGTCCGCCAGGGCGATGATCTCCTCGTAGCCGGGCTGGCCCACGTAGTCGTCCAGGGCCAGAACGTAGCCGTGGGTCTTGAGCTTGCGCAGCGCCGTCACCATCTCCGGGCTGGGGGTGATGGTCTCCAGCACCTCCACCACGCAGATCTCCTTGGGCAGGGCGTAAACGGTGTCGTCCAGCAGCAGGCGCTGGGGAAAATTGATGAAGGCTTTGCGGCTCTTGTCCATGCCGCTGAATGCGAGGGAGAAGCCGTCGGCGATGACCGAGGCCGTGGCGAGGTCGTCCTCGGCCACGTCGGCGGTCTTGGCCTGGCCGCTCTTGCGGAAGAGCAGCTCGTACGCCCAGACCTTTTCCTCGGCGTCGAAGATGGGCTGCCGGGCCACGAAGATGGCCTTGCTGGCCTGCGGCTCCTGTGCGGACTGCGCAGAGTCGATCATACGCAGAGTATTCCCGTTTTTCCGTTTCTGCGCAACCACAAAGGCGGCGGGGAGCCATCGCCCCGCCCTGGGGGAAGCGCCTATTTTTCCCCGCCCTCGGCCGGAGGCTGGGCGGCGGTGGAGTTCTGTTCGCGGCCGCTCATGGCCTTGTATTCCTCTTCCAGGATTCTCGGCACCGGGCGGTTCCAGAAGGTTTCCTTGGCCTGTTCCTTGGCGTCTTGCGGGCCCTTGGGCGGGCAGGCCTTGGCCTCGCCCTTGGCCGGGCAGTCCGGAGAGGAATAGTGCGTCACCAGGCAGCGCCCTTCGGAGTCCAGTTCGTAGGGCACCACGCGGCGCATGGCGCGCCAGGTGCGGTCCTGCACGATGACCTGGCCGTCCGTCGTCACGGCGCACAGCATCTCGGAATTCTTGGAGGCGTAGAACACGCTGACGATGTACACGCCCTCGTCCAGCTTGCCCACGTAGCCGAACTCGCTGATCTTCTTACAGAGCATGCGCGAGAGCACCTGCTTGCACAGGTTGAGCTTCAAGTCGTCGCCAGCGGCCTGGGCGGCCTGGGGCGCAAGCAGGCAAAGGGCCAGGCCGGCGGCCAGGACCGGGCGGCGCAGCCGGGAGCGCAGGGTGTCAGCCATCGTTGCCGTCCAGGGTCAAAAAGGTTTGAAAGCCCTCGGGGCTGTCGGTCTCGCACTGGGCCTTGCAGCCGGCGCACTGGTAGCTGCCGGGCTTGAACCACCACTGGGCGCGGGCAGGGTTTTCGCAGCGCAGGTAGCCGTACACCGCGGCCGAGACCGTGCCCGTGTAGCGTTTGTAGCCCTGCTGCCGCACATAGTCCTGAAAACGCATTCGTCGTGCCCCCTGATCGTCTCCCCCCACTGTAAGCCCGAACGCGCAAAAATGCAAAGTTGCCGCGCCAGTCCGCGCCGGGTGCCAGTGCAGGCGGGGAAACAGCTTGTGATGTCCAATCAGATCAGCTACTCTAATTACCCACAGTAATACGTGTACCATTTGCCACAAGAGAGAAGGCCATGGAACAGCAAGGCAGCATGGCGGACCGGCGCAGCCTGCGCGTGGCGGTGCCGCAACCCCTCTTCCGCGAGGCGGCCCTGTGGCTGCGCCCGGCGCACACCCCTACCCGCCTGAACCTGAAGGAGCTGGGCCGGCCCGACCTCGTCTGCCCCGCCGGATGCGGCTCCCTGCTGATCGAGGACATCTCGGCCACGGGCCTCAGACTGCTGCTGCCCCGGCCGGAAGAACTGGGCCCGGGGCTGGCGCTGCTCAGCGGAGCGGGCGGCCTTCCCTACCTGTACCTCAAGCTCGCGCAGCCCCTTTCCGCCCAGGAGGAGCAATCGCTGGCGCTGCTGCTGGCGGTGGAGCCCGTGGCCGCCAGCCGCACCGAGAACGGCGGCCTCTCCGTGGCCGTGAACATCCTCTACCGCGCCCAGCCCGACCGCGACGACAAGGCCCTGACCTTCTTCTACGTGGCCCGCTACGCCATCCGCGAGCTGGCGGCCTGGTGCGACGAGGTGGCGCGCATGGACCGCGCCCCGGCGCGCGCGCAGCCGCGCGGCCTGCGCATGAACCGCCTGCTGCTGGAACTGGACGCGCTGCCCGGCCAGGAGCAGAACAATGCTGCAAGCGAGCACTAAACGCGAGGCACCCGCATGTTCACACTGATCGGCATCATCATCGTTCTAGCGGCCGTCATCGGCGGCTTCGTGGTGGAGAACGGCCCCATCCGGGTGCTGTTCCAGCCGGCGGAGTTCATGATCATCTTCGGAGCGGTGCTCGGCGCGTTCTGCATCGGCTCGTCGCGCTCCATGTTCGGCCAGGTGCTGAGGAGCATCCGGCTCATCGTCTCCATGCGCTATTACAGCCGGGCAAACTACCTGGAGCTGCTGCACCTGCTGAGCATACTCTTCATCAAGATGCGCAAGGAGGGCGTGGCGAGCATCGAGCGCGACGTGGAGCACCCGCAGGAGAGCATCCTCTTCTCGCACTATCCCCTGGTGACCAAGGACCCGGCCGTGGTGCTGTTCATCTGCGACACCCTGCGCGTGTTCATCACCACCGGCGACCAGGGCGAGCTGGAAAAGCTCATGAAGCTCGACATGGACGCCATGCTCGACCAGGCCGAGGCCACCAGCACCATGATCAGCAAGATGGCCGAGTCCATGCCAGGCCTGGGCATCGTGGCCGCGGTGCTCGGGGTCATCCTCACCATGGGGCAGATAAGCCAGCCGCCAGAGGTGCTGGGCCGCAGCATCGGCGCGGCGCTGGTGGGCACCTTCCTGGGCGTGCTGTTCTGCTACGGCTTTGTGGGCCCCATGGCCATCAAGCTGGAGAACCTGGCCCAGGAGCGCAACGCCTACTTCAACGTCATCAAGGCGGCCATCAGCGCCGCGGTTTCCGGAACAAGCCCCGTCATGGCCGTGGAGTACGGCCGCAGGGCCATTCCCGAAGACGTGCGCCCCACCTTCTTCGAGATGGAGGAGTCCCTGCGGGGCCGCTAGCCGCGCGGGGACTGTCGGACCATGTCGCGCAAGAAGTTCCACGGCGGTTCCTGGAAGGTGGCCTACGCCGACTTCGTCACGGCCATGATGGCCTTCTTCCTGCTCATGTGGATCATGAACATGATTCCGCCCGAGACCAAGCAGGTGCTCTCCACCTACTTCCAGCCCACCTCCGACACCAGCGGGCCCGGCGGCCCGGTGATGACCCTGGACGTGAACGCCAACACGGCGGACCGCACCACCCGCGGCATCCCCAAGCCGGATGACGCCCAGGCGCAGTCGCAGCGGTTCGAGATCGCCTCGCGCTTCAAGCGCATCATCCTGGACAACCCCGCCCTCCTGAGCCAGAGCGGGCTGTCCTCCGACGAGACGGGCGTGCTGCTGCGCATCAACAACAGCGCCATGTTCCGCCCCGGCTCCGCCCAGCTGACGCCCGAGGCCAAGCGCGTGCTGGACGAGGCCCTGGGCGTGCTCAAGGAGTACAACATGGACCTGCTGGTGCGCGGGCACGCCTCCCAGAGCGAACACACAGGCGGGCCCTTCGCCTCGGCCTGGGAGCTTTCCGGCGCGCGCGCGGCCGCCGCCGCCGGGCACATCGCCTCCGACGGGGCCATCATCCCCACCCGGATACGCGCCATCTCCTACGGCTCCACCCGCCCGCTACGGCCGGAAACCACGGCCGACAACAAGCTGACCAACGGCCGCGTGGAGCTCTATTTCCACCGCGCAGACGCCCTGAACTTCGGCTCCGGCCTGTAGACTTCCCGCTGGGGGCTGTTTTTCCCGCCAAGCCCCTTGATTTTTCCCCAAAACAGGCCGAATGGGTTGTGACTTGCCCAACGTAGAAGTACGCATCCAGGAGCAACAGTGGACGACGCGCATACCGCAACGCAGGCCTCCCCCCAGGCCGTGGATTCACGTCCCGCCTGGCCCGCCCGGCTTGAAGCCTACCTGGCCGCCATGCGCCCCCTCAAGGAGCGCAACACCATGCGCGAAGTGCTGGAACGCGAGCTCCAGCTCAGCTTTATCGCGGTCAACAGCGGCGGCATAAGCGAATATCCCATGCTGGCCACCCAGCAGCAGAGCATCGTGAACCAGCTGTGCCGCCGGTCCGACCACCCGGCGGACTCCGTGCTGCGCAAGCTGGCGGCCAACTTCCCCGTGCTGCTGAACCGCCTGGACAAGGAACTGGCCTCGGGCGACCAGGCGGCCAGCGAGCAGACCACCGCGCTTTTGCGCAACACCGAGTCCCTGCTGGTCAAAAGCGTGCAGGGCATGGTCTTCGCCATGGGGCTGACCACCGACAACTTCGAGGAGCTCATCATGCGCCACTTCGGCGCGCCGGGCCTCTCGCAGTTCAACGAGATCCTGAAGACCCAGGAGTTCGACCAGGGCTTCTGGCGGGAGTTCGTGGAGCGTTTCATCGCCCAGCACGTGGCCGAGGGCTACGAACACCTGACCGCCGGTGGCAAGTTCCACCTTTCCAAGGACGGCCAGCTGGTGGTGGTGCGCTACCTTTTCGACGACGTACTCTCCACCCTGCACGACACCCCGGGGCACATCGACCAGACGCGCATCCAGACCTCCTTTGCCCAGGCCAGCGCCAAGGAGCCGGAGCGCCTGGCCGTGCGCAAGGTGGTGCAGGCCTGCCTGCTCAAGGGCCTGAGCTTCCTGCCGGGGGACATGTTGCTGGAATATCTGGAAAGCGCAGCGCTCATCGTGTGCATGGACCCCGTGGCCGAAAGCCTGCACCGGGCCATGCAGGCCCGCGCCGCCGGCCAGCCCGACACCGAGAAGCACCCCCTGCCCTTCCTCATGGAACAGGCCGTGGCCCTGGCCCTCGGCGCGGTGCTCGTGCTCAGCAAATCACGCGAGCAGTTCCTGGCGGCCCTGGCCAGCCTGCGCTCCGACGAGCTGGACGCCGTGCGCGCCCTGGCCCAGGGGCTGTCCATCGAGTCGCTGGAGCGCGTGCTGTTCTTCCTGCTGGAGTCGGCCTTCGTGGGCCTGCTGCGCGAGAAGGCCCGCGACGAGGGGGCCAAGGTCATGGTCAAAACCGCGGCCATGCGCAGAAGCCACGCCCCCGCCGTGGACGCCCTGGCATCGCGCGGCATGAGCAAGATCCGCAAGAACCAGATATGGGCCCAGGACCCCACCCGGGGCGACATGCTGCTCTTCAAGCCGCGCACGGCCCAGCAGCTCGCCTCCATCATGCAGGTGCTGCAGCTGGAGGAGCCCCTGCAGGCCCAGGTGCGCCAGCTGTGGGACGAGGCGCCCTTCCGGCGCGACTTCCTGGTGGCCATAGACCTGGCCCAGGTGGCCCGCACCACGCAGAACGTCAAGGCCAAGCTGGCGGAACTGCTGGCCAAGTTCGGCGCCATCCAGGCTCCGCCCCCGCCCGTGCCCGGCGCGGCGCCGGCCCAGGCCTAGCCCTGCACCGCGCCAATCCTTACACAACAAAGGAAATGTAGGAGTACCCGGAGATCTCCAGGTGCTTCACGTCGCGCGCGTACTGGGAAAAGAGCACCAGCCCAAGCTGGTTCAGCTCCTGGGATGTGGCCTGCAACAGCGATTCCGGCAGGGCGAAGTTGTTGATGTCGTCCATCATGTGGCCGCAGACCATTTCCGTGAAATAGCCCTCGTCCGTGCGCGAGACGCGCAGCGTCAACGTGCGCGCGCCCCCTTCCGAACCGCCGGCCACCATGTGGCAGAAGACCTCCTCGCAGCACAGGGAAAGCACGTTGAAGGCCTCGTCGGAAAGGTCCAGCCGGCCGCGCCCGCCCGCCAAAAGACGCTGCACCCCGTCCAGCTCGGCCACATCCGCCTTGAACACGCCGTTGATGCCCCGCTTGGGCGCGAGGTAGGCCAGCGTGCTCAAAATGAAGGCCGTGAAGCCGCCCATGGCCACGCTGTTCTGCAAAAGCGGGCTCATGCTCGCGGGCACAACGCCGGGGAAGAACGACTTGCCCCCCGCCACCAGCCCCACCACCAGGGACAGGCCCAGGATCAGCCCGTGCTGGTTGTTCAGCTTGGTCATGGCCACCAGGCCGAAGCCCGCATGGAACAGGAGCGCGGAAATGACGATGAGGAACCCGCCGATGACCGGGCCGGGCATGTCCAGAATCACCCCGCTGACCTTGGGCACGAAGGCCAAAACCAGCAGGATGCCCGCGCCGCAGGTGCCCACCCGGCGGGAGGCCACGCCCGTCATCTCGATGAGCGGCAGGTTGTCGCAGTAGAGGGAGGGCACCGCGGTGCCGAAAAGCCCGGCCGCGGCCTTGCTCAACCCGTCGCAGTACAGGCCGCTCTGCACCTGGTCGTAGGAAACCCGGCGGAAGTTGCGGGTCGAGATCTGCTGCACCAGCATGATGTTGCCCGTGCTCTCGATCATGCTGGCCACCATGCCCATGGCGAAAGCCATCAGCAGCGGCAGATGGCTGGCCTTCAAGTCGAGCTCGATGCCCGGCCAGGCGGAAAATTCCGGCAGGCCGAACCAGGCCGCGCGCGCCGTATGCTCGAAGTGCGCCTCCCCGGCCGCCAGCGCCGCCCCGTACCCGGCCGCCATGGCGATGAGCGGGCTCCACATCCTGAGCCTTGCGCTGCCGAAAAGCATGAGCAGCGTCAGCACCAGTATCGTCACCGCGCCGATGCCCAGCCGCGTCAGCGTCACGGCCATGTCGCCCGTGTCCGGCCCGGCCCACAGCCCCAGGCTGATGGGCACCATGGCCGTGCCGATGAGCAGAACGACCACGCCGCCCACCGCGGGGGTGATGATGTGCCGGAAAAATCGGATGAAAAAAGTATACAGAAACACCACCGGCACGGTCAGGAGCGTCATGCTGGCCAGAAGCGGCAGCCCGCCCATCTTCACCGCGTCCACCGAGCACAGCAAAAACGCGCTGTACGAGCCGGTGAACATGACGAAGCCGCAGCCGATGCCGAACTTGGCCCTGCTTTGCAGAAAGGTGAACACCGCCGAGATGAGCACCGTGCCGAAAGTGATGAAGGCCAGCGTCTCCGGCGGCACGCCGGCCGTCTTGCCCAGCACGTTGGGAATGAAGATGATGGCGTCGAACACCAGAAGCACGTGCATGAAGGCCAGACTGACCGACATGTAGAGCGGCGGCGTGTCGTTGGCGTCGTACCGAAGCTTGTCGCGGAGCATCCCCTGGCCCCGGCCCTTTACGCGAACACGATGGTCTTGTTGCCGTCCACCAGCACCCGGTCCTCCAGGTGCCAGCGCACCGCGCGGGAGAGCACCTGGCGCTCGATGTCGCGCCCGAGGATCTTGAGCTCGTCGATGCGGTGGCGGTGGGACACGCGGATGACGTCCTGCTCGATGATGGGCCCCTTGTCCAGCCGGCCGGTGACGTAGTGGGCCGTGGCGCCGATGAGCTTCACCCCGCGCTCGGCGGCGCGGCGGTAGGGGTCGGCTCCTTCGAAGGCGGGCAGGAAGGAGTGGTGGATGTTGATGATGCGCTGGGGAAAGCGCTTCACGAAGGCGGGCGAGAGGATGCGCATGTAGCGCGCCAGCACCACGAGGTCGATGGGTCCGCCGGGCGCGTTGGCGAGGAGCTCCAGCATGCGCTCCTCGGGCAGGGAGAGGCCGCGGCCGCGCGGGGCGTCGCCGGCATCGGGCACGTGCACGTGGTGGAAGGCCACGCCGAAGGACTCCACGGCGTGCTTCAGGTCCGGGTGGTTGCTGATGACCAGCGGAATCTCTGCGGGCAGCTCATGCCTGCCCACGCGCCAGAGCAGGTCCATGAGGGCGTGGTCCAGGCGCGACACGAGCACGGCCATGCGCTTCTTGCGCCCGGCCAGGATGACCCGCCACTGCATGCCGAACTGCTGGGCCACCTCGGTGTCGAAGTCGCGCATGAGTTCGCCCAGGCAGTCCTCCAGACCGGGGAAGAAGAACTCCTGGCGCATGAAGAAGCGCCCGCCCTGGGGGTCTGTGGAGTGCTGGTCGGAGTGGATGATGTTCACGCCGCGGGCGTGCAGGTAGCCGCTCACGGCGGCCACGATGCCCGAGCGGTCCGCGCAGGTGACGAGCAGGCGTGCTGTTCCGGCCTGTCCGTGGGGGGCAGGCTTGCAGTGGGGCATGGCGGCTGTCATGGGCCTAGTAGTCCTCGATGGGCTTCTGGTCGTCATCGGCCCCGCGCAGGAGGGCGGCGGCGATGGCCGGGCCGGCAGCGCCGCAGTAGCCGCGCTCGTCGGCCCCGGTCTTGGCGGGATTTTCCCAGCGCCAGAACATGCAGCCCGAGCCCAGGCAGAACTTCAGCTTGTCGTCGCGGGTCTTGAGCAGCGGGCAGTACTTGAACTTCGCATCGGATTCCGGGTGCATGGGGTTCTCCTTCGGGATGGTGCTAGCCGGCCCTGCGGGCGGCGGGGGCCGGCGCGGCGGGGAAGTCCACCAGAGGGCGCTTGCCCAGGCGGCTCTTCAGGTATTCCACCAGGATGGCGCCCACGCGCTCCTCGCGGTTCAGGATCTTGGCGTACTTGCCGTTTTCCACCACCTTCTGGAACTCGCTCTTGTTCATGGCCGGGCTGGTCTTGGCGATGTTCTCGATGGCGATGGCGTAGGCGGTGATCTTGCGGTCCAGCTCGGCATCGCTCATGGTGGAGAGTTCGCGCACGCGGGCGGCCAGTTCGTCCGGGGCGGGCAGCCTGTCGGACTCGACGATCTTCTTGAAGGCGTTGGCGTAGCGGGTGGCGCCGTCGTTGATGTGGTCCTTCTGGACGACGTTCAGGCCGGACCAGCCGGCGCGCAGCCACTTGAACAGCGTGAAGGTGGTCTGGTTGGGGCCGTCCTCCACGAACACCTGCACCGAGGCGGAGTCGTACATGTAGGTGTCGGCCCAGCCGATGAGACCCTTGTTCAGGCCGTTGATGCCGGAGTAGAAGTAGCTCCACTCGCCCTCGTCCAGGATGACGGCCTTCTTGCCCACGCTGGACTTGTCCTTCTGCTTGCTGACCGAGATGAGCACGTTCTTGCCGTGGTACCTGGTCAGGATGATGAGCCGGTTCAGGTCATAGCGGTAGTAGCCGCCGCCGAAGGAATCCGGCGCGTTGACCTCGAACTCCTGGCCCCACAGGGCCACCGGGGCGTCCAGCTTGCCGGAGAAGTGCGTCCAGGGCTTGGAGTCCTTCAGGATGTCGCTGCCGGCGTACCAGCCGCCCAGGCGCAGCACGCTGGGAAAGAGCAGGTAGTTGGGTATGGCCGGGTTGTAGCAGTAGCTCATCAGCCGGGGCAGGCTGGTCTTCATGCTCACGCGCAGCACGGTGCCGTTGCCGTCGAAGCGGCGGTTGGGCACCAGCTCGCGGGCGTCGCCCTTGAGCTGCATCACGTAATCCAGCAGGCCGTCGTAGCTCTGCGCGCTGATGGCGCTGCCACGCTTTTGGGACAGATCGAGGAGCGCGCCCAGGTCTTGTTCCACGTTCTGGGGCAGGGCGGCCTGGGCCAGGGCGGGCAGCAGCAGGGCCAGGAACAGGGAGGAAACAAGCAGGCCAAGGCGGCTGCGCAGGCAAGAGCGGAAAGACATTCAACAAACCTCATGCTGATTTTGCGGAGCGGCACCGCGCCTTCCGCGTCAAACAAGGAATACTATGCAGTATCGACCACGTTGACAAGATGCGCACGCCTGTTCCCCGCAAACGGAGAGGCGCAGGCCTGTTCACATCGGCGCCGAAAAGGGGTAGGAGGGCCCATGCCGCGCCGCGCAAGGCTGTCTGGCGGCAAGAACACACACGGAGCGCACCCCATGGCCATGCCCCTTGCCGTCCTGGTTTCCGGCGGCGGTTCCAATCTCCAGTCCATCCTGGACAAGATCGACGCCGGTTGCATAGACGCCGAGGTGCGCGTGGTGGTTTCCAACAAGGCCGACGCCTACGGCCTGGAGCGCGCGAAAAAGCGCGGCATTCCCACCTGGTGCCGCCCGCACACGGAGTTCGCCTCCCGCCTGGCCTTCGACCAGGAGATGGTCCGCGTCATCGGGGAGCACGGCATCACGGCCGGAACCGGCGCGGTGGTGCTGGCCGGGTTCATGCGCATGCTGACCCCGGAGTTCCTGCGCGCCTTCCCCGCTGCCGTGGTGAACATCCACCCGGCGCTGCTGCCCAGCTTCCCCGGCACCCACGGCGCGGCTGACGCCGCCAAGTACGGCGTGCGCCTGGCCGGGTGCAGCGTGCACTTTGTCGATGAGATCATGGACCACGGCCCGGTCATCATCCAGGCCGCCGTGCCCGCCCTTCCCGGCGAAGGGGGCGACGCCCTGGCCGCGCGCATCCTGAAGCTCGAACACTCGATCTACCCCCAGGCGGTGGCCTGGCTGGCGGCGGGCAGGCTCGCCATCGAGGGCCGGCACGTGCGCATCGCGGGCGCCGCCCCGGCCAGCTGCGGCGACGCCGCCCTGCCCTACCTGGCCAGCCCGGGCCTGGAGCAGGAGTTCCTGCCAGTTCCGTAGGCCAGTTCCGTAGGCCAGTTCCATAGGCCAGGCCCGTAACCACAGGAGGTCTCCATGGACGGTTTCCGGCTCAATCCCTCGGTCGAGGAAAAGCGGTACCTGAAGGAGCTGGTGCTCCTGTCCATCACCTCCCGCCTTTCTGGCGCGGGCCCGCAGACCCCGCCGGAACCCGCCTCCGCCCTGCCCCGCATGGAGCTGGGGGCCTTCGTCACCCTCAAGCGCCAGGGCAATTTGCGCGGCTGCATCGGCAACATCATCGGCCAGGGCCCGCTGTTCCAGACCGTGTGGAACATGGCCCGGGCCGCGGCCTTCGAGGATCCGCGCTTCCAGCCCCTGGGGCCGGGGGAGCTGGCGGACCTGGACATCGAGATCTCCATCCTCGGCCCCGTGCTGCCCTGCCCGGACCCGGAGCTGGTGGAGGTGGGCCGGCACGGGCTCATCGTGCGTCAGGGCATGCGCCAGGGCCTGCTGCTGCCCCAGGTGCCCGTCGAATGGGGCTGGGACCGCCTGCAGTTCCTGGCCCAGACCTGCCGCAAGGCCGGCTTGCCCGCCCAGGCCTGGAAGAATCCAGACACGCAGCTCTACTGGTTCGAGGCCGTGGTCTTCTGATGCACCATTGATTTTTCTCCGTCCCCATTGATTTCTTTTCCTCCTGCGCATACAGAATGATATCCCTATAGAAGGCTTCCTTCTTGCATGGGAATGCCATTTTGCTTTGGAGGATCCCCGTGAAACGCATGACCATCAAGGCCCTGTTGTTCGTTCTGGGCGGCGTGACCTTGGCCGGGTTCGCCGCCACGCTGTTACTCTTCTTCCTGCAATCACAGCGCGTTGGAAACACCTTCGAAGACATCATCAATGTGGAGGAAGCCCTGCTTGGGCAGTTGCAGGAGATGTACGCCCAGGGCCTGCAGACCGAGCAGGCCACCCGCAACGTGGTGCTGAACCCCACGGACAAGACGGCGCAGAAGAACTACGTCAACGCGCACGAAAAATTCAAGAAAGCGCTGGAAACGGCGCAGAGGCTGGCCAAGGGCCCCATGGGCCAATCCCTCTCCGCCCTGCCGCCCATGTGGGACGAGGCCCACGCCCTCAAGACCGAGGTGATGAACGCCGCCATGGAGGGCAAGCCCCAGGCCGCCACGGAGCTTTTGAACACCAGGGAAACCAAGAAGTGGCGCGAAATAAAGGACGTCATCCAGAAGGCCATCGACGAGCAGAGCAAGAAGTCCAAGGCCGCATACGAATCCTACAAGGCCCAGGAACAGCGCTCCTTCTGGATAGTCCTGTCGCTGGGGTTCGTCATGCTGGTGGGCATGGCGGTGCTGCTCATCTTCGGCGCGCGCATGATCCTCGTTCCCCTGCGCAGCATCCAGGCCTTCGCCATGTGCCAGGCCGAGGGCCGCTTCGACCAGTGCCTGCTGGGCGAATTCTCCGGCGAGCTGAAGGACGTGGCCGACGCGCTGGAAGCCATGGCCGCCAAGGTGCAGGATTCGCTGGGCTACACGCGCGGCGTGCTCAAGGGCATCGCCACCCCCTTCGTGGTGGTGAACGAGTCCAGCGTCCTCATCCAGACCAACCAGTCCCTCCTCGACATCCTGCAGCACGAGGGGAAACCCAAGGACTACGTGGGCCAGAACGTGGCGCACTTCTTCTACGGCGACTCCAGCCGCAAGACCGTGCTTGGCCAGGCCATGGAGGAGAAAGGCACCATCTCCCGCGAGGTGGACCTGATCGGCCGCAAGGGCGGCAAGCGCCGCATCCTCATCGCCGCGTCGCCGCTCTACAACGACATCACCGGCGCTCCCATGGGGGCCATGTGCCTCTATACCGACCTCACCGAGCTGCGCGAGCAGGAGGCCAGGATCATGAGCCAGAACCAGGCCGTGACCCAGGCCGCGAAGCAGGCCGAGGATGTGGTGAACGCCCTGCTCGACTGCTCCAAGCGCCTGTCCGGGCAGATCGCCCAGGCCGAGGACGGCGCGGCCCAGCAGCGCGAACGCGCCGGAGCCACGGCCCAGGCTATGGGCGACATGGGCGAGTCCATCCGCGGCGCGGCGGAGAGCGCCGAGATAGCGGCCAAGGGCGCGGAGAGCGCCGGCGGCAAGGCCACCGAGGGAGCCGAGGTGGTGCGCCAGGTCATGGCCTCCGTGGAGGAGGTCCGCGCGCAGTCCCTGGCGCTGAAGGAGAACATGGGCACCCTGGGCCAGCAGGCCGAGGCCATCGGCCAGATCATGAACGTCATCCGCGACATCGCCGACCAGACCAACCTGCTGGCGCTCAACGCCGCCATCGAGGCCGCGCGCGCGGGCGACGCGGGCAGAGGCTTCGCCGTGGTGGCCGACGAGGTGCGCAAACTGGCCGAGAAGACCATGACCGCCACCAAGGAGGTGGGCGACGCCATCGGCAGCATCCAGCAGGGCACGCGCGCCAACGTGGCCCAGGTGGAGCAGTCGGCCAAGGCCATCGAGCGCACCAACGATCTGGCCAGCCAGTCGGGCGAGGCCCTGCGCGAAATCGTGGGCATGGTCAACGACACCACCCTGCGCGTGCGCGGCATCGCCACCGCGGTGGAGCTGCAGGCCGGGGCCAGCGCCCAGGTGGACAGCGCCGTGGCCGAGATCAACGACATCGCCCTCTCCACCTCCGCCGGCATGGACGAGGCCGCGCGCGACGTGGAGGAGCTGCACCGCCTGGCCGACCAGCTGCGCGAGGTCATGGACGGCATGGCCAAGGCCTAGAGCCCCCGCAAGACGCCACAACCCAAAACCCCGCTCCGGGCCTGCACGGCCTGGGGCGGGGTTTTTCCGTGCCGGATCGCCTGTCACGCCGGCCTATCACGATCGCCTGTCACGCCGCGGCCTCTGGCCATAGACCGGCACGCCGGAGAGGCCCGGAAAGCCGCCCGGCAGAACGCTTCCGCAGGCAGACCCGA
The DNA here is from genome assembly GCA_016218665.1 of Desulfovibrio sp. Taxonomy (GTDB): domain Bacteria; phylum Desulfobacterota; class Desulfovibrionia; order Desulfovibrionales; family Desulfovibrionaceae; genus Humidesulfovibrio. The sequence continues at coordinate 28,828 of JACRDI010000005.1, read as the reverse complement.
CGGAGAAACCCGACGGAGAAACCCGGTGGAGAAACCCGGCGAACACGCCCGGCGGAGCGCAAGGTCTCCGCAGACCGCAACGCTCGCACCCGGCCCGCGCCCTGCCCCGTTCCGCGCAGTACCGCAAGGGCGACGCCAGGAAGAACGCGGCCCGCGCCCTTGCCGGGAAATGCCCAGGAGCCCGCGCGCCAGCCAAGCGCCCAAAAGAAAGGCTCCCCGCCCAGGACCATGGCCCGAGAACCATGGTCCGAGGCGGGGAGCCGCCGTTTCCGTATCGCGGGGGGGCGCTACCCGGCCTTGCGCACCACCAGGAAGTGCTCCTGCATGTTCACGCCGCCGCCGCCCCTGCTCCACCGGTCCAGGCCGCCGGGCATGTGGTCCACGTCGGCGGTGCCGCGGCCGCGCGCGCGGCTCTCCATCGGCAGCTGGTGGCCAAAGCCGTGCACCATGAACACCGCCTCCGGGTGGATGAACCTGGTGACCTTGGCGCGCAGACGCCCGGCCGGGGCGCCGCCGTTGGCCGCCGCCACCTCCACCATGTCGCCGTTGCGCACGCCCAGCTCCTTGGCCCTGTCCGTGTTGATCCAGAGCACGTTCTCCGGCATCTGCTCGTGCAGGTAGGGGTTGTTCACCGTGTGGCCCTGGGTGTGCAGCACCACGCGGCCAAAGGTGATGCGGAACTGGCCGTCGCCCGGCCGCGCCGGGGAGACGTAGGGCGCAAGGGAGGGCACGCCGTTCTTCTCCCACAGGGCGTTGACCATCTCGATCTTGCCCGAGGGGGTCTTGTACTTGGGCTCGCGGTACAGCGCACTGGAGGCCAGGGGCACGAAGCCCTTGGCCTTGAAGTCCTCCAGGCTCACGCCGGTCTCGCCCAGCTGGTACTCCCACATGGCCTCGGCGGTGTCGAACACAAGGGGATCCAGGCCCAGGCGCCTGGCCAGCCCGCCGATGATCTCCCGCTCGGAGCGGGTGTCGAAGCGGGGCTCCACCACCTTGTTGCGGATGTAAAACTGCGGCACCAGGCCGCTCTTGCCGCCGATGGGGCTCTCGCGCTCCAGGTAGGTGGACAGCGGCAGCACCACGTCGGAGAACCAGGCCGTCTCGGACCAGCTGAAGGTGACGCTGACCAGCAGGTCCAGGTTGGCGAAGTGGCGCTTCATGGCGGGCGGGTCGGGATAGGCCTTGATGGGGTCGTGCCGCCAGGCGATGTAGCCCTTCACAGGATAGGGCTCGCCGGTGGTCATGGCCTCGTAGGCCTTGTGGGCCAGGCCGCCGCCCGGGGCGATGTGCGTGTTCACGGTGTCGATGCCGTCGGCCCGGGGCTCCTCCACCTTGGGGAACAGGGCGGAGAAGGTCTTCAGGCCCTTGCGGCCCACGTCGCCCGCGCCGTTGGCCGCGGCCAGGCCGCCCTTGGCGCCGTAGGCTCCCAGCAGGGCGTTGATGATGTAGGACGTGCGCGAGACCTGGAAGGAGTCCTCGTAGCGCGAGGTCATCCAGCCCGGATGCCAGATGACCGAGGGCGCGGCCTGGGCCAGCTGCCTGGCCAGCTTGCGGATGGACGCGGCGGGTACGCCGGTCTCCTGCTCGGCCCATTCGGGCGTGTAGGGGGCCACGAAGCTGAAGAGCTTGTCCAGGTCGGCGATGGAGCGCTGGGCGAAGCCCGCGTCGTACAGGTTGGCGGTCAGAAGCTCGTGGATCACCGCCAGGTTGAAGGCGTAGTCCGTGCCGGGGCGGATCATGAAGAAGTTGTCGGCCTTGCAGGCGGTGATGGTGCCCCGGATGTCGATGACGGTGATCTTGCAGCCGTCTTCCTGGGCGTCGAGGATGTCGTTGACCTCCTTGACGTTCACGGCCTCGAAGATGTTGCGGGTCTGCAGCACGATGTGCTTGGCGTTGCGCAGGTCGAGGCTTAGGGAGGCCCGGCCAGCGCCGAAGAGCGACACCGCCGCGTGGTTCACGTTGGAGGCGCAGGAGGGGTCGTGGCTCAGCATGTTGGGCGAACCGAAGCCCTTGATGAAGGCGCGGTGCAGGTCGGTGAAGGGCCCGCCGCGGTCGGAGCAGATGACGGACTTGGCGCCGTGTTTGGCCTTGATGTCGGCCAGCTTGCCCGCCACGAAGTCCAGGGCCTCGTCCCAGGTGGCCTGCCGCCACTGGCCCGCGCCGCGTTCGCCCGTGCGGATCATGGGGTGCTGGGGCCGCTCGTCGTCCTCCAGCAGGCCGATGCCGGCCGCGCCGCGCGGGCACATGGCCCCCTTGATGCCGCCGGCCTGGGAGTTGCCGGAGAGGCGCAGCACGCGGCCGTCCTCGCGCCAGGCTTCGGCCGGGCAGCGCACGCTGCACATGCCGCAGATGGTGTAGATCTTTTCCTTGCTCATGGGTGAAGCTCCTCTTCTGAGGTCCTCGCGGCCGCAGCCGCGGCGTTTGCGGAACGTGTGCCGCCGATTTTGCAAGAACGGGGCCGCCGCCCGGCTCTGCCCGCGACGCTGCGGACCTTTCGTCCGGGCTCGTCTTCCGGGCCCGCGTTCCCGGCCCGCCCGCAGGAAAAATCGTGACACCCGCCCCCGGAGCATGGCGAGGCGCTTGTATTGCACAAAAATATTTCGTATCAAGAATAAATAATTCGTCTCAAGCGATGAGACACACAAGGTGGATTCCCATGGCCAACATCCTCCTCGTCGACGACTCCGAAATCACCATCGCCATCATGGAGGCGGTGCTGCGCGAAGCGGGGCACCAGGTGGACTCCGCCGGGACCCTGGCCGAGGGCATGGCGAAACTGGGCAACGGAACCGGGCACGACCTCGTGCTGCTGGACGTCATGCTGCCGGACGGCAACGGCCTGGACAGCATTCCCAGAATCCGCGCCCTGCCCGGACGGCCGGAGATCATCGTCATCACCTCCCAGGGCGACCCCGAGGGCGCCACCGCCGCCATCCAGGAGGGCGTGTGGGACTACATCGAGAAGGGCACCCCGGCCGACCGCCTGGCCCAGACCATCACCCGCGCCTTGGAGTACCGCGCCAGCAAGGCCGGGCGGGGTCCGGCGCGCATCGTGCGCGAGGGCATCGTGGGCGACAGCCCGCAGATTCGCGCCAGCCTGGAACTGCTGGCCGTGGCCGCCAGCAGCGAGGCCAACGTGCTCATCATGGGCGAAACGGGCACCGGCAAGGAGCTCTTTGCACGCGCCTTGCACAAAAGCAGCAAGCGCGGCGGCGGCCCCTTCGTGGTGGTGGACTGCGCCGCCCTGCCGCGTGACGTTGCGGACAGCATCCTCTTCGGCCACGTGAAGGGCGCCTTCACCAGCGCGGACAGGAGCCACGAGGGCCTCATCGCCAAGGCCAACGGCGGCACCCTGTTCCTGGACGAGCTGGGCGAGCTGCCGCTCTCGCTGCAGAAGGCCTTTCTGCGCGTGCTGCAGGAGGGCACCTACCGGCAGGTGGGCGGAAGCAACGAGCTCAAGAGCGACTTCCGCGTGGTGGCCGCCACCAACCGGGACATCAACGCCCTGGTGGAGCAGAACGCCTTCCGCAGCGACCTGCTCTACAGGCTGAACGTCTTCAACCTGCAGATTCCCGCCCTGCGCCTGCGCCAGGGCGACATACGCACCCTCACCCAGTACTTTCTGGACCTCTTTGTGGCCAAGTACGAGCTTGAGGAGAAGGACGTGGCCAGGGACCTGCTGGAGGCGCTGGAGGCCTACCCCTGGCCGGGCAACGTGCGCGAGCTGATGAACACCGTGGAGAAGGCGGCCATACAGGCCCGCTACGAGACCAAGCTCTTTGCCAAGCACCTGCCGGTGCACATCCGCCAGCACCACGCCCGGGCGCGCCTGCACCACCCGCAGACGGAGCCCAGGCCGGAGGCGAGCCCGGAGCCCGGTCCGGAGCAGCTGGCCGGGGCCGCCGCAGCCCCCGCCAGGGAGAGCGGCGCGCCCCCGGCGGACCTGCCCACCTGGCGCGAGGTGCGCGACAACGCGGTGCAGCAGGCCGCGCGCGGCTACTTCCCGGCACTCATGAAGTCCGTGCGCGGCGACATGAAGCGGGCCAGCGAGCTGAGCGGCATGTCGGTGCCGAACCTGTACGCCTCGCTGCGCAAGCACAAGGTGACGGCCAAGAAGCTCGTCTACGGCGAATGAGATCTCCCGAAAGGACAGCAGCCATGTCAGACACCATGAGCCAGATCACCCGGCACTTCTCCCAGACCATGCACCTGGGAGCGGAGGCCACGGAACGCATCCTCGCCAAGGTGCGCGAGACCCTGGGCCGCGACATCGCCGCCCTGGAGGAATGCCTGGGCAAGGGCGACGCAAGCGCCCTGCCCGCCCGGCTGCACAAGCTGAAAGGAGACCTCTCGAACATCGGCCTGACGGAACTGGCTGCCCAGGCCCACGACCTGCAGCAGGAGGGGGCCGCCCGCCCGCCGCGCGCGGTGCTGGAATGGGTGGAGGAACTCAAGGCCGCGCTGGCCCCCCTGCTTGCCACTGCGTCTTCGCAAGCCCAGGGCCGGGCGTAGGGCCGGCCACAGGGCCAATAGCTTTGCGGCGAACGCCTAGCGCCGGGTGCCGCGCGCGGCCCAGCGCCGGAGAGTGGAGTAAAGCGCCCTGGGGATGACGGGCTTGCCCAGGTGGTCGTTCATGCCCGCCTCCAGGCTCTGCCGCGCGTCCCCGGCCATGGCGTTGGCGGTCATGGCGATGAGCGGCAGGGCGCGCAGGCGCTCCTGCGCGCGTATGGCCCTGGCGGCCTCCAGGCCGTCCATCTCCGGCATCTGGATGTCCAGCAGCACGGCGTCGAACTCCTCCTGCTCAAGCCGCCGCAGGGCCTCCACCCCGTTGCCAGCCACGCTGCAGGCCACGCCCACGCGGGCCAGCAGCTCCACCGCCAGCTCCTGGTTGATCTCGCTGTCCTCGGCCACGAGCACCTTGAGCCCGCGCAGATCCTGAAATTCCGCGGCGGGGTCGTCCTGGGCAGGCTCGCCGGAGCAGGCCAGGTCTTCTCCGGCCTCAGACGACGCGCCGGCCAGGGCTCCGAAGACGGCGCCGCGCAGCACCGAGGGCCCCAGCGGCTTCTCCGCCAGGGCGCGGAACCGGGCGCGCAAATCGTCGGGGGCGTTGCGCGCCTGCTCCGCGGTCGCGGCCAGCACCCAGGCCGGGCCCGGCCCAGGCCCGTCCGCCGGCCCCGCCGCGGGGTCGAAAACGTCGCCGGGTACCCCCTCCGAGGCAAGCCGCCAGTCCAGGCAGACCACATGGGGCCTGTCCTCGGCCTCGCAGCGCAGCTGCTCGCGCAGTTCGCTCCAGTCCGCCGCCTGGCGCACGCGGAAGCCCAGCCGGGCGAGGAGGCTCGCCGCGGCCTCGCGGGCGCTTTTGCTGCCATCGGCCACCAGGGCGCGCTTGCCGGCGAAGCAGGGCTCCCCGGCAATGGATTCCGCTCCGCCGTGGACGGCCAGGGGCACGGTGAACCAGAAGCTGCTGCCCTGGCCCGGCCGGCTCTCCACGCCTATCTCCCCGCGCATGAGGCGCACCAGCTGCCGGCATATGGCCAGCCCCAGGCCGGTGCCGCCGTACTTGCGCGTGGTGGAGGCGTCGGCCTGGCTGAAGGCGTGGAACAGCCTGGCCTGCTGCTCCGGCTCCATGCCGATGCCCGTGTCGCGCATGGTGAAGCGCAGCAGGGCCGCATCGGACGTGCGGCCCAGCACGTCCACGCTCAGCAGCACCTCGCCCCGTGGGGTGAACTTCACGGCGTTGCTGGCCAGGTTGAGCAGAAGCTGCCCCAGGCGGAAGGAATCGCCCACAAGCTGCGCCGGCACCTGCGGCGACATGCGCATGAGGAACTCTATGTCGCGTCCGCCGATGAGCTGCGACACGGCCAGGGTGAGGTCGTCCAGCAGCTGCTCCACGCTGAAGCGCTCCTCCTCCAGCTCCAGCCGGCCGGCCTCGATCTTGGAGAAGTCCAGGATGTCGTTCAGGATGTTCAGAAGCCAGCGCGCGGCGCGGTCCACCTTCTGCAGATAGTCGCGCTGCTTTGGCGCAAGGTCCGCCTGCATGGCCAGGTTGGACATGCCTATGATGACGTTCATGGGCGTGCGGATCTCGTGGCTCATGTTGGCCAGAAACTCGCTCTTGGCGCGGCTTGCGGCCTCGGCCTGGGCCTTGGCCTCGCTCAGGCGCTTGTTCATGGCGCTGAAGTAGGCGCTGGCCGCCATGAGGCCCACCAGCAGGAGCAAAAGCAGGAGCGCCGTGGCCCAGTGCTCGCGCAGCACGTCGGCCGCGGTGAAGCGCCCGTGGTTGCGGTACACGCCGATGCCGTACGTGCGCATGAGGTCCTGCACCTCGTTGTAGCTCAGGGGCACGGTCCACCCGGCCATGTCCGGGTTCAGCGCACGGGATTGCGCCGGGGTGAGGCCGAGCAGGGCCGAGGCCACGCGGGCGGCCAGTTCCTCGGGCACGTCGCGGGTCATGGCCAGGGCCCATTCCGGGTACAGGCGCGTGCTCACCTGAAACGGCACCGACGGCGCCAGGGGATCGGGATCGGCCGGGGGCAGCACCTTGATGCTGGCGAGGCTGATCTCGCCTTCGGCCACCATGCGTTCGATGATGCCGGTGCGCACGGTGCCGGCGTCCACCTCTCCGGCCAGGACGTTGCGCACCACCAGCTCCTGCCGCCCGGCGAAGCGCAGCTGCGAGAAGTCGCGGTCCGGGCGCACGCCCGCCCTGCGGAGTTCATCCAGGCCGGCCAGCCAGCCGCCGAAGGAGTTGCGGTCCACGGCCATGAAGCGCTTGCCCTTCAGGTCGGCCAGGGTGTTGATGTCGTTCCTGCCGGCCCGGGTGAGGATGACCCCGCCGAAGAAGGTCGTGGTCTTTGTCAGCGAGTAGGTGCGCATGGTGGCGATGCGCATGACCTTGTGCCGCACCTCCAGGTTCACGTAGATCATGGGGTTCACCAGCACGAAGTCCACGGTCCCCGCCTCCACGGCCTGGTCGAACTCCTCGAAGTCCAGGGGAACGATGACGAAGTGGTGGCCGGGGATGACGGAGGAAAGATGGCGGGCGGTGGGCGTCCACAGGGCCAGGCAGATTTCCGGCCCCTGGTTGGCCAGCACGCCAATGCGCACAAATCGATCGGCGCGCACAGCCTGCCCGGCTTGCGAGGCCAGTGCGGGCGCACAGGCCAGCATGGCGGCGGCCACCACCCAGGCCGCCAGCAGCAGCGCGGCGAAACGCGGCGTCCTTCCCCTTTGGCCCATGCCGTTCTGGCCCATGTTCCTCCCCGCGCGCGGCGGCGCGCAACGCCACCGACGATAGCCCAGTCCCCCGGCCGGCGCAATCATGCCCGTTTGCAAGGAGGAGGATACTGCTTGCCCATGAATACTTTTTATCGCCGATTAATAATCAACTCTGGCGAATGTCCCCGGCCGCGAGCCGCACAACACAGCAACACACCGAAATTACGGCCAAAAAAGCTACGACTCCCATGGCATAGGACTTGCTCACCCCGTGCAAACCCGAGCGGCCGCCCTTCCGGGCAGCGTTCGGGCCAGGGGAAAAGGGGAAGCACATGGTCTTAAGCTGGCTGCACATCGCGCTGCTCATCTTTCTGCCGGCGGGCGTGCTCTTCGGGGCGGGACCGCTCATCGGCTCGCGCCTGCTGGCTCCCAGGGTCACCAACACCTACCTGCTGGAGCCCTACGAGTGCGGCATTCCGCCCTACGGCAACGCCCGCGTGCGCTGGGGCATCAACTACTTCTTCTACGCCCTCATCTTCCTGGCCTTCGACGTCGACGTGCTCTACCTGTTCCCGGCCGCCATGCAGTTCTCTGCCGCGGCGGGCTGGGAGCTGTTCCTGCTCATCGCCGTGTTCATCGCCGGTTTGCTCGGCGCGGTGGCCTACTTCCAGCGACTCGGAGTGTTCTCATGGCCCAGACAGATCGACGTCTGACCCCTGCGCGGGAGCAGTACGCGCCGCCGGTGGTGCGCACCGACGTCCTGGAGCAGATCCAGGACCTTTGCCGCGCCATGTCCCTGTGGCCCATGACCTTCGGCCTGGCCTGCTGCGCCATCGAGATGATGGCCGCGGGCATGGCACGTTTCGACATGGCCCGCTTCGGCGCGGAGGTGTTCCGCCCCTCGCCCCGGCAGAGCGACCTGATGATCGTGGCCGGCACGGTGAACCGCAAGATGGCCCCGGCCCTGGTGCGCCTGTACGAGCAGATGCCCGCGCCCAAGTGGGTCATCGCCATGGGCAACTGCGCCATTTCCGGCGGGCCGTTCCGCTCCCCCGGCCAGTACAACGTGGTGGAGGGCGTGGACAAGCTCATCCCCGTGGACATCTACGTCTCCGGCTGCCCCCCCCGCCCCGAGGCCCTGCTGGAAGGGCTCTTCGCCCTGCAGGAGAAGATCACCGGCCGCCGCTGGTGGCCCAACCCCACGGAGGGCATGCGCTGATGCCCGGCCGCTACCTGCAGCATCTGCCCAAGGCCATTGTGGCCCGCATGGACGAGGCCAAGACCGGCCTGGCGCTGAGCGCCATCATCCCCGTGGAGGCCCTGCACGAGGCCGCCGCCCTCATGGACGGCCTGGGCTACTTCCTGGAGGACGTGACCGGCGTGCACGTGGCCGAGGGCTTTGAGCTGGACTATTGCTTCGCCCACTGGACCAGGCCGGGGCGCGTGTGCCTGTGCATCGTGGCGCCAGCGTCCCAGCCGGAGGCCCCGACCATCTCCGACATCTTTCCCGGTGCGGACTGGCACGAACGCGAGACCGCCGACTTCCTCGGCGTGCGTTTCGTGGGCCACCCCAATCCCCAGCCCCTGCTGATGCCCGAAGACAGTCTGCACCACCCGCTGCTGCGGGAGAAGACGGACCTGCGCTCCATCCACGCCCTGCTGCCCCAGCAGTGCTTCATCAACGGACTGCCGGAGACGCTGGACCTGCCGCGGCGCACCGCCCCTTGCGCCGCCGGCGGCCCCTCCGGAAGCACGAGGCTGCCATGAGCGCCGCCGCGCACGTTCCGTCTTCTCCCGTGGCGCACTCCGCCCGCTTGAGCGGCCCCGTGAGCCACGACAGCCTCGTGGTGAGCATGGGCCCCCAGCACCCCTCCACCCACGGCGTGCTGCGTGTGGTGCTGGAGCTGGACGGCGAGTACATCCTCCAGGCCGAGCCGGTGCTGGGCTACATCCACCGCATGCACGAGTGGATGGGCCAGAACCGCACCTGCCACAAGTTCCTGCCCAACATGGGCCGCGTGGACTATCTGCACGCCCTGGCCTGGAACTGGGCCTTCGTGGGCGCGGTGGAGAAGCTGGCCGGCATCGAGGTGCCCCGCAGGGCCGAGTTCATCCGCGTCATCACCTGCGAACTCAACCGCATCAACTCGCACCTGCTGTGGTGGGGAGCCTACCTGCTGGACCTGGGGGCCTTCACCCCCATCATGTACGCCTTCGAGGACCGCGAAGAGATCATGGACCTGCTCATGCGGGTCACGGGCTCGCGCCTCACCTACTGCTACTACACCTTCGGCGGGGTGACGGCGGACATCGACGAGGGCTTCGCGGCCCAGGCCCGGCGCATCGTCTCCCGCCTGCGCGGCCGGCTGCCCATGTTCCGCGACTTCGTCACCGACAACGCCATTCTGCGCGCCCGGTGCGAGGGCGTGGGCCACCTGACCCCGGACATGGCCCGCGCCTACGGGGCCACCGGCCCGGTGCTGCGCGGCTCCGGCGTGGCCTACGACACCCGCCGCGCGGAACCCTACTCCGTGTACCCGGAGCTCGATTTCGCCATCCCCACCAGCGACGTGGGCGACTGCATGGCCCGCTACCTGGTGCGCATGGCCGAGCTGGAGCAGAGCCTGAACATCGTGGAGCAGGCCCTCGACATGCTGCCCGAGGGCCAGCACATCCACCCCCTGGCCCCGCGCATGGTCACCCTGCCCAAGGGCGAAACCAGCTTCGCCGTGGAGGCCGCGCGCGGCAAGGCGGTCATCCGCCTGCGCGGCGACGGCGGCCCCAACCCCTACCGCGTGAAGCTGCGCGCCCCCAGCTTCTCCAACCTGAGCCTGTTCCCGGCCCTGGCCAAGGGCACGCTCCTGGCGGACGCCGTGGCCATCCTTGGCAGCCTTGACCTGGTCATCCCGGAGATCGACAGATGAGCCTGGACACCCCGCTCCTCAGCCTGCTTCTGGGCCTCGCCGCCATCCTGGCCTTCGCCGGGGCCAACGGCATCGTGCTGGTCTGGGTGGAACGCAAGGTGGCCGGACGCTGCCAGCGCCGCCCCGGCCCGCTGCACGTGGGCCCCTACGGCCTGCTGCAGCCCCTGGCCGACGCGCTCAAGCTCATCAGCAAGCAGCTCATCACCCCCAGGCGCAGCGACCGCCTGCTCTACTGGGGCGCGCCGCTTTTGTCCTTCATGCCGGTGCCCATCTGCTTCCTGCCGCTGCCCTTCCTGCCCGAGATGGCCACCGTGCGGCTGAACCTGGGCCTGATCCTCATCCTCTCCTTCATCGGGCTCAACTCCATCTCGCTCTGCCTGGCGGGCCTGGGCTCCAACAACAAGTGGTCGCTTCTGGGCGCGGCGCGGGCCATCGCCCAGACCGTGTCCTTCGAGATTCCGCTGCTCCTGGCCGCCCTCACGGCCGTGTTCATGGCCGGCAGCATGGACCTGCACGAGGTCATGGCCGCCCAGGGGCCCTGGCCCTGGCAGTGGTTCGGCTTCATGAACCCCCTGGCGCTGCTGCTCTTCCTCATCAGCGCCGTGGCCGAGACCAACCGCGCGCCCTTCGACCTGCCCGAGGCCGAGAGCGAGCTCACCGCCGGGTTCCACACGGAGTACTCCGGCATGGGCTTCGGCATCTTCTTCCTGGCCGAGTACGCCTACATCCTCATCATCTGCGGCGTGGCGGCGGCCCTGTTCCTGGGCGGGCAGCAGGGGCCGGTGGCTCCGGGCCCCTGGTGGTTTTTGGCCAAGATGTACGCCCTGGTGCTGCTGGTCATCCAGCTGCGCTGGACCCTGCCGCGCGTGCGCTTCGACCAGCTGCTGAACCTGTGCTGGCGCTGGATGACCCCGGCCGCCCTGCTGAACATCCTGGCCACCATGCTCGTCATGCTGGCGCTCAAGGGGGCCTAGGCCATGTTCGGAGCCATCACCAAGGCATACGGGGCGCTCAAGTCCATCGCCGTGGGCCTCGGCATCACCGGCCGGGCCGTGTTCCAGGAGCAAAGCACCGTCATCTACCCCATGGCCGAGGTGAAGAACCTGGGCCACTACCGCGGGCACATAGAGCTGGTGGGCAGCGACGCCGACCCCGCCCGCCCGCGCTGCGTGGCCTGCGGCCAGTGCATGGACATGTGCCCCTCCGGCTGCATCACGGTGGAGACGGCCATGGCCCCGGCCGAGCTCAAGACCAACGCCTTCATCCGGGCCGAGAGCATCATGGGCCAGCTGACCCCGGCGGCGCATTTCGACGTCATGATCGGCGAGCGCGAGCCGAAGCGCTTCGTGCTCGACTACTCCGCCTGCAGCCTGTGCGGCCAGTGCGTGCGCAACTGCCCCGCCGGGGCCCTGCGCTTCTCCACCCACGCCTACTTCCTCTCCAGGGACCGGGCGGACTTCGTCCTGGACCTGAAGGAGCGGCTGGCCGGGCAGGCTGAACAGGCGCGGCAGGCTGAACAGGCGCGGCAGGCTGAACAGGCGCGGCAGGCTTCCGGGTCCCCCCAGGCTGAAGGAGGCCGCACGCATGAATAGCGCGGCGCACATCGTCTACGTCTTCCACCTGCTGGTGATTCTGGCCGGCGGCCTGGTGGCCACCCGCGCGGTGCAGAAGGACCGCGCCCTGGTGGGGCTCATCACGGCCATGTTCGGCGTGGCGGGCATGTACCTGCTCATGAACGCGCCCTACCTGGCCCTCATGCAGCTCATGATCTACGCGGGCGCGGTGGGCGTGCTCATCTTCTTCGCGGTCATGTTCACCCGGCCCGCCCAGGGCCAGGAGGAACGCGGCCGCTACCTGAAGCGCCCGTTGATGGCCGTGGCCGCCGGGCTGCTGCCCGCCGCCACCCTGGCCGCCGGCGCCTTCCTGTTCATCCGCCAGGCCAAGGCCCAGGCCCCGGAGATTCCCGTGGTCCAGCTGGGCGCGGGGCTTCTTGGCCGCTACGCCCTGGCCTTCGAGCTCATCTCCGTGGTGCTCTTCGCCGCCATGGCCGGGGGCGTGCTGCTCGGCTTCGAACGCAGGAGGCGCAGATGAGCGACCTGTTCCTGTTCCATTTGGCGGGCCTGCTGCTGCTTGGCCTCGGCTTCTACGGCCTGGCCCGGCGGCGTTCCCTGGTGGGCATGCTCATCGCCCTTGAGCTTCTGCTCAACGGCGCGGGGCTGTCCGTGGCGGCCTCCTGCCAGCTGGGCGGCGGCGACCCCGTGGCCGGGCAGCTGACCTCGCTGCTCATCATGGGCCTTGCGGCGGCGGAGGCCACCCTGGTGGTGGCCATCATCCTGGTGGTGACGCTGCGCGCGGGCGACAGCAACATTGATTCCGTTTCGGAACTGAAGGGCTGACATGGACACCTTCGCGCTCACCCTTCCCCTGGCGATCGCCGCCGCGGCCCCGCCGCTGATCTGGCTTTTCCGCCGCAGCCCAAACCTGCGCGAGGCGGTGTCCTTCACCGCGGCCGCCCTGGTCTTCCTGTCCATGCTGCCCCTGGCGGCGGCGGTGCTCTCCGGGCGCATTCCCCAGGCCACCCTGTGCACCCTGTACCCGGGCATCTCCCTTTCGCTCCAGGCCGACGGCCTCTCGGTGCTCTTCGGGCTCATCGCGCCGTTTTTGTGGGGCTTCGCCACCAGCTACAACATCGGCTACATGCGCGGCCTGGATGAGCACGCCCAGACGCGCTACTACTTCTGCTTCGCCCTGGCCATCTTCGGCGCGGTGGGCGTGGCCCTTTCGGCCACGGTGTTCACGCTGTACCTGTTCTACGAGCTCATCACCATCTTCACCTACCCGCTGGTGGCCCACCACCAGGACGAGTCGGCCTTCGCGGGCGCCCAGAAGTACATGACCTACCTCATGGGCACCTCGAAGCTCTTCCTGCTGCCGGCCATGATCCTGACCTACGTGCTGTGCGGCACCCTGGACATGCGCGTGGGCGACATCGCCGCCGGCATGTTCCCCAAGGACGCCGACCCCCGCCTGGTGACCCTGACCTACTTCCTGTACATCGCGGGGCTGGCCAAGGCGGCCATCATCCCCTTCCACAACTGGCTGCCCTCGGCCATGGTGGCGCCCACGCCGGTTTCGGCCCTGCTGCACGCGGTGGCCGTGGTCAAGGCGGGCGTGTTCTCCGTGTCGCGGATCATGCTCTCCGGCTTCGGCGTGGAGACCCTGACCAGCCTGAACCTGGGCCTGCCCACGGCCTTTGTGGCCTCGCTGACCATCCTGGCGGCCTCCGTCATCGCGCTGACCAAGACCGACCTCAAGGCCCGGCTGGCCTATTCCACGGTCAGCCAGCTGTCCTACGTGGTGCTGGGGCTCTCCCTGCTCACCCCGGACGGCATCCAGGGCGGCATCGTGCACATCGCGGTGCACGCCTTCTCCAAGATCACCCTGTTCTTCTGCGCCGGGGCCATCTACGTGGCCGCGCACAAGAAGAACATCAACGACATGAGCGGCCTGGGCCGGACCATGCCCTTCACCTTCGCGGCCTTCGCCGTGGCCTCCTTGAGCATGATCGGCGCGCCCCCGGTGGCCGGCTTCGTCACCAAGTGGAAGCTGTTGGTGGGGGCCATGGAGATGCCCGCGTACTCCACGGCCATCCTGCTGGTGCTTTTGGCCAGCACGCTTTTGAACGTGGCCTACTTCGCGCCCGTGACCTACAGCGCCTTCTTCGGCAAGGCGCCCGTGGGCGACGGCAGCGGCGGCGGACATGGCGGCGCCCGCGCGGGAATCCACGAGGCCCCGCTGACCATGCTGGTGCCGCTGCTCCTCACGGCCACGCTCTCGGTGGCAATCGGCCTCTTCCCCGACACGTTCATGCTCTTCGTGAAGGCGGTGGCGAGATGATCGTCCGATTCATCGAATTCTTCCGCAACAGGATGGCCCTCACCATCCGCGCAAGCCTGGTGGTCCTGGCCCTGGTGGTCCTGGCCGACGCGTTCCTGGTCTCCAAGGAACACGCCCACGCGGCGGTGGAGCGCATCCCCGGCTTCTGGTCGGCGTTCGGCTTCGTGGCCTGCGTGCTGATCATCGTCGTCTCCAAGTGGTTCGGCCACAGGGGGATCATGACCCGCGAGGACTACTACGATGACTAGCTTCTGGCTCCATCCCTCGGCCCTGCTGCTCGTCGGCGCGCTTGTCCTGCCCTTCGTGCCCAAGGCGCTGCGCAAGGCCTTCCTGGTGGCCGTGCCGGCGCTCAGCTTCCTGGACGTGCTCTCCATGCAGGGGAACAACGGGGTCTACGGCGTGCTCCAGTTCATGGACTGGACCATGACCTTCGGCCGCGTGGACAACCTGAGCATGGTCTTCGCCTACATCATGACCCTCATGTGCGTCATCGGCACCATCTACGGCCTGCACGTGGAGGACCCGGCCCAGCACGCCGCGGCCTGGATCTACGTGGCCGGGGCGCTGGGGGTCATCTTCTGCGGAGACTACCTGACGCTCTTCCTGTTCTGGGAGCTCATGGCCTTCTCCTCCGTGTTCCTGGTGTGGTTCCGGGGCCGCAAGGAGTCCCTGGCGTCCGGCTTCCGCTACCTTTTGGTGCACACGGCGGGCGGGCTGCTGCTGCTGGCCGGGCTCATCCTGCGCTACAAGGCCACCGGGGGCGACCTCTCCTTCGGGCCCATCGGCGTGGACAACCCCCAGCCCTACACCTGGCTCATCCTGGCGGGGTTCCTTTTGAACGCCGCCGTGCCGCCCCTGCACGCCTGGCTGCCCGACGCCTACGGCGAGGCCACGGTGACCGGCTCGGTGTTCATGTGCGCCTTCACCACCAAGACGGCGGTGTACGCCCTGGCGCGCGGCTTCGCGGGCATGGAGATACTGGTGCCGCTGGGCGTGTGCATGGCCCTCTACGGCGTTGTCTACGCCGTGCTGGAGAACGACTCCCGGCGCCTGCTCGCCTACCACATCATCAGCCAGGTGGGGTACATGGTGGCGGGCGTCGGCATCGGCACGGAACTGGCCATCAACGGTACCAGCGCCCACGCCTTCGCGCACATCCTGTACAAGGGCCTCTTGTTCATGGGCTGCGGCTCGGTGCTGCACATGACCGGCACCAGCAAGTTCACCGAGCTGGGCGGCCTGTACAAGCGCATGCCGCGCACCTTCCTGTTCACCATGATCGGCGGGCTCTCCATCTCGGCCTTCCCGCTGTTCTCCGGCTTCGTCAGCAAGGCCATGATCGTGGCGGCCGGGTTCGAGGTCCACAACTACTGGGCGGCCTTCCTGCTCACCCTGGCCTCGGCCGGCACCTTCCTGCACACGGGCCTCAAGGTGCCGTACTTCATCTGGTTCGGGAAGAACAACTGCTCGCAAGAGACCTGGGAGCGCGCGGGCGACCCGCCCATGAACATGCAGGTGGCCATGGCCATCGCCGCCTTCCTGTGCATCCTCATCGGCAGCTACACCCCCTATCTGTACAACATGCTGCCCTACCAGCAGGCGGCCCATGCCTACCATCCCTACACGGTCTACCACCTGTCCGAGACCATGCAGATCCTGCTGTTCACGGCCCTGGGCTTCTTCCTGCTTTTGAAGAAGCTGGCCCCGGAGCCGAAGATCAGCCTGGACCTGGACTGGTTCTACCGCAAGGGCGGCAGGGCCTTCTTCTGGCTGGCCCAGAACCCGGTGCAGGCCGTGGATTCCTGGTGGGGCGAGCGCTACAGGGCCTGGGGCCTGTCCGGCCTCATGGCTGGGGCCCGCTTGAGCGCCCTCTTCGACTGGAGCGCGGTGAAGGGCGCGGTGGACGGCCTGGCCAGTGGCGTGAGCAGCCTGGGCGGCCGCACCGCCCGCGAGCACAAGGGACGGCTGGACGAGTCGCTGGCCACCATGGTGCTGGCCTCGGTGTCGGTCTTCGGCCTGGGCTGGTTCTGCTGGATGCTCTGGCGCTAGGGCCGGGCGGACTTTTGGAACGGACGGAAACAACGAGCACGAGGCGCAGGCATGGCTGACGGAACCTTTCCCATCTTGAGCGCGCTGATCCTGCTGCCCCTTCTGGGCGCGGGGCTCACGCTCCTGCAGCGCTCGGACCGGGCGGTGCGCCTGGCGGCCCTGGCCACGGGCCTGGCCGAGGCCGCGCTGTCCGCGGCCCTGTGGCTGGGCTTCGACGCGACCGGGGACGGCTACCAGTTCGTGGAGCGCCTGCCCTGGCTGCCCTACTGGAACATCGAGTACGCCCTCGGCATCGATGGCATCAGCCTGCTCATGATCGTGCTCATGGCCGCGCTCACGCCCCTGTGCGTGCTCATCTCCTGGCGCTCCGCCGCCGTGCGGCTGAAGGAGTTCCACGCCTGCCTGCTGTTCATGTGCGCGGTGTGCATCGGCGTGTTCTGCGCCCTGGACCTGGTGCTCTTCTATGTGTTCTGGGAGGCCATGCTGGTGCCCATGTTCCTGCTCATCGCCATCTGGGGCGGGGCGGAGCGCAAGTACGCGGCGCTGAAGTTCTTCCTGTACACGCTGGCGGGCAGCGCGCTTCTCCTGGCGGCCATCGTGGCCTTCCGCCAGTACGCGGGCACCTTCTCCATCCCCGAGCTGGCCGCGCGCGACTACCCCATGGGCTTCCAGATGCTGGCCTTCTGGGCCATGGCGCTGGCCTTCGCGGTCAAGATGCCCATGGTGCCCTTCCACACCTGGCTGCCCGCCGCCCACGTGGAGGCCCCCACGGCCGGAAGCGTGCTGCTGGCCGCGGTGCTGCTCAAGATGGGCGCGTACGGATTCATCCGCTTCTGCCTGGGGCTGACGCCCGAGGCCAGCGTGGAGTTCGCGCCCTGGATGGTGGCGGCCTCGCTGGTGTCCATCGTGTACGGCGGCTTCGTGGCCCTGGGGCAGAAGGACATCAAGAAGCTCATCGCCTACTCGTCCATCGGCCACATGGGCTTCGTCACCCTGGGCATCTTCCTCATGAGCAGGCAGGGCATGGAGGGGGCCATTCTGCAGATGCTGAACCACGGCATCACCGCGGGCGCGCTGTTCATGTGCGTGGGCCTGGTGTACGAGCGCAGCCACTCCCGCCAGATCGAGGACAACCTGGGCCTGGGCAAGCGCCTGCCGGTGTACATGTTCTTCCTGGGGCTCTTCTCCCTGTCCTCGCTGGGCTTCCCCGGCACCAACAGCTTCGTGGGCGAGGCCCTCGTGCTGGTGGGCTCCTTCAAGTACTCCGTGTGGGTGGGGCTGGCGGCAATCCCCGGCGCGCTTTTGGGCGCGGCCTACATGCTGCGCCTGCTGCAGCGCATGGCCTGGGGCTCCCCCTCCGCCGCTTCCCAGTGGGCGGACCTGAATCGCCGCGAGGTGTTCTGCCTGGCCCTGCCGGCCATCCTGGTGGCGGTGCTGGGCTTCGCCCCTGGGCCCGTGCTCAAGGTCATGGACCGCGCCGTGGCCCAGAGCCTGGAGCGCTCCATCGCCGCCAGCCAGTGCGAAACCTCCAAGCCGGCCATAGGCGCCGATCTTGTGCAGGCCAAGGAGGCCGCCGATGTCCGCTGATCTCGTGCTCTTCGCCCCGGAGCTGGCGCAGGGGGCCCTGCTGCTGGCGCTCTTCGGCCTCATCCTGGCCAGGCCGCGCCAGGACCTGGCCCTGTCCTGGCTGCCCGCCGCCAGCGTGGGCGTGCTGGCCGCCAGCCTGCTGGCTATGGGCGCGCGCGGGGTCTTCTTCTCCGGCGCGTACCAGCTGGACGCCTGCTCCCAGTTCTTCAAGGCCGCCGTGGCCCTGGGCGCGGCCCTGGCCAACCAGAACGCCCTGCGCCGGCCGCTGCTCGACGGCGAGCGCCGCACGGAGTACTTCTTCCTGCTCTCCCTCTCGGCCCTGGGCTTCATGGTGCTCGCCAGCGCGGTGGAGATCATCACCCTGGTCGTGGCGCTGGAGCTGGCCTCGTACAGCCTGTTCGCCCTGGTGCCCCTGCGCGGACGCGACCCGCGCGCTGCCGAGGCGGGCATCAAGTACATCCTCTTCGGCGCGGCGGCCACCGGGCTCTCGCTCTACGGCTATGCCTACATCATGGGCACCCAGCACACCGGGCTCATCGCCCAGCTGGCCGGCAAGGACTGGAGCCTCGCGACCAACCCCGGCGCGGTGATGGGCATGGCCCTGCTTTTGTGCGGCTTCTTGTACAAGCTGGCCCTGTTCCCCTTCCACGCCTGGGCCCCGGACGTTTACACCGGCGCGGACAACGAGACCTCGGCCTACCTGGCCACCATCCCCAAGCTGGGCGCGGCCGTGGTGCTGGTGCGCTTCATGGCCGTGCTCACCCCGGCGGCCGGCATCGGCCAGCTGCTGGCGGTGCTGGGCGTGCTGTCCATGACCATCGGCAACCTGGCGGCCCTGGCCCAGAAGGACCTGAAGCGCATGCTGGGCTACTCCGGCGTGGCCCACGCGGGCTACCTGACCCTTGGCCTGGCCGCGGGCAGCGCCGAGGGCATGGGCTCTGTTGCGCACTACAGCCTGGTGTACGTGCTGGGCAACCTGGCCTGCTTCTGGGTCATCTGCCGGCTCTCCCGCGATGGCCGCAACCTGACCTACGCGGACTTGAGCGGCCTGCACAAGCGCCGGCCCGCCCTGGCCTTCCTCATGGCTCTGGCGGCGTTCTCCCTTGTGGGCCTGCCGCCCACGGCGGGCTTCATGGGCAAGCTGTTCCTTTTGAGCTCGGCCTGGAACGCCGGCTATTCGTGGCTGGTGGTGGCGGCGGTGGTGAACACCGCCATCTCCATCTACTTCTACCTCAACCTGGCCCGGCACTGCTACACGGTCGACCCCGAACGCGAGGACACGCAGGCCGAGCCTGCGGGCGCGGCGGGATTCGTCCTGGCCGGCGCCATCCTCGCCCTGGGCGTCGTGCCCGGACCCGTGTTCAACCTGGCCCTTAAGGCCGGGCAGAATCTGCTTCCGTAAGGAGAAACGGCATGAGCAACTACAGCATCCGCATCAACCCCAAGCGCTGCATCGCCTGCCACGCGTGCGAGGTGCACTGCAAGACCAAGAACCGCGTGCCCGCCGGGGCCAACCTGGGCAAGCTCATCACCATGGGCCCCCGGGAGGACGAGGACACGCCCCGCCTGCAGGCCCTGTACATGCCCTGCTTCCACTGCGAGAAGCCCTGGTGCGTGTTCGCCTGCCCCACCAAGGCCATGACCCGGCGCGAGCAGGACGGCATCGTCTTCGTGCGGCAGGAGCTGTGCGTGGGCTGCAAGGCCTGCATCATGGCCTGCCCCTGGAAGGTGCCCCAGTGGAGCCAGGCCACGGGCCGCGTCATCAAGTGCGACTACTGCCGCGACCTGGTGGACGAGGGCATGAAGCCGGCCTGCGTGGCGGGCTGCACCGCCCACGCCCTGGAGTTCGGCCCGCCCAACGAGGCCTCGGACGAGGCGCGCGACGACTATGGCCAGCGGCTGCTCTCCCTGCAGTGCCGCCCGTAAGATTTGTTCCCGGATCAAGGCCCGCGGCGCCGGGCGCGAAATAGTGGCGAGATGAACTCAAACACCCCCCTGGAGGAGGAAGAACCCATGACGAAGCGCAGCATTCTCACCCTGACCCTGGCCAGCCTGGCCCTGTGCGCGTGGCTCGGCACGGCCGTGGCGCAGCAGGCGGCCCCGGCCCCCGCCGCGGCCCCCGCGGCCGAGGCCGTGAAGGCCGACAACGGCACCAAGCCCGCCGACGCCAAGCCCGCAGAGGGCGCCAAGAAGAGGCTGACCCTTGAGGAAGCCATGGCCAAGGCCCCCCGTGGCGCAGAGCCCGGCATGATCGACGAGAGCAAGCCGGCCGGCTTCCTGGGCATCCCCGGCTCGCCCAGCGTCAACCCCATCCTGGCCTTCTTCTGGGCCGTGTGGGTGGGCTGGATCTTCTCCACCGTGGGCGCCTTCGGCGGCGTCATGGCGGGCGTGGGCCACATCAGCGTCTTCGGCTACGGCTCCTACGCCGGCGGCTTCAAGAAGACCGCCCCCGAGCTCGGCAAGATCATCACCGACTCCATCAAGGCCTCCAACCAGTTCCTGGTGGGCACCAGCGCGGCCATCAGCTCCTTCAACTACCTCAAGATGAAGCGCCTGGTGCTGCCCCTGGCCATCAGCCTGGGCCTGGGCTCGCTCATCGGCGCGTGGGCCGCGCAGGAACTCTCCGCCGGCAAGCTCGACTTCAAGAGCTACCAGGGCTACTTCGGCCTGTTCGTCCTTGTGCTGGGCTGCTGGCTGTTCTACGAGACCACCCCGGCGGGCCAGGCCAAGAAGAAGACCGCCAAGGAGGCCGCCAAGGCCTTTGAGGAGGCCGTGAAGAAGCAGAAGTGCGGCGAGAGCATGGAAGGCTGCGACATCGGCCTGAAGATCCAGAAGTTCAACGCCAGCGCCTGCGAGTTCACCTTCTACGGCGTGCCCTTCTCCTTCAACCCGCTGCTGCCCTTCCTGGGCGGCGTGGTCATCTCCGCCGCGGCGGCCTTCCTGGGCGTGGGCGGCGGCTTCCTGCTGGTGCCCTTCCTGACCAGCGTGACCCAGCTGCCCATGTACCTGGCCGCCGGCACCAGCGCCCTGGCCGTGCTCGTGGGCATGGTGACCAGCATCATCACCCTCATGGCCAAGGGCACCCCCATCGAGTGGAGCCTCATCGGCCTTGAGCTGGTGGGCATCACCGCCGGCTCCATCATCGGCCCCATGACCAGCAAGTACCTCTCCGACTCGCTCATGAAGCGCATCTTCATCGTGCTGTCGCTGTACATCGGCGTCGGCTACCTGCTGGCCGGCTTCGTCGGCATCAAGATCCCCGGCGTGTAGGCCCCAAAGCATCCGCAACCAGACGGGCCCCTTCCCCTTGCGGGGGAGGGGCCTTTTGCATAACCATCATCGCCATGACGCCATTCGAAACCCTGGACGCCCTGCTCATCGCCCCCTTCCGCCTGCTGCCCGACGCCCAGGCGGGCTTCGTGCTGGGCTGCGCCCTGCTGGCGCTTTTTTGCGCCCTGGCGGGACGGGCGGGGCGGGCCCTGGTGGCGCGTTCCCAGCGCGCCCGCTGGGCGACCCAGAGCGAGGAGACCCGGCGCAGGCAGGAGCTTTCCGTCCAGGCGGCCCAGGCGGGCGACAAGGCCGCCTATCTGGCCCAGAACCACCTGGCCCAGGAGGCCTACGGCAACACCATGGCCCTTTCCGCCGGGCGGGCGGCGGCCATCCTCTGGCCGGGCTGCGCCGCCCTCACCTGGCTTTACTGGCGCTTCGACGGCGCGCCCATGCCGCTTTTGTGGGAGGGGGCCGGGCCGGGCTACTATTTCATTCCCTTCTTCGCGGCCTTTTCCTGGGGGCTTTCCCGCCTCGCGGACGCGAAAAAGGCCGCGCCCCCGTACGGAAGCGCGGCCTCTGGCGGATCGAAGGCTCCGTTCTAGGACTGCTGCCTAGAATTCCAGCGGCTCCCGGCAGGGCACCACCAGCCGGGAAATGCCCACCATCTCGAAGACCTTGCGGAAGTTCTCCGACAGGCCCTGAATGCACATGCGCTCGCCGCGCTCGCGGGCGTCGTGCAGAAGCTGGGTGAGCAGCGTGAGCCCGGCCCCGTTGATGGAGGCGTTCTCGGCGAAGCTGAGCACGATGTAGGGCTTGGCCAGCTCGCGGGCGCGGGCCATGGCCTGGTCCAGCAGGGGTTCGGAGCGGGCGGTGACGCCGCCCTCGATGTGCAGGATGGCGGCCTGGTCGGTCTCCTCCACGGGGAACTCCCCGGCCTGGGCCTTGGCGATGGCGATGCGCTCCTCGGCCCGGGTGAGGGCGTCGGACAGGGCCTGACGCTGCACGGGCTTGTTGATGAAGTCCGTGGCGTCGAGGTTGAGCGCGCGGATGGCCAGGTCCATGTCGCCGTGGCCGGTGATGACGATGACCTCGGCGTGGGGGTCGATGTCCTTGATGCGGCGCAGCACCTCGATGCCGTCCATGACGGGCATCTTGATGTCGGTGAGCACGATGCCGGGCCGCTCCCGGCCGAAGGCCTCCACCCCTTCCGCGCCGTTGGCCGCGGTGAGGGTCTCGTACCCGTAGGCCGCCAGCAGCAGGCGGAACATGTTCAGGGTGGGCTGCTCGTCGTCGATGACCAGGACTTTCTTTTCCATGTGCTCTCCGTGGGCGGAACTCAGCCCGCCGGGGGGAAGTGAAGGCTGACCGCCGTGCCTTTGCCCGGCGCGCTGTCGATGCGGATCTGCCCGCCGTAGTCGCGCACGATGCCGTAGGTGATGGCCAGGCCGAGGCCCATGCCCTGGCCGGTCTCCTTGGTGGTGAAGAAGGGCTCGAAGATCTTGTCGCGCATGTCCTCGGCCATGCCGATGCCGGTGTCGCGCACTTCCACCGCCACTCCGCCGGACTCGGCCCAGCTTCTGATGGCGATGCTGCGCCTGGCGCCCAGGTCGGAGGCCTTGCTGGCCTCGTTGATGGCGTCGCGGGCGTTGGTGAAGAGGTTGAAGAACACCTGCTGCAGGCGGTTGTCGTGGGCCAGCACAGGGGGCAGCCCTTCCGCCAGGTCCAGGTGGAAGCGGATGTTGTCCAGTTCGAACTGGCGGCGCACGATGGTGAGCACGCTGCGCACCGGCTTGTTCACGTCCACGGGCTCCTTCAGCATCTCCGCCTTGCGGCCGAAGGCGCGCAGGGTGTTGATGATCTCCGCGGCGCGGTCCACTTGGCCGCTTATCTCGCGCACCACCTGGCGGAAGGCGTCCTTGGACGCGGTCTGGCCCTGCTCGTCCAGAATGGCCAGGAACTCGCTGCCCATCTTTATGGCGTTCAGCGGCTGGTTCAGCTCGTGGGCTATGCCGGCGCTCATCTCGCCCAGGGACTTCATCTTGCCCGCCTGGATGAGCTGGGCGTCCTTCTCGATCATCTCGGTGATGTCCGTGACGGCGATGATGATGGCGTGGCGGCCCCGGTAGGAGATGGGGCAGGCGTGCACGTTGACGTAGAAGGGGCGCATGCCCTTTTTGTAGTGCAGAACCTTGGGGTGGTACAGGCAGCCGGTGCCGCCGGCCTCGTCGGCCTCGCCGCCGTTCTCGCCCCCTTCGTTGAAGAGCAGGCAGTCCTTGCGGTTCTCCGGCCCAAGGGCCAGATAGCTCATGCCGATGAGCTCGTCCTTCTCGTAGCCGTAGAGCTCGATGGCGCGGGGGTTGGCGTCGGCGATGCGGAAGTCCTCGCAGTCCACCACGAACACCGGGTCCGGGCCGGAGTCGAACAGCGAGCGGTACTTTTCCTCGCTCTCGCGCAGGCGGCGGCGGTAAAGCTTGATGCTCCACACCATGTTGCGGAAGCTGTCGCCCATCTGGGCCACCTCGTCGCCGCCGCGCTTGCGGTAGAACACGCAGTTGCCGCAGGTGCGGTGGCTGGCGGCCGCCCGCACCGACTGGTCGAAGTGCCAGCAGGGCATCTCCGTGTTCTCGTAGGCCGGGCAGTCCGTGGGCTTCCAGTGCTCGTCGTCCTCCTGCAGGTCCATGGTGATGTCGAAGTTCCCGCGGGAGAGTTCGTCGGCGATCTTGGTGAGCTTGGACAGGGGACGGGTGATGTACTGGGTGAGGCGGTTGGAGATGAAGAAGATGATGAGGATGATGGCCGAGATGAAGCCCAGGAAGGTCAGCCGCAGGGTGGCGATGAGGCTGTCGATGTGGCTTTTGGACAGGCCCACGTGCACGGTGCCGATGCGGTACAGGCCCTCGCGGATGGGCACGGCGATGTCGTGGATGTCGTCCTGGTCCACGCTGACCAGGCGCACGCTGCGGTCTTCCGTGGGCGGCAGCATGTTGGCCTGCTTCAGCTCCGCGGGGAAGGCGCGGGTCATGGTGTGGGCCAGCACCTCGCCCTCCTGGTCGGTGACGAAGATGTAGGAGATGAGGTGCTTGCGCTCGTGCAGGCGGGCCTCGTCGAAGATGAGCGAGAGCAGCATGGCCGAATTCTTGTCCAGCACGTAGCCGCCGCCGCGTTCCGCCACGGAGTGGGCGATGGCGCTGCCGCGCATCTCCAGCTCCGTGGTGAGGGAGGACACCAGGATGTAGCGCGCCAGAAAGGCGATGGCCACGCTGATCATGAGCACCACGCCCAGGATCGAGAGGAAGATCTTGTTCTTGAGGCTCAAGCCCTCGTAGCGCCGCAGGCCCTTGCGCCACAGGGTCATGGCGCGTTCCCGGCGCGGCGGCGGGCATACTCGGAGAGCACCTCCGCCCAGGATTCCACCAGGTTGAAGCGGTCGCCCTCGTAGCGGGTGAAGTACACCCGCTCCATGCCCTGGTGGTTCTCCGGCCCGAAGCTCACCGCCTGCCCCGGCGCAAGCTCGTAGTCGCGGATGGACTCGATGGCCTTGATGAAGCCCTCGCGGGTCAGCTCGCGCCCGGCGCGGCGCAGGCCCTCCACCAGAACGCGGGCGTTGTAGTAGCCCTCAAGCCCCACGGAGTTGGGCTTGTCGTCCGGGAAGTACTTGGCCAGAAGCTCCACGTACTCGCGCGCGCCGCCGGAAAGCTTGCCCGCGTCCGCGCCCTCGGTGGGGGGCACCACCTGCGACATGACCACCAGGGGCCTGGTCCCTGTGCCGAAGCTCTCGCCCAGCTTTCTGGCAAGCTCCTCCGCACCCACGAAGGACACGGTGTAGAAGATGGGCGAGAAGCCGCCGTCGTGGGCCAGCTGGATGAAGCGGGCGCAGGGGTCGTAGGTGCCGATCATGACCACGGCCTCGGCCCGGGAGTCCTCGATCTTGGTGAGGCCCTCCTCCACGTCCAGGGTGCCGCGCACATAGGAGCCGCGGGCCACCGGCTCCAGGCCGAACTCCTTCAGGGCCAGCTCCGTGCCGGTGAGGCCGTCGAAGCCGTAGGCGTCGTACTGGTAGAACACGGCGATGCGCTTGAGGCCCAGGTCGCGCACCAGGTGGCGCACGGCGGCCGCGGTCTCCTGGTAGTAGGAGGCGCGGATGTTGACCAGATAGCGGTTGAAGGGCGCGCGCAGGGCGTTGGCGCCCGTGAACATGCCCACCAGGGGGATGCGGGCGTCCTCCAGCAGGGGCATGATCTTGACCGTGGTGGGCGTGCCCACGTAGCAGAACAGGGCGAAGACCTGGTCCTCGATGATGAGGCGCTGGGTGTTGGCCAGGCAGCGGGGGGGGTCGTAGGAGTCGTCGTAGGAGATGAGGCGGATCTTGCGGCCGTGCACCCCGCCCGACTCGTTCACGTGGTAGAGGTAGCTTAAGGCCCCGCGCAGGGTTTGCGTGCCCAGGTAGCTGGCATGGCCGGAAAGCGCCAGGGACGAGCCCAGGGTGATGGTGTCGTCGGTGACGCCGCGTACGTCCTGCTCAACGGCGGCGCGCTCGTCGCTGCGTGCGCAGCCGAACCTGCCCGGCAGCGAGGGGAGCAGCCCCGCGGCGGCGATGCCCGCCAGCACCAGACACAGCATGAGCCAAGTGCGTGTGCGAGAAAAGCCGTTGCCGCCCATGTTGTTGTGTCCCCCCTTGCCCTTGCCGGCCCGCCAAGTGGCCGAAAAATCTTCAGCACCCTACGCCAGTTGGCCCGATGGTTCAACAAAAAATGCGGACCGGGCGGCAAACCGCCCCCCGTGCGGCCGCGCACACGGAAATTCCGCCTCACGACTTGGCACCGGAAGCGGAACATGCTAGAGTCTCATCCGAGAGGAAGCCCCCCGCATGCAGCACGAGGACGCCCAGGCCGCACCGGCCGCACTGCCAGAAACCGAGGACGCCGCCCGCGAGCTGCTGCTGGGCCTGACCTGGCCCGACGGCGCGAAGCACTGCCCGCGCTGCCGCGCCAAGGCCCCCTATCAGCTGGCCGGGGGGCGGCTGCGCTGCGGCGGCTGCCGCTACACCTTCCACGACTTCACCGGGCGCTGGCTGAACGAAACCGGCCTTTCGCCCCTCAAGTGGGTGGGCCTGGCCAAGGCCTTCGCCCAGGAGCTCTCCACGCGCGAGGCCGCGGCCCAGGTGGGCATCTCCTACAACACGGCCTTCAAGGCCCTCACGGTGCTGCGCCTGGCCATAGTGGCCCAGGGGGCGGACGCCCCGCAGCTTCTCGGCCCCGGCGCGCCGCTCTACCCCCTGCTCGACGCGGCCCACAGCGAGGACAAGGACTTCGCCCCCGGCACGGCCCTGCCTGTGTACGGCCTGTTGAGCCGCAGCCGGCACATCTTCGTGGACCTCCTGCCGGAGCTGACGGCGGAGAGCGTGCTGCACTTCAACCACAACTTCCACCTGCGGGTGGCGCGCCACGGCAGCATCCTCATCACCGACCGCTACAAGACCTACGACGCGCTCATCCTTTGCGGCGACGAAAACCTGCCCTACCACTACCTGCTGCGCCATCCGGGGCAGATCTTCGCCGAATCGGGCGGGTGCCCCTTCTGGGACTTCGCCCGGCCGCGCCTGCGCCAGTTCAAGGGGCTTTCCTGGCGGCGCTTCCCCCTTTATCTGAAGGAGTTGGCCCTGCGCCACAACCTGGGCGGACAGGCCCTTGCGCCTGCGCTGCTCGCGGCCCTCTGCACCCCGGTGCCAAAGCTTGCACAATAGCCCCCGGTTTTGACGTCAGCGCGTCTTTCTTGGATACGGTGGACCTCATAACTGGAGGTTCACATGGATTCCCATCCTCCCAAACATCCAGACCGTCCCGGCCTGACGCTTCTGCCCTTCGGGGGCCTCGGCCTGGACGCGGCTGAGGTCCGGCGCAAGGTGAGCGGCCTCGTGCTTGAGCCCTTCCCCGCGCGGGAAGCGTTCTGGCACGCCCCCGCAGTCGCCTTCGACGCGCCGCGCGCACTCTCCGGTTACGGCCTGCTCTTGCGGCTGTGCCGCGAAACGCTCGGAAGCTGAACAACCCTCTAACAGAAGGAGGCACCATGTCGCTTACCCGCAGAGGGTTCCTGCAACTCTCCGCCGCGGCTGCCCTGACCAGCGCCTTCACAGGCATTGGACACGCGGCCAAGCCCAAAAAGGCCGCCGCAGCCCCCGCCGCCGGCAAACCCGCCGTCGACCGCATCGCCCAGCTGAAGCCCGAATGGAGCAAGCAGACCACCACCATCTGCTGCTACTGCGCCGTCGGCTGCGGCCTCATCGTGAACACCGCCCTGGGCGGCTCCAAGCGCGCCGTCAACGTCGAAGGCGACCCGGACCATCCCATCAACGAGGGCGCGCTGTGCGCCAAGGGCGCCAGCATCTACCAGCTGGCCGAGGGCAACCCCGGCGAGCCCAACCCGCGCCTGACCAAGGTCATGTACCGCAAGCCCTACGGCACCAAGTGGGAAGAGAAGTCCTGGGAATGGGCGCTTGAGCGCATGGCCCAGAACATCAAGGCCACCCGCGACGCCAGCTTCAAGGAAAAGAACGCCAAGGGCCAGGTGGTGAACCGCTGCGAAGGCATCGCCTCCGTCGGCTCCGCCGCAATGGACAACGAGGAATGCTGGGCCTACCAGGCCTTCCTGCGCTCCCTGGGACTGACCTACATAGAACATCAGGCCCGTATCTGACACAGCGCCACTGTGGCGGCTCTGGCAGAGTCGTTCGGACGCGGTGCGATGACCAATCACTGGATCGACCTGAAGAACAGTGATTGCATTCTTATCATGGGCAGCAACGCTGCCGAAAACCATCCCATTTCCTTCAAGTGGGTCACCCGCGCGCAGGAAAAGGGCGGCAAGGTCATTCACGTCGACCCCCGCTTCACGCGCACCAGCGCCAAATCCGACATCTACGCGCCCCTGCGCTCCGGTTCGGACCTGGCGTTTTTGGGTGGCTTCATCAGCTACATCATCGAGAAGAACCTGATCTTCAAGGAGTACGTGGTCAACTACACCAACGCCTCCTTCATCGTCGGCAAGGACTTCGACTTCAAGGACGGCATGTTCAGCGGCTTCGACCAGGCCACCCGCAAGTACGACAAGAGCAAGTGGGCCTTCGAGAAGGACGCCGACGGGAACATCAAGCGCGACGCCACGCTCGCCAACCCGCGCTGCGTGTACCAGCTCATGCGCCAGCACTACAGCCGCTACACCCTGGACCGCGTGGTCGAGATGTGCGGCATGCCCAAGGCCAAAGTGCTTGAGGTGTACGACGCCTACGCGGCCACCGGCAAGCCGGACAAGGCCGGCACGGTCATGTACGCCATGGGCTGGACCCAGCACACCGTGGGCGTGCAGAACATCCGCGCCATGAGCATGGTCCAGCTGCTTCTGGGCAACATGGGCGTGGCCGGCGGCGGCGTCAACGCGCTGCGCGGCGAGTCCAACGTGCAGGGTTCCACCGACCAGGGCCTGCTCTTCCACATCGTGCCCGGCTACCTGCCCACGCCCAGCGCCAACGAGCAGAAGCTGGCCGACTACCTGAAGCGCATCACCCCTGCCACCAAGGACCCCAAGAGCCTGAACTGGAAGAAGAACCAGCCCAAGTACGCCGTCAGCCTCATCAAGAGCTTCTACGAGCAGGCCGAGGCCGAGCAGGGCTACGAGTGGCTGCCCAAGCTGGAGCCCGGCAAGGACTACTCCTGGCTGACGCTCTTTGACGACATGCTCAAGGGCCAGTTCAAGGGCTTCTTCGCCTGGGGCATGAACCCCGCCGTGTCCGGAGCCAACTCCAACAAGACGCGCGAGGCCATGACCAAGCTGGACTGGATGGTCAACGTCAACATCTACGACAACGAGACCGGCAGCTTCTGGATGGG